>NZ_JBXAJV010000002.1:0-582666 GCF_058797635.1 Pseudomonas sp. GW823-FHT02C02 | reverse complement strand
CCGAATATACGTGTGCAGTCGGCACGGGCGCCAAAGCAAAGGAGGCTTGCAACGAGGAGGAGTCCATATACGGACGTCGAGGGCGAGCTTCTGAGAATGGTCGATAAGACGATTTACGCGGCAAAAGTAAGCAATCTTGCCTCTTGAGTATCTGCTATGAACGCATTGACTTGCTCTTGCGGATGCGGGGAAAGCTCTGGGTATTCATCTGCAAGGTATTGGATGACCGTATCTTCTTCCCAAGGGCCGAGCGAAGTCATGTAGTCAGGGTACTGATTTTGAATTTCTCTCCATGATTGGTAAGGATGCTTGGAGAGCAACATGACTGTTCGGGTGTAGATAATATGAATCTGCACGAATCTATTTCCGTATGTTGACGTTTGGGAAATCGCCAGGCGAGTTTAAATCCTTTTCAAGATTGCCTTCCTGTCGGCAGCTTTTGCCTGAAGAAAAGTGGTGGGCTGGACGTCCGCTTCTGGCCGGTTTCTGCCTATGCTGGCGGCGGGAGGGATACCGTCGCTATACGACCTATAGCGGCCATCACTGACCTCATCGCCTAAGCGAACTGCTTACCTGCCTTTAGTAAAAATCATAATAAAGCGCCCACTTCCCCGTTTCGACATGCTTCCAGAACATCAGGCTGCCGCTGTCGATTACGTTCAGGTTGATCTTCGCATCCGACGAAATCTGGAACACAAATTCGAAGCCTTCACCGGGATCGACCCCTGATTGGCAAAACGAGGGGTAGCCGCCGATTTTATGTTCGTAGGTGTGGGTGATCAGGTCGTAATAGCTTTGTATCGCGCCCGTGCTTTCCAGCTTCAATATCTCTTGCTCAAGGTCCGCCGGGACACCACCGCCATCCCACAGCGGAAAGTCCTCCGCCACCAACTCTGCGTTTAGTGGGAAGGGTTTGAGGAACGACCCTTCCACGGGCAATGCCTTGCGTACCAACACGTCATCTGGCCCATATTCACGGATGACCCAGTTTTGTCCCATCGGCTCAAAATGCTCGGGAAACGGGTTTGAAATAAACACCGTCAGTACACTGATTCCTGTCAGTAACGGGCTGGTAAAGGGCAGGCTGGGCAGATAGAACTGTGCATAGGGAAGCATAGGTTGCCCGGCTTGATTGGTCGGTACATCTTCATCAGGACGAAACAGAAAGATGCGACCTAGCCAGCTTTCTTCGTCAGTACCGGCAGGGCGGAAGCCACCGGCGCTGAACTTTACAGCGGGACGGGCCAAGAGCTGCTTTATTTGCTGAATTTCCATGGCGGTATAAAGCTCCTTTGCGACTCAGGCGTTCTGTACCGGGCCTCACAGAGGGTTTCGGCCAAGAGCAGACTTCAGCTATCTACCAGGCGATATAGCGCTTGAGCGTGGGATGTCGCTAGCCCTGTACGCTGCAAATTTCGGCGACTTTGCGAGCTGGGAAGCGCGGTTGCGGCGATCACAAGACTGCCGTGTTTTTTGGCTTGCTCTATCCGATGAGATATCAGGGCTCCATGGTAGCCTTGGCCTCGTGCATTTTTTCGGGTGGCAGCCGTCCCAAGGTAGGCAACTCCATTGCAGGCCAGGTACATCAACGCTCCTGACACGACCTTTCCATCAGCTTTAAGGACGTAGATTTTCAGACGTTCATTTGACATCAGTCCTGCGAACGAAGCCTGGCTCAACTGAAGATGCTCTGGCTTGGTATGAAATCCACTCGCATGCACGGCTGCGAACTCAGGAAGCGTTTGTGAGGTGGCTTCTTCGATTTCGAATGAGTGGTGATTCAAGACCACATTTTCGATGGTGCACGCGAGTTGCAGATGCGTCCACCCCCTCAGACGCTCCAACCGCTTCTCACCCACCAAAGCGTACTGTTCCAAAGGCGAGGCCTTTCCGATAAGAGGCGTTACTGTCGAATACTCTGCTGATTCCTTGAGCAAGCTCAATAGTGACTTGGGTCTGTCGGTACTATCGCCGTAGATGCGATTGAGCATCGGGCTAGGTGATGCCTTCACCTGAAAGCATGGAAAAGCTTCTTTGAAAAACACACGAGCACCAAAAGGGTTTCCACTTATCCGAGACAAACTCTCGACGCGGGCACACAAATACTCGCTTTCTGCGGCCTCAATCGCATGAGCCATTCCGACATTCATGTGCAAGTCCTTATTGCGTGATGTCCCAGAAGGGTAACGGCAAATTCAACAATACACACCTCCAAACACACTGCTGGTAGATAACCTGCTCCGGTGTCCCTTTGAGATCGATAACTGCCTGTCGCGAAGGGCTGCAATCGGCCAGAAGCAGCCCTTCGAGGCTAACCGCATTTGGCTCTTCATCCACCACTGATATGGAGGAGCTTTCCTTGGAAAACCGTTCAGGGTGACTCTCCGTATGCTCCAGATTTATTAGCCTGCTGTTCTTCCTGTTTTCACCTTCGCGTGAAAAACTACGCGCTCTTTGCCGCTCACTTTTTGTCTGTTTTGATGGAACTGCCGATGGACATCATGGATACCAAGCAAGAAAACACCCTCGAAAAATCACTCAGGCTGGCGGCGGATGAACCGGCCCATCGACCTGACTTTTTCAAGACTCTGTTGAATTCCACTATCTACGTCCTTGGCACTGCCGGCACTGGCGAAGGTCAAGTCAACCTCGAGGCTGGTAGCAACATCAGCATCGCGCATTGGCAAAAGCCTGACGGCTCCGCTGTCATCCCGTTTTTTTCTTCGTTGCAAACACTACAAAGATCCATAGATAGCGAAGAGTCCTACGTAGAGATCCCGGCCAGATCGCTGTTTGAAATCACACTGGGCACCCCTCTTTTCCTCAATCCAAAGTCTCCTTACGGGAAAGAGTTTTTCCCGGAGGAAGTGCGCCATCTGCTCTCCGACGAGATCGGCCAAAAGCCGGTGCAGCGCGAGGTCGAAAAAGACACCAAAGTGCTGCTCGGACAGCCGTCGCAATATCCGTCGAAGATGGTCAACTCGCTCACACAATTACTCGCCAAACATCGCAACGTAAAGCGTGCATTTCTGGCGTTGATGCATGACGCATCGTCTGATCAAAAGCCTCATCTGATCATTGGTATTGAAGCGGACGGAGATATTGAACTGGTCATGCGCGATGCCGGTAACGTTGCCGGGGATACCGCTCCGGATGGCGAACCGGTTGACCTCTATCGCGTTCACGAAGGGGAATCAGGCCTTAGCGATTACTTCCTCAAGCAAACCGCACCCTTCTATGAACGGAAGTCGGCAGGCTGGCTGCGTTCATTGTTCGGCTTTGGCAAAGCGTGACAAAGATCAACGTCGTGCTAACCGCCGAGCAGGCCTGCGAAATCGTGCTTGGCCTGTTTGACGGCGTCATGAGAGATGGCAAACCTGAGCGTTTTGTCATTCAGTCATGTGAGCTTTCCGCCAACGGCCATTACTGGCCCAGAGTGTGTAAAAACGCTGCGCCAAAATTGAAGTGTGCGCGTCTACGTTAATTCTGAAATTTATCGGCACGTCAGCAGATGTGCATTTCGCATAGAAGCGCGATTTTCAGTCCGGTTTTGAGTAGCTGTCGCGCTCAAAAACGTTTTTACACACCCTCGGCCGGTTGCAGCCCTTTGCGACAGGCAACAATCGGCCAGAAGCAGACGTTCGCAACCGGTTCATCCTTGTAAGGAAAGTCTTAAAACATCAGTATGAATCCACAGATATTTTGAATGGCGAACACATGCGTACTTTTATTTCAGTGCTTCTCATGGGCATAAGCACCTTTGCGGTCGCCGGTTACGATCTACATATCAGTCGCAAGGTTTTCTGGGCTGACGACTTCGGCCCCGAAATTACCTTCGAAGAATGGCAAGAACATTTGAAAATCGACCCACAGGTCGTCAGGGATGTTGCCAATAGCCCTCAGGACTTCATGGTTTCCATACCTGGAGAGTCATTTCCGCTCTGGTATCGCTCAGATCTCGGTGAGCTGTTTACAAAAAATCCGACTGACAAGGCCATCACTAAGCTCGAAGAAATTGCTCGCAGCTTGAACGCAAGAGTTCAAGGTGATGATGGCGAGTTCTATCCAGCGGCACCTTGACTACACATGTCTGCGCAGATGTTGGTCCTGGTGAGAGGTAGTGGTTGCGTAATGGCCGCTTAGGGTCGGTTGCTGCCCTTCGCGACAGGCAGAAACCGGCCAGGAGCAGACATTCGAACCGCTGACCAATACACTGCCGCGACAATCGTACTCAAAAACGTTTGAGCAAATTTTCACGCAGGAAGAAGGGTTTCAAATGAGTCTTGATCTGTACCTGGAAGCGGATAATGCACTCACAGCCCCGACATTGAGGAAAGCCTTAAACGATGCTGATGCCTGGGAAATCAACGTAGTTGGCGACAGTTTGGAAGCTACCTTTATCTCGGGACTAACGTTGAGTACCGATGGCGTAATCACGGACTCAACAATTTACTCCGAGGATACGAAGGGCATCGACTTCCGTGTTGCTATGCGTTGTACCATCAGAATCAAAGGCCCCGAGCCGGAGGGGCAGTCTGCTATGGACGATCTGGACAGAATAGCGCAATCCATCGCTCAGACGTGCTCATCCCTCTTCCTGATAAGCTTCCAGCTCGAAGAAACATTGTACTGGCGGGACACAGCGGGGCTGCACCGTCCTGATGCCAGAACCTCCAAAAACAATGACGAATCCACCTAAGCGCACTCTGTCTACTACTGGGCATTTGCTGCACATCTCGATGAAATGGCTATTAGTTGCTTTTCGCGAAGGGCCGCTTTGGATCGGTTCGGGCCTGTCTCGACCACAATAAAACGGCAAAAAAGCAGATGCTTGATTATGAAGCAGTTAAATCCAGAATATTTACTAAAAGAAAATGTACATGAAGAAGCTAAGTAATGATTTCAGTGGAGCACTCCGAACATTTGCGTACTTCATGGCAAGTGGAAGCCACTACATGCTTGAAAACGTAGCGTACCTCGACATTTATGGATCTGAGCCGAGTGCAATTGAGATGGTCTTCGCGATATTCGCGAACGTAATAGAGATGGACAGCGAAGGCAACGTGCTCAATTTCACCTACGCCCAAAGGAGAGCGACTGACTACTTAAGGTCATACTGCGACCCATCTTTCAAAGTAACGCCGCCTCTTGAAGACTGGGAAACCGAGCTCTATGGGCCGCCCTCACTCGGACGCTAAGAAATGGCTTTAGCTCGCAGACACGGGGGACCGGAAAGGGTCGAAAGATCCAGCCGAATGGCTGCTTTTGGCCGAGGGTGTGTAAAAACGTTTTTGAGCGCGACAGCTACTCAAAACCGGACTGAAAATCGCGCTTCTATGCGAAATGCACATCTGCTGACGTGCCGATAAATTTCAGAATTAACGTAGACGCGCACACTTCAATTTTGGCGCAGCGTTTTTACACACTCTGGGCCGATAGCAGTCGCTCACAGAAGGTATGTAACGGTCCTAGGACCGCCATTAATCTCCTACACAAACTTCGGAATTCCTAACCTTGCCCGTCGTTGCGATGAAGTTTATAGTCCGCCCCGTCGCCCAAAATGGCGATTCAGGTTTGGCGACCTGATCATAGAGAATGCGAGGGCTGTCCGCTTTATTGCAGGGGTCATTGCACCCGCAAAGCCGCTGTTATGGCGGCTGTGCGCGGGAGACCTTCGGGTCTGCCGGTTTTCTCTGTGCCGGTTCGCCAACCTGCGCACAGCTGCCACCCAATCGTTTGGCGACGACTGAGTGTCGGCCTTGAGCCAATCAAACAGAGATCTTCAAATGAATAGATACATGCCTCTCACCGGAATCGATCTGATCCCGGCCTCCCTGCTCATCGATACCCAAGCTCCACTCGACGTCCTTCAAGCCATGGCCGACTACCGCATCCGCACCGTCACGCAGGTGCTGGAAAACATCGCCTTCCGCGCCGAGCTCGGTTGCGACACGGTGGTGTTGACGGACTTCTCCAAATTGCTGGCCATCCCATTGCGCGATGGCTGTGACTTGATGGATGTGATCGGCCGACGCTTGCGGGCGCAGGCGGCGGAGTAAATGAAAACGGGCGCCTATCGGGCGCCCGTTTTGTTTGCGGTCCGGAATGCTTTGCTGGGACGTAGCATCGGACAACTCAACACCCCTCCCCTCACTGCAAAGGACTGCCAAGTGAACATCTCCGTTATCCTGCACCCCTTACTCAACATCCTGGTCTGGCTGCTACCGCTGATGCTGGTATGGACGCTGCTGCGCACGCGCCTGTTCAAAGGCTGGTTCGGTGAACGTCTGGTGCGTTTGCGCGCACACTTTAGATTGGATCGTCAGGTTTACCGTCGCCTGCATGACGTAACGCTGATCACCCCGGACGGCACCACGCAGATCGACCATGTGTTTGTGTCGCCCTTCGGCATTTTTGTGCTGGAGACCAAGCACATGAAAGGCTGGATCTTCGGTGGTGAGAAGCAGGCTCAGTGGACGCAGCTGATTCACAAGAAGCGCTTCACCTTCCAGAACCCGAACCGCCAGAACTACAAACACTTGAAGGCCCTGCAAGCGGCGTTGGGCATCGGCCCGGACTTTGTGCATTCGGTCATCGTGTTTGTCGGCCCAAGCACTTTCAAGACCAGGATGCCGGCTAATGTCACCCGAGGCGGTGGCTGGGTCCATTACATCAAGTCTTTCCAGCAAACGGTGTTCAGCGAGGCGCAGGTGACGGCCATGTTGCAGACCTTGCAAGCAGGTCGCCTGGCGCCGACGCTCGCTACCCGGCGTGAACATGTGCAACGCCTGAAGCAGCGCGACGATCCATCGGCCTCGCGCCAATGCCCGCGCTGCGGCAGTGCGCTGGTGGTGCGGACATACAACGGTGGCCCGAGGAGCGGTCAACAGTTTTGGGGCTGCAGCACTTTTCCCAAGTGCCGAACGGTGCAGCCCATTTCGCCAGGCAGCTAAGCTGAATGAGTAGGCCCTTTCGCGAATTACCGCAGTTCAGGAGGCGCAAATGAGCAAGCAACCTCAACCCCGTAGCCGCTCCAACCCTCAGCCCAAGTCCCGCCCGGTCGTACCTGACCTGCCCAGCAAAACCGGCAACAAGTCCGGGGGCTTGCGCGGTAACTACCCGCCGAAGAAGCCTTGAAGATGAAAGGTGGCCATGAAAGGTGACAGCTCTATTTAAAGCGTTTTGGGCGAATGGTTTTATGAAGCAAAGCAACATGACGCGCTGATACATTCGCCCTTTTTCAGCAAGCAAAGCATTATGCGAAGGATTATCGCAACAGGGGCGCTCTTGCTCGCCTCACTTATCCCGACGGGTTGCTGGCAGAAATTTTACGCAAAATTTACGGGTTTGACGGGGTGCGCATCCGATACTGCGCGGTGCAAATTTGGAACGCTATTGTTATGTCCCTCGCAGCCATTCGGCTTATCGGATTCATCCTAGGGCTTTTTCTGATCACGCTGGCCGTGAGCATGGCTATTCCCATGATCACACTGGTGGTCTATGAGCGTAGCGACGATCTGTCAGCATTTCTCTGGTCGAGTTTGATTACCTTTATCTGTGGCCTCCTGTTAGTCGTGCGGGGACGCCCGGATACTGGCCAGCTTCGTCCCAGGGATATGTACCTGCTGACGACCGGAAGCTGGGTCGTTGTGTGCACCTTCGCAGCGTTGCCAATGGTGTTCATCAGCGATATCAGCTACACCGATGCATTCTTTGAAACGATGTCTGGTATCACAACCACTGGCTCGACTGTCCTCACCGGTTTGGATAGCTCATCTCCCGGCTTGTTGATATGGCGCTCCATGCTGCATTGGTTGGGAGGCATCGGCTTCATCGGCATGGCGGTGGCGATCCTCCCGCTGTTGCGAGTAGGCGGCATGCGTCTGTTCCAGACAGAGTCCTCAGACTGGTCGGAGAAAGTGACACCTCGCTCCCACATGGCAGCCAAGTACATTCTTTTGCTCTACCTTGGGCTGACTGGCATCGGAGCCCTGGCGCTCTGGCTCGCTGGAATGACGCCATTCGAAGCGGTCAACCACGCAATGTCATTGATCTCCACCGGGGGATTTTCGACTTCGGACTCCTCACTTGGGCATTGGACGCAACCAGCGATTCACTGGGTAGCGGTGGCCATCATGATTCTGGGCAGCCTGCCCTTCACCTTGTACGTCGCGACATTGCGGGGCAATCGGCGCGCGCTGCTCAAGGATCACCAGGTCCGCGGATTTATTGGGTTCCTGTTCGTCACATCACTGTGCGTGGGCACCTGGCTGTACTTTCATAGCGATTACGGATGGTGGGACGCGTTTCGTATCGTGGCAGTGAACGTGACCTCGGTTGTCACGACCACCGGAATTGCGGTTGGCGACTACACCTTGTGGGGAAGCTTCGCTGTCTTGCTCTTTTTCTACCTGACCTTCGTCGGTGGATGTTCAGGCTCAACGGCAGGTGGCCTTAAAATCTTCCGTTTCCAGGTTGCAGCCGCTCTCCTGGTCAGTAGCTTGAAGCAGTTGATCCATCCTCGAGCCGTGATACAGAAGAAATACAACGGTCATCCGATCGACGAGGAAATCGTGCGCTCGCTTTTGACCTTCTCGTTCTTCTTCACGATCACTATTGCGGCCATCGCCTTGGGCCTGGCGCTCATTGGGCTTGATTGGACTACAGCGTTGAGCGGTGCCGCTACTGCGGTGTGTAACGTCGGGCCAGGGCTGGGCACGATCATTGGGCCCGCCGGTAATTTCTCAACATTACCTGATGCGGCCAAATGGCTACTGACCATTGGAATGCTTCTGGGAAGGCTGGAAATCCTGACGGTGCTGGTACTTGTCACTCCAGTTTTCTGGAAATATTGACCCGCCTTGTCGAGGGCTGAGTCTAAAAAGTACATGGGGGGCGGCAAGTACTGCCATAGAAAGATCAGTAGTCGTTTGAGTTGCTGGTTCGGCCGATGACTGTCCGTCGCCGTTGGCAACAGGCCTATTGCATCGGTAGCGCAACGCGTCTTCGTGAAATCCCGTCTCCGGCAGACTGGGCAGACCTGCTTGGCGCGACGGACGGGCGCTCACTATTTAGCGTCGACTGCCGACAACCTGATATGTAAATAACTAGCTTCAACGAGTACCGGTCATTTATGCCTAACGCTCTCCCCACCATCTCTTGTTCTTCAACCAATCGCTCAAGCGTGGCCCTGACTCGAACTTCGCTATTCAAGTTTGTGGGTCTTTTGGCGGGGGTTTTCTTATTTGCCTGCTTTTCACTTGTTTATGTTGCGCAAAATCTAGATCGGACGGAGGAGCGTGACAGTGCGTTTTACACGAAGAAAGCCGTGGAATCGTTGGAAAAATCGCTGCGCTCGACCGTCAAGGATTACGCCTTTTGGGGCGATGCTTACAAGCACTTGCATACTCAGGTAGACGTGGACTGGGCGTACGTACGGCAAAATCTCGGGACGACACTTTATACAGAGTTTGGGTTTCGGGGAGTGTTTGTAGTCAACGATGTCAATCGTACCGTTTATTCCTTGGTCAAGGGTCAAAGGGTGTCAGTTGAAGTCGAACAATGGCTAGAACAGTCTGTTGATGCGATTCTCGATCAAGCACGTGAGGGAGCGGAAACCGAAACGCCGACGACTACGTTCATCAATGTGGGAGGGATACCTGCCCTCGTCGCTGCGGCTGCGATTACGCCCGGAACCGATCCAACGGTCATAGCGGATGATAGATCGGCGTCGGTGTTGATATTCGTTGAAATGTTGGACAGCGCCAAGCTCGCAACAATAGGCCGGGATTTCGGGGTAGATGGCCTGCACACGGCCGCTCCCGACGAAATCCCCTTGGTGTCTGCCTATCCCCTGGGCGAGGCCGGTGCAGCAGGCGTCCTGCAATGGAGTCCGCACAAACCTGGGCTGCAATTATTGGCGCTGGGGTTGCCCTTGGTGGGACTCGCTGCGCTGCTGGTGTGCCTGATGACTTGGGTGATCTTGCGTCGTACGACGGCCGCTGCGCAGGCGCTTGACGCCAGCTATGCATCGCTGCAAAGCAGTCAGACCGACCTTGCCACCAGTGAGGCGCGCTTTCGTGATGTTGTTGAGGCCAGTTCGGATTGGGTATGGGAAATGGACGCCGGTTGGCGCTTCACCTATCTATCCGAGCGATTTGAAGATATCACGGGCTTTTCCAGGACTGCATGGATTGGTGCGGCGATGGATGATCTGCTGCGCACTGAATTAGGCACTTTATCTCAGTGGCTCAGTATTCCGAACCGTCGTCCGGATATCAGTATTCAGTGCCGCTACGTGGATACAAATGGCCAAGAGCGAATCACCCGTCTTTCGGCGCGAGTCATGGCAGGAGGAGGATTCCGGGGGACAGCAACCGACGTCACGGAGGAAGTTGAAGCCCGTCGACGAATCGAATTCCTCTCACAACATGATGCCCTGACCGGCCTTCCCAACAGGACACGACTACAGGAGTTTCTTGATGGCAAACTCAAAGCGTTGCCGACACTAGAACAACCCTTGGTCATGCTCAGTCTGGACCTTGATCGATTCAAACCAGTGAATGATCTGTTAGGACATGCCGCAGGTGACCTGGTGCTTAACCAGGTGTCGAGCCGCTTGGCAGATTGTGTTCGCCACGGCGATCTTGTCGCTCGGATCGGGGGGGACGAGTTTGTACTGATACTCACCGATGTCAGTTCCCAAGAGGAAGTCGAGGCGCTTTGTCGCCGTTTGATCGAGTCCATCGAGCAGCCGATTCAAATCAATGAGCAAGAGGTATTTGTCAGTGCCAGTATTGGTATCGCGATGGCGCCAAATGACGCTTGCGAGGCGACTGAGCTGCTACGTTATGCGGATATTGCGTTGTATGAAGCCAAGGCTGGAGGTCGTAATACCTGGCGTTTCTATGCGGGGGATATGAACGCCAGGATTATTGAGCGACGTCGTCTGGAAAGTGATCTGCGCTTTGCAATAAAGAATGGAGAACTTCGACTCCACTTCCAACCGCGCTACCGTATCTCAGACGGGCAGATGGTCGGCGCTGAAGCGTTGATACGGTGGCAACATCCTGAGCGCGGGTTAATACCTCCCGATACGTTCATCCCCATCGCTGAAGAATCCGGCCTGATCCTTTCCTTGAGTGACTGGGTCATAGACACCGCCTGCCGTTGCGCTGCACGGTGGCCGGAACATTTGTTTGTATCCGTCAACCTTTCACCTAGCGAATTCAAGCGAGGCAATTTGGTGGAGCGTGTGCAGACAGCACTTCACAACTCGGGAATCGCGCCTACCCGGGTAGAGTTGGAGATTACTGAAAACGTCATGCTCGAAGATGCCCCCGGCGCACTAGAGCTGATGCGTACATTGAAGCGCCTGGGCGTGCGCATATGCATGGACGACTTTGGCACGGGGTATTCTTCACTGAGTTATTTGCGCACGTTCCCCTTCGATGGCCTGAAGATAGACCGGAGCTTTCTAAACAAACTGGTCGAAAGTGATGATGAGTCCATCATCCAGGCGATTGTGGGCTTGGGCCGCGCGTTATCACTCACCGTTACGGCGGAAGGGATTGAAACTGCCGAACAGTTGGATTTGCTCAAAGCAGTGTCGTGCGATGAAGGCCAAGGTTTCTTTCTAAGTCGGCCACTTGATACTGACGCCTTTAACCTGTTGGTGAAGGCCAGAAAAAACACAGACGCCAAGAGCAAGGCTTAGTAAAAGGTAACAAATCCATTTAAAGCGTTTTTGGCGAATGGCGTCATCAAGCAAAACAGAATGGCGCCTGATGCATTCGCCCTTTTCGGGAGGAAAAACGATGCGAAGGAGTATCGCAACGGGGGCGCTCTTGCTGGCTTTGGGCGGGTGCGCAACCTCACCTCTGCCGGTTTCTGAAGCCCGGCCAGTGCCGGCCGACAAGATGTACGCGTTCAAAAGCCAGGGCACGAAAGAGCCTGGACGCCTGACTATTGTCCGTGATGACGGGTTTGTCGGTGCGGGATGTGACGCCATGTTCTACATCGATGGTCAGCGCGCAGCCAAGATAGGCCCCGGTCAAAAGGCATCTTTCGTTTTGCCTGCCGGTGAAGTGAATCTCGGTGCCGGGCTCGCCGAGTCTGGATTATGTGCGGGTGCCGCGATCAAAACGGTCGCGGCCAGGATCAAACCAGGCAAAGAAGTGATTTATCGAATCAACTGGGATACGCAAGCTTTCTACTTGGGCCCTTACGTTGAATATGGACGTTGAGCCCAGACGGTTCTAGTCTGTTTCGCACGCTGCACCACCCCGAGCGAGTGATTGCAAACACCAAAGCGTACGGATGGCTCACAACCCCGATCATGTTTTATTTCAGTTCCGTTCTTATTTCGGTTCCGGGTACGAAAAATTTGCCGGGATCATCGACCTTCTTCAGGTCAACCAAGGCCCGGCAAATGCAATGTGAGAATTGCTCCTGCAACGTTTCGGGGTCTGTCCATGCCATTTGCGATGCTGGCAAATGTTGTGCCTCGGTCGATTTATAGCAGACACAATTGTCTAGTCGGGTGACGCCATTATCATTTGTGCTCTGACAAGCAGTGGTCAGCAAAGAGATCGCGATGAGCATGACGAAACGTTTCATTGGCTCCCCTCCGAGGCTGTTGTGAAGGGCTGACGCTCAAGATCGGGCTGGCTGTTGTAACGACGTGGTGACCGCTGAAGGCGGTGACACGGCGTGGCCGCAAAACCCGGTCTGCTTAATAAGCCCGACAGTAGAAGGAAGCTTAGCTGTCATTTTGCGTCGCTCCATTTACTGGCTGTTTTTAGCCGATCACCGTCATTAAAGAGCTCGTATTCAACACCCGTTTTCTGCCCCTCCCCACTCGGCTGTTTTGCAGAGAGAGGCAGCTTGGGCATAGACAACTGCCCGGTTTGATCTAGCCTTGAATGAGATCACGCGGGAGAAAAACACCATGCCCCTTGCTCTCAGAAATCTATCTACCTTTGCGTTAGGTGCCTTCCTTTGCATAGCCGCGTGGGGTCAAGGGGTAGCAGACACCGATCAGCCACCGGCCATACTCCCACTGGAGTCTGAGACAGGACCAAAACTCATTGCCTACCCGCCGCTCGCCGCGCCGCTGGCCCGCGGGGTTGTCATTATTCAGTATCGAACCGAGCACGCCCGGATCATGCCGGTATTTGGCAAAACGGCTGTCGAAGTATCACCACGGCTCGGCCACCTTCACGTGACCGTCGACGACTGGAAAGGTACTTGGGCGCACACCAGTGAAGACCCGATTATTTTGGTTGGGCTGACGCCGGGCGCTCACAAGGTTCTACTTGAAGTGGCTGATCCGAGTCATAAGATTTTGACCAGTACGGTGGTGAACTTTGTCGTTCCGCAGAAGAACCCAGCGGACGCTCCTCATGTTGAAGAACGCCACGCCGTGAAACCATAACGGTTGTGCCATCAGCAGCCCTGGACCATTCATCAGCGGATTCGTCATGAGCGTCCGATGCCTGCTCTAACGTGCTAGAGCAGGCAGGCACACAACGAGTGACTGAAAAATCCTACTCAGCCAACACTAACCGGTGCCGATGGGATAAGCCCGACTGCAACGCAAATGCAACGATCACCGTAGAGGGTGCGGAAAAACTGCTCAGGCCACCGCCAACAAACATCAACGCAAGCCCCAAAGCGGTGGCACCAAACCACGCCGTCAAACCCACGGAATTGAACGCGGGCACCCGTTCGAGTGCCGCCATTTCATTGCGCCCGTAGTGTATCTGCGCCAACGCCACGCCGACCCAGGCCACCACGAAGATCCCCTGATAGGCCAACGCTTTGAGGAGGTAGGCAAACACGTCCGCGAGCATCAAGCCGTAGACGATCACCCCCACTACCAGTGCCCACATCAAGTACGAACCGCGCAGGCCAAAACGCCCGAAGAACGCCTGCATGTTCAGTGTCGCCAGGTAGTAATTGGCGGTGTTGATCCGGGTTTGCGTGGCCCAGACAAACAACAAGCCCCACAAGCCCATCAATTGCAGAATCGCCATCACCACAGAGACTTCGTTCAGCGCACCTTCGTGGGGAATACTGCTGACCAGATAGATGCCCGCCGCGCCATTGAGCAGGAAGGTCACCGCGTAGAACGGCATGCCGAAGTTCCAGCGCCCGTGATACTCGGCGTCTTCAGGCTTGCCGAAACGCGCGTAGTCGAAGGTGAACAGCATCAGCACCCAGACCCCCATGTAAGCGACAAAGCAGTCCCACCAGCCGAAGGCGCTGGGTGTTGCCGGGCCGAAATCCAGCCATTGCGGCTGGTAGCCATATCGACTGATCGAGAGCCCGACCGCCACCAGCAAACCGCCCAGATACACCGGCAACAACACGCCGTTGAGCTTGTCCAGCCAATGCTGCACGCTGCCCAGAATCATTGGCACGCTGTAGAGCACCACCGCCAATGCGGCCAGCGGATAAACCAGCTCCGGATACAGGTGATTGAGCGCCACGGCGATTACCGAGCCTTCGAATACCGCGTAGTAGATCGCCGTGGAAAAGAAGATCAACGTTGCCAGGCACGCCCCGGTCCTGCCAAACAGCAACCGTGAAAACAACGCCACCGACAAGCCGCTGCGGATCGCAAAGCGGCTGAGCACGCTATTGACCAGCCCATAGCTGATCACCGACAGAACCATGCCGATCAGTGCGTTGCGGGCTCCGTACGACAACGCCAGTGAGGCGCCGACCACGATGTAAAACATCGCACTGCACACCGCCCACCAGGCCATGGTCAGGGACAATCGCCCCATGCGCGCTTCGGCTGGAACGGGTTGATTGGCCGGGTCTTGCCCGGTTTGACTCGATTGCGATAAAGCAGCCATGTGCGTGAACTCCAAAACCAGTCAAAGGTTGAAGCGCGGGCAGCCGCCACCGCACCGAAGTGCGGCGTTGGCTTACCGTTTGGCATTACCCGCGCAATGCGGCGGGCAGAATCAGGAAGGGAACAGCTTGCTCAGGCAGCTGAGTTTTTTCTTATAGGAACGTCGCGCTTCCAGCGCCTCTTCGAGGGTCACCGCGACAAAGCGGGCCTTCTGGTTCGGTTGCATCTGGCCGATCAAGTCGAGGTCGGCGCTGATCACCGTGCCGATCATCGCGTAGCCTCCGCCGGACACGGCGTCGCGATGCAACACGATCGGTTCGAGCCCGGCCGGGACCTGGATCGAGCCAATGGGGTAGCAACTGTCGACGATGTTCGACGGATCAGAACCGGCGCCGAACGGCTGCTCGCGGGGCTCAAAGCTCAGCGCGCTGCCGCCCTTGAAGCGGTAGCCGATGCGGTCTGCTTCCGAGCCCACCGTCCAGGGTTCGGCAAAGAAACTATGCGCGGCGGATTCGCTCAAGCGGTGGTAGTAAAGACCCGGCACCACCCGCAGAGTGATTTCGCCCCCCAAGGACTGGCGCAACGCCATGGGCAAACTGGCCCCGGCGCGGCTCTTTCCGCTGGCGATACCGACGGGCAGTTCATCACCCGCCACCAGCCTGCGCCCCTGAAAACCACCGAGCGCACCCAGCGCATAAGTGGAACGACTGCCGAGCACGATCGGCACATCGATGCCGCCGGCCACCGCCACGTAAGCGCGGGCGCCAGCTTTGGGAAAGTCAAAGCGCAGCACTTGCCCGGCCTTCACCGCAAACGCCGTGTCGTGGTGCATTTCCACGCCGTCGACCCGTGGCGTCATGTGCGCGCCGGACACAGCCACCAGCGCGTCTTGTTGAAACTCCAGCTCCGGCCCCAGCAACGTGCATTCCAGTGCTGCCGCCCCCGCCGGGTTACCGACCAGTTGATTGGCCGCACTCAAGGCGTACTGATCAAGCGCGCCGGAGGGCGGAATGCCCAAGTGGTAATACCCTTCGCGTCCCAGGTCCTGTACCGACGTGGCGAGACCGGGTTTGAGTACCTTGATCATGCCAACACCTCCTGCAGCGACTTGGGATAGCCAACGGGATCGGCCAGAAACGCATCCAGCGAAAACTCCACCGGCCGGATCCGCAGATCGAAGCAACCGGCTTCCACTTCGGCCACCGCGTGGTCATACGCCTCACGGTCCATCGGTTTGAACTGCACGATGTCACCGGGGCGGAAAAACACCATGTGCTCTTTCAGGTACGCCAGGTTCTGCTGTGGGTCGTAGATCGGTGCCGGCGTGACGCCAAACATCTGATATCCACCGGCACCGCGCACCGAGTAGATGCAGCCAAAGCAACCGCCATGACCCAAGGTCAGTTTTGGCGTGTCGGTACGCGGGCGCAGGTATTTGGGCACCTGCAACTGCCGCTCGCGCTCGACCATCTGGAACATGAACGGCAGCCCGGCGACGAAGCCGACCATCGAGACAAACCACGGCGCACCACTGTGGGCGGCGATAAACGCCTCGACGTCCGCCAGGCCGTTGATACGTGCGGCGTATTCCAGGTCCGTGGCGCTCGGGTCCTGATGCCGGTCGCGAAAGCGCATCAGGGTTTCGTGGGTCCAGGGGTCGTTGTACAGCACCGGAATCTCGATGATCCGCGTCTGCAACGTGCGTTCGGCGACGGCCCCGACTTCGGCGATCTTTACCGCTTCGAGCAAGGTATGAGGGGCGATGCGATCCGGGTCAAAACGGATCTGGAATGACGCGTTGGCCAGGCAGATATCGAGCACGCCATCCAGTGCCAGCCGTTCCACCGCGCGAGTGACGGCCAGGCCCTTGAAGAACGCGTCCAGGGACATGCTGTCGCTGACTTCGGCGAACAGGTGCTCATCGGCGCCAAAGCTGTAGCGGATGGGAGTGCTCATACTTCACCTCCGAAACGGCGCTCGGCCAGCCAGGTTTCCAGGGTGCCGGTGTGAAAGTCGGCGCTGTGCAGCCACGGTTGCTCCAGCAGTACGCCGTGCAGGGACAAGGTGCTGGCCATGCCAGTGAGCGTGGTTCGCCTTACCGCAACCCGCGCACGGGCCAGGGCTTCGGCGCGATCAGCGCCATGCACGATCAGCTTGGCCAGCAGCGAGTCATAGTACGGCGGCACACGGTAGCCTTGATACAGATGAGTATCGACGCGAATGCCCTCACCCTGCGGCCAGATCAGTTCCTCGACCAGCCCCGGGCTGGGAAAGAAATCCCGCGCCGGGTCTTCAGCGTTCAGGCGCATTTGCAGGGCGGCGCCGTTGAGCTGGATATCACTCTGCTTGAAGCCCAGCGGTTCACCCCCGGCAATGCGCAACATGGCCTGGACCAGATCGATGCCGGTGATTAATTCGCTGACCGGGTGCTCAACCTGAATCCGTGTATTCATCTCGATAAAGAAAAACTCGCCGGTGGCGTCGTCATACAGATACTCCAGCGTCCCGGCGCCCTTGTAGCCGAGGGATTCGGTCAGGCGCACGGCGCTGGCGCAGAGGGTTTCCCGTTGCTGCTGACTGAGGGCCGGTGACGGCGCTTCTTCAAAGATTTTCTGCCTGCGACGTTGCAGGGAACATTCCCGCTCAAACAAATGCACGGCGTGCTGACCGTCGCCCAAGACCTGCACTTCAATGTGCCGGGCCTTGCTGATAAACCGCTCCAGGTAAACCGCGCCATTGCCAAACGCGGCCTGGGCTTCACGCTGTGAGCGGGGAAACTCTTCTGTCAGTTGCTGGGCGTTTTCCGCCAGGCGAATGCCGCGCCCGCCCCCACCGGCCGAGGCTTTGATCAACAGAGGGAAGCCCACGGCTTCGGCGGCCTTAAGCGCCGATTCGACGTCGAACAATTCACCGGGGGAACCCGGCACCACCGGCACGCCAGCGGCTTGCGCAGTGCGTCGGGCCTCGGCTTTGTCGCCCATGCGCCGGATCGTGTCCGGGCTCGGGCCGACGAAAATGGCGCCGGCGGCAAGGACCGCTTCGGCAAAATCGGCGTTCTCCGAGAGAAAACCATAACCGGGGTGTACTGCATTGGCGCCGGTGGTTTTCAAGGCACCGAGCAACGCTTCGACGTTCAGGTAACTTTTATCCGCACGGGCCGGGCCGAGGACGTGGACCTCATCGGCCATGCGCGCGGCCTGGGAATCGACGTCTGCCTCGCTGCATGCCGCAACGGTGGGGATCCCCAACGCTTTGGCGGCGTGGATAATCCGCACGGCGATCTCGCCACGGTTGGCAATCAATAATTTACGAATACCTTGAGTCATGATCGCGCCCTCACTCGTCGTCGAGTGTTGCGACGACCTGACCCGGTTCCACCGGATCGCCGTCTTCTACCAGGAATGCGCTGAGGCGACCGGCCTTTCCGGCGGTCAGTTCGGAAAACTGCTTCATGACCTCGATCAGGCCAATCACCGTGTCGGCACTGACCTGCGCGCCCACCTCGACGAAGTTCGCCGATTCAGGAGTCGCTTTGCGGTAGAAGGTCCCGGGCAACGGGGTGATTACAGTGTGTTCGGCCATGTCTGTTCCTCTTGGAATAGTTGTAGAAAGGCAGGCAAAAATGAATCGGTGTGCAAACCCTGGCATCTGTGTGCCAGGTGTCTCGTCCTGATTTAGCGCGGTGCACGAACCTCGATCCCAGCGCTGTCGAGGGCACTGCGCGTGGCTTCGACCAACGCCAGGGCGCCAGGGGTGTCGCTGTGTAAACAGATCGAATCGAATTCGATCGCCAGGTCTTCACCCTCGACCGTGCGCACCACGCCTTGCTGACAGGCACGCAGCACTCGCGCGGCCACTTGCGCCGGATCGTAGGCTCGTACGTTGCGGGTAAAGACGATGGAGCCTGTGAGGTCGTATTCGCGGTCGGCGTAGAACTCGCGGATTACCGGTTGGCCAAGCTCCTTGGCGACCCGCCAGATCACCGAGTCGGGCATGCAATACAGCAGCAACTCAGGCTCCAGGCGCTGAAGGTTTTCCACCAGCAGACGGGCGGCCTGTTCGTCCCGGGCCAGGTGCATGTAGAGCGCGCCATGGGGCTTGATGTGTTGCAGGGCTACGCCTTGAACCCGGGCGAGTTCACGCAGGGCGCCCAACTGGTAGAGCATGTCGTCGACCAGCTCCTGGGCCGGTGCATTGATGTGCCGGCGGCCAAATCCAACCAGGTCGCGGAACCCCGGGTGCGCGCCGATGGCCACGCCCAGGCGCTTGGCCTGCTCGATGGTGCGGCGCATGGTGCCGGGGTCGCCGGCATGAAAACCGGTGGCGATATTGGCTGAACTGATGAAGCCCATCAGTTCGTTGTCGACGCCATCGCCGATGGTCCATGGGCCGAAGCCTTCGCCCATGTCCGAATTGAAATCTACTGCTTGCATGACGCTTGCTCCTGACACTTGTGACTTCATGCAGGCCAAGTTAGATTCCTCCGTACCCCTTGGGAAGATCTATTAACAGATAGGGTATCTTCTGAAAAACAGATACCTCGTCATCCGGAGTGCCCATGTCACTGACCCTGCGCCAGGTCCGCTATTTCGTCGCCACCGCCGAGATCGGGCAAATTTCCCAGGCCGCGATCCATTTGAATATTTCCCAGTCGGCGGTGACCACGGCGATCAAGGAACTGGAGGGTATGCTGGGTGCGCTGTTGTTCCAGCGCTCGGCCCAGGGCATGAGCCTGACCGATGCCGGGCGGCACTTTCTGAATCGCGCGTATGTGATTTTGCGCAGTGTCGATGATGCGATGAACAGTCCGTTGCCGGACATTCGCGCCAGTGGCGTGCTGCGTCTGGCAGCAAGTTACACGGTGATCGGCTACTTCCTGCCGCACCACCTGCAACGCCTGGAACACTGGCATCCTGACGTGGCCATCGAAGTCCACGAACAGGAACGGACGGCCATCGAAGAAGGCCTGCTGGAAGGTCGATTCGACATGGCCGTGGTGCTCACCGCGAACCTCACTCACCCGGACATCGTCTCGGAAATTCTCTTCAACTCCGAACGACGGCTTTGGCTGCCCAGCCACCATCCACTGTGCGAACGTTCGGCGGTCAGCCTCGCCGACGTGGCGAAAGAACCCTACATCCTGCTGACCGTCGACGAAGCCGAACAAAGCGCCATGCGCTACTGGGAACACGCACACCAACAGCCGAACGTGCGGGTGCGCACCAGTTCAGTGGAAGCGGTGCGCAGCATGGTCGCCAATGGCAGCGGCGTGGCGATCCTTTCGGACCTGGTACACCGCCCTTGGTCACTGGAAGGAAAACGCATCGAGACCCTCACCGTCACCGATAAAGTGACGCCCATGAGCGTTGGTCTGGCGTGGCATCGCGAACGCGAATTCAGCCCGGCCATGCAGGCGTTTCGTAATTACTTCCACGATGCGTTTTTGGCGCCGCAACAACTGTCTGCGCGACGCTGAAGTCGAGCAAAGTTCGTCAAGCTTTACAGCGCTGGTTTGTCACTGCGCGCCTTGAGATTGGCTTTGAGCTGTTCGCTCATCGGCATGTTCAGGTTCATTCCTTTTGGAGGAATCGGTGATTGAAACCACTTGGTGTATAGCCTTTCGAATTCGCCCGACTCCATCAGACGGGTTATGGTGCCATCGACCAATTGCTTGAATTCAGGATCATCTTTGCGAAGCATGCAGCCGTAGGGTTCGACTTGCAGCGCATCACCCACGACTTCGAGCGAATCAGGATTTTTCGAGTTCGCCATGAGGCCAAACAGCAGGATATCGTCCATGGCAAACGCCACGGCACGATCATTTTCAACCAGCGCCATGGAGTCGTCATAGTCTTTGCCCAAGACGACCTGTACGTCTAGATTGTTGTCGGCACTGTATTGGCGAAGGACCTTCTCGTTCGTGCTGCCAACGGTACTGGCGACAGTCTTCTTTGCGAGATCGGCGTAGTTCTTTATGCCGGAGGTCTTCTTGGTCAACAGGCGCGTGCCTGTGTAGAAATGGCTAATTGCAAAAGCCACATCCTTGCCACGGGCAGCGTTGTTGGTGGTGGATCCGCACTCCAGATCGTATGTGCCATTGACCAGCAACGGAATGCGGGTTTGCGAAGACACCGGAATGTGAGCCACTTCCAGGTTCGGCTTGTTGAGCTTCCTGCGCACATCATCAACGATGGCATCGGTTAAATCGACTGAGAAACCTACGGCTTCGGCAGGACTGATCAAGTAGCTGAAAGGTACCGACGCCTCCCGGTAAGACACGGTGATTTTGTTACTGTCGGAAACTTTTTCGAGTGTCTGCGAGTTGGCGGGAGATGCAATGGCGGACAAGCCTGCGACGAGGATTGTCGTTGCTACGAAATATGAGGTTTTCATCGGACACCCTTGAAAGTAGGAAAAAGGCAAAAACATCTCAAAACACACTGAAAAACGTAAAGGATGTGAGCACCAATTTCCGGCGTGTCTACGAAACGTTATTGCCAACACTACGCCCAGGGACGGTAGATACTTTGCGCCAGATCAGAAAACCGAGGTATGTGCGAGATCGCACGAATTTCATCGCGATGTTCAGGCGGCAGCTTTATCGGGGGATTACTTCGCGAAATGCCGACACGTCTGGAGGCGAGTCATGAGCAAACAACCTCAACCCCGCAGCCGCTCCAACCCTCAGCCCAGATCCCGCCCGATGGTGCCCGACTTGCCCAGCAATACGGTCAATAAGTCCGGTGGCTTGCGCGGACGGCACGGGCGTGAGGCGCATCCATTGCTGCCATCGATAGTCACCATCAACTCAATGAAGTTCTCTTAAAAACTCCGGGGCGTAACATCGCCTCCATACCAAACAACTACACCCCGGAGCACACCATCATGAAACGCCAAATCCTTCTCAGCATCGCTTTCTCGGTTTTTGCAGTTAACGCTTTCGCCGCTTCTTCTGCTCACCCGGTTGTCGCTGAAGGCGGCTCGGATCGTCTGATTGAAAGCCGCGTGGCTGAAGGTGGTTCGGATCGTCTGATCGAAAACCGCGTTGCTGAAGGTGGTTCCGACCGTCTGATTGAAAACCGCGTCGCCGAAGGTGGTTCCGACCGTCTGATCGAGAACCGCGTCGCTGAAGGTGGTTCGGATCGCCTGATCGAAAACCGCGTCGCTGAAGGTGGTTCAGACCGTCTGATCGAAAACCGCGTCGCGGAAGGTGGTTCCGACCGTCTGATCGAAAACCGCGTCGCGGAAGGTGGTTCCGACCGTCTGATCGAAAACCGCGTCGCTGAGGGTGGTTCTGACCGCCTGATCGAAAGCCGCGCTGCCTGAATGAATGGCTTTACTGCGGCATCCAACAAGAAGCCCGGCCTGACATGCCGGGCTTTTTTACGCTCTGTTTTTACTCAGTCAAGCTCTGGACAGGCAGAACGGGCGCACAGTGCTGCCACAAACGTCCTTCGATGAGCACCTGACTCTGCAATGGGACGATCGTGGTTGGTACAGAGTCAATCCACGATAAACAACTTCGCGCCTGTGGTGCTGAAAGATCGATGCCCCTCAGCGTTGTTGCCCACCTGATAGCTCATCCCCGCTGTAAGCGTGAATTGGCGACCATCCTCCAGTTCCGTGTGCAACTCGCCTTCCAGGCACAACAGGATATGCCCTCTCCAGCACCAGTGATCGGCCAGATAACCAGGACTGTATTCAACCATCCGCACACGCGTCGAACCAAACTGGCAGGTTCGCCAATAGGCAGTGCCCGTCTGTCCAGCGTACTGGACAGGTTCGACAGTCGACCAATCGGTCGTACCAAAGGGAACATCCGTTAGATCCATGGGTGGCTCATCAATGACAGAGGATCTGTGGACCGTACCGCTCCAGTGGGATTCTCGATAGATACAGATGCCCCGCATTTAGGAGATACAGGCGCCCATCCAAGCTTGCAATCACTGACTCAAATGGATGCCGCTAGCCCATGCCAATCAAGCCCTGCGCGTGGAGCAATACTCCACAATGAGCTGAGTGACCGCTGCCACCATCGCCTGATCCGCTTCAGGTGAGGCGAACAGCCGACATTGCGCATCCGGCAATGCCGGCAATCCTTGTTCAGCCCCAAGAGCCGCCAGCCCCTGCCCCAACTGACTGAGTGGCATGGGCGCTATCGCGAAGCCTGCCAGTGCCGCCGCCCGCAACCCGGCGGTGCTGCTGCACAACATTGCCGTGCGTTGGGCGATTCCGGCCTGCGCCAGTCTCGTCAGCGCGGCTTCGCGATAAGGGCACGGCGCGGGGAACAGGGCCAGCGGCAACGGCGTCGGTAACCGGGTGACGGGTTGCGCCGACCACGCCCACACCAGCGGCTCTTGCCACAGCAGCAACCCCGCTTCGCTGGTTTCGCACAACGAACCGATGACCACGTCCAGTTGCCCTTGCTTCATCAGCGCCAGCAACGAACCCGGGATGTTCACCTGCACCTCGATTTCCATCCCGGGGTACTGCGCCGCGAAATCCTGAACAGTGCGCAGCAATCGAGACTCGACAAAATCTTCGGACAACCCGATCCGCAACCGCCCGTGAAACGGTGTGCGTGTCAGGTCAGTCCAGGCATCACGGTTCAGCGCGAGGATCGTGCGTGCATAAGCGACCAGGCGCTCGCCATCGGCCGTCAGTTGCTGGGAACGGGTGGTACGCGTCAACAGCGGCTTACCAATCTGCTCTTCCAATCGCCGCACATGGCCACTGACCGCCGACTGAGTCAGGTGCAGCTTCTGGGCGGCACGGCTGAAGCCGTCTTCATCGACGACCGTGACAAATGTCTTGAGCAGCAACGTGTCGAACATAGTTTTATTCGTGATTAATCTAGTTGGAATTTACGATTTATATTTCAAATACAACTATGTTGCAATGCGTCACCTGCCCCGCCCTCATCATTCAAGGTGTGCCATGACAACCCTTCTGCATATTCAATGCTCTCCACGCAAACAGCGCTCGGCTTCCCTCGAAGTCGCTCGCAGTTTCATTGCGCGTTATCAAGCAAACACCCCGGACACAGAAATCGTCACCCTCGACCTCTGGAGCATGGCGCTGCCGGAATTTGATGATGTGGCGATGGAGGCCAAATACGCCGGGCTCAGTGGCACGCCGTTGACCACTGCGCAACAGGAGGCCTGGAACACGTTGAAAGAACTGGCTGCGCACCTGCACCGCGCGGATGTTCTGGTGATGTCCGTACCGCTGTGGAATTTCAGCATCCCTTACAAACTCAAGCACTTCATCGACCTGATTTCGCAGAAGGACATCCTGTTCAGCGTTGACCCGGAACGCGGTCTGGAAGGCATGCTGCACAACAAACGCGCCGTGGTGATGTACGCCCGCGGCCTGGATTTTTCGGCGCAGTCGATCACACCGGCGGAGCGCTTCGACTTTCAGAAGCCCTACGTGGAAGCCTGGCTGAGATTTATCGGCGTCACGGATGTGCATTCGGTGATTGTGGAGAAAACCATCCTGGGGGAAGACGTTGACCTGCGCGCGCGTGAGGCTGCGACTCAGCAGGCCAGGCGGCTGGCAGACCGCTTCATCCCCTCCCCCGCAATAATGGCAGCAGGTATCTGAGGGTTTTGAAGCACGGCCTGCGAGACCTAACCTCTTATGGCCGTTCTCTGCTGTCCGAACAGGTCGACTGGCACGATTTGATGCCGAGCAACGTATAGACAGGGCAGAAACGGAAAATACCAGTGGCCAGCGGCACTAAACCTATCCAGCCCCATACGCCGATCACCCCGGACAGACTAAGGCCAATGAGAAGCAGACCGGCGACAATGCGCAGGGTTCGATCAATGGTTCCGACATTCGCTTTCATGGCGATCTCCCGATCAATGGTTGCGCCGGGTCTCCAGCGCAGTAAACAACAACATGCCGGCCAGCATCGCCAACATGAATACGATTATTTGCCAGCGTCCTGTCAGCAGAATGGCCACTGCGGGGCCAGGACAGATGCCTGCTATTCCCCAGCCGATGCCAAACAACAGGCTCCCGCCAATCAGGCGCGGGTCCAACTCACGTTTGATCGGTAGCTGCATTGGCTTTCCCAGCAGCGAACTGGATTGCCGGCGTGCCCAGGTCAGCGGGCCAATGGCTATGCCGATTGCGCCGACCATGACCAACGCCAAGGAAGGGTCCCAGGCACCGGTCAGATCCAGGAAAGCGAGCACTTTGCTCGGGTTGGCCATGCCGGCCAGAAGCAGACCCAAGCCGAACAGCAGACCTGCAATGAATGCACTCAGTTTGATCATGTCCAACCTCCCAGAAGATGACGCAGGACAAACACTGTGGCGAAACCACTGAACATGAAGCACGCAGTGGCAACCATCGATCGCGGCGAAAGGCGCGATATGCCGCACACCCCATGGCCACTGGTGCAACCTGAACCGTATCGTGTGCCGATGCCCACCAATACACCGGCGACGATCAGCCCGAACCAGCCAGTTTTGAATTCGATCTGCGGCAGCGTGGCGAACAAGCCCCATAGAATCGGTGCGATGAGCAGGCCCAGGAGAAAAAGTGCTTTCTCACTCACCCCCTCGCTCCCACGCTGTAAAAGACTGCCGATCAGACCGCTGATGCCTGCGATACGCCCGTTGGCGACGACGAATAGACTGGCCGCCAAGCCAATCAGTGCGCCACCGACAAGGGATGACCAGGGGGTGAAGTTGAGCCAGTCGACATTCATGAAGATTCTCCGGCACGAAATGGTTGATAGAGGGTGTGGATGACTGGCAATGCAGCGGGATTGCCGATGCGATCGAACACCTGCTTTGCGTCACGGCGACGTATGCACATGACTAAATAGATTTCACTAGCAAGGCCACCGCCACCACCATGGAAACTGCGGCGAAGCCTTTTTGTAAGTGTGGACCCGCCAGCCGTGCAGCGATCAGACGTCCGCACACCATTCCGACCAATGCGCCAATGGAAAACGGAAGTGCGACCGCCCACTGCAAATGCCCGGCTGCGGAGCTTGCAGCAACGCCGGAAATGGAAACCAGCGCAATAACGGCAAGAGACGTTGCAAGCACCGACTGCGCTGTCAAATTGGTGTATCGCTGGAGTGCCGGCACCATCACAAAGCCACCGCCCACGCCGAGCAAGCCGGAAAGCCCGCCCGCGACAATGCCGGAAACGGTGAGTGCCCATGCACACGGCCCCGTCCAGTTAAGCTTTCCCCGGTTCACGTCCAATAGACAAGGCGGCGGTTTGGATGTGACGGGGGTCTTCGACTCCGTGGAGGGAGTGAGCGATCGTCGATAGACCCGGAACGCAACGTACATCAGCACGAAGGCAAACATGATCGTCAACGGACGGTTAGGCGTGCGTTGCGCCAGCCAAAGGCCAAGTGGAGAACAGACGATCCCCGCGCCTGCAACTAAAAGCGCCGCTTTATAGCGGACGGTGCCGTTTTTGAGTCCCATTACGGCACCCAGGGTCGCGGCTAAACCGACAGCCAGTAAACCGATTGGCCCTGCCTCGGCCATGCTCAATCCCACTCCAAACACCAGTAACGGAACAGCCAGTATTCCTCCACCGGCGCCGGTCAGCGCCAGAATGACGCCAACAGTAAGCCCGAGCAGTAAGACGACGGTCATCTCAGTCTCCTTGCTTTCAGGTCTGATTTCATACGTCAGCCAACTCAGGTTTCGCCATCCACTCGTGGCCCTTGAGCATTCCCTTCCAATACAGCGGTGGAAGAATCCGCTCTTTGAGCAGCCATGCCAGCCTCGATGGCCGGGTACCGTCAATCAGCCAGGATGGAAAGCTGGGGGCGACCTTGCCGCCATAGGTGAACTCAGCCAATACGATCTTGCCGCGTTCAACCGTCAGCGGGCAGGAGCCGTAACCGTCGTAATGGGCACTGCCTTTGGCTTTACCCATTGCGGCCAACACATTATGGGCAACGACGGGCGCCTGCTTGCGTGCTGCTGCCGCGGTCTTGGCGTTGCTGGTGTTGGTGGCGTCTCCCAGCGCGTGAATATTGACCCAGGTTTTATGCCGCAGCGTGGCTGGGTCGACATCAATCCAGCCCGCCGCGTCAGCGAGAGGGCTGACGCGAATGAAATCGGGTGCAATCTGCGGTGGCACCACATGAAGTAGATCGAAGTCGCGCGTAACAAGATGGGCGCTGCCATCCGGCTTGACGCAGTTGAACGTTGCAGTCCGTGCAGGCCCATTCACGCTGGTGAGTGTGTTGCCGAAATTCAGGTCGATACCATAGGCCTTGATGTATTCCATCAGTGCGGGCACGTAGTCGGGAACTCCGAACAGCACCGCGCCGGCGCTGCAAAACTCGATCTCGACTTTGTCCAATACACCGGTACGTTTCCAATGATCGGCAGATAAGTACATGGCTTTTTGCGGCGCCCCGGCACATTTGATCGGCATGGGCGGTTGCGTGAAAATGGCTCGGCCACCACGCAGTTGCTGCACCAGTTCCCACGTATAGGGGGCAAGCTGATACAGGTAGTTTGAAGTCACGCCGTTGCGGCCAAGGGTGTCCGACAAACCTTCGATTGCATGCCAATTGAGCTTGAGACCAGGGCACACGATCAGTTGCTCGTATTTGACGACTCTGCACCCATCAAGAATGACGGCATTTCTCTCGGGTTCGAAAGCGGCGACCGCCGACTTGATCCAATGCACACCGCGAGGGATGGTCGAGCCCATCGTTCGGGCAGTTTGTGGCGCATCGAAGACTCCACAGCCGACCAGTGTCCAGCCAGGCTGGTAGTAGTGCACATCGGCCGGGTCGATGATGGCAACGTCGAGTCCGGGTTCTCGTGCCAGCAAACTGGAAGCGGTCGCGATACCTGCCGCACCGCCCCCGATAATGACCACGGTATGCTGCGCCTCGGCCACTTCGACCGGCGTGCGCCCCTGATTCGCGATCCGGCGAATGACGCCTTTCATATCGAACCCGGCTTTTTTGGCGGTCTCGACGATCTGTGGCAGGGGTTGCTGGCCCGCTTGTGACAGTGCCCACATCGTTGTCGAGCGCATGCCGGAACGGCAATAGGCCAACACCGGCTTTGGCAGTGTTTCAAGGAGCTTGCCAAAGGCAATACCTTGCTCGTCAGTGACTTTGCCTGACTCTGCGGGGAGGTAGTGCGCCTCGATGCCGGCCGCTTCGGCGGCTCGTTTGATTTCGGCAAACAAGGGCTGATCACTGCCTTCGCCATCGGGACGGTTACACACGACGGTGCGAAAACCGGCTTCTTTGAGTTCAGCCAATTGGTTGGGGAAAATCTGTTCTGATACCGACAGTCCGGGCGCAAGGTGGCGAATGTCCATAAGGATCTCCGTTATGGGTATTTTTCTTATGCGTTTTCTGGGAAAGGCAACGTCAGGCGACGTTGAGCGGGATTTTCAGGTAGCGCGTTCCGTTCGCTTCAGGCTCGGGCAAGTGCCCTGCTCGCATGTTGACCTGAACCGATGGCAGGATCAGTGTCGGCATTTCCAACGATGCATCACGCTTTGTGCGCATCGCCACAAACTCCTCTTCGCTGATGCCATTACGCACATGAACGTTGTGCGCGCGCTGGTCTGCAACGGTGCTGACGAACTGCACCTCGCGGCCACCCGGCTGGTAGTCGTGACACATGTACAGCAAGGTATTGGCCGGCAGACTCAGCACCTTGTTGATTGACTGGAACAACGTGCGCGCATTGCCGCCGGGAAAGTCACAGCGTGCAGTACCGTAGTCGGGCATAAACAAGGTATCGCCAACGAATGCAGCCGTTTCGATCCCATCGCTGATGACATACGTCATACAGGCGGGTGTATGGCCGGGTGTATGGAGCGCGTGGCATGGCAGCGTGCCAATGGCAAACGGCTCGTCATTGACGAACAGGTGATCGAACTGGCTTCCATCGCGGGCCATATCGCGACCTGTATTGAACAGCGTGCCGAACACCTCCTGCACCGTAGAAATCTGACTGCCGATCCCTATTTTCCCACCGAGCTTTTCCTTCAGGTAGGGCGCGGCCGTCAGGTGGTCTGCGTGGACGTGAGTCTCAAGAATCCAGTCGACCCTCGCATTGAGTTCCTTCACCCTCGCAATCAACTTGTCGGCAGACGTTGTGCTGGTGTGGCCGGACTTAGGGTCGTAATCAAGTACGCTGTCGATCAAAGCGCAGTGGTGGGTCGCCTCATCCAGAACAAGATAGCTGACGGTATTGGTAGCAGAATCGAAGAATCCTTCGACGTGAAGTTTTACACTCATTGGCCTGTCTCCTTAGGGGGCTTTTACCAAGCCGCTCACACTGAGGCAGATATAGCAATAAGTCTGCCAAGCCCTACCCGCACAAATATATGCTCCTAACTATTTGATTTTATTAGTTTTATTTTTTTCAGTATGGTTTGAGTTTTTCTAGATTCACTTGGATTTACTGCCATTGGCAGTGCTTGTTGACAGAGGTGGCAGTGCCACAACAGGATGGATGGATTCTCAGGAGCCACGATGAAGATTATCCTGCCCGCCCCACCCCACTCACTCCCGCACTCGGATCAAGTGCAGTCACTTGTTTCGTTTCTTGAGTACGAACCCCAGCCGATGATCGTGCTCGATCCGGACTACAACATTCTGGCTGCCAACACGGCCTATCAGCGACAGTTTGGCAGTGCTGACAAGCCCTTTATCGGCCATAAGTGTTATCAAATCTCACACCATTACGATGTCCCCTGTGATCAGGCGGGTGAGAACTGTCCGATGAAAAAGGCGCAGGAAATGCGCGGACCGGATCGCGTTTTGCACATTCACCACACGCCTCGCGGTCCAGAGCATGTCGACGTCGAATTACGCCCGATTCTAGATGAGCACGGTATTATTACTGCCTATGTGGAGCGTCTGACACTGGTTCGCAGCGCATCAGCGCGGCCCAGCAACGAAGGGTTGGTCGGCCGTTCACCCGCCTTTAACCGGGCCCTTTCGGAGCTGCAGCGGGTGGCACCCTCAATGCTGCCGGTGCTGCTGCTCGGTGAGTCCGGTACGGGCAAAGAACTGTTCGCCCGCGCCGTACATGAAACCAGCGAGCGGGCCACTGGACCCTTTGTCGTCGTTGATTGCTCTGGCTTGACTGAAACGTTATTTGAGAGCGAGTTGTTCGGCCATGAAAAAGGAGCATTCACCGGTGCCACCATGCGTAAGCCTGGCCTGGTTGAAACGGCCCAGGGCGGCACGTTGTTTCTCGATGAGATTGGCGATGTTCCGCTGGCGATGCAGGTGAAACTGTTGCGCCTGATCGAATCGGGCACCTATCGCCGTGTCGGGGGTGTCGAGACCCTTCACGCTAACTTCAGATTAATAGCGGCGACCCACAAACCACTGGAAAAAATGATGGAGAAAGGTGAGTTCAGGCAGGACCTGTACTACCGCATCAGCGCCTTTCCCATTCAGTTACCTCCCTTGCGCGATCGAATTGAAGACATTGGGTTGCTGGTGAATTCATTTCTGCAACGCGCCGGTTCAGGCAAGCGCCGACTGACAATAGACGCTGATGCGCTGACACAATTGCAGCGGTTTTCCTGGCCCGGCAATATCCGTGAGTTACGCAATGTTCTGGAAAGAGCCAGTCTGTTTGCTGACGATGGTGTGATTCGCTCCATACATTTGCCTCAGGTATCCGTGGTGGCATCTGCTCAGGCCTCTACTTCAACTGCTTTCGATGGCAGCTCGTTGGTACAGGAACTGGCTACTTTCAAAGGTACCCGCGCTGAACTGGCCAAGCACCTTGGAATTAGCGAACGCACTTTGTACAGACGATTGAAAGAACAAGGTTTGGCCTAGTAGTGAGTGCTCGCGCCGTAAGACTGCCAATGACTGCCAACCCTGGCAGATTGGCAGCGCACTGACCTGCCAACACATTTCACGCATCGCTGGATTATCATCTAAGCAACTGTTTTAAAACGATAAAAACTTACCTCTCCCCCTTGGCATGCCGTGTGCTAACTGCATAGTCATGACCATTTCCGACAAACGACTGCGACGCCATCTGCTCACAGCAGTAGTGATCAAGCTACTGGTGCTGACAGTGCTGTGGTGGCTGTTCATCCGGGATTCGCACGTCAGTGTCGACTCGAACACCATCGGAAACCGTTTCGGTGTACCTACCTCGACTCAAGGGGCAAGCAAGTGATTTCAGAACACCTGGTGGATTTGTCTCGGCTGCAGTTTGCAGCCACTGCGCTTTATCACTTTCTTTTTGTACCGCTCACGGTTGGCATGGTCTGGCTGCTGGTCATCATGGAAAGTGTCTATGTGATGACCGGTAATGTTATCTGGAAAGACATGACGCGCTTCTGGGGCAAGTTGTTCGGCATCAACTTCGCCCTGGGAGTGACTACGGGCATCACCCTGGAATTTCAGTTCGGTACCAACTGGGCGTATTACTCGCATTACGTCGGCGACATCTTCGGAGCCCCACTGGCGATCGAGGGCATGATGGCGTTCTTTCTTGAATCGACCATGATCGGCCTGTTCTTTTTTGGTTGGGATCGTCTGAAGAAAGAGCACCACTTGCTGGTCACGCTGCTGATGGCGATTGGTACAAACCTTTCAGCCTTGTGGATTCTGATCGCCAATGGCTGGATGCAGAACCCGGTGGGTTCAGAATTCAGTTACATCACCATGCGCATGGAGATGGTTGATTTTTGGGCAGTGGTTTTCAATCCGGTAGCACAGGCCAAGTTTGTGCACACCGTCTCAGCCGGCTACGTCACCGGTTCGATGTTTGTGCTGTCGATTTCCAGTTGGTACTTGCTCAAGAATCGTGATGTCGAGTTTGCCAAACGCAGTTTCCGGGTGGCGGCGGCCTTTGGTCTCGCATCAGTGCTGAGCGTGATCGTGTTGGGTGACGAGTCGGGTTACACGGTGGGTGAGGCGCAGCAAACCAAGATGGCAGCCATGGAGGCCATGTGGGAAACGAAGCCTGCTCCGGCTGGCCTGACATTGGTGGCCAGTATTAATGAAGCCGAGTCCAAAAATAACTGGGAAGTTGAAGTGCCGTGGCTGATGGGCCTGATTGGCACACGATCAGTCAGCAAGCAGATTCCAGGCATTCATGAGATCAAAGAAAAGAACCGCGCTCGTATTCTCCGAGGAATTACCGCCGTCAATGCCCTTGAAGCCGTCAGAGCCAATCGCACCGATTCGGCAGCTCTGAAGACATTCGATGAATACAAAACCGATCTGGGCTTTGGCCTGTTGCTCAAGAAGTATGTCGAGGACGTCAACCAGGCCACGCCGGCCATTATCGAAAAGGCCGTAAACGATACCGTACCGCGCGTGACACCTATGTTCTGGGGGTTCCGGATAATGGTCGCGCTAGGTTTTGCCATGCTTGTGCTATTCGGACTTGCCTTTTGGAGCACCTTGAAGTCGACCTGCACACGACGCCGCTGGTTACTGCGTTGGGCGCTCTGCATGCTGCCTGCGCCATGGATTGCCTGCGAGCTGGGCTGGTTCGTCGCTGAATACGGCCGCCAGCCCTGGACCATTTACGGCGTGCTGCCGACCCACATGAGCGTATCCACGCTTAGCGTCAACAACCTCTATGGCTCGCTGGCGGGATTCATCGTTTTCTACACCGTGCTGCTGGTGGTTGAAATGTTCCTGATGGTCAAGTTTGCCCGTCAAGGTCCTGGCAGCCTCGGTACTGGCCGTTATGTACACGATGCCCATTTGAAGGAACTCCACCATGCTTGATTACTTCACCCTGAAAATTATCTGGTGGGTGCTGGTCGGTGTATTGCTGATCGGCTTCGCCATCATGGATGGCCACGACATGGGGGTCGGCACGCTGCTGCCCTTTGTCGGCCGCAATGACATGGAGCGGCGCGTCGTTATCAATACCGTCGGTCCGCATTGGGATGGTAATCAGGTCTGGTTCATTACTGCGGGTGGCGCATTGTTTGCGGCGTGGCCTGTGGTGTATGCCACCGCATTCAGCGGATTCTACTGGGCGATGATTCTGGTCCTCTGGGCGCTGTTCTTCCGCCCGGTGGGTTTTGACTATCGCAGCAAGATCCACAACTCCACCTGGCGCAGTACTTGGGATTGGGGACTCTTTGTGGGTGGAGCAGTGCCGCCTCTGGTGTTCGGGATTGCGTTTGGCAACCTGCTGCAAGGTGTGCCGTTCCACTTTAACGACCTGCTGGTTTCGACCTACACCGGCAGCTTCTGGCAACTGCTCAACCCCTTCGCGTTACTCACCGGCGTTGTAAGCAGCGCAATGATCACCCTGCAAGGTGGTGCTTATCTGGCACATCGCACTGAAGGGGTTATCCAGGCGAGGGCAATCAAAGGCGGGGTGGGTGCAGCGATCGTGCTCGTGTGTTCATTTATCGTTGCCGGCATCTGGCTGCAATGGATTGATGGCTATCGCATTACATCGGTAGTTGATACGGCAGGACTGCCTGACATTCTCAGCAAGTCCGTGGTGCGCGAAGCGGGAGCCTGGATGGCCAACTATGGCCATTATCCTTTGCTGTGGCTGCTGCCCGCACTGGGATTGATCGGCGCAGCAGGTGCCGCCGTGCTGTTGATGGCGCGCCATACACTTTCAGCGTTTATTGCGTCATCGCTTTCAGTCATCGGTGTTATCTGCACGGCCGGCGTATCGATGTTTCCGTTCGTCATGCCGTCATCAACGATGCCTGAGGCAAGTCTTACCGTGTGGGACAGCGTCGCCAGTCACTTAAGCCTGGCCATCATGTTCTGGGCCGCGTTGATCTTCATGCCACTGATTGTGCTTTATACCTCGTGGGCGTATCGCGTCATGCGGGGCAAGATCACCGTTGCACAGATCAAAGCCAACGAACATTCCGCCTATTAGTGCCGGCAAAGGAGTAATGAACATGTGGTATTTCGCCTGGATGCTGGGGGTCGGTTTTGCATTGCTACTGGCTATATTGAACGCGATGTGGGGCGAGAACGAAGTTGGCCGAGCCTTGAGCGACAACGACGAGACGCTGTCATGATGCCGCGCGTCGCTAACCCTCAACCAACCTCACACCTTCATTTGCCGAGTTTGGTGATCGCTTTAGCAATCATGCTCGCTTGTACGCTCTATCCTCCCATGATGGCCGCTCCTGACGGGAAGCCTGACCACGCGCTGGCTACAGCATTATTCGCAGCCATGAGCGTGGCCTTTGTGAAAGGTGTGGGTTTTGTCCCGCGGATGCTCGTCTGGCGCTGGCTTCTCTCAGGCTGGACTTGTTTCGTGTTACTTGCCGTTGCTGGCTGGGTAAAGTTTCTACAGTGAGGACTGACGACACGATTTGATCTGAGTCTTCAACATAAGGAACTGAGGCCGGTCAGATCATGCTCAGATCGGCCAGCGCCGCTCGATCACTGATGGTTATTTCGCCAAGCTAACGAGTGACTGCCGCCCTCCTGGTCCCCGCAAACGCACTCGTCCCCAGCCAGCGCCACAGGTTTTCCGCGTCCTTCACCGCGCCATCCACACGCAGCTCTTGCGACTCAAGCACCTCCCGCGGTGTGCGGTCGCCCGCCCACACTTCGGTCAACGCGCGCACGCTGGAGTCCACCACCAGCGTCAGCTCGCGGCCCGGGTCATCGCGGCATAGATCCGCCACGCCCTGCTCCACCACCAGCCACCACGCTTGCTCGCCGGGCCGCGCGTCGCGGAACGTGAACTGGATGACTACCGGTCGCGACGGAAACGTCTCAATGCGCACGAACCGCCGCACATCCCACATCAGCAGGCCGGCGTCGAGTTGGTCATCGCGCAGGCGACTGCCGATCCAGCGCGCTCCCCAGTGCCCCAGCGCCATGATGATGGGGCGCAGTTCCTCGCCCGCCGCGGTCAGGCTGTACTCCCAGACTTTGCCGGTGGCCGTGCGGTGTACGACGCCGATGTCTTCCAGATGGCGTAGCCGTTGTGCCAGCAGATTGGTGGACATTCGGGGGACGCCACGGTGCAGTTCGTTAAAGCGTTTGCTGCCGCACAGCAGCTCGCGCACCACCAACGGTGTCCAGCGCTCGCACAGGGCTTCAGCACCGCGGGCGACTGTGCAGAACTGGCCGTAGCTCTCTTCCATTGCCTGGACTCCGCAACTGCAACGCTTCACTTTTTGAACTAGCCCGGCCCCTTCGCCACGCGCACGCTCAAGCCTTCGAAAGCCAAAAGCCAATGGAGAACGCCATGACCAAGGTAGCCATCATTCAGCGCCCGCCCGTGCTGCTCGATAGCAGCGCGACGATCGCCCGGGCCGTGCAATCGGTCGCCGAGGCGGCGGCAGCAGGCGCCTCGCTGATCGTTTTGCCCGAATCGTTCATTCCCGGTTACCCGTCGTGGATCTGGCGACTGGCGGCGGGCAAGGACGGGGCTGTCATGGGCCAGTTGCACACGCGGCTGCTGGCCAACGCGGTCGATATCGCCAACGGTGATCTGGGCGAATTATGCGAAGCCGCCAGGGTTCACGCCGTGACGATTGTGTGTGGCATCAATGAATGCGACCGATCTACGGGAGGCGGCACGCTCTATAACAGCGTAGTCGTTATCGGTGCGGATGGCGCAGTGCTCAACCGCCATCGCAAGCTGATGCCGACCAATCCGGAACGCATGGTGCATGGCTTCGGTGATGCGTCCGGGTTGCGTGCGGTCGATACACCGGTCGGCCGCGTCGGTGCGCTGATCTGCTGGGAAAACTACATGCCGCTGGCGCGCTATTCCCTGTATGCCCAAGGGGTGGAGATCTATATCGCGCCCACCTACGACACCGGCGAAGGCTGGATCAGCACGATGCGGCACATTGCACTTGAAGGCCGCTGTTGGGTGCTCGGCAGCGGCACCGCGCTGCGCGGCAGTGACATTCCCGAGGACTTTCCAGCGCGTATGCAACTGTTTGCCGATCCGGACGAATGGATCAACGATGGCGACTCGGTGGTGGTCAGTCCTCAAGGCCGGATTGTGGCCGGCCCCTTGCATCGGGAGGCCGGCATTCTGTATGCGGACATTGACGTCGCACTCGTGGCGCCGGCGCGACGGGCGCTCGACGTCACCGGGCATTACGCGCGCCCTGACATTTTCGAACTGCACGTGCGGCGCTCGCCAGCGATACCGGTTCGCTACATCGACGAGTGAAGACAGGCATCCGTGCTGTATCGGCCATTGATAAAGGAGTCATGCCATGAGCATTGAACGGTCGTACAAAGGCAGTTGTTTCTGCGGCGCAGTCGAGTTCACCGTCAGCGGTGAACCGGCCGCAATGGGCTATTGCCATTGCGAGTCGTGTCGGCATTGGTCAGCAGGACCGGTCAATGCCTTCACGCTGTGGAAACCCGACGCGGTGCAAGTGACTCGGGGTGCCGACAACATCGGCACCTACAACAAGACACCGCGCAGCTACCGCAAATGGTGCAAGACGTGTGGCGGGCACCTCTTTACGGACCACCCCGAGATGGGGCTGATTGACGTGTATGCCGCGGTCATTCCGGATCTCGCGTACTCGCCGGCTGTCCACGTGCACTATCAGGAGACGGTGCTGCGGCTCAAGGATGGATTGCCGAAGCTGAAGGATGTTCCCGGCGAGTTAGGCGGATCGGGTATCAGCGTGGAGGAATAGCACAGCGAGGCTGAACGCTGATTCAAGCGTTAATCAAACGCACCGTTCAACACTTCATAAATCAGCCCGGTGGCCAGCGCCACCAAGATCAAATCGGTCCCCGCTTGCTGCCATTCGTATCCGTCGTAATGAGGCAGCCTGCCAACCAGGCGGCCATCCAGTTTTTTGGCAATGCCGGGGGGCAGCGGCTTACCGCGCGCGAGGTTCTTTTGGATGCCAGGTGGCAACGCAGGGCCGGGGCTCCAGTAGTCCCGATAGCCGCCGACAATCCCCAGAATACTGTTGTGATTGATACTCGGGCCATGACCCCATTCGCCGCCCCCGGTGTTTTTGCCTTGGCCGGCCTGGCCTCCCTGGTTGCCATGGGCCTGGCCGTTTTGCGGGTTTCCCTTGCCGTTCCCCTGGCCCTTTCCATTACCTGGATCGGCCAATGCCGTTGCCGAGCCGCAGACCAATGCAAGACTTGTAACAGCGGCAATCAATGAGCGTGATGTGAACATTGGGTCGTTCCTTCAGTAAGGGGGAAATATCCCTCGTTAAAATTTAGTCGTTATTGAGGAGATTGGTTCCCTTCGCGTCGCCAAAAGTATTTAACCGATAACAATGACTTCAATGTCCATTGGTCGAAGCAGACTTGCTCTATAGATTCATTAAACCTATCTTCGAATCTACAGATTCAGAAAGAGCTATTGAATATGGCAGTCCCCCTCCAGGAACAAGCCTTTACCAAAGCCCAATGCGTAACAGGCCTGCGCGCTGCCGTCGGCATCCTCGAAAAGTGGAGCGCCTCCAGCGATCAGGCCTGTCGCATCCTGCGCATTTCCCGCAGCACCTACACCCGCGCCCGGCAGCGCGATCCCGCATGGTCCGTGACGCTCGATTCAGACCAGATGCAACGCATCAGCTTCGTGCTCAACATCCACGCCGCATTGCGCCTGGTCTTCGACAACCCGGACAACGTCTACGGCTTTCCGTCGATGGCCAACCACAACGAGTTTTTCAATGGGCGCAGTCCGCTGGAGATCATGGCTCAGGGCGACATGATTTCCTTGTATGAAACCTTCAAGCGCATTGACGTGCTGCGTGGTGCGCAATGGTGACGGTGAGCGAACTGGCAGAACTGGCCGGTGAGCAATTGCAGGCTTATCGCCTGGTCAATTCGAAGTTTCCACCGATTGCGATGTTTGATGATGTGGCGGATGCGGACGAGTTTGAGGTGCTGTATCAGATTCAGGCGCTGACCAATCCCCGGCTGAAAAATGAAGTGGGTCATCTTGAGTTGATTGCGCGGGATCAAATCCCGTTCGGCATCCCTGGCTGCTCTTATGCGACGGCGCCGTTTACTCACGTCAACCCGGCGGGTTCGCGGTTCAGCGATGGCCGTTTTGGGGTGTTGTACCTGGCGGACTCCATGGACACGGCATTGGCCGAGGTTCGGCATCACCAGAGTCTTTATTGGTCAAATGTGCCGAGCCTCAATTATGAGCGGTTTGTGTTCCGGGGGTTGTCCTGCGCCTTCGTGGATGTGGCAATGAAAGACGCTGCTGCCATTGCGCTGACTGATCCGGTTTATGACCCTGACGACTACACACACTCGCGGCGCTTGGGCAGGTCCGTCAAAGAGGCGCGCTGTCCAGGGATTCGTTACCACTCGGTGCGGATGCAAGGCAGTTATTGCTGGGCGCTGATGACGCCCAAGCCGGTTCTATCAATCATTCAAACAGCGCATTACGAGATGGTCTGGAATGGTCAGGTCACCAGTGTCAGCAAGATCAGCGAGGCTTGAAACGATCGTCTGATCGTCTGATCAAATTACGCTGAAGCTGCGTTGCACGGGCCTGCCCATTGTCGTATTGGGCGGGCGTTACCACCGGTTTGCACCCAGGTTTACATCACTCCACGCACCGTTTTGGCGTGATCCGGATTTCCCGATGCAGGTTATCTCCCGTGAGCTCGTCGGCGTGCCACGCGGGTTCTTTGCCTGCGCTCAACTCGACAGGGTATGGTCCGGTCGGTGCCAAGGCGGCCTGTGCCCGAACGATGAAAGCATCGGTGCTTCGGGTGTCTGTGCCGGAAAGAGGGCCCGAGATCTTCGAAAGTGCTTTGTATGCCAAGGCTTTGTCGAGTTCCCGATCTTGCACACACGTATCTTAGACCGCGCTGTTGACAGGGCCAGCCTCCAGGCAGAGATCGCGGTAGACCGGGGTGACCGGTGGAGGCGGACTGGAACAGCCGGCGATGAGCACGCTTGCCAATACCGACAACCAAACCAAGGGCGACACGATGGTGGATGTTTGAGACGCGCAGGTGTTGATGTGATTCAAAGCACCGTCCTTGGAGGCTGTGGCGAATTATCGTTGCGGTTTTCCATTGACCAGCGAGACGCCGCCGTCTTTACGTTTGATCGGTATCAGCCCGGATCACAGGCAGTTTAGGGATATGCGGTGTCAAGGAGCCGAAGACCGCGCGCTCGAAGCGTTGCGTTTTCGTCGTGCCTCTTCATCCTCCGCCAGTGCCTGACGCACCAGCGCCCGAGCCGCCCAGGCGGCGGCGTCGAGTGATTCTGCTACGCTCGCGCGGCTGATATCGCGCACGGCGATCAACGCCTCGGTGCCCATGACGATCGACAGCGCCTGCTTCAATCGCTTTCGCGCCCGAGGTGAGAGCACGTCCTTCAGCGAGTCGACAATCGGCTCGATGTAGCTCATGCGTCGGCCTGGTCGCAGTGCCTCACGGGATTCGTTTTCGAGCCACACCGTCATGAACGAACGTTCCATCACGTGCAGGCCGATCTCGTCGTCGATCAACAGTTTGTTCAACGCGTTCGCCGCCAGACCGATGCCCTTTACCGGATCGTCCCCCGGCCGCCAGATCTGCTCCAGCGGCGTCATGTCTCGGTCTGCCGCCGTCTCGCTGATCAACGCCTCCGTCGAGGGAAAGTAGCGATACGCCGTGGCGCGCGACACCATCGCCCGCTCGGCCACTTGCGCAACCGTCGGGTTATGGCCCTCGTCGCGCAAGGCGATGGCGGCATCGATCAGCGCCTGACGCGTGCGGCGCTTCTGGTTGTCGCGGCCCTGATCGCCGTCTCCGCTGGACGGGCTTGACTTGGAAATTGGCATGGAGTAAATGAGATCCTGTCTTGTCGTGAGACACGAGTCTCATAATAGACACTCGATATCCAACCCACAAGAAGTCGCCCGCAGGAGCGCCTGACGACTTCAAATCAATTGTTTGAGCAACTGAACGCGCCCCAGGGCGCATGAGGTGAATGCCATGAATCACAACCCCCGTTCCCGGACCTGGTTTCGGCTCGCTGCCCTCTACTTTGCCATTGGCGTAATGCTGGGCGTGGCGATGGGCGCTTCCGGCGATCATTCGCTCTTCGCGGTACATGCCCATATCAATCTGTTGGGATGGGTGTCGATGGCCCTGTTCGGCATCATCGGCACAGCCCACCCGTCCATCACCGAAGGGCGCGTGGCCGCAGCGCAGTTCTGGATATACAACCTTGGCGTCCCGCTGATGCTCGGCGCGCTGACGCTGCGGCTCAAGGGCTTCCCGTCAGTCGAGCCGTTGATTGGCGTCGCCTCGCTCCTCATCGGTTGCAGTGTGCTGCTGTTTGTGTGGCTGGTGTTCTCGCGCATCGGTGTGACAACCGTGTACCTGAGCAGCCCGACAGGCGAATCGCGCCTGTCTTGACGCGCCAGACACGTCCCCGCTTTTTGGGCAGCGTATCGGTCCGGGGTGACTCTGCCTCGGATCGATTGCTGCCTCCGTCATGATCAAGCCTGTGTCAACGGCCGATGCAGCCTCGCTCCAGGCGTGCACGCAATGCGCTGGACACATCTCATTTGATAAACCATCTCAAATGAGTATAAATCCTATTCCAGAATCAATTTCCATTGCGTATGATACGGATTCTCAATAACAGCAAAATCAAATGAGTGTTCGCATGACCGCCCCCATCTCCCTGTGTACACAAACCTCCGTGACGCCGCGCATGCCTTCGACCCTGCGCCCCCTGGCGCTCGCAGTGCACATGCTGGCAGCCGGTATCGCCATCACTGCGCCCTCCTTGCAGGCGGCGGAACAGACTGAGCAGACGGAGACTGGAAGCTCTGTGACCTTGGCCCCTATCGCGATCACTGAGACGGCCATTCGCGAACGCAGTGCCGTCACCGAAGACACCAACTCTTACACGACGGAGGCTGCGCGCACGGCCACGCCGTTGAGCATGTCGCTGCGGGAGACGCCGCAGTCGGTCAGCGTCATCACCCAGCAACGCATACAGGACCAGGATCTGCATACGATCCTCGACGTGGTCAACAATGCCACCGGTGTGTCGGTCAACCGCTACGAGACCAGCCGGGCGCAGTTCAACGCCCGAGGGTTTGAGCTCAACTCGCTGATGATCGATGGCGTGCCCACCATCTACGAGCAGCCATGGAGTTCGGGGGAAATTTTCAGCAGCCTGGCCATGTATGACCGCGTCGAAGTAGTACGCGGCGCCAACGGTCTGATGACCGGTGCCGGCGATCCATCCGCCTCCATCAACATGGTGCGCAAGCGCGCCAACAGTAAAGACCTGAAGGGTTCTGTAGAACTGAGCGCCGGCACCTGGGACACCTACGGCGTCGAGGCTGATGTGTCCACGGCGCTAAACGAGGAAGGCACCGTTCGCGCGCGGCTGGTCGGGGAGACCAACGAGGGCGACACGTGGATCGATATGAACTCGAACAAGCGCCAGACCCTCTATGGCACGATGGATATCGACCTGACGCCCGACACCACGCTCTGGTTCGGCTTGAGCCGGCAAGAAAGCAACGCCGACTCGCCGATGTGGGGAGGCCTGCCAGTCTGGTACGCAGACGGCGGCCGCACCAACTGGAGCCGCTCGAAGTCGACCTCCGCCAAATGGAGCAAGTGGGACACGACCTACGAGACCTACTTCGTCAATCTTGATCACACCTTTGCCAACGACTGGCAAGTCAATCTGAGCTACAACCGTGGCGAACGCACCGGCGACTCTTCCCTGCTGTACCTGTCCGGCAATCCAGGCAGGAACGGCAGCTCCGCGATGTCTTCGTTCCCGGCGACCTACAAGACCGAGACCACCCAGGACGACTACGGCATCCGCTTCAATGGCCCGTTCTCGTTCCTGGGGCGCGAGCACGAATTGGCCTTCGGCTATGTGGACAGCAAGCAGAAGTTCGACGCCGATTCACTCGACGCGCAAACAGGCTTTGGCGGTGTCGCCGATTTCGATTCCTACAACGGTAATTTCGCAGAACCGGTATGGGGCCCGAGGACCGACTACGGTTACAGCGAGACCCGCCAGAAGGGCCTGTACGCGGCAACCCGCCTGAACGTGACCGACGATTTGAAAGTGATCCTTGGCGCGCGTGAAAGCTGGTACGAGAAGACCAGTGATGACGTCTTCTCGGAAGTGAGCAAGATCGATGTCGATCATGAGCTGACACCCTATGCAGGTATTGTCTACGACCTCACCGACAACCTTTCGGCTTATGCCAGCTACACAGAAATTTTCCTGCCGCAATCGGTACGCGACCGCAGTGGCCAGGCATTGGAACCGATCGTTGGCGAGAGCACTGAATTGGGCCTGAAGGGTGAGTACTTCGGTGGCCGCTTGAACGCCTCCGCAGCGGTTTTCCAGATCAAACAAGACAACCTGGGCCAGAACACCGGCGCGCTGATCGATCCTTCAAACCCGGTCGGCGGCTTCGCCTACGAGGCGAGTGAAGGCGCGACCAGCAAGGGTTTCGAGCTGGAAGTTTCCGGCGAGCTCGCAACGGACTGGAATGCATCGATGGGTTACACCCAGTTCACGGCCGAAGATGCCAACGGCGACGACGTCAACACGCTGTACCCGACCAAGTTGCTGCGCACCTTTACCACCTACCGTCTGCCAGGGGCGTTCAACAAGCTGACCATTGGCGGCGGGGTTAACTGGCAGGATTCGATCTACACCTACGCCGTCAACCCGGCCGGCAACTCCGAAAAAATCCAGCAGGATGCCTATGCCCTGGTCAACCTGATGGCTCGCTACGAGTTCACCGAAAACCTCTCGGGCCAGGTGAATGCCAACAACGTCACCGACGAGAAGTACTTCGACATCTTCGATGCCTACGGCGCCCTGACATACGGTGCACCGCGTAGCATTACGGCTTCGGCGAAATACCGCTTCTAAGGCACCCGATCGGGTGGCGCTGCACTCTGCTGACACAACACCGGCCTTGCGCCGGTGTTGCGCTTTTTGACGACAGACAAACACGAAAGCGTCCTCGCCTCATGTCGAATAAATAGCCCATTCTCTCGTTCACCTGCTCTTGACTTCCGCACTCATTGACCGCTGTGTATCATCAGTCCCGGGCCGATGCTGCCCGCCGCTCGCTCCCGAAGGGAAAGGTGAAAGCATTGCTTCTCCCCCCAAATCCTGTCGTATCTCTTGAGAGCCTAGGTTTGGCAACGCGAGCACCAGAATGCCTTGGCTACAGGAGGAGCGATGTTTTCAATCGAACAAGCCAAGCAGATGGCCAAGAGGCTGCGTGCCTCGCTTGAGGCGCGCAATCAAGCGACGTCTCACTCAACCGCGCTTGAGCTGGTCGCGCATCAACTGGGCTACAAGGACTGGAACACAGCGTCTGCGACGCTTCCCCAGGAACCTGATCAACCCGCCATTACCTTCGACAGAGCCATCCCGATACTGCGGATGTTTGACGAAACCAAGGCGCGCGAGTTCTACCTTGATTTTCTAGGCTTCAGCGTCGAATTCGAGCACCGCTTCGAAGCAGATCTACCGCTGTACCTGGGCATCAACCGAAACGGTCTGCAGCTCCATCTTTCCGAACATCATGGCGATGCGAGCCCGGGATCGACGATATTTGTCCCGATGCACAATATCGAACTGTTGCGCGACGAATTACAGGGCAAACGCTACGGTTACGGACGGCCAGATATCGTTCAGCAAGGTTGGGGGCAAGTGTTGGAAGTCCATGACCCCTTCGGCAATCGCATTCGATTCTGCCAAAGCTGATCCTGCCTGCCTGGCGGGCTGGGGTGACTCAGCCCGTTTCCTTGATACGTGTCCTATCCTTCTAACCAACCCACCACGCCAGACGCCAACATGCCCGCCTCCGAATCCACCCTCCTCGACAGCTGGCACCACAACGCCCACGCCTGGATCGCAGCCATCCGCAGCGGCGCCATCGAAAGCCGCCTCACGGTGACCGACCAGGCCATCCTGCTGGCCGTGCTGGGCCGCCAACCCGAGCGCGTGCTCGACCTCGGATGCGGCGAGGGCTGGTTGCTGCGCGCGCTGGCTCAACGGGGCATCACGGCCGTCGGTGTGGATGGCGATGCGACGCTGGTCGACGCGGCGCGGGCGTCGGGGTCATCACAGGTGCATGTGGCGAGCTATGAAGAATTGGTGGAGGCCAAGGTGAACATCGGCCGCGACTACGACCTGATCTGCGCCAACTTCGCCCTGTTGCACCAGGACATCATTCCGCTGCTCGCCGCCATGAACGCCCTGCTCCGCCCTGGTGGTGCACTGGTGATCCAGACACTGCACCCGTGGGCTGTCGCGGCAGGCGACTATCAGGATGGCTGGCGGGAAGAAACCTTTGCCGGGTTCAAGGGCCAGTGGCAGCCCATGCCGTGGTACTTCCGCACCTTGTCCAGCTGGCTGAATGCGCTGGACATGGCCGGCTTTCGGCTGGCCGTCCTGCAAGAGCCGCAGCACCCGCAAAGTCCGGTGCCGCAGTCGTTGCTGTTGGTGGCCGAAAGCGGGCAAGGCGTTGTTCAGACGGTCGATTGAACAACCGCGGCGTGCCGCCCCTTGAACGCCAGCGCAAAGCAGAAAAAGATCGCCAGGGCGAACCCCGCCGGAAACAACCAGATGCTCTTCCAGTCATGGCTGCCCGTCAGCGCATAGTGGTCGGTCACCTGCCCTGCGACCCAGAAGCCGATCAGCATGCCCAGGCCATAGGTCGCCAAAGTAATGAGCCCTTGGGCCGAGCTTCTGAAACGCTCCGGTGCTTTGGCGTCGGTGTAGATCTGGCCGGACACGAAGAAGAAGTCGTAGCAGATACCGTGCAAGGCGATGCCGGTAAACAACATGAATGCCAGGTCGCCATTGTTACCGTAGGCGAACAGCAAGTAGCGCAAGGCCCACGCCAACATCCCCACCAAAAGCGCAATCTTGATCCCGAAGCGGTGAATGAACAGCGGCAGAAGCAGCATGAACAGCACTTCGGAAACCTGCCCGATGGCCATTTTCGCCGTTGGGTTGGTTACGCCGATTTCCGCCAGAAACGGATTGGCATTCTGGTAATAAAACGCCAACGGAATGCAGATCAGAATGGAGGCGACGAAGAACACCAGGTAACTGCGGTCCTTCAGCAAACTCAACGCATCCAGCCCGAGCATTTGCTTGAGGCCGCTGCGGCCCACCTCAGGTTTCAGTGGCACGGTGCGCGGCAAGGTGAAGCTGTAGAGGCCAAGCACCAGAGACGCAATCGCCGACATCAGAAAGGTGTTGCGCAGCCCGCCTGACGAAATCAGGGCCTGGGAGTCCCAGGCAAACACAAAGCTGATGACCACGCCGGCCACGATCCAGCCGATGGTGCCCCACACGCGGATGCGGGAGAACTCGAGGGCCGGGTCGCTCATTTGCCGGAACGCCACTGAATTCACCAGTGCCAGGGTCGGCATGTAGATCATCATGTACGCCAGCACGTAAGGGTAAAACGTACTGAAGTCCGGCGCTCGATACAGCTGATACAGCAACACGGCGCCCACCAGGTGCAGCACCGCGAGGATGCGTTCGGCATTGAAGAAGCGGTCGGCGATCAAGCCGATCACAAAGGGCGCGATGATCGCGCCCCAGGACTGGGTGGAGAACGCCATGCCGATCTGCCCGCCGCTGGCGCCCAGGTTACTGGCGAGGAACGTACCGAGGGTGACGAACCATCCGCCCCAGATAAAGAATTGCAGGAACATCATGGCGCTCAGGCGCGCGGTCATCGTGGACATAACAGTCACCGTCTTATTGTTTTTCTTGTTGGAGAGAGAAGCGAATAACTTTTTGATCAGGCCTCGGGCAACCCCAGCAATCGTCGATTGAAACCTGCGTCCGACTGCACGCTGGCGAAATCGTCGAAGGCCTTCTGCGTCTTGCTGATCATGTGCCGCTCGATGAACGCCGCCCCTTCTGCGGCACCCTGGGCGGAGTCCTTGAGGCAACACTCCCACTCAAGCACGGCCCAACCGCTGAAGTCGTATTGGGTCAGTTTGCTGAAGATCGATTTGAAGTCGATCTGGCCATCGCCCAGGGAACGGAAACGCCCCGGCCGCTCAACCCAGCCCTGGTAACCGCCGTAGACGCCCGAACGCGCATCGGGGCGGAACTCGGCGTCTTTGACGTGGAACATGCGGATGCGCGCGTGGTAGCGATCGATGAAGCCCAGGTAGTCCATTTGCTGGAGCAGCAGATGGCTGGGGTCATACAAAATCGCGGCGCGTGGATGGTGATCCACCGCCTCCAGAAAACGCTCGAACGAGGCGCCGTCGTGCAGGTCTTCACCGGGGTGGATTTCGTAGCACAGGTCGACACCGGCCTCCTCGAAGCAATCAAGAATCGGCAACCAGCGTTTGGCCAGTTCGGCAAAACCCTGTTCGACCAATCCGCTTGGGCGTTGCGGCCAGGGGTAGACATACGGCCACAGCAGCGCACCGGAAAAGGTTGCGTGGGCCTTCAGTCCCAAGCGCTGACTGGCCCGGGCTGCCAGCTTCAACTGCTCGATGGCCCATTCGGTGCGTGCTTGCGGCTGGCCGCGTAGATGCGCCGGGGCAAAGTCGTCGAACAGGGCGTCGAACGCCGGATGCACCGCCACCAGTTGACCTTGCAGGTGCGTCGACAACTCGCTGATCTCGACGCCCGCTTTAGCGCAGACTGCCTTCAATTCGTCGCAGTATTCCTGGCTTTCAGCGGCGCGCGCCAGGTCGATGTATTGCGTGCCCAAGGTCGGCAACTGAATGGCCTTGTAGCCTTGCGACGCCGCCCACTGGGCAATATTGGCCAGGGTGTCGAAGGGCGCTTCGGCGGACATGAACTGCGCGAGGAAGATCCCCGGGCCGCGCAGGCCTGCTTGAGAAGTAGGGTTCACGGGCGAGTGCTCCGGGTTCATTGAAGGCAGACCAGTTCGGTCCATTTCGTGTCGCCACGATGACTGGCAATCACGGTTTCGATGAAGGCCATGCCGCGCAGCCCGACGTCGATGCCCGGCACGCCGGGGGCCACGTTGCCGTCGACGTTGCTGCGAATCGCCGTGGCGAAATCGCCGTAGAGGTTGGCCATGGCTTCCAGATAGCCTTCGGGATGTCCAGCCGGCAGACGCATGCGCCGGGTCGCGGCGTCGCACAACCAGGGTTGGCCGACACCGGAACGCAGCACGCGCATTGGTTGGTCAAGGGAACGATGGATCAGGCTCGACGGCTCTTCCTGACGCCATTCCAGGCCGCCCTTGTCGCCGTAGACGCGGACTTTCAACGGGTTCTCTTCACCCGCGCAGACCTGGCTGGCAATCAACACACCACTCGCGCCGTCAGCCATCTTGAACAGCATCGCGGCATCGTCGTCCAGTTGCCGGCTGGCAACGTGGGTATTCAACATCGCGCACAGGCGCTGGATGGGCTGGTCCGCCACGAATTCGGCCAATGAAAAGGCATGGGTGCCGATATCGCCGATGCAGCCGCCCAACCCGGACTGCTCAGGCAGGTCGCGCCAGCCGGCCTGCTTGTTGCCCTGCCCCGCCACATCCTCGCTCAGCCAGCCTTGGGGGTACTCGACAATCACCTTGCGCACGGAGCCGATCACCCCGTCGCGAACCATCTGCCGCGCCTGCCAGACCATCGGATAGCCCAGGTACGTGTGGGCCAGGCCATAGAGGCGATCGCTGCGTTCAAGCACAGCCTTGAGCGGCAGCAACTCGGCCAGATTCAACGCCGCCGGTTTCTCACTGAACACATGAAATCCCGCACTCAGCGCCTGGCTGGCAATCGGCGCGTGAAGGTGATTGGGGGTGACAATGATCAGCAGCTCCATGCGCTGATCGACCGGCAGCGCGCGCTCGGCCTCCAGCATCCGCCGCCAGTCGCTGTAGCAACGCGAAGCGCACAATCCCAGCGCGGCGCCGGTGTCCTGATTGTTGCGGGCGTCGCGACTGAACGCGCCACACACCAACTCAAAACGGCCATCGAGCCCGGCGGCCTGACGGTGGGCCTGACCGATGAAGGCGCCCTCCCCACCACCGACAAAACCCATTCTTATTTTTTTCACGGCAACACTCATCGCAACGTTTCTCTGTTTGAGGCGGTTTCCGGCGGCTTTTCAGGAATGCACCCGAAAGCCGATGTAACCGGTTACATCGTGACGGAAATCTAGGCCCTGTTTGACGAGGTGTCAAACCCCGGATGAATCTCCAGGAAAATTTCAGGGGTGGGCTTACCTGCGTTAAGCTCGCCCCTGCACAGTTCGATAACGAGGTGGTCTTGTCCAATATCCGCGAAGTAGCCAGGCTGGCCGGCGTCTCCGTCGCCACGGTGTCCAGGACGCTGAAGTCGCCTGAACGCGTGCTCCCCGACACGCGCGACAAGGTCAACGCCGCGGTGGAAAAAGCCGGTTATCGACCGAACCAGATGGCGGTGCAATTTCGCTCGCGCAGAACCGGCAACCTGGTGATTCTGGTGCCGACCATCGCCAACACGTTTTTCGCCAAGGTGATCAGCGGCGCGCAGCAAGCCGCCCAGCTCGCCGGGTATCGGCTGTTGCTGTGCGACACCCAGGGCCGCGAGGAAGTGGAACGGGAGTTTGCCGAATTGGTCTACGCCCATCAGGCCGATGGCGTGATCCAGTTGCGCGCCTATGACCCTTTTGAAGCGCCCTTCCCCAGCGCCGATTTACCGCCGATCGTCAATGCCTGCGAGGTGATTCAGGGCGGCCGTCATCCCACCATCAGCCTCGACAACCGCGCGGCTGCCAAGGCCATGACCGAACATTTGATCGAACTGGGCCACCGCCGGATCGGCCTGATCAAAGGCCCGAAAAGCAGCCCGCTGACCCGCGATCGCGTGGCCGGTTATCAGGACGCCTTGCAACAGGCCGGTATCACGTCGGATGCCGCGCTAATCTGCCATGGCGATTTCAGTCTGAAGGCCGGACATGACGGCGCCGCCGCGATGCTGGAATTGCCCGACCGCCCCACGGCGTTGTTTTGCGAAAACGATGAAATGGCCATCGGCGCGTTGAAACGCATCAAGCAACAAGGCCTGCGCGTTCCTGAGGACATTTCATTGGTGGGCTTCGACGACATCCCCTTCGCGGCGTACTGCGACCCGCCGCTGACGACCATCTCGCAACCCGCCGAAACATTCGGTCAGAAAGCCGTCGAGATGTTGATCGCGCTGATCGAGAAGAAACCGATCGAACAGCGGCATGTGGTGTTGCCGTTCAAGTTGACGTTGCGCAACAGCACCGCAGTTGTCAGGGCGCGCTAACGGATGACCAAGTGACCGCACCCCGATACCAGCGTTAGAATCCGACGGTTGAGTTCATTCGTATGAGGAAGCGCCTGTCATGTCCAGTCTCGACAACTCCCTGCAAGACACCGCCGCGCCTGACGGCGTCTGTTACGGCTGCGGCAGCAGCAATCCGCACGGGCTGCACATCAAGAGCTTCTGGCATGCGGACGGCGTGCATGTCATGGCCGAGCACGTGCCTGATCCCATGTATTGCGGCTGGCCGGAGTTGGTGTACGGCGGGTTGATCGCGATGCTGGTGGACTGTCATTCCAACTGGACGGCGATGGCTTATCACTACCGTGAGGAAAACCGCGAAGTCGCCAGCCTGCCCCGGATCAATTGCGTCACCGGCAACCTTGGCATCAAGTTCATCAAACCGACACCGATGGGTGTGCCATTGACCCTGCGTGCCAGAGTGGAAGGCGATGTCGGACGCAAAACCCGTGTCATCTGCGAGGTCTATGCCGGGGACGTACTCACGGCGGTTGGCGATTCCGTTTTTGTCCGCGTGGATACCGATCAATTGGCGGCGGCGGCGCACAGTCGGTAGGACCTAACCGAAAGCGGAATCGATCCTGCGTGTGGGTCGTGTAATTTACAAGGAGGTGTCATGAGCAACTTCCCCATCGTGGCCACGGTACTCGCGATGATATTGGGGCTCTCCGTCACTCGCCTGCTGATGGGTGCGCTGACGGTGTTCCGCATCCGCCGCGTCGCCGCGCCTGATTGGGTGGCGCTGGTCTGGGCGGTCATGCTTTTCACGTCCCAGCTGGATTTTTGGTGGGCGGTCAACGCGCTGCCGACGATCAAAGCGACCTTTTCGTTTGCCGAGTTTTTATTGCTGGTGCTCCTGGCGCTCTCGCTTTTTGTCTCTGCCGCGTTACTGCTGCCCAGTCGAAGTGAGGACGAGCAAAGCGGGCTTCGCGTTTACTTCGAACAGGATGGGCGCTACGCCCTTCTATCGTTTTCGACCTACCTCGTGCTCGGCCTCATCGTGAACGTCCTCTTCTTTCAGGTATCGCCGATGGCGCTTTGGGGGGCGCTGGATGTCGTCATGATTATTCTCCCGGTCTGCGCATTCAGGGCCAAATCGCGCAAAACGTATTCGACGATCACCCTGATTTATGTGCCCATTTCTGCCTTGGACGTCGCCATTACACTGACCAACTAGGCGGGTCGTGGAAAGTGGCGCGGGTGGCCGCAACCCTGGAGGGTGAATAGACCATCTTCGCAGTTGGCGAGAGTCGGCATGGCAGCTGTCCAGTCCAGTACAAGCGAAATCAAAAGGCAGCAATCGGCCAGGAGGGTCCACCTCGCCAGCCGCCTCAGGGACGAGCTGGTTGGACGGCAACTGGCGAGGTGAACACATAGACAATAGCTTCCCTTGCTGAACACGCCTCACGCCGCTCATCAAATACCCCTGCTCGTCCGCCGCCTCCCTCCGCAGCTTTCGTTTAGACGTAAGCTCAACTACGGTGATTCCAAGACCGCTGTCCAACCGAGGAGCCCAGTGCATGTCCAGAATCTTCTCTCTGATGCTCGCCGGCCTGGTTCTGTATACCAGCCCGGCGATGGCAGACACCCTCAAGATCGGCGTGATCGGCGCCGGCAAGGTCGGCGGTACGCTTGGCACGCTCTGGGTAAAGGCCGGGCACTCGGTGATGTTTTCATCACGCCACCCCGAGGCGCTGGCGGACCTGGTCAAGGAGGCCGGCCCCAACGCGCGGGCCGGCTCGGTCACCGAGGCCGCGGCCTGGGGCGATGTAATCGTGTTGAGTGTTCCCTATGGCGCCATGCCGGCGCTGTCCGAACAGTTGAAGGGCAAACTGGACGGCAAAGTGATATTCAGCACCAGTAATCCATTCGGCGGCCGTGACGCAGATGTCGGGCGCAAGGCGCTGGACATGGGCGTGGCCCTGGCGGATCAGCAGTATCTGCCCGGCGTGCACCTGGTGCGGGCGTTCAACGCCATTGGCTTCGCCTCAATGAAAGGCCTTTCCGGCAAAAACAAGGCGATTCCTGTTTTCGCCGACGATGCCCAGGCCAGGGATATCGGCGTCCGGTTAGTGCGTGATGCCGGATTTGTACCGGTGCTGTTCCCGCTGGCGCGCGCCAATGAGGGGTTGCCGGGCGGCCCGCTCAGCGGCGTCTGGCGTGAGGCCGAACTCAAGCAACGACGGGGCGTCGGTGAGCTTTGTCTGAATGTAGAGGCGACCTGCGCTGAAGCTCGCTAGTGTTGAAATCGATAGAGGGTCAGGTCCAACACCGTCTAATCTCAATGAAGCACAACCCCACGCGGCTCGCCTCTTGATACAGGGGAAACGGGATGGCCAATAGAACAGCGCGCCAATGCTCGTCATGGGTCATACCCTCCCTGCTCGCCATCAACCTGGCGCTGATCGCGGGATGTTCCGGCAAAGCGTCCACCGCTCGCTATGCAACTTCAAGCGTGGGCTCAGCCTGCTATGCAAAAGCGCTTCCCACCGCTGGCGAGGGTGGCCTGGCTTGGGGCTCCACCTTGAGCATGGCGCGTAAAAAATCCATGGATAATTGCATCCGCTATGCCGGCCGATCCGGTGGCACGCCGACTACTTGCCAAGTGGTGTTGGCGGAGTGCAGGCATTGAAACCTATGCAAAGCCGAGGAACGACAGGATAACCACGACGACCACCACTAACCCGACGATGTAGATGATGTTGTTCATGAAACCCACCTCTCAACCAGAATAGGACTGCGGCACGAAGGCTTACACCTACACGGTAGTGCAGCTTTGCTCGCAATGCCATTCAGCATGGGACGATCGAGCCTGACAGTTTCCCTTGCTCGCGGACTAGAGCCGAAAGTGCTGCTGCATGGCTTGGGAGAGCAAATCCACCGCTTCATCCCCATCTGAAGACGGCGATCGGACAAACACGACCTCATGCTCCGGTATGACGGGCAAACCGTCGAGAATCTGCATACTTTCCGTCACCCGGGCGCGGTCTATCAGACTGATCGCCAACCCGGCCTCCACGCAGGCGCTGACGGCCTGGTTGGACGGACTGTCCAGCACCACGCGCCACCGGCGGCCGCTTTGTTTGAGTGATGCCACCATGGCTTGCCGATAAGGGCATTGCGCCGCATGCACGGCCAGTGGCAGCGGATCCATCGAGGCCAGCGACTTGTTTGCCGGCCCCACCCAGATCGGCGTGGTGGCGACGAGAAATTGCGCCTGCATGGTCAGCTGCCCCCTGGCTTGGGCAATCACCGCGGCCTGAAGCTTTCCACGCTGGACCTGGTCACGCAGCGAATCACTGGGGGCTGTCTTCAACTCCAGCACCACGTTGGGCCAGGCAGCGGCGAATGTCGGCAGGATGTCGCGGATGACATGGGCGGCGTATTCGTCGGGGACACCCAGGGTAATGCGTCCTGCCAGGTGGCTTCCATGCAGGTCGGCCAGCACCCGGTCATGGGTGCTCAGCAGTTCTGTCGTCGACAAAAGCAAACGCTTGCCCAGTGCGGTCAAGGACACCGATTGGTTATCGCGGTTCAGCAATCGCCCGCCGGCCACCGCTTCAAGCCGCTGGATATTATGCCTGCGCCGGGCGACAGCCACACGAGTGGCCAGCGTCTTGTACCTGAGCCCGCCCGTCACGATGCTTTGGGTCTAGGCAATGTTCAACGAACCGTTGTCATGGCAGATGGTGTCAGGCATGGCAGTGTCCGAGGTCGGCATCTGGATGGTGGTTCGGTCGGAGGCTCGACAGGCCCGGCGGTAAAGCTGATGGATGTTTCGGGCAGAAGTTGCTCTTGCCGACAGACTGCAATCGGCCAAAAGGAGCCCGTATCCAAGTGCAGATCACGGTTAGGCACATCCTCGGAATATCCTCTACATGCCAGCTTTTCGATCGTCTGGTGAACCGAAAATAAGTTCCCCTCAGGCTTCTCCGCTTTGGGCAACCCACGTAAGCACCTCGGTTGCATTGGCACCGGGGTCCTGAATGTCCTCAAATGTTTTTACAACAAGACCATCATGAATGATTAGCGTTATTCGGGCGTAAAATGTTAGTCCCTCCACAACAAAGGTTTTCAGCCCTAAGCTTGATGCCAACTTGCAATGGGGGTCAGAGAGTAACGAGTAGTTGAGACTCATACGCTGTACGAATTCTTGCTGGTACGCACTTGCCTGAGTAGAAAGTCCAAACACATTCAAGAAGCCTGAATCGACCAGTTGATCGCGACTGTCTCTGAACCCGCATGCCTGAGGGGTACAACCTCTGGCGCCAGGAATTTCCGAAAGCCCCTCAGGTGCCGTCTCGTTGGGATTTCCGGTTCGGGGGTAGATGAAAATCACGCACCACCCTGAAAGGCTGGTCAAATCGATATCCATGCCCGTTGTACATGGCAATGAAATCGCGGGCAGACGCCGACCGATTAAAACGTTAGTACTATGATCGATAGGCAAGTTGTTGTTCATAAAGCTCTCGTATTGTTGATTATTAACGGCGACGTATTGCGTTTGTCGGAGCGGTGGACACTCTTCCTAGCCAGTTTTCGGCCTGATTCGGGCGTAGAAAGATCCCACGCAAACAACGAAAACGGCGCCAATGCTTGAAGCAACGTAGTACAGGGTTTTATCCGCGTTCATGCTTGGTTGCACCAAGGTGTCCAAACTTGCCATGCCGCCAGCGATCCACCCGAGCAACCCGGCGCCAAATAGGACCGCCTGCGGAAATCGCTCTATCAAATCGAGAACAAACCCGCTGCCCCAGACGATGATGGGGATGCTGATCAATACTCCAAGTGAGACGATGAACATATCCCCTCCCGCGGCGCCCGCTATAGCCAAGACGTTGTCCAAAGACATGACAGCGTCGGCAATGACAATCGTTTTTATCGCATTCAGAAGTAAGACAGTCCCCTTGATAGAATCGTAGTGATCCTCCTCTGCCGTGATCAGTTTGATCCCTATCCATAAAAGTAAGATCGCCCCGACGATTCTCAAGCCTGGAAGTGCCAACAACTGCATGGCAAAGAAGAGCATGACGATGCGCAGCACAATGGCCCCCGCCACGCCGGAGACGACGGCTTTGCTTCTTAGATGCCTGGGGAGATTTCGACAAGCCATGGCGATAACCACGGCATTGTCAGCCCCCAACATAATGTCAATGGCTATGATTTGCCCGATCGCCAGCCAAGGACCTGGCAAATTCAAGAACTCAATCAACTGGAAACTCCTGGCTGCGGCGCAGCGAGCATGATTTTTAAACCCAAGTACTTCGAGCAGATCGCTTTGGGCGTCGGATTGTCTTCTAACTCAAGTGGTAAAGCGGAAAGGCGCCGAATAGAAGTCCGCCAGCCAACAGGCTCAAACTGGAAAGAATTGCCCACTTCAGTGCAAAGCGCTGGTGGTCACCCAAATCGACTTTCGCCAAGGAAATCAGTAGATAGAGAGCAGGAACCAACGGGCTCAACAAGTGCACGGGTTGACCCACTATGGAGGCACGAGCAATCTCCAAAGGCGTGATGCCATATTGAGCGGCGGTGTGGGCGATCACAGGCAGGATGCCGAAGTAAAAGGCATCATTGGACATGAAGAACGTCAAAGGCATGCTGATCAGCGCGGTGAACACCGCAAGAAAAGGACCAAAGCTGTCAGGGATGATACTAAGCAAGCTTTTAGCCATGGCATCGACCATGCCTGTACCCGACAGAATCCCCGTAAATATGCCCGCCGCGAATATAAGCGCAGTCACCGCCAATACATTCGAGGCGTGGGCAGCAATCCGCTCCCTCTGTTGTTCAATCCTTGGGTAGTTGATCACTATCGCGATAGCAAACCCCACCATAAACAATATCTGGATTGGCATTGCACCGACGACGAGGCAGGCAATCAATACGAGCGTAACGATCAAATTGGGCCAGAACATTTTGGGACGTCGAAGTTTTTCACACTCTTCTGCCGAACCATGCCCCAAGGCCAACGAGCCGTTATGGAAATCCTCCAGATGGATAACGCCAAGTCGAGCACGCTCGCGGCGGCCGAGAACAATAGCGGTGAACACCAGGGTCGCCGCGGCAATCAGCAGGGCAGGAATCATCGGGAGAAATATCTCCAGCGCGTCCACGTGCAGCGCGGCGGCAGCACGTGCTGTAGGGCCTCCCCATGGTGAGATATTCATGATTCCGGTAGCGATGCTAAGTATGCAAGTCAGGCCGAGAACATTCATGCCAAGGCGCTGGTAAAGTGGCAAAAATGCTGCGCAGGCGATCATGTACGTCGTGGAGCTGTCGCCATCCAGAGACACGAGCATGGTGAGTATTGCGGTACCCACTAGCACTTTCAGCGGATCACCTTTCACCAACTTTAGAATATTGCGTACCAGCGAATCGAAAAGCCCGGCGTCGATCATGATGCCGAAATAAAGGATTGAGAACGTCAACATGACACCTGTAGGGGCCAATGTCTTTACCCCATCCAGCATCATTGATCCCAGTCCTGTGTAGTGACCTCCCAGAACGGCAAAAACGATAGGAACGATGATCAAGGCAATTAGCGCCGACAGGCGCTTCGTCATAATCAGGTACATGAAGCAGATAACCATTGAAAAGCCGAGGATTGCCAACATGGCCGGACTCTCTTTTTTTATTAGGCGCACAGAGTCCCCAGCGGCCACATCTGGCCGTTCTGAAGACGGTTTCTGGGGGAAGCGGGTCAGGCTATGGCGGAGGTGCCGCGCTGGATGGCAAGACGTGGATCATGGGAAAACCTCGCATGTTGTTATGTTTGTTTTATGCAGTTCAGTGTCATCAAGTGAGCAGGCTGCTTGTTCAAATGCTCAAGCAAATGTATTTGATCTCTAGGTACTCCTCGATCCCGTACTTGGAGCCCTCACGACCCAGCCCGGAGGCTTTTACTCCACCGAAGGGTGCGACCTCGTTTGAGATAAGCCCGGTGTTAATGCCGACCATGCCGTACTCCAGCGCTTCGGCAACGCGAAACACACGGGACAGGTCATGGGCATAGAAGTAGGAAGCCAGGCCAAATTCAGTATCATTCGCCAAGTCGACGACCTCCGCTTCATCCATAAAGCGAAACAGCGGCGCAAGTGGGCCAAAAGTCTCTTCCCTGGCGACCTTTGCGCTATTAGGGACATCCACCAAAATGGTCGGTAAAAAATAGCCGCCACCCTTGGAATGGGCCTGTCCACCCGCAACGATCCGGGCGCCTTTGCTCACAGCGTCATCAATGTGCTCTTTGATCTTCGCGACGGCCTTGGCATCAATCAAAGGGCCGACGCTTACGCCTTCGTCCAGACCGTTGCCGACCCTCAGTTTCGCGACGGCAACCCTTAGTTTTTCGCAGAACGCATCGTAAACGCCGTCCTGCACATACAGTCGGTTAACGCAGACACACGTCTGCCCCGCATTGCGATACTTAGAAGCAATGGCGCCTTCCACGGCTTTGTCCAAATCAGCGTCATCGAAGACGATGAAGGGCGCATTCCCCCCCAACTCAAGGGACAACTTCTTCAACGTCGGTGCGCTCTGCGCCATCAACCTGGAGCCAATTTCAGTAGAGCCAGTAAAGGAAATCTTGCGCACGATGGGGTTTTCAGTCAGCTCGGCACCAATCTCAGTGGCCGAACCCGTGACAACGTTGAGCACACCTTTGGGGATGCCAGCGCGCTCCGCCAATTCGGCCAGCGCCAGTGCCGTGAACGGTGTCTGACTGGCAGGCTTGACCACCATCGTACATCCGGCCGCCAGCGCCGGCCCCGCTTTGCGGGTGATCATCGCCGCTGGAAAATTCCACGGGGTAATCGCGGCGGTGACACCGATCGGCTGTTTGATGACAAGGAGGCGTTTGTCGGCCTGATGTCCTGGAATCGTATCGCCATAGACCCGCTTGGCCTCTTCGGCAAACCACTCTAGAAACGAAGCGGCATAGATAATCTCGCCCTTGGCCTCCAGTAGCGGTTTTCCCTGCTCAAGGGTCATGAGCAGGGCCAAGTCATCCTGGTTCTCAAGCACCAGCTCGTACCAGCGACGCAACTTGATTGAGCGCTCTTTTGCGGTCAGCGAACGCCAACCTTGCAATGCGCGTTGGGCCGCATCAATGGCGCGTTGAGTCTCGATACGCCCCAACCCGGGAACCGTACCAAGCGTCTTTCCATTGGCTGGATTGTCCACGGCAAACGTGGCGCCGTTGTCGGCATTGATCCAGATGCCGTCCACATAGGCTTGTTGTCGAAACAGGGAAGCATCTTTGAGCTGCATGACGTTCTCTTCTTGTTGGAGGGCCGGGGTCCCTGAGGTTTGCGTTACGAGGAGCGATTTCATACCGCCGCACTTAACGCCTTGATCTCCTGATGCAGGATGCGGTCGTTCTCCGAATAGTCGACCGGGCAGTCGATCACATGCACACCGGGAGTCTCCAGGCAGTGCTGTACCAACGGCGCGAAAGCGGCTGCGCTGTTAACCCGGTGGCCAAAGGCACCGTAGCTTTGGGCGTAGAGCACGAAGTCCGGGTTTCCGTAGTCCAGACCAAAATCCTCAAACCCCATCTGTGCCTGCTTCCAGCGAATCATTCCGTAAGCGTCGTCGCGCAGGATGATGACCACCAGATTCATCTTCAAACGCACGGCGGTTTCAAGCTCCTGGCTGTTCATCATGAATCCACCATCGCCACACACCGCAACAATCGGAATCTGGGGATAGACGAGGCGTGCCGCCATCGCCGAAGGTAGACCGGCTCCCATGGTTGCCAATGCGTTATCCAGCAATACGGTGTTCGGCATGTAGGCCTTGTAGTTGCGGGCAAACCAGATTTTGTAGATACCATTGTCCAAGGCAACGATGCCGTTGGCCGGCATGACGTGGCGCAGGTCCGCGACCAGTCGCTGCGGGTAAACCGGAAAACGATCGTCGGTGGCGCCTTCGGCGACGTGGGCCTCGTTGGCTTCGCGAATAGCCAGCAGCCGTTTGAAATCCCAGGTCGGCTGGGGGACAAGTGCTTCGTTTATCTCCCAGATCGCATTGGCAATATCCCCCACCACCTCGATCTGAGGGAAATACACAGGATCGACTTCGGCAGACCGGAAACTGACATGGATCACTTCGGTGCCACCGCGAACCATAAAAAAAGGCGGCTTTTCAATCACGTCATGGCCGATGTTGACGATGAGATCAGCCGACTCCAGCGCACGGTGGACGAAGTCATTGGCCGACAACGCCGCATTGCCCAAAAAACGCGGGTGGCGTTCGTCGACGACCCCCTTGCCCAACTGCGTCGTTACGAACGGAATGCCGGTTTTCGCTATCAGTTGAAGCAACACCCGGGCAGTCGACTTGCGGTTAGCCCCGGCGCCGATGACCAACACCGGACTGCGTGCGGCTTGCAACTTGGCAACCGCGGCACGGATCGATTTCGCTTCGGCCACCGGGCGACGGCTGAGGCTTGGCGCAATGGGCGTGCTGTCGGTGTCTTCGGCGGCGATATCTTCAGGCAGCTCCAGGTGCACCGATCCTGGCTTTTCTTCTTCGGCCAGCCGGATAGCTTCACGGATACGCGACGGAATGTTATCGGCGGAAGCCAGTTGATGGGTGTACTTGGTCAGGGGCGCCATCATCCCGCAGACGTCGAGAATCTGGAAACGGCCCTGCTTTGATTTTTTGATAGGCTTCTGACCTGTGATCATCAGCATCGGCATGCCTCCCAGATAGGCATAGGCTCCGGCGGTTACCAGGTTGGTGGCACCCGGGCCAAGCGTCGAGAGGCAGACACCGGTCTTGCCCGTGAGACGACCGTAAGTGGCGGCCATGAAGCCAGCGGGCTGCTCGTGGCGCGTCAGAATCAGCTTGATCGGCGAACGAGACAGCGAGTCCAGTAGGTCGAGGTTTTCTTCGCCGGGGATGCCGAATACATATTCAACACCCTCGTTTTCCAGACAGCGCACAACCAGCTCAGCAGCTTTCATTTTTTTACGCTCTTCGATAATTCAGTGAACAACCACGTTCTAATGGCGAGCATCGATCGGCGGCGCTTATCCAGCCAGGTAACGGCCTGGACAAGTTTCGCCGTCAATGCAGTGGCTTGCGCTATGACTGATGCGTCCTGAGTTTCACAGGGAGAACGTCAGCTCTTTATTGAAGTAACTCACCGACAGGACATGACCGGGCCCTTTGATATCGAAGGGCTCGCACATGGCTCCAGTCGACACCAGGTGACCGGCACGCAGGGTCACGCCCCGCTCGGCGGCATGCTGGTAGAGGGCAGCCAGCGAACTCAGAGGATCTGTAGCCGTGTCACCAAACAGACCCTTTGCCCTGGGTAAACCGTCCAGATTGACGACGGCCGTTTCCGCCAGTTCGCGCATGGCGTGCAGGTCGATGCCTTCGCAAATCGACTTGCCTACGACCAGCGCTTCAAAACCGACGTTATCCGCAGCAAAGCTTGGCCAACCGACTGTTTTGCGGTCGGTGAAGCGCGAGCGCACCACCTCAAAGGTCACGCAAGTGGAGCGGATGTCCTCAGCGTTGACCGTTCTGCCAATCACAGGAGGCAGGTCCCGATCCAGGACAAAAGCAATTTCGCACTCGATCGTCACCGGCGTATCGTCAGGCAGTTGCAGGTGAATGCCAGTCCCATGCAGGCGCGCTCTTTCGAGCTGTCCTACCAGAGGCCGTGACAATTTCGCGGCGCGCATCGCAGCGGGGCTGCCCACGCCAAGTTTCCAGCCCGCCTGAGTACCGCCGGCCAATTTGAATAGCTCGTCCTGTGCGTCATAACCCTGTTCAAGCGTTTCCGGTTTGACTTCAGCAGGCAGCAGGTTCAACAGCTCGCCACTGCGCCACGCATTCAACAAAACCGCTGCGGTAGCGTTTGGATCAAAAAGAGAAGTTGGCATATTGATCTCCTGATTATTGAGCGCGCAGTCGTTGGCAGACGGCGTCAGCAAATTCGAGTGTGGAGGCCAGACCTTTCAGGTCCCGAGTCCGTACATTGTCGATATTCAAGGTTTCGTCGATGGCGACACGCAGCCGCTGTGCGTCTTGTTCCAGGCCAACATGAGTCAGCATCATGGCCGCGGCCAGCATCAACGAAATCGGGTTGGCGATACCCATGCCGGCGATATCCGGTGCAGAACCATGGACAGCTTCGAAAATTGCGGTATCGGTGCCAAAGTTGGAGCCAGGCGCCATGCCCAGACCGCCCACCAGACCTGCCAACTGGTCGGAGAGAATGTCGCCAAACAAGTTGGTGCAAAGCAACATGTCGAAACGCCAAGGGTTGAGCACCAGTTGCATGGCGCAGGCATCCACGATCATGTCCTCTATCTCGACCCGTCCTTCGTACTCCTTTGCGACTTCCCGAGCGGCTTCAAGGAACAACCCCGTCAGCTTCTTGAGGATGTTGGCCTTGTGCACGACCGTGATTTTCTTACGGCCATTTTTAATGGCGTACTCAAAGGCAAACCGCGCAATGCGCTCGCTGCCTTCACGGGTGTTGATGCCACTGGAAACGGCGATCGCCCGAGGATCGTTACCCACCGGGATGTAATACTCATTAGCGACGTAGAAACCCGCCAGGTTCTCCCGAATGAGTACCAGATCGATGTCCTCATATCGTCCCGGGATCAGCGTCTTGGCAGGACGGACATTGCCGAACAATTCAAACGTTTCGCGCAGTCGCACATTGGATGAGCGGAAACCTTCGCCGACAGGCGTCGTCAGCGGACCTTTGAGCACCAGCTTGCGTGCACGGATACTGTCCAGGGTCGCGTTCGGCAGTGGATCGCCCACGGCTGCGATTCCGGCCATCCCCGCCACTTGGACATCCCAATCGAAAGGGCTTCCCAGCGCGTCCAGAACCCGAACAACCGCCTCGACCACTTCCGGCCCGATACCATCACCTGGAATCAGCGTTGCCGGAATTTTGTTTGAAGATGAATTTTCCACGATGGTTTCTCTTTAGAAAGTGCCGGGTTACTGAAGATGAGCGGTGGAGCCATCTGCTGACGGGGCTGCAGCGCGAAACTCCACGCCCAGCAGCCGCTCATACACTTTGATCATCGCGCCCTTGTCACTGTCGCCATGGCCTTGGAGGACGGCGGTCTGGTAGGTCGCCGTGGCGGCGGATAGCACCGGTAGCGGAATGCCCATCTTCGCGCTCAACCCGGCGCCACTGATGAGATCCTTGTAGGCATGTTTAAGCGGGTATCCACTGCTGAACCGGCCAGCCAGAATATGCGGCACGAAAAACTCCGAGGCGTAACTACGCCCAGTTCCGCTGTTCACGATCGCAGCCACTTTCTCTGCGTTAAGGCCAAGCTTGACGGCCATCGGCAAGATTTCAGCAATCGCCGCACAGTTAATATCGAACAACAGTTGATTGATGAGCTTGGCCAGTTGACCCGCACCCGCCGCGCCCATGTAGAGAATATTGGAGGCCATTTTTTCCAGGTAAGGGGCGACCTCGTTGAATACCTGCTCGCTACCGCCACACATCGCAGTCAATGTCCCGTCAACAGCGCGAGAAGCCATGCCGGAAACCGGGGCGTCCAGAAAACGAATACCCAGTGCGGCCAATTTCGTTTCGATGCTCAGGGTTTGCGCATAACTGATCGTGCTGGTATCGACGACGATGCTGCCGGGACACATCCATTGCGCGATACCTTCGGCACCAAACAGGAAGTGATCGACCACTTCATCATCGGGCAGTGACAAAAACACCAGGTCGCAGTCGGCCAGGGCGCGGCGATCGTCAGTCGCTATCGCTCCCAGCCGTTCCAACTCGGCGTAGGCCCGGCCACTGGCCGTATTGACCAATAAGCCGGGGTGAGAACGCAGCAGGTTGATTGCCATGGGCCTGCCCATTTGGCCAAGCCCGATGAATGCCATTTTCATGTTGAATTTCCCTGATTCGATCATGTACGCGGAACAGCGCCACTGAGGGTCGTGGCCTGCAAGAAATCAAAATCCACACCGGTGTCAGCTTGAGTGACCGATTGCAGGAACAACTTGTGGTAGCCACGATCGCCAGTCGGTATCACTACCGGTCTGGCTTCAGAACGGCGGCGCATTTCCTCATCCGAGATCAGCACCGATATCTCCCGATTCGACAGGCTGAGACGAATGCGATCTCCGTTCTGGACATAGGCAAGCGGACCGCCCACCGCCGCTTCGGGGGTGACGTGAAGAACGATGGTGCCGAATGCCGTACCGCTCATGCGTCCATCGGAAATTCTGATGATGTCCTTCACGCCGGCTTTGGCCAGTTTTTGCGGGATGGGTATATAGCCCGCCTCTGGCATACCCGGTCCGCCCTTTGGGCCAATGTTCTTGAGCACCAGGACATCCTCGGGAGTGACGTCCAGTTCATCGCTGTCGATGCGGGCGGCGAGGTCCTCCATGTTTTCGAAAACCACGGCACGGCCTTCATGCTCCATCAAACCTGCGTCAGCCGCCGATTGCTTGATGATTGCACCGCCAGGCGCCAGGTTGCCTCGAAGTACTGCAATGCCTCCCTGGGGATAGATGGGCTGCAGAAATGGGCGCACTACATTTTGATTGAAGGCCGGTTCGCCTCGTTCGAGTTCTTCGCCCAAGGTCCGCCCGGTAACGGTCAGCGCTTCAAGGTTGAGTAAGGGTTTTAGTTCACGCAGCAGCGTGGTCATGCCGCCGGCATCGTGAAAATCCTCCATGTACTGGGTGCCAGAAGGCTTGAGATCCACCAGTACTGGCGTCTCACGGCTCATCCGGTCCAAGGCGGCCAAATCCACTTCCAGTCCCATGCGTCCGGCAATGGCAGTGAGGTGGACAATACCGTTGGTGGATCCACCAATGGCCAACAGCACACGCATGGCATTCTCGAAAGCAGCCGGGGTCAGGATCTTGTCGATGGTTCGGCGTTGGCGAGCCATGTCGACGATGCAAGTGCCGGTCTCCTCCGCAATCCGCATGCGATCCGACGTAACGGCTGGGGGTGTCGCGCAACCCGGCACGGTCATACCAAGTGCTTCAGCGATACAGGCCATTGTGCTGGCGGTGCCCATCACCGAGCAGGTCCCCACGCTCGCCACCAGACGGCTGTTAACGTCGGCGATTTCAACGCTGTCTATTTCGCCGGCGCGGAATTTACCCCAGTAGCGACGGCAATCAGTGCACGCCCCTACCCGCTCACCCCGGTGACTGCCCGTGAGCATTGAACCGGTAATCAACTGGATGGCGGGGATACCTGCGGAGGCGGCGCCCATCAACTGCGCTGGAACGGTTTTGTCGCAGCCACCGATCAGGACGACTGCATCCATAGGCTGAGCTCGAAGCATTTCCTCAGTGTCCATCGACATCAGATTGCGCAGGTACATGCTAGTGGGCGCCGAAAAGCTTTCGCCGATCGAGATCGTTGGAAATTCCATTGGCAAGCCACCAGCGTGCTGGATACCACGCTTCAGCGCTTCCACCAGTTGGGGCATGTTTCCGTGACAGGGGTTGTATGCACTACCGGTGGAGGCGATGCCGATGACGGGTTTCTCAAGCGCACCGTCGGTGTAACCCGATCCTTTGATAAACGCTTTTCGTAGAAACAGCGAAAAGCCTTTGTCTCCATAGTTGGTGAGGCCTCGGCGAAGGCCTGAGGTTTCACTCGAATCTTTCGGGGCATTGGAAGGCAAATCATCGTCAAAAGGCATGGCGTCATATTCCGGGTTGCGTAGGGAACGGGAATGCTGTGTCGCCATACTAGGAACGCTTACTCATCATGTGAAATATATTGTTATGATCAGTTTCATCACAAAGTGTGATGTGAACTCAGAAAATGGAGTGCCCGGAAGTGAATTTGAAAGCGCTCAGATGCTGTGTCGAAATAGCCCGTCAAGGCAGCTTTACCAAGGCAGCACACACGCTTCATATCGCCCAGCCTGCATTGAGCATGGCCGTGACTCGCCTTGAGGAAGAGTTGGACGTCATCCTTTTCAACCGTGCGCCACGACAAATCACGGTCACGGCTGAAGGGCAATGCTTTCTGGGCCGTGTCGAACTGGCGCTGTTGGAGCTGGACATGGCACGCCAGGAACTGCGTGACATGGCTCAACTGCACAGTGGCGAAATAAAGTTGGGCGTACCACCGATGTTCGGGATCAACTATGTCCCGGATCTGCTCAGCGCCTTTCGGCGTGAGTACCCCGGAATCGTGATGACCGTCATAGAAGGCAGCGCGGACGCGATTAGCCAGCGCCTCGAAAATCGCGAAATCGACGTGGCATTACTCGAATCTCGGCGAGTGGGAAGCGCATGGGAATCGGTGCTGCTTGGCAACGACGAGATGGTGCTGTGCATGAGGGAGGATCATTCACTGGCTACTGAGCCTCACCTCGAAGCCCATCAGTTGCAAGGCGCAGAGATGGTGGTGTTCGATCAGACATTCCTGCAACGCCATCTGCTCGATGCCTTCTGTAAGGCCTCTGGCATCAGCTATCGGATTGCACTGCAAAGCAATTTTGTATCCCTTGTGACAAAAGCGACGTTCGACGGAATGGGGATATCCACGCTCCTGCGCTCAGTACAGGAACGCGAGCCGGGGATCGTTGGAGTGCCGTTCAAACCAGCCCAGACCATGAGCTTCAGGTTATGTTGGCGAGCGAACGAATACCTTTCCCTGGCGAACAAGCGTTTCGTCGACTTTGCCCAGACTGCTGGTTTCTTCAACAAAGCGTAGGTTTGATATGCAGCCAAACAAGTAATTACCAAATCGACTCATCGGTAAGCATATTCAAGCAGCCAACCACAAGACCGCCTATAGCCGGATCTATAATTTCTCGAAATATAGCTATCAGCTAATCTGCCGACGCTCACCGGCAGCTATGGGTCGATTTCTGACTTCATGACGGGCAGCTATCGGCTGTGGATTCAACCGGTGGACGAAGCGATAGCTAATGAATAGCTATGCTTGGTCTACTGCCGGAACTGATTGAGCAGATGGGGCTTTCCGACCATGGTGTATAACCCCCTTCAGCGGTCGCCCGACAGTCACAATGCCCGGTCTAGCCAGGCAAGATGACAGAGCAAGGAATGTAGTCGACCAAGCCCGTGAAGGTGTTATCACCCCACTTGAGGTCAACTTAGAGTTAGGCCCAAAAAGGAGTCCGCCATGACCGTAGTCGATCGCCTCAGGTATTTGCGCGTCGTTCTAGTTTTGGCTGGCCTCGCGTGCCTTGCGCTCTACCCACTGATGTTGTTCTGGCCGTCCGGCTGGGCCTGGCACGTCGGTCACTCGGACTACCCGATGATGATCGTTGGCCTCTACGCCACACTTGGGGTGTTCTTGATCCTGGCCGCACGCGACCCATTAGCCAATCTGAGCCTAATCTGGTTCACCGTATGGTCTAGCGCCGTTCACGGAGGAATCATGACCGTCCAGGCGCTCACCCAGCCGGGGCAAATGGGGCACTTGGCAGGTGACGTGCCGGCGCTTTTCATCGTGGCGGTTGCCTTGGCCATCTTGACGCCCCGCTCGCAATTGGCCGCTCAGCCCCGGACACACAATGGGGCCTAAGAGCAAGTTTGACTGTCAGGATCGGGACGAAAATTGCGTTTCAGTAAAGCAACCACGGGCGAGCTGTCGATACGTCAGATCTCAGGTCATCCCGTGGTTTCTGGAAGCTTGGCGATCACCTTGATCTCGAACTGGTAACCGTAGAGCCACGTGACGCCGACGCCGGTCAGCGTCGGGTGCGGCGCGTTACCCCAGAACTCTGGCAGAACCTTCCAGATCGTCTCGAACTTTGATTCGGGATCGACGATGAAGACGGTGACGTCAATCACATCGTCGAAGGTGCAACCGGCAGCGCCCAGGATTGCATTCAAATTGTTGAACGCGAGTCGAACCTGGGCCTCCAGATCGGGTTCGGGCGAGCCGTCTTCGTTACTGCCGACTTGTCCCGACACGAATAAGAAACCATTGGACTTGATAGCCGGCGAATAGCGATTGCGCTCATAAAGCGCCTGGCGTCCGGGTGGAAAAACAACATCACGCTGTGTCATAGGTGCCTCCATCAATGGGTCTACGCAGACCCGGAACAAACGATGTCGAGACTGTAAGGACTTGTGCCTGGGCGATAAACAAGCAACCGTAGCTATCACTGTTTGTGAAATCCAAACAATCTGATCGATAGCCGGGGCAGCAATGGACCGTTTTGATGCAATGCAGGCATTTGCTCGAGTGGTGGAAGCGGGCAGCTTCACCAAGGCAGCCGAAACACTGCACATGAGCAAGACCACCGTGACACAACTGGTCCAGCAGCTTGAGGCACGGTTGCGCGTCAAATTACTTAACCGCACGACTCGCAAAGTCAACGTCACCGCCGACGGTGCCGTTTATTACGAGCGAGTGCTTCAATTGCTGGCCGACATGGACGACGCCGAGACCAGCCTGTCCGGCGCCTCGACGCTGCCCAGGGGCCGGTTGCGAGTGGATGTGCCAAGCCCGCTGGCCAGCATGATTCTCGTACCCGCGTTGCCTGCGTTTTACGAGCGGTACCCAGACATCCAGATCGACATGGGCGTCAGCGATCGTATCGTGGATATGATTGATGAGAACGTCGATTGCGTGGTGCGCGGCGGCGAGCTGACGGATCAGTCGTTAATGGCCCGACGAGTAGGCGACCTCCAGCTTGGTGTTTTTGCAGCGCCCAGCTACCTGGCACGCGTCGGTACGCCTGCGCATCCGCGGGAGCTGGAAGATTCGCATCACCGTATCGTCGGTTTCCTGTGGGCGCGCACCGGCAAAGCCGTGCCCTATGCCCTGCACAACGACGTTGAGAGTGTCCGAATCAAAGGTCGCTACGCGCTGGCAGTCGACGATGGCAATGCCTACCTCGCGGCCGGCCTTGCCGGACTGGGCGTGCTTTGGCTGCCAAAGTACATGTCCAAGACCTTCGAAGCACGCGGCGAGTTAGTGCCCCTGTTCGAGAACTGGAAACTCGATCCGATGCCCATCTACGTGGCATTTCCGCCAAATCGGCATATCAGTATCAAACTGCGCGTGTTCATCGATTGGGTCGCTGAGCTGATGGCACACCATGCGCCTGTCAGCGACGGACATGACTCGTGAATACAGCGTTGGGGAATTCGCCATGGCGGTCGCTTTGTCCAAATGATCGCTGTGACGGCTCCCACCACAATCAGTGCGATGCCCCTCCGGCACCGAGTGCCCGGTAAACACAACAGCAGCCCCAGGCAGGTCGCGAAGATCATTTCCAGGGACAGCAACAGGCTGGCCAGTGTCATGGGCAGGCGCCGGGACGCGATGGTCCAGCCGCCCTCCTCTTTTCAAGACCTGAAGTGAGTCAAGACGATCTGCACAGTTCTCAATACGTTCAGAAGCCAAGAGCGTGGGATCAAAGGCAACACTGTGTCCACTCCCAACGTAAACCGCGCTGGGTTTGAATCCCCACATTATTGGAAGCCTGAATCATGACTACCTTGAACAATGAGAACTGCAGAACGTCCGGCGTCACTCAGAAAGCATCGCTCGGGGTTAGAACCACGGCGATCGGCACCTACGGTGCTTACGTTGCTCTGGCCATCATTTACTTCTGGTTCGGCGGCATGAAGTTCACGCACTATGAAGCCGAGGGCCTGGTCCCGTTGGTAAGCAACAGCCCTTTCCTCGGTTGGGTCTACAACATTTTCAGTGTGGATACGTTCTCCAGTCTGCTCGGTATCCTGGAAGTCTCGATCGGACTCCTTATTGCGGGGCGCCTGCTGTCACCCAAGCTTTCATTGATCGGGGGTGCGTTGTCTGCCGGATTGTTTTTCACGACCTTGAGCTTCATGTTGTCGACACCTGGCGTGATTGAACCCGGCCTCGGTTTCCCGGCCATTTCGGTTGCACCTGGTCAGTTTCTCCTGAAGGATATCGGCTTGCTTGCCGCTTCGGTTTTCGTGGCCGGCCATTCTCTGACTGCACTGGAATCGCGTTGAACCGATGATTTGTCCTCCAGGAATGGCCTGAAACCGCTCGAGGTTTTCAGGCCATTTCCCCATCAGCCTCTCCTGCCGAATCCTTCATCCAGTCCCGGGGGCTGTAGCCCGTCTTGCGACGAAAAGCGCGGGCAAGCGCCGAAGGACTTTCATAACCGACCTCGGCGGCGATCAGCGTGATCGGTCGCCCTTCACGCAGACGCTTTTGCGCCAGGCTGATACGCCAACTCAACAGATAATCGGCCGGTGTCTGCCCGATGACGGCCCGGAAATGCACGGCATAGGCCGCGCGCGACATGTTTGACTCGCTCGCAAGCTCGGCAATCGACCAGGGACGATGCGGTGCGTTTTGAATCTGGACCAGGGAGCGCGCCAATCGTGAATCGGCCAGCCCGGCCATCATTCCGGTGTGCAACTGGTGGTGGTCGAGCAGATGCCGAAACAACAGGATGATCAGCAATTCGAACAAGCGATCCAGCGCAGCCTCCCTGCCGCAATGTCCGCCCGCCGCCTCAACGAACATCCATCTCAACGTGTCGGCCAGCATCGGTAGCTCATCCAGGGGCAGCACCAGCAGGTCGGGTAACGAAGCCGACAGCGGGTTATCGACCCCACCCTCGAACTCCATTGATGCGCACAGGAGTTGAGCCCCTTCGGGTTCATTGGCAAACAGTTGATGCCGGCGTGGTCGGGGCAGAAAAATCAGACTGGGCCGAGTCAGCAGCAAGTCCTTGCGATCGAGCCCCTGCAACGTGAGGGCACCGGCCTGAAGCAGGTGAATATGACCTCGCGTGTCAGCACCGTCGTAAGACGCCATGCCGCAAAGCTTGCCGTTGTAAAAGAGGTTGGCGCGCACGCCGAACTGCGACAACAGTGTAGACAAGCGATCCATGGGCGATCTCTGGGCGAGGTGTAGATACGAAATAGCATATCACCGAGGGGGTTGCGGTCCGGTTGGGTCCTTTCCACACGCGGCGGGTATCAGCAGGCAATTGGCGAATGAGGCCGGCGCATCGACCTCAGGTGTCCACCCGCTTGAGCTTTTGACCTCGCGCGCCAGTGGGTCTGCGGCCCGGCTGAAAGGCCTGTTTCAACAACACTTACAAAAAATGAACATGCAGCCTGACTGTCCATGAGTCTGCACAGTGCAGACTGAAATCAGTATGTTTGTTCTGAGTTTCAGTCTGACTCAGCGGGCGCTCCAGGCGTTGTATGCTTGGCGCACCTGTGTGATACACAACACCTGATTGTGTGAGTCCTGAGTTCTGACGAGGTTTTGCTTATGCCCCACTCCCCACGCATCCCGCAACTGCTGGCCTGCGCCCTGATCGGTTTACTCGCTGGCGGCGCACAGGCGAGCACGCCCTCCCCAGCGCCCGAGAGTTTGCAACCGCTGCTGGTGACGATGAATGAGCGACTGAACATTGGTGATTTGGTGGCGCTGGCCAAGTGGGACAGCGGCAAACCCATCCAGGACAGTGCCCGAGAAGCGCAAGTCATCGCTAACGCCAGGAAGATGGCGGTTAAACGCAAACTGGACCCGGAACAGGTCGCCGAGTTGATCGCCGCACAGATTGAAGCCAACAAGCTCGTGCAATACGGACTGCTCGCCAATTGGCGGGCGGCCGGCAAGGCGCCTGACACACCGCGGCCGGACCTTGCCAAACAGATCAGGCCCCAACTGGATGAGCTGCAAAACCGGCTGTTGCAGCAATACGCTGAGTTCGCGCCCTATCGCAAAGACCCGAACTGCCCCAACTGGCTGGGCGAGGCACGCGCCGGCCTGATCAAGGACCAACTGCATGGTCAGGCATTGATACGCGCGACCGGGGAGCTGTGTGTCGCCGATCAGTGACAGGCCGACGGTAGTCTCGGGCAGCCATTGACTGCATCAATAGTCACCATTAACTCAATGAAGTTCTCTTAAAAACTCCGGGGCGTAACATCGCCTCCATACCAAACAACTACACCCCGGAGCACACCATCATGAAACGCCAAATCCTTCTCAGCATCGCTTTCTCGGTTTTTGCAGTTAACGCTTTCGCCGCTTCTTCTGCTCACCCGGTTGTCGCTGAAGGCGGCTCGGATCGTCTGATTGAAAGTCGTGTGGCTGAAGGTGGTTCGGATCGTCTGATCGAAAACCGCGTTGCTGAAGGTGGTTCTGACCGCCTGATCGAAAACCGCGTAGCTGAAGGTGGTTCCGATCGTCTGATCGAGAACCGCGTTGCCGAAGGTGGTTCCGACCGTCTGATCGAGAACCGCGTCGCCGAAGGTGGTTCCGACCGTCTGATCGAAAACCGCGTTGCCTGAATGAATGGCTTCACAGCGGTACCCATCAAAAAGCCCGGCCTGACCCGCCGGGCTTTTTCGTGAGCTACTTTTAGTACATTCGCATAGCCGCCAGTCGATCTTGGCGGCACTATCAGGGTCTTGCAGCAAGCCATCGGGCGACACTGCATGTGCAACACTGAAACGTTCTACAGAACAACAAAAATACAGGAGTTGAAAATGTCTGAGCTGAACCTGCACCCCAACGCCGCACACTCCCTGAAGCAATGGCACGACATGATCCGCAAGGGTGACTTGAGCGCCCTGCCCGAGTTGTTGGACCCACAGGCAGTATTCCGCTCACCGATGGCCCACACGCCCTACCCGGGAGCGGCCGTGGTATCGATGATTCTCAACACGGTAGTCAACGTATTTGAGGATTTTGCCTATCACCGGGAACTGTCGACGGCCGACGGCTTGAGCGTCGTCCTGGAGTTCAGCGCCAAAGTGAACGGTAAAGAGTTAAAGGGTATCGACATGATCCGCTTCAATGAACACGGAAAAATCGTTGAATTCGAGGTGATGGTTCGCCCATTCAGTGCCTTGCAAGCCTTGGGCGAGCAAATGGGACAACGCCTTGGCGCTTTTCTGGCCGCCAGCAAAGCCTGATTGCAAAGCATCGGTTGGCGCGAGGTGCTGCAGGGGGGCCGATAGGCAACCCGAGCACCTCGCTCTATACCGGCTAATCACCCATTGCAGTTCTTACGCAGGAGTTGGCAATGAACTTCAGATGCTCACTTGCAACCCTAATGATCAGCGTAAGCCTTTTCGGCTGCGCCACTTCAACAGACCATGGCGTGTCTGTCCCCTTGGTCGCCACCCGACAGAACACCGGGCAGATCGGCAACGTCACGCTGACAAGCTGGGAAAAACAGACCGGACTCAGCTTCTTCATCACGGGAGCTCCCAGCGGAGCGACTTTGCCCTTGCGTCTCTACAGCTTCATCCATAAAGGCACCTGCCAGCAACCCGGGCCAGTGGCCTTTGCAATGAACGACAAGGTCAACACCCAGCGCGAACCTGTACGCGGCTGGTCGTTCTCAAGAAGTGCACCGATCGCCCTGCAAGACCTGCTTTCCAGCGAGTATTCCATCGTCGTGCGAACGGCTCCGGAGAGTGGCAACGTCGATATTTTTTGCGGTGACATCAAGCAGGGAGGCGCAGTGAAGTAGCCATTCGAAACGGCTTATTCCCTGTCTTTCGTAGTACGGATGAGGTTGTCCCGTAATTTCACAATGGCTTTCTGCATTTGCACGAATTCGTCGGGATCAAGACCGGTTTGCGGGAAGCCTTCTTCCGTGAGGCCTTCACGCAGTTTTCGCCCCTCGCTTGTGAGGCGGATGCGAACCTGCCGCTCGTCTTCCGGGTCGCGCTGGCGCAGCAGATAACCCATCGCCTCCAGTTTCTTCAGGATCGGCGTGAGGGTGTTGGATTCGAGGAACAGCTTTTCGCCGAGGCTGCCAACGGTCTGGTTGTCTTCTTCCCACAGCACCACAAGGGTGATGTATTGCGTGTAGGTAAGTCCGAGCCGTTCAAGCATTGGCTTGTATGCCTTGCCGAAAGCGAGGTTAGAGGAATAGACAGCAAAGCACAGGAAGTCGGAAAGCTTCAGGTCGAGGGCGGCTGTCTTTTCGGTGGATTTCATGAGCGTTCTCTGTGGCCAAAGACGGATGGACTGCAAGGTCAGACTATACGTCGCATGCGATGGCATCGGAAGTGCTCACTACTACGGCCGGCGCTTTCAGGTCGATCAGGCCTTTGAAGGCCGACGACCGGTCCAACGGGAACGCCCCTTGATCGCGCGGTTCAGATCACTTTCACGCAGGAGCTGACCAGCATGCTGATTTCATACTCGCGCTTGCGTCACCGGGCCAAGGGATGAGCCTGCCCTGCCCCTCTTCTTCACTTTGACGCATGACGAGGATCGTCACGACGGTCAATGTACTCAAGCCCCAGCGGACCTGTTCCGTACACCTGAGAAATATATTCCCCCGATCTGGCCCAGTGAAAATGCGGCGTGTTAGCCGGGAGCACCACGACACTGCCCGGGCCATAAGCGACCAACTTGTCCGGATCAAACACAGACCCAAAACCAATGTAAAACACACCGGACATGACGGTGTATATACGGTCTTCAGGATGGGTATGGGGCATTAACTTCGTGCCATTCGGTACTTTGACTCGCACGACGTAGGGGCCTGGCTTGGCAGGATCACCGACCAGTACAGCCAGTTTTACTGCTTGCGGAAACGCTGGAAAGCTACGCCACTCCACGTCTTCGTTATACAAAGCACCGGTTTTACCGAGCGGCAATGGTTGTGCTTGAACCACCGACAGGGTTGTACACAGGGCAAGAAACGTAGTCAGGCAAGCAGTTTTCATAATGCTCTGAATCATGGGAGGCCCCTGAGAAAAATGTCCTCTCTACTGTAGGGGTGGCGATCGCCTGTGATAATGCCGCTGATGCGTATTTCAGTTGATACGCAATGTAATCAATTCAATAACAGGTGTCATAACACCCCCCCGACTCACGGCGATGGCCAGCCCTTTCACTTCGCGAGCGTCTGCGCTGACACAACCTCCAACGGAGGGATGAATTCAGTCCGGGCTGTTGCCAACCAACAGTTCGCCCGGACGCTCACCCTCCCCCCTCACACCTGATCCATCGCCTCGAACACACCCTTGTCCTCACCCAGGAATCCGCCGCTTTGGTGCTGCCACAGCCGCGCATAGACGCCGTTCTTCCCAAGCAATTCGCTGTGAGTGCCCTGTTCGATGATGCGTCCGTCATCCATGACGATGAGTCGGTCCATGGCCGCAATCGTGGACAGCCTATGGGCGATAGCGATCACGGTCTTGCCCTGCATCATTTCATCGAGGCTTTCCTGAATGGCGACTTCGACTTCCGAGTCCAGGGCGCTGGTGGCCTCGTCAAGCAGCAGGATCGGGGCGTTCTTGAGCATCACACGGGCAATCGCGACGCGTTGGCGCTGGCCGCCCGACAGCTTGATGCCGCGCTCACCCACAAGGGTGTCGTAGCCGGTACGGCCTTGCCGGTCGCTCAGTTGGCTAATGAATCCATCGGCCTGGGCATTGGCCGCGGCGCTGCGAATTTGCGCCTCGGTCGCATCGGGACGGCCGTAAGCGATGTTGTCGCGAATAGAACGGTGCAGCAGGGAGGTGTCCTGCGTGACCATGCCGATGGAGCCGCGCAGGCTTTCTTGCGTCACGTGTGCGATGTTTTGGCCGTCAATGCGAATCTCCCCGCTGTCGACGTCGTAGAAGCGCAGCAGCAGGTTGATCAGCGTGGATTTGCCAGCGCCAGAGCGGCCGACCAGGCCGATTTTTTCGCCCGCGCGAATGCTCAGGCTCAGGCCGTCGAGCACCTGGCGTTCGCCATTGTAGTTGAAGCTCACCTTATCGAAGGTGACTGCGCCGCCAGAGGTCACCAGCGCGCCCGCGCCCGGTGCATCCTGCACCTTGGCGCCCAGGGTCAGTGTTGCCATGCCGTCCTGTACGGTGCCGATGCTCTCGAACAGCGAGGTCATTTGCCACATGATCCAGTGCGACATGCCATTGATCCGCAGCGCCATGGCGGTGATTGCCGCCACGGCACCCGCGCCAACCTCACCCAGGTGCCATAGCCACAGGGCATAACCACCGGCTGCCATGATCAACGCCACCACCAATGCCTGGTTGACGATCTCGAACTGGCTGACCAGACGCATCTGGCGAAAGCCGGTTTGCTTGAAATCCTCCATCGCGGCACGCGCGAAGTGCGCTTCACGATTGGAGTGGGAGAACAGTTTGACCGTCGTGATGTTGGTGTAGGCGTCCGAGATACGCCCGGTCATCATCGACCGCGCATTGGCCTGTTCCTGCCCGACTTTCCCCAGACGGGGTACGAAGTACAGCATGGCCAGACCGAACAACACGACCCAGGCAACGAACGGCAGCATCAGTTTCAGCGCGAAGCCGCCGGCCAGTGCGATGATCGCGATGAAATACACCCCGATCCCGGGTGCGATCTCGATCAGGGTGAAGAGCACGTCGCGCACCGCTAGCGCCGTCTGCATCACCTTGGTAGTGACTCGCCCGGAAAACTCATCGGAGAAAAACGAAAGGCTTTGCCGCAGCATCAGGCGATGGAAGTCCCAACGCAGCCGCAACGGCAAGTTAATCGCCAATATCTGGTGCTGCACCATGGTGCGCAACGCCACCAGCCCGACACTGGTCACCATGACGATGCCCATGCCCCACAACACGCGACTTTCCTGCGCCGCCGCTTCACCGCCCGCCTGCCAGGTCGAGAGCAGGTCCACGACCTGACCGAGGAAGGAAAACAGCCAGGCTTCGTAGATCGATACACAGGCACTGAGCAACGCAAGCGCAAGGATGTAACCGCGGGCGCCCCGGGTACAGGCCCACAGGAAACGAGCCAGACCGGCGGGTGGTGGTGGTACCTCGTCAGGAGGAAAAGGGTCGAGTCTTCGTTCAAACGCACGAAGCATGGTGTTCTCCAAAACGATCAAGTGGGGGAGATTCTGCCATTGAACGGTTGCTTTGAGGGTTTTGTGAAATTGAGGTAAGGCGCTGCTGGCCGATTGCACCGCCGAACTGACTCAGCAATGGCAGAAAGTGCTCGGATTCATGTTCGCTTCGAGCGCCAAGGCACCGGGCGATCCATGGCCCCGGTCGCAGGAATTTGAAATGCACGGCGTTGCTCGACAGAATGGCGCCCCGATTCGGCCAAAGTGCCGGTCGTTTGTGGTGAAAAGGGGTTGCGGTTGAACGAACAGACATTGTCCATGCGCCTGGAACGCGTGGCGGCGCATGTGCCAGCCGGTGCGCGCCTCGCCGATATCGGCTCGGATCACGGCTACCTGCCGGTGGCGTTGATGCGCCGGGGCGTCATCGCATCGGCGGTGGCCGGTGAGGTGGCATTGACGCCGTTCCACTCGGCTGAACGCACCGTGCGCGAAAGCGGTCAAGACCTGCGAATCACCGTGCGCCTGGCCAATGGCCTGGCGGCCATCGAGCCGGAAGATGGGATCACGGCGATCAGCATCTGCGGCATGGGCGGCGAGACGATCCGCGACATCCTCGACAGCGGCAAGGCGCACCTGAGCGGCCAGGAACGCCTGATCCTGCAACCCAACGGCGGCGAGCAGCCGTTGCGCCAATGGCTGATGGACAACGGTTACCGCATCCTCTGCGAGGAACTGCTGCGGGAAAACCGCTTTGACTACGAAATCATCGTCGCCGAGCGCGCCTCTGCGGTGACGTACACCGCCGAGGAGTTGTACTTCGGCCCGCTGCAGATGCAGGCACGCAGCCCGGCGTTCCTGCTCAAGTGGCAGCGCATCTTGCGCCACAAGCAGCAGACCCTGACCCACTTCGCCCGTGCGCGGCAGGCCGTGCCCGAGGCGAAGCTGCAAGAGATCGCCCGGCAGGCCCGATGGATCACCGAGCTGCTGGAACCCGCCGCCGTTATGTAGCGTCAGCCCGATTCTGGAGCAGCGCTCGGGTGTCATTTTCGGGTTCTGTGCGCGCTGACGCTTGCCCCAACCTTTGACCGAGCAGCCGTTAATCGTAGAACGGCTCAACCGATACCCGACTGCCGACAAAAAAGCTGTCAGCCACCAGTCGCAGCGGCTGGAGGTCCAGGTCACTGGTTTTGTCGCCAATCAGCTGTTGGAAATGTCGGTACACCGCCGCGTACTCGCCCTCCTCCGAGACGGCTTGACGCACGCCATCGATACTCAGCAGTGCGCCACCGTTGTCCAGTCGCAGGGTGCCTTCGGTGCAGCGAATCTCAATGCTCCAGAGTTCGTCATGACCGTGGTCGAAATCGAACTCTGCGCGCACGTCGAGGTGACGCGCGTCAGACATTTTGATCGAAGCGGCAATCGGCGACTGGCAGTTATTGGGGACTCGCAGTTCAGCAGACTCGACAAACAGCGGCAGCGCCAACAGATGGGTTGCAATCGACAACGCGTTGATACCGGGATCGAAGACGCCCAAGCCGCCCGGTTGCCAGATCCACGCCTGACCGGGGTGCCATTTGCGTACGTCTTCCTTCCAGTCGATCTGCACGCTGTGCAGGGTGCGGGTAGCCAGCCACGCACGGGCGGCTTCGATACCGGGCGCATAGCGTGAATGCCAGGCGAACAATCCGCTGACGCCTTGCTCCTGCACCTGGCTCACCAATGCCATCGCTTCACCCAGCGTGGCGCACGGCGGTTTTTCGACCAGCACGTGTTTGCCGGCGGCCAGCGCTTGTTGCACCAGCGCGAAGCGCCCCTGCGGCGGTGTGCAAAACGCAATCGCATCGACCTGCGGGCCCTTGTCGAGCAACTCACCCAGGGACCGAAAGTTCTCGACCCCGGCGCAGGGTTGCCCTTGCGTGGCGACAGAAACCAACTGGAACGCGGGGTTGGCGTTGATAGCGGGGACGTGTTGATCCTGGGCAATCTTGCCGTAGCCCACCAGACCGAGACGGATCGGTTGCATCAATGACTCCTGATTTTTTGTTTTTCTTGATACGCGAATCGGCAAGATTACGTTTGTGTGGCGGGGAAGTCATTGATGATGTGCTCACGTTTCATCTGGCACGCGAGCGTGAGCGATGCTATCCCTGCCAACTAACGCCGAGGGTCGATAGCGGCCCGCCACCGACGCCCCCCTGAACCCGGCGTGGCGAAGGCATCGCACCGTCGCCACGCCGGCGCAAAAACAGGTCAGCTCATCCAGTTACCACCGTCGACATTGTAGGTCTGAGCCACCACATATTCGCTCTCGGACGACGCGAGGAAAATCGCCATGCCCGTCAGGTCCTCAGCGGTGCCCATCCGCCCAAAAGGCACTTCCTGCCCCACGCGCTTTTTCTTTTCACCCAATGGCCGGTTCTCATAGCGGGCAAACATTGCATCGACGCCGTCCCAATGCTCGCCATCGACGACACCTGGGGCGATGGCATTCACATTGATGCCATGCTTGATCAGGTCCAGCCCTGCGGATTGGGTAAGGCTGATCACCGCCGCTTTGGTCGCGCAATACACCCCCACGAGGGCCTCCCCTCTTCGTCCGGCCTGGCTGGCCATGTTGATGATCTTGCCGCCATGCCCCTGAATGATCATCTGACGGGCCGCTGCCTGCAGGGTGAAAAGCGTTCCTGCCACATTGATCGAAAACAGACGCTCGAAGCTGTCGCGGGTGATATCGACAATGGGTGCAAGGTCGAACAGTGCGGCGTTGTTGATCAAGATATCCAGCTTGCCGGTCTGCGCGATGACAGCGGCGATGGCCGCATCGATGGACGCCTGGCGGGTAACGTCCATCTCGACAGCGTATGCGTCAGGCCCCAGCTCGGTGGCCGTGGCTTGGGCACGCTCCAGGTTGATGTCCGCGATAGCGACGGTCGCTCCCTCGCGAATGTAAGCCTGGGCAAAGGAACGTCCAATGCCTCGGGCAGCCCCTGTGACAAGCGCGCTTTTTCCTTCGAGTCGTTTCATTGATGGTTCATCCGTTTTCTAACATTCGGGTAAGCCCGATCAAGGGCAGGCGGGGTGTAGCGTTCAGGCAGCGAGACGCATCAGGACAGACCCGCTCCCACATTAATTGCGCAATCCTGTGGGCGCGTGGCTTGTCCGCGATGGAGGCCACTCGGTGTCCAGACAAACCAGGACAGTGGCCCCGATGCACCGTTGGCTACTTGGGATAACCGGCGCGTTTCATTTCACGTTCGGTGGAGGTCTGTGCGGCAGCGAGTGCCTGATCGACAGACATTTGCCCCGTCAGCGCAGCGGAAAACAGTTTCCCCACGGAGGTGCCTATCGCCTGGAACTCAGGAATCGTGACGTACTGGATGCCGACGTAAGGAACCGGCTTGATCGAGGGGTGTGCAGGGTCAGCGTGCTGCATCATCTGCAAGGTCACTTGCGCGAAAGGCGCCGCTTGCAGATAGGCCTCGTTGTACGTGGATTGACGCGTGCCTGGCGGAACATTGGCGATGCCGTCTTTTTCAGCGACCAGCTGAATGTATTCTTTCGACGTGGCCCACGTGATGAACGCCTTGGCTGTCTCTTTATGCTTGGAGGTGGCCGGTATCGCCAGCGACCACGCATACAGCCACGACGAACCCTTGTCGGTGACCTGCGTCGGTGCCGGGGCAAAGCCAACGCGGTCGACGACGTTGCTCTGTTCCTTGTCCGTCGTGAAAGATCCCGCCACGCTGGCATCCACCCAGATCGCGCACTTGCCGCTGTTGAACAGCGCGAGGCTCTCGTTGAAGCCATTGCTCGACACACCGGGTGGCCCATACTTTTTCAGGGTGTCGACGTAGAAGTGCGCCGCGGCGGTCCACTCCGGGCTGGCCAGCTCCGGCTGCCACTGTTCATCGAACCAGCGGGCGCCAAAGGCATTGGCCATGGTGCTCAACAACGCAATGTTCTCACCCCACCCTGCCTTGCCCCGCAGGCACATGCCGTACTGTCCTTTATCGGGTTCGTGCAGCCTGGAGGCGAACTCGCCGAGCTGCGTCCAGGTCGGATGCTCCGGCATGGTCAACCCGGCGCCCTTGAACAGGTCGGTGCGGTAATAAGTGATCGTGCTTTCACCATAGAAAGGCAAGGCATAGAGCGTGTTGTCGACCGACAAGCCCTGGCGTACCGAGGGGAAGATGTCTTGCAGATCGTAGGCCGGCGGCAGTGCCGTGATCGGCTCAAGCCAATGCTTGGCACCCCACAGCGGTGTTTCATAAGTACCAATTGTCAGCACGTCGAACTGCCCGCCCTGAGTCGCGATATCGGTGGTCAGGCGCTGACGCAGGACGTTTTCTTCCAGCACCACCCAGTTGAGCTTCACGTCGGGGTGCTGCTGTTCAAAGATCTTGGAGAGCCGCTGCATCCGGATCATATCGCCATTGTTCACAGTGGCGATGGTGACCGTTTCGGCTGCATGACTGACGAGGGCAAAAGACAGGCCGGCAAAAATGTACAGTGCTTTCGGGATGGTCATCGTAGTGCTCTCCGCTTCGCGCCCTGGACGACGGAAGCTATTATTTTTGTTGTTAACCATTGCCGGGCAAATACAGCTGCGCAGCCATGGTGGACGGCTTGATTACACCAGCTTGGAAAACCCCGGACAAACGCACAGAGGACGGCGACCCGATACTTTTTTTACCGTCCCCGGGACACAGCCTGGCGATCAAAAAAGTATCAGTGCCAAGCAATCCCCGAGCTAGCAAGCGCCAGGCAGGAAGGCGTATGTTGCCTGCATACGAACAACAAATAACAAAGAAAGAGACCTGCCATGCCTGATAGCCGAGCCGCGCTGTTTGAACAGCGCCCCGCCGAACTGGAGGTCATTCTTCCCGAGCCCGATCATTGTTTTCGCTGGTATGAACACGACTACCCCTACTCCCTGGCTCGCTGGAATCACCACCCGGAATTCGAAATCCATCTGATCCGCCAAGGCAGCGGCAAGCTGGTTGCGGGCGATTACATCGGCGCATTCGGTGCCGGACATGTGGCGCTGATCGGCCCTGATCTGCCCCATGACTGGATAGGCGATCTGGCACCCGGCGAGTTCCTGGCAGGACGCGATGTGGTTCTGCAATTCGACGGTGCCGCGATTCTGGCCTTGCGTGAAACGATGCCCGAACTGGGCGAGCTTCAGCACCTGTTTGAACGTGCACGCCGGGGCCTGGAGTTCTGCGGCGCAACGGCTGTGCAGGCCGCACATCTGCTGGAAGACATTGGCCCCGCTCAGGGGCTCGAACGCCTGATTCTGTTTCTGCAACTGATCAATGCACTGATGAAAGCGCCTTCCCAAGACGTCCATGTGCTCGCCAGCGCTTACTACGCGCCAACCCTGGATGCCCAAAGCTCCGAGCGCATCCACAAGGCCTTTGACTACTTGTTGACCGAGCTCACAGGCGACATTCGCCTATCGGTGATTGCCCAGCGCCTGAACATGAGCGAGCCCGGTTTTTCGCGCTTCTTCAAGCGAGTCACCGGCCACGGTTTCATCGACCTGATGCGCAAGCTCAGGGTTCAGCGTGCCTGCCGGCTACTGTTGCAAACCGAGATGTCAGTGGCGGGCATCTGTTTTGAAGTGGGCTATGAAAACCTGTCCAACTTCAATCGGCACTTCCGTATCGAAATGGACCAGACCCCGAGTGAATACCGTCGCGGTTCGGCGATGACCCTGTTCAATCGCAACGGTCCCCACGCCTCCCTGCCGTTCACCAAAGCCCATTGAATGAGCGATGCGAGCCAGGCGGTTCAGCCTGGACTCGCTTCCATTGCGCTCAAACCGCCGGCTGATGACTGGTCACACAGTGAATCCCTCCGCCACCCGCCGCGACGGCGTCGATATTGAGCTGTACCACCTCCCGGTCCGGGTACAGCTGCGACAACAGTTCAAAGGCCTTCGTATCCGCCGTTTTGTCACCAAACTCGGGCGCAATGACCGCGCCATTCACCAGAAAGTAGTTGATGTATCCGGCAGCAAAGTCCGGGTTGTTGCGGGTGAACTGACTTTTGCGCGGATTGAGCGGTGGCGACAAGGTATGCACCTGCAGCTTGCGGCCATCCGCATCGGTGGCGTTTTTGAGGATGTCCAGGTGCGCCAATGTCACGTTCCGGTCGTATGAATCGGGGTCGTTGTCGAGGTTGGCGACCACCACGCCCGGCTTGACGAACCGCGCGTAGAAATCAACGTGAGCGTCGGTGATGTCCTTGCCCTTGATGCCCGGCAACCAGATGATTTTGCGCAACCCCAAACGGTCTTTCAGTTCCTGCTCGACCTCGGCTTTGGTCCAGTCGGGGTTGCGGTTGCGGTTGATCCAGCTGCTTTCGGTCATGATCCCCGTGCCGTGGCCATCCACTTCGATACCGCCGCCCTCGCCCACCAGTTCGCTGCGCAGATAACGTGCCTGCGTAGTCTCGGCCACCAAAGCGGCCACTTGCGCATCCTCGTCATGCTGCTGTTTGTTGCCCCAGCCGTTGAAGTTGAAATCAACGGCGCCGAGTCCGCCTTCGCCATCGATGACAAAATTGGCGCTGATATCGCGCATCCAGATGTCGTCAAGCTCAGTGGTGACGTAGGTGATATTGGCCGTGCCGCACTGTCGTTCGGCCAGACGCCGCTCGCCCTGGCGGCAGAACACGGTGACCGGCTCATAGCGGGCGATGGTGCGGGCGATCAGGCCCATGGTCGCTTGCACTTCGGGCGTGAAATCCTCCCAGATGGCGCTCTGTGCGCCAAACGCGATGAAGGCCCGTTCATGTCGGTCGCCCTCGTCCGGCATGCGCCAACGACCTTGTGTCGCTGCGTGCACGGGCGCAAAGCTGAAGCCGAGGGAAGCTGCGGCGCCGAGACCGGCAATCACCGACACCTGCTTGATGAAATCCCGACGTGTCGGCATGTGTTGATCCTTGTCTGAAGCACTCATTTCGCTGTCGCCGTCTTGAATTTGGTCCAGGTGCGCATCCGCGCCCGCATGTCGGATTGGGGAATGTCCTTGCCCGGAATCAGCCGCGCATAGGTGGCCTCATCGAGGTAAATATCCGGGTTGTTGCGCATCGTCGCATCGACGTCCGGGCGGGCCTTGGCGTTGGATGTCGGGTAGCCGGTGAAATTGCTGATGGCCGCCATGTTCTGCGGGCGCATGACGAAGTTGATGAACGCGTAGGCGTACTCCGGGTGTCTGGCGTCGACTGGAATGGCCATGGTGTCCATCCACACGGTCGTGCCTTCGCGGGGAATGCGGTACTCGAATCGAGTGTGCTTGCCGGCGCTGTCCGAGGTGCGTTGTGCCTGGGTCATGTCACCGCTGTAACCGAGGGACAGGCACAGGTTGCCGTTGACCAGATCGGTCACGGGTTGCGACTGGAACTTGCGAATGTGCGGTCGCAGCTTCATCAGCAACTCACTCGCTGCGGCCAGGTCTTCAGGCTTGGCGCTGCGCGGTTCACGCCCGAGGTAGTTGAGCACCACCGCCAGCACTTCGTCCGGCGAGTCGATTATCGAGATGCCGCAATCGGCAAATTTCGCCGCCAGTTCCGGTTTGAACAACATGTCCAGGCTGTTGACCGGGGCGTCGGGCGAACGCTGTTTGACCTGTTCGTCATTGTAGGTCAGTCCGATGGTGCCCCAGGTGTAGGGGACGGTGGCCTGGCTCGACCTTTCGTACTGCCTGCGCAGCTTCTGCAAACCGGGTTCGATGTCGTCCACAGCGGTGAGTTTTGAGCGATCCAGCGGCAGCAGGCTGCCGGCGCGCATCAAGCGTTCGGCGACGGTGTCGCCGGGGAAGATCAGGTCATAACCACTGCCGCCGGCGAGCATCTTGGCCTCCAGGGTTTCGCTGCCGTCCATGACGTCGTAGATCACCTTGATCCCGGTTTCGGCAGTGAATCTGGCGAGGGTGTCTTCGGCGAAGTAATCGGCCCAGTTGTAGAGCCGCAGGGTCTTCTCTTCGGCGTGCAGCGGCGACGAGGCGATTGCCCATCCCAAGGCGCCGAGCAACAGCTTGCGGGGAATGCGCATATCAAACTCCTTGAGTGTTCCAGCGTGCATGAAGGTGACGACCGTCCTGACTCAGCAACGCCCCGTACATGTCCGGGCGACGGTCGCGGTAGATGCCCCAGCTCAGGCGTTCTTCGCGCATGGCGTGCAAGTCCAGGCTGTGGACCAGCACGCCGCTGCTGTCGCGATCGGCCTCGGCGAGCAACTTGCCCTTGTGGTTGCAGATAAACGACGAGCCGTAGAAGCTCATTTGCAAGGCCGCATCGGTGGTCGCCACCTCACGACCGACGCGATTGGCCGCCACCACCGGCAGGATGTTCGCAGCGGCATGGCCACGCATGGTCATCTGCCAGTGGTCACGGGAATCCAGCGCTGCACACCCCGGCTCAGAGCCGATGGCGGTGGGAAACAGCAAGACTTCGGCGCCCATCAACGCCAGGCAGCGGGCGGTCTCGGGGAACCACTGATCCCAGCAGATCCCGACGCCGAGGCGCCCGAACGCCGTGTCCCAGACACGGAAACCGGTGTCGCCGGGGCTGAAATACTCCTTCTCCTGGTAGCCGATGGCGTTGGGGATGTGGGTCTTGCGATACACCCCCAGCAAGCGCCCGTCGGCGTCGGCCACGCTCAGGGAATTGAAGTAGGCATTGCCAGCCTTCTCGAACCAGCTCAGCGGCAACACCACCCCCAACTCCTTGGCCAGCGCAGCAAAGCGTTTGAGTACGCCGCTGTATCGATACTCTTCGGCCAACGCCAAATGTTTATGGCTTTGCTCGATGCAGAAATACGGCGTAGCGAACAGCTCCTGTAACAGGATGACCTGGGCGCCCTTCGCGGCCGCCTCACGGATCAGTCGCTCGGCCTGATCGAGATTGTTCGGCAAGTCCCAGGTGCACGGCATCTGGGTGGTAGCAATCGTCAGTAGCGTCATGGTTTCACCCCTGCACTGGCCAGGCGGGCTGCTGCTGGGTGATGCAATGCACCCCGCCGCCACCATGGGCCAAGTGATTGATCCGCACCGGCACCACCTCGCGCTCCGGGAACGCCCGGGCCAACACTTCGGCCGCCGCATGGTCGGCGTCGATGCCATAGGCCGGCATGATGATCGCGTGGTTGGCGATGTAAAAGTTGGTGTACGAGGCACAGAACACTTCGGCTTCGGTGTCCACGGCATCGGTGGCTTCATAGAGTTCGATCAGCTCGAACGTGCGCCCGTGGGCATCGGTGGCCAGCTCCAGTGCGCGACGGTTTTCCCGTGCAACCTCGGCGTACACCGAATCTTTGTCGTGGGTGGCATCCACCAGCAACACGCCGGGGCGGGCGAAGGCGCAGACGCCATCGACGTGGCCGTCAGTCATGTCGCCCGTCACGTAGTCCGGGTCACCCGGCAGCCAGATGGTTTTCTTCACCCCCAGCAGACGGGTGAAGATTTCCTCGATCTCGGCCTTGGTCATGCCCGGGTTGCGATTGGGGTTGAGCAACACCGATTCGGTGGTGATCAGCGTGCCCTCGCCGTCGACATGAATCGCACCGCCTTCGTTGCTCAGCGGGGTGCCAAAGCACGGCACGCCGAGGCGATTGAGTGCGCGGCGCGCCAGGCTTTCGTCGAGGTTATGCAGCGACTTGCCGCCCCAGGCATTGAAGCGCCAGCTCACCCCGCCCAGACCGTGTTGCGGATGGCAGACGAAGCTCGGGCCGGAGTCGCGGCACCAACTGTCGTTCACGGCCAATTCGATCAATTCGATGTTGGGCCCACACAGCGCTTTGGCACTCGCAACGGCCGACGGGTCGACGACCATTTTCACCGGTTCGAACCGGGCGATGGCGTTCGCCACCCGGGCAAAATCCTCTTGCACCAACGGCAAGGTGACGCCCCAGCCCGACTCCCAAAGCGCCTGGTTGTGTGGCCAGACCATCCAGGTCGCGGCGTGCTTCACCCACTCTGCCGGCATCCACCAGCCACTGTTCTGAAGTTCGTTCTGCTGCATGACAAGCACCCTTGAGTTAAGTCATTGTGTTCAATGAAAATTGCCTTCGCGGTCCTGGCATGCATGCTACGGCCGTAAAACAAGGCCAACAAACGATGGATTTTGTAGAAAAGTGATTAGAGGAACTTATCGATATGCTCAAGCACTGGCCCCCGCTCAACACCCTTCGCGGCTTTGAAGCCGCCGCCCGCCTGGGCAGTTTTCACAAGGCGGCCGACGAGTTGCACCTGACCCAGTCGGCCATCAGCCAGCAGATCCGCACGCTTGAGGCGTACCTTGAGCAGCCGTTGTTTTTTCGCAGTGGACGCAGCGTCAGCCTGACCGATGCCGGCCACGATCTGCTCAGCACCACCCAGGCGTTATTGCAGCAACTGGCGGTCGGCATTCGTCGCCTCGGGCAATACCAGAAACCCAACCAACTGGTGCTCAACACCACGCCGACATTCGCCCGTCATTGGTTGCTGCCGCGTCTGGGGGATTTTCGTCGTCAGCACCCGGAGGTCGACCTGTGGATTTTCAGCACCGATGAAGTCCCGGACATGACCACCCAGACCATCGACCTCGCGGTGCGTGACGACATCAGTTCCCAGGCCGAGTGCAGCTTCAAGGTGTTGCACGCCGACCGCCTGTACCCGGCGTGTCATCCAGACGTGTTGACGGTGCCCGTCGAGCAGCGCACCACCCTTCACGGAGAGCGGGAGATGGACTGGAGTCATTGGGCGGTGGAGGCCGGGATTGATGTCGGGCAGAAGGATCAGGGGCTGAATTTCTCCGACCCCGGCCTGCTGCTGGACGCCGCCTGCGCGGGGCTCGGCATCGCCCTGGTCAGTCAGTTGCTGAGTCGGCCGGCACGTGACAGCGGACTGTTGCAGCCCTTGGTGGAAGACACCATTCGCGGCCCGAACTGGGCCTTGCTGACCCATCGTGACAGCGAGAACAATCCGCTGGCGCGAAGCTTCGTCGAGTGGCTGTTAAGTAACCTGGACGCAACGAGCCAGACGTCTCCCGCACTTGCAATATGAAAGGGGACTCGGCTAATGGCCAGTATCCTCAGCCAAGTCCGTTGATGAAGTTCATATTGAACAACAGAACACTCAGCCTAGTGCTATTGAGAGAAGTCGCTTACAAAAAACTTAATTAGTTCAAAAGAACTTCCAGTGCGCCATGACATTATTCAGGCGCCATTTAAGTGACTTGTATTTCACAAAAACCACTCGCTAATGCCGCCGACCGAGACTGCAACAATCATTCAAAAATTCAAACACACCGACGAATGGACTTTAAATATTAAAACCCTTTAAAAACAATAAGTTAATATTCTATTACCAACTAAAACAAAACCCCTTCAGAAAAACACAAAACCAAAAAAAGACAGGGATCAGTTATAAAAGTTTCAAACTCATTTAATAAATAATAAATCCCATGTAACGCTTTAAAACATCTCTCTTCAATGCTAATAATTCCGCCGCTTCCGGGCTTACAGGCGCTTTCCCCCTCACACGAAGTGAATATCAGCATCAACGCTGATCCCCGGTATTAATCAAATTCAAATAACACCGGCTTGCTCAAGTTCAATAAAACTTGGGCCTGCATTGTGCTGCGCACTAAAACTGCGCGAGGAAGGCATCATCGCTCGTCATCATTCAAGGATTAAAATCCTTTCGATCTTCGGTACCCGTCCAGAAGCCATCAAGATGGCGCCGTTAGTCAAAGCCCTCGCTGCGGAACCCGGCATTGATTCGCAGATATGCATCACCGGCCAACACCAAAGCATGCTCAAACAGGTGCTGGACCTGTTCGACCTCAAGGCCGATTACACCCTCGATGTCATGACCCCGCAGCAAACGCTCAACTCCCTGACGGCGGCGCTTTACGGGGCGATCGACCCGGTGCTGGAAATGACCTGCCCGGACCGGGTGCTGGTGCACGGCGACACGACCTCGGCCATGGTGGCTGCGATGGCGGCGTTCCATCGACGGATCCCGGTCGGCCATGTGGAAGCCGGGCTGCGAACCGGTGATATCTACAGCCCATGGCCGGAAGAAATGAACCGTCGCTGCATCGACCTGGGGGCGGACATGCTGTTTGCGCCCACCCACGAGTCGCGCCAGAACCTGCTCGACGAACGCCTACAGGGTCGCACCTTCGTCACCGGCAATACGGTGATCGACGCGCTGCAGATGACCGCACGGCGCATTGAACAGGATGCCGACCTGCGCGCAAGCCTGGACCGGCAGTTTTCGTTCCTGCAGACCGGCCGCAAGGTCCTGTTGGTGACCGGGCATCGTCGGGAAAATTTCGGTGAAGGCTTCCTGGATATCTGCAAGGCCCTGAGTCATCTGGCTCGGCGTTCGGATATCCAGATCGTTTACCCGGTGCACTTGAACCCCAATGTCATGGGCCCGGTCACCGAGCATCTGGGCGGTCTGCCCAACGTGCACCTGATCCAGCCGCTGGACTACCTGGCCTTCGTGCGCCTGATGCAACGGGCCCATGTGATCCTCACCGATTCCGGTGGCGTGCAGGAAGAAGCACCGTCCCTGGGCAAACCGGTGCTGGTCATGCGTGATGTGACCGAACGCCCGGAAGCTGTGGCGGCGGGCACTGTGCGCCTGGTCGGTACCTCGCCGGGCTCGATCATCGCTGGCGTTAACGCGCTGTTCGATGACGACCTGTTGTGGCGCCGCTGCTCCCAGGCGGCCAACCCTTACGGCGACGGCAAGGCCAGTGCGCGCATCGTCGATGCCCTGATGGGCCGTCCGGTGGACGATTTCATCGTGGCCGGCCAGTCCTTGCCCAAGTTCCTGCAATACCCGTCTGCACAGCCTGCGCCCGAGAAGCATTACCCCGCTTTTACCTCTCGATAAACCAAACCGTTCCTCCCCTTATCAGCTCGAGATCTACCTGAATGAAGTCTTCCGTTGCCATCCATACGGGTGCCCTCAGCGCCCTTGCCTGTGGTGTGAGCCTTCTCGCGCTCATGCCGACCTTTGCCTTGGCCGCGGACAGTCCGCTCACCCAGGCGATCAACCGGCTCAACGCCGACACCCGACAAGAGCGTGAGGTGCGCTTGAGCGATCTGGGGATCGATGCACCGATCATCCTCGGCTCCACCGATGCCCGCCGCGAACTGTATCTGCCGGTGCCGGCAGGTGTTCCGCTGACGGATGCGACGTTGAATTTCGACGCCAGTTACCTCAATGGCGAAGGCGGCCGCAACACGCTGCTGCTGTCGCTGGACGGTTATCCGGTGCGTGCCCAAGGGCTGAGCGAAACCCAGGGTGACGCCAGCGTCACGCTGGGCGTGGACAAAAAAGCGCGGGACAGCGGCTCGCTGCGCCTGGGCATCGCCTGGTCGTCGATCGTGTCCCGTGTGCTGTGCGAAGACGAACGCGCCATCGGCAATGTTCTACGTATCGAACCCGACACCCGCCTGACTTACAGCTATGACGCCAGCCAGTTGCGCGACGTCGGCGCTGCGTGGACGGCCTTGCCTGGCAAACCGGGGATCATGGTCGCGCCCGGCACCTTATCCGCTGAAAGCTACGATTCGGCATGGCGTCTGGGTGTGGCACTGGAGCGGATTGGCAAGCGCAGTCAAATCCTGCCCTTCCCTGCCGTACAAGACAGCGTCGACCTGAACGGCCTGCGCATTCCGGCCGAACTGCAAGGTATTCCAGCGTTCGCCAGCCTCAACGGCAAAGGTCGACACACCCTGGCGAACCCGGCGGAGATCGGCGCGTTGCTGGTGTTGGGCCAGACGCCGAACGTCCAGGCGGATCTGGCGGTCAACGACCCGCAACTGCTCACAGCGATCAATGCATCCCTCGACGCGCTGCAGAGCCAGATCCAGGGCTTCGATGCCACGGCGGCCAACGCGTTCACGCAATGGCGTGAGACGCATATCAATGCCGGCCTTGCCGCCAATGGCACTGACAATGTGCGCCTGGCCCTCGTGGGCACGCGCCCGGTTCTGATGATTGCGCCGCATGCCACCGGCAAGGCGCTGGCCTTGTTCAGTAGCGCCTGGAACAAACTGGCACGCAGTCGCCAATTAACCGTCAGCGAAGCGCAGCTGCCCTTGAGCAGCGACGGCCGTGTCGCCCTGTCTCGCCTGGGCGGCAATCCCGGCGCCATCGACGTGCTGGCCAAGTCTGACTGGAGCACGTCATTCCCTCTGGGCAGCGTGGCTTACGACGGTCGCTTGCCGGTGAAGGCTGTGGTCGACGTGTCTGCCGCGCCCGGCGCATCAGACACTGCGCCGGTGGCCTCACTGTTTCTCAATGACTACCTGATTGGCGCGCAGCAGCTGGTGGCCAACGGTGAAAAACAACGCATCGAAGCGCGCATCCCGCGTTACGCCGTGGGCGCGACCAACGTGCTACGCGTGTCGTTCCAGCGTCAGCCCGTGAGTGATCGTTGCCTGGAAACGCCGCAAGCCTTCCCGGTTTCCGTGCTGCCGACCAGCCACATCGTGCTGGAAAAAACCGCGCTGGGTGATGACTTCTCCGGCATGGCCGCGCGCTTTGCCGTGGACACCCAACTCCTGGTGCCTCAGGCCTACCTCGATCATCCGGCGAGCAGCTTGCCGCAGGTGATTTCAGTCGCCGATGCCGCCGGGGTCTCGCCGCTGCGTGCGCAATTGAAGGTCATCACAGATCCGAAAGCCTCGGTCACGCTGGACAAGGCCTTCCTCGCCTTCGAGCTGCCGATCAAAGACAGCAAGGAGTCCGTGCAGGTCGATGAGCAGGGGCGCCTGCGCATCAATCACAAGGATCAAGTGTTGCTTGACGTGCATCCGCTCAATCACCTTGCCTCGTTGCAAGTGGTCGATGCCGGCGGCCAGCACGGTATGGTCTATCGCGCATTGGGCAATGACTCGCCACGCTTCGCCAAACAGATTCTACTGACCCGCGGCGATGTAGCCATCCTCGGCAACAACAGTGCCCTGACCACCTTCGACACTCAGGATCCAAGCGGCAGCCAATTGATCGACAACGAAGAACCCAAGGGCCTCGACGCCTGGCGGACACCGTCGCTGTTGTGGCTGATTCCGGGTGGCATCCTGTTGGTTCTCATCCTGTTGCTGGCTGGCCGTAACGCCCGTCGCAATCGCCAGTGACGGAACCCTTCGATGACGTCGCTTTATTGGCCCTATTGGCTGGCTCACTACTACAGCTTTCTGGAGATCTCGACCATCGTGGTCGCGGTGCTGATCCTGATTTCCAGCCTGGACGACCTGTTCATTGACCTGTGGTACTGGTCGCGCCGGCTGTTTCGCAAGTTCACCGCGGACCGCAAATACCGACCGCTGACCGCCGAGCAGTTGATGGCCCGGGATGAGCAGCCGCTGGCAATCATGGTCCCCGCCTGGCTGGAATATGACGTCATCGCGCCGATGATCGAAAACATGGTGTCGACCCTCGATTACCAGAACTATGTGGTTTTCGTCGGCACCTACATCAACGATCAGCGCACCATTGACGAAGTGGAGCGCATGCGTCGGCGCTACAAGCAGTTGCACCGCGTGGAAGTCCCGCATGCCGGGCCGACCTGCAAGGCCGACTGCCTGAACTGGGTGATCCAGGCGATCTTCCTGCATGAGAAAACCCACGGCATGACCTTCGCCGGCGTCGTGTTGCACGACAGCGAAGACGTGCTGCACCCGATGGAATTGCGTCTGTTCAACTACTTGCTGCCGCGCAAGGACATGATCCAGTTGCCCGTGGTTTCGCTGGAACGCAACTGGTACGAATGGGTGGCCGGCACCTACATGGACGAGTTCGCCGAATGGCACGGCAAGGACCTGGTGGTGCGTGAAAGCATGACCGACACGGTGCCGTCTGCCGGCGTCGGCACCTGTTTTTCCCATCGCGCCCTGCGTGTGCTGGCCGGGGAAACCCAGAACCAGCCGTTTAACACTGACAGCCTCACCGAGGACTACGACGTCGGCGCACGCCTGGCCAAGGTCGGCATGAACGCGATCTTCGTGCGCTTCCCGGTGCAGTTTCGTGTGCTGCGCAAATCCTGGTTTCGCAAGCCTTACGAATCGACGCTGAAGATGCCGTTGTGCGTGCGCGAGTTCTTTCCCGACACCTTCCGCACCGCGTTCCGGCAGAAGGCTCGTTGGACGCTGGGCATCGGCCTGCAAGGCTGGGAGCAAATGGGCTGGAACGGTTCGCTGGCCAACCGATATCTGTTGTTCCGTGACCGCAAAGGCGTAGTGACGGCGTTTGTCAGCATCATCGCCTACGTGATTCTGGTGCAGCTGTTGGGCCTGATCATCCTGCGCCAGAGCGGCCTGTGGGACGTGAGTTTCCCCACGCCGTTCGAAACCAACGGCTTCATCAAATACTTGCTGCTGGCCAACGGTGTTGCGCTGGCCTGGCGCATCGCGCATCGCTGTTATTTCACCACCGTGCTGTACGGCTGGCAGCACGGTTTGCTGTCGATCCCGCGCATGGTGGTGGGCAACTTCGTCAACTTCATGGCCGCGTCACGGGCCTGGCGCATGTTCCTGGTTGGCAAGGTCATGAACCGCAAACTGGTGTGGGACAAGACCATGCACGACTTCCCGTCCACTGACCTGGTCGCCGCCGCACCGCGCAAGCTGGGCAGCGTGTTGCTGTCCTGGCAGGCGATCAACGAAACCGACCTGCAAAGCGCCCTCGCCGAACAGAAAACCCGGCACATGCCATTGGGGCGGATCTTGCTCAGCAATGGCTGGCTGGACGACGAGACGCTGGCCGAAGCCATCGCCTTCCAGAATGACCTGCCGCGGGTGTTCGATGTGGCCCACAAGGCGCAGGCGTCGACCCTCACCCTGGATGATGAATTCGCGCTGCGCTGGCGAGTGGTGCCGGTGGGCTTGAACGCCGACGGCCGAGTGCAATTGGCCGTGGCCAGTCCGTTGCCGGCCGAAGGTCTGCAACAAGTCAGCGAGGTACTGGGCAGCGAGCCGGTGCAGCTGATTGCCCGTGAAAGCGAAATCGTTGCGCAGTTGCGCCTGATGAATGTGCGCGAAGGCCAGTCGGTACCAGATGCCCGCGCGCCACTGTTGGGTGACCTGTTGATCGAAATGGGCCTGCTGGATCGCGACGTGTTCAACCGCACCATGTTGCAGTACCGCCCGCAGCGTCACGGACGCATCGGCGACTATCTGGTCGACAGCGGCGTGCTGCCCCGCGCCACCATCGAAAAGGCCGTGGCACGTCAACACAGCCACTACCCTGAGGAGCTTCCGGCATGAATCGCCCTTTGCTGACTCTCATGGCCACGGGGCTGAGCCTGATACCTGCGCTGGCTCATGCCGAAACACTGCCATTACCGTTGACCGGTCCGGCCTACGTCACCGCCAACGAGGCCTACAGCGCCTACGAGCGCAAAGACTACGACCTGGCCATCGCCAAGGCCCGCGAAGCGTTGCGTCAGCGCGCCGACATCACCCGTTTGAACAGGCTGATCGTGCTGGCTCAACGGGACAAGGATCTGCGTGATCATCCCAAGCGCTACCCACAGTCACGTCAGGCTCCAGGCTTCGGCGCCGCCGCCCAGGCCTTCAAGGCCTATGATCGCGATGATTTCGGCGCGGCGGCACAGGCGTCACGCAAAGCCATCGCCCAGGCGCCCAAACGCATGGATTATCGACTGCTGCTGATCGAGTCGTTGCAGCGTCAACAACATCTTCAAGAAGCGGATCAGGCCACCACTCAGGCATTGGCCGTGTTCCCGGACGACGATACGTTACTGATGCGCCGCGAAGCGATTCGTCGGCAATTGGCCGCACCGCTGGCCGTCGAAAGTTATCGCGCCCTGGAGCAAGGCCAGGTGCCGTTGGCCGTGGATAAGGCCCGGAAAGCCGTCGCCTGGGCACCGGAAATCGGCGCCAATCAGCAACTGCTGATCAGCGCCCTGCTCGCAGCCAAGGATTACCGAGGGGCCGAGCTGGCCGCGTCTGGCGCACTGGCTCAGGACGATGGCGAAATCGCACCGTGGATCCTGCGCAGCTACGCCCTTGATCGTCAGGGTAAAACAGCGGCAGCCGAGGCTGACCTGAATCACGCCCTGGCCATCGATGGCCTGCTGGAAACCGAAACCCGCGACATTCGCTTCTTCGCCGCCGATGCTGCGCTGGCCCATGGCGAGCCCCAGCGGGCGCTTGATCAGCTGCAACCTTTGGCCGATGACGAAGGCGGCGAAGTGGCCCGTCGACGCACAGCCGCCCGAATGGCCCTCAGGCAAAAAAACAACGGGTTGAACGCTGTCGCCCAGTTTCCGGCCCCGGCCCTGAACTGTCAGGAAACCGCTTTTGGCCTGGTCTGCGATATCTGGCCGGGCAACCAGCGCGACGGCGGAACCGACAAGGCCGGTCAGGCTTACGCCGCACTCGCCAGCAAGGACCCCGCCTCGGCCGTCGTCCTGGCCAACGAAGCCATTGCCCGTGCGCCGAAGAATCCGGCGTACCGACGGTTGCTCGTCAGCGCCTTGAGTGATCAGAAACGAGTGCCCGAAGCCATCGCAGCAGCCAGCGAGGGCCTCAAGCTCACCGGCGATGACGCCCGACTGCTGGCCCAACGCGGTCGTCTGCGCCAGCAATCGGGTGACGACGCCGGGGCTCGCGAAGACTTTACCCAGGCCTTGGCGCTGGGGAGCCTGCCTGCTTATGAAGAAGCCAGTCTGTACAGCGCCATCGGCCAGCGCCGAACCGCGCGCGAACGGCTGCAACAAGCGCGGGACACGGGTGAACTGGAATCGATGAGCGACCTGCAGATCGCTTACTTGTCGGTCCAGGCCGGCGACGATGAGGGTGCCCACGCATCGTTCCGCAAGGCCGATGCCGAGACGCGACTGACGCCGACAGCCACTCAGGACGCGGCCTATAACGCGATGCGGGTCAATGATGACGAACAAGCCGTCAGCTACTTCAAGCGCGTCATCGACGCAAACAATGCCGGTGAACCGGACCTGTCCCCGCAGCAGCTGTTCGACACCCGTCGCGCCGTGGCCGATGTCTCGCGCACCTGGGGTTTGACCAACACCACCAGTTACCGCGGCAACAGCACCAGCAGCGGCCTGAGCTCAGCGCCGAGCGGCGGCAATAGCAGCAATGACAGCCTGCAAAACAGCACCGAATTGTCCTGGCGCCCGTTGGGCTATCGCAATGCACGTTTTGTCGAACTCTACGGACGCGTCACCGACACGCTGTGGAGCAAGAACAGCGATTCGGACACCGGTTTCGATGCGCTGCAAGGCGCGGTGGGTGTACGGGTCAAACCCTTCACGTCGCTGAACGTGATGGCCGCCGTCGAGCGCACCTTCCCCTTGGGATCGTCGGACGTCGACGGTGACTGGCTGCTGCGTCTGGGCTATGGCGCAAGCGTCGGGACCGATCTGCGGGTCGATGCCTCCAGCTGGTGGACTTCGCAGTTGTTCGCTGAAGCCGGACATTACGTCAACGACTCGCGGGACTATTTCAACAGCGAATGGCAGGTCGGCCGCAGCTATGCCATCGGTGGCGCGGGCTCACGCTGGGTGACGTTCCCCCATGTGGTGGCCGCGTTCGATTACGACTCGAAGATGAACAGTGGCACCGACTCCGATGGCAAATCGGACTCATCGTCCGGCAAGGCCGGTGGCATCGGTGTCGGCAACAACGTGCGCTACTGGTTCCGCGAAGATGCGTACAACGCGCCCCGCTCCTATCTCGACTTATCCCTGCAGTACCGCGTCAAGGTGCTGGGTGATGATCGCGCTCAAGGTGTCTTCGGTCGCCTGACTTATTCCTATTGAGGACTTGCATGAAGATTCGATTCTGTTTGTGGTTGGGACTTGGCCTGATCCCGATGGGGGCAAACGCCGCCCCTGAAATTGCCCAGTTGTACGCGCCAAAACTGCCGGAGGGTTCGGCCTGGGTGCGGGTGGTCAACCCCTCCGACACTGCCATGCAGGTCCAGGTGGGCCAGGGCGCGAGTTTCGCCCTTTCGACCCAGGCGACGGTGGCCAGTCCTTTTCAGGTCGTGGACTCGCGACAGCCGCTGCAAGTGACCGTCAACGGTCGCGAGATAAAGGGCCTGAGCGCACCGAAAAGTGCGTGGGTCACGCTGATTCTCGACAGTGACCCGGCGCGGGCACCCCGCCTGGTCATCGACCCGCCGCTGCGCGGCAAAGACTTGCGTGCCGAACTCAACCTCTACAACCTGGCCAGCGGTTGCGAAAAGGCCGGGGTGAAACTGGCTAACCATGCCCCGGTGTTCAATCAAGTGCCGTTCAACGGTCAGGCCCAGCGCACGATTAACCCGGTGCAAGCAACGCTGGTTGCCAATTGCGAGCAGAACATCAGCCTGCCGTTCAAGCTGGCGCCCTTCAAGGCCGGCGATCGTTACAGCCTGTTCCTGGTCGGCTCCCGGCAGGCTCCACGCCTGATCGGCCTTGTCGACCAGACCGCGCCATGACCCTTCAATGGAAATCTCGCTGGCCGGTTTCCGCCCTGATCGCCGGTGTCTTGTTGAGCCTGTCGGGCACCGGCGTTGAAGCGGCCTCGGCGGTCATTACCGGCGAAGGTGGCTGGCTGTTCCCGGCCTGGGAAAGCCTGAGCAAGGTCGATAATCCCGGCACGACTCGCAACATTGCGCTGGTGAAACAACTCCAGCAGAACCTTGCGCGGGAACACATCAGTCTGGTCGTATTGGTAGTGCCGATGAAAGCGCCGTTTTATGCCTCGCGCCTGCCCGCCAATCAGCCCTTGAGCCCGGCCGTGTTGCAGCGCTACGACCATTTACAGAGCGAGCTGACTCAGGCAGGCCTGACCACGCTGAACATCAAGCCCGTCCTGCAACGCACTGAACACGGCAAACAGACCGCGTTTTATCGCGCCGACTACCACTGGACAGCCTGGAGCGCGGAAAACACCGCCGACGCCACGGCGCAACTGATTACCGAGCGTTACCGCCTGCAAGGCGAACCCGGCGGTGGCGCGGCGCTGGGCGAGTGGTTCGACCGACGCGCGTTCGGCGATCTGGCGAGCAATTTCCTGCCGGCGATCAAACGTAAATCGATTGGTCGCGACATCTACACCGTTCGCCATCAGGCCCAGAACGACTTGCTGATCGATGACGCACCGGCACCGGTTCAGGTGATCGGCAACAGCTTTGTCCAACCTTACCTGGGCTTTACGCAAAAGCTTTCCAATGCCCTGGACCGTCCCGTCGCGCTGACCTGGAATCCTGGCGATGTCGGCCCATGGGCTACGCTGCTGCAATACCTGGAGTCTGCGGATTTCGCCCAACACAAACCGCAAGTGATCGTCTGGCAATTCAACGAGGGCCAATTCCACCTCGGCCCCGATGCCGCAGCTAACTGGAACGCCAAAGGCGTCACCTCGCTGAGCCAATGGCATCAGCGCATCAATAAGGCGCTTCCGTGAACATTCTTGGTTACACCGCCAGTCGCGCGACCATTGCGGGTCTGTTGTTTGCCGCCATTCTCGGCACCGGGACCGGCGTGCTCTACGTGACGGACAAAAAGGCCCAGACCCCAGGGATCGTCGGCATCGTCTGGCAGCCGGACAACAAGACCGTCGGCATCAATGGCCACTGGGAAAAGCTGGGGGCCCGCGAGCTGCTGGTGCAATGGACTGTCGTCGACGATCAGGCATTCGTTGCCGGTTCCGGCCTGCCCAGCGTGCCGGTTCTGCCCGATTGGGCACGCATCGCCAAGGCCCCTTGGGCGCAAGACGTCATCCTTGGACTGGCCGGCTATTTCAGCGAAAACCGCTCACGGGACAACATTGAGCAACTGGCGGCAGTCTCGGCACGCATCGCCAAATTGCCGACGCCCTTGCACGTCACCGGCTGGTATTTCCCCGCCGAAGTCGACCCCAGCTGGACCCGCGCCAAAGAACTGCCCGCCCTGCTGGCCAAGCTGCCACGACCGTTATGGATCAGCGTGTATGACGGTGCGAACATCGGCCCTGTCGCCACGGCAGAATGGCTCAAGCAGTGGCTGCCGAATGATATTGGCGTGTTCTTCCAGGACGGCGTCGGTGTCTACGCCCGCACCGCACCGGTCGCCAGGACCTACGCCGACGCGTTGCGCGAGCGTCTGGGCAAAGACCGGGTGCGCATCATCGTCGAAGCCTTTCGCCCCAACTTCGGCGGCGGATTTCGCTCCGCCACCGCCGCCGAACTCAAACCGCAACTGGCGGCCTATGACGGTTATCCGCTGTACCTGTTCGACGGACCGCACTACGTGACGCCTGAACTGGTGGAGCAACTGGCGCGATAACGTAGATCATCAGCGTCAGGTCGGATTAACCCTTGACCGCCGCTTCTATCGCCGCGACATCGATTTTCCCCATCTGCATCATCGCGTTGAACGCGCGCTTGGCCGCTGCTTGATCGGGATTATTGATGGCATCCGTCAGGACGCGGGGCGTGATCTGCCACGACAGTCCCCATTTGTCCTGGCACCAGCCACAGACGTTTTCCTGGCCGCCGTTTCCGACAATCGCGCTCCACAAGCGATCGGTTTCGGCCTGGTCGTCAGTCGCCACCTGGAACGAGAACGCCTCGTTGTGCTTGACCCCCGAGCCCCCGTTCAGGCCGAGACACGGAATGCCCATCACCGTGAATTCGACCGTCAATACATCGCCCTGCTTGCCCGCTGGATAGTCGCCAGGCGCGCGAAGGATGGTGCCCACCGCGCTGTCGGGAAACGTCTTGGCGTAGAACGTCGCGGCCTCCAGCGCGGCGCCGTCGTACCAGAGGCAAATCGTGTTTTTGCTGACCATTCTGGTTCTCCATCAATGGGGAATGAATGGTCATTCTAGCTGAGCGACCAGATGGACCACGAAGAGGGCCATGCCCCTTGTCGGCAGATCAATGCTGTGACGAAGTCCAGCGTGCTGATTACTGGAAACTCGGCTCGGCGCAAACCGCTGATGTGGAGCGAAGTGTACGTAGCCCCAACAGCACGATCACCACCATGACCAGCCCCGCGCCGATGGCGACGCCGAACCCTGCCCGTGCGCCATAGGCGTCGATGACCAGCCCCGCGAGTACGCCACCGAGCGCCACGCCGATGCTGATGCCCGTCGTCATCCACGTCAGGCCTTCGGTGATCCTGGACGGTGGAACGATGATCGTACCAAGGTTCATGACGACGACCATCGTTGGTGCGAATGACATGCCTGCCACAAACAGCATCCCGGAAAGGATGTAGACGTCCGGCGAGAAAATGGGCAAGACGGCTGTAACTGCCGTGATCAGAACGCCAACGAAGAACTGCTTTTCAATCGACAAGGAGACCCTCAACGCGCCGAACGTCAGGCCCGCGATCATTGAGCCGAGCGCATAGGCTGCGAGGATGAAGCTGGCGGACGCTGGCCAGTCTTGTGCGTTGGCGAAGGCCACCACCGCCACATCGATTGATCCGCCAATCACCCCCATCGCCAGGAGTGCCAGAACGATGGTGCGAACGCCGGGAATCAGCAAGGTAGAGCCGGTGCTCTTCCTGACGCCCACGATGACCTTCGGTTCTGTCTGCTTTTGCAGAAGAAAAGCGCTCACGCCGATGACCAGCAGCAAGACCGCGACAAGCGGTCCGGCTTCGGCAAAAAAACTGACGCTCAGACCGATGGCCAGGGGTGGACCGATAATGAAAGCGAGCTCAGTCAGCACCGTGTCCAGGGAGAAAGCCGTGTGCAACTGCGGCTTGCCACGGAAAAGCTGTGTCCAGCGTGCTCTTATCATCGCGGGCATGCTGGGCATCGTGCCCGCCAGTGCCGCAAGAATAAACAACAGCGGGGTCGGCGCCCTCATAGAGACGGCAACGATCAGCGCCAGCAACATGCCAATGCTGAAGGTGGTGACTAAGGGCAGCACCCGACTCTGCCCCCGCTGATCGACGAGTTTCGACACCTGCGGGCCGATCAGCGCATTTGCCAGGGTAAAGGTACCGGCGACCGAGCCAGCCAGCCAATAAAGTCCCGTCTGCTGCACCAACATGGTAATGATGCCGATGCCGATCATTGCCTGCGGCAGACGGGCAATGGAACTCGCAATCACCAACCCCATGACGCCCGGGGTGGTGAGCAGTTCGCGGTAGGGATTTGCCATGATTTCTCCTTTTTATAATGCTTCGCCGATGGGTACCCCGCTGCACGCCCGCAAACTGTTGCGGGCGGTTTATCGGCGACTCAATGGCACATGTGAACCAGCAAGCAAGCGAGGCAGTTGTTCACCATAGCTGAGCGTCTCACCCTCAAAGACCAGCGACGTGGCTTCAGGACTGCGTGCAACCCGGGCTTCGAATAGTTGATGAATACACAGATGAACAGAAAATTCAGACGTAACTTGGTCGTGCATCCTTGCCTCCAGAAGTGAACAAACTCACTTCTATCGATTGTTCGCACTTACATCATGCAAGTGCAGTCCTTGGAATATTATCTAATCAATCTAACCTGCCATCTGCCGCAAACTATCCAATGGCAACACGTCGATCATTAGAACTAACTATTTAGGGCAGGCATATCCGCCACCCCCTCTTACCCGTGTTATCACATGTAACCAATGCCACCTAAAACGCCCATCCCAGACAGCTCACAGCTAACAAAAACGGTGTATTCATGGCGCATGAAAAACAACATTCACGGCCAGACAACCAGAATGTTTTGTTTCTGCACTAGAGATACACGATGATCTTCGAGTCTATTTGGCAAGAGCATTTCTATCCGGTTTCAGCTACGGGTTCCAGCGACGCCAAGAGTCTACCCCTGAAACATCGAAGTCAAATACCGGGAAAAAACTGACACATCCTAACGAAGTAAAACCGCCCCACCGGGCGGTTACCCAGTTCGATTATGAGTGTGAAAAATCATGGTTTCGTGAGTTTTTGTAGGTGCCTTCCTACATATAGATCGTCATGGTCCGCACGTCGCCTTGCTGAGGGTGGGTCCGAGCGTTTGATCGAAAGCCGCACTGCGTCAATGCAGGGTGCCCTACTGCGGCTGAAAGGTCTGAAGATACGCCAACAGGTTTTCAATCTTCTCCGGATCGCTGAGCCCCCAGAAAATCATCCGGGTACCGGGCACTACTTCCTTTGGATCTTCGAGGTACGCGATCAGGGTCTCGCGGGTCCAGACAATGCCGGCCGATTTCATGGCGTCGGAGTATTGATAATCCGTCGTGCTACCTGACGGGCGTCCAAAAATGCCATTGAGTTGCGGCCCGAACGAACCCCGCGCCGACTCACCCACTTGATGGCAGCCGCCGCATATCCGTTTGAACAGTGTCGCGCCGGCTTCAGCATCGCCGGCCGCCTGGACTTGCGCGCCGAACACCCCCGCAATGAGCACCATGAGGGCTGCGGCTTTATTCATGTCCTGCTCCAAATCATTTGTGGCCAAGCGCACGTAAATCAGCTCGCACCCGGTTGAACCTACTTCCAGTAAGCCGCCGGCAGACGGGTGGAATAACGACCCCGCTATCCGCTGACAGCGGCAAGCGCAGACTCTATCCTGTGCAACCCTGCGATTCCACCGGAGATGCCCTGTGCCACCCTTGACCGCCCGCGAGGTTTACCAGCAGTTGCGCGACGCCGCGCTGGAACTCCGGCCGCTATCGCGCCTCGCCAGACAACCCGAGCCCGGCCACGTGCACGTCGATATCGAAGGCTGGCGCCTGAGCCTCGGTTTCGACGGCGCCCGTCTGCTGCATTGCCAACGTTGCCAGGCCCCGGACGGCCGCGAGGGTGAACTCGACCGCTGGCAACGTTACGGCACCGACCCGGTCAGTTTGCTCAGCACCTGGGAGTTAGCGCAGATCGAGCGCTTGCTGTGCCTTCAGCGCCAGCCTTAGAGATCAACGATCACCGTCCCGGCGATGCTCTCGGCGAATTCGACTCCGAACAGACGACCCGGTGTCTCGAACCCGGAACGCCGCTCCCCGGCCAACACGCGTCGCGCCGCTTCCACCGCGGCCAACGGTGTGTAGGAGTAGCCGTTGATAGTCTCAATCACCGACCGCGCAACCTGCCCATCTGCCCCCGTTACCTCAGCAACCGCACGGGCCCGATGCGACAGGCGCTCTTGCTCGCAGGGGCCATCGGGAAGTCGGGACAAGTCGCCCTCGGGGAATGCGTCACCGCTGATGTGCACGAACATCGCGATGTTGGGGATACCCGTCGAGCGCCCACCCGTGACCAGATCACCGAACGACAGCGGCGCGCAGAGCACAGGCCCGGCGCCGAAGTCGAAGTGACGAGGTTGCGCATCCGGTGCAGGAACGAGTACGCCGTCGACCCGCGTCATCAATCCTGCACCGATGATCTCTCCAACGCTATTGGCCGATCCACGGGACATGGAGCCTGCAACCTGCAGCGCGATCCGTAGCGATTGCGGATGTTCGACACGACGGGCAACGTGCAGGGCGAGGCAGTCCGTGGGGACAACGTCCCAGCCGACGCCTGGCAATAGCATCACACCGGCATCCTCGCCCAACCGCTCCGCCAGCCGGTAAACGTTGATTTCGGCAGTGATGTCGAGATAGTCGACCCCGGCCTCGATGCAGGCCCGCATCAACGGCTCTGCAGTCATCACAAAAGGACCGGCGCAGTTCAACAAGACCGTGACGCCGCTCAGCGCTTGCACCGTTTGAGCGTCGGCCGTGAAGGTGCGATAAGGCACGCTCAGCTCCCGGGCAAGCGCAGCCACGCTTGTCGCGTCACGTCCAGCGACTTCGAAGTCCAGCCCGGCTGCCTTCGCCTGTGCTGCGACCATTCGGCCGGTGTACCCGGTTGCGCCATAAATCAGAAGTTTGCTCATTGTCGGTGCTGCCAGTTTTTATAGACGAATTCGAGGCTGTAGCCATCTGGGTCCAGGACGTTAGCCGCGTAATAATTCGGGTCGTAATGCAACCGTGCGCCGGGAGCGCCGTTATCGGTAGCGCCTGCTTTCATCGCAGCGGCATAGGCCGCATCGACCTCGCCCCTGCTGTTCGCAACGAACCCGACATGCGCAGCCCGCCCCTCCACCACCCCTTCACGCAGCCAGAAAAACACCCGGCCTTGCGCACCGAAACCCTTGAGGTCCGGGTGGCCCGGCGGGCCATCCTTGCCGTCGAAATCGAGCGAGTGAGTGATGCGGAGCGGTGTGAGCGCCGCGGTATAGAAATTGACGGAGCGTTGGGTGTCGCTGACTGAGATAAACACATGATCAAGCATGGAATGCGCCTCGCTGGTTCAGATGATGTAACCGCCGGAAACCTCAATGGATTGCGCGTTGATCCAGGCACTTTCTTCGGACAGCAACGTGGCGATCACTCGACCGACGTCGTCCGGTTCGCCGATGCGACCGAGCGCCGTTTGCGAGGCCAGCAGCGTCTCGAATTCTTCGCTCAAGCCGCCGCCCAGTTCGGTGCGAATGGCGCCGGGCGAGACGGCATTGGCACGGATGCGTCGCTCACCAAACTCCTTGGCCATGTAGCGAGTCAGTACTTCCAGTCCGCCCTTGAAAGCGGCATAAGGCGCCACGCCTGGCGTGACCACCCGTGTCGTCGCGCTGGTCAGGTTGACGATGCTTGCGCCCTCCTCCATCAGCGGCAGCAAGGCCTGGGTCAGGAAGAACGGGCCCTTGAGGTGAACGTTCATGAGGTCGTCGAACTGCGCCTCGGTGACCGTCTCAAGCGGATTGAACAGGCCGTGGCCGGCATTGTTGACCAGACCACCCAAGGTGGTGGTTTGCCAGTTCGATTGCAGCGCCTCTCGTACCGCATCGACGAACACGCCGAAGCGCCCGGCATGGCTGACATCCAGTTCAAGGGCGACGGCATGACCACCTTCGGACTTGATGCGCTGAACCACCGAATCCGCCGCTTGCACGTTGCTCTTGTAGGTCAGGATGACGCCCATTCCACGCCGGGCACAGTGCACTGCGGCGCTGGCACCAATGCCTCGACTGCCGCCGGTAATGACGATAACGCTCATGGCTTGCTCCACTGTCAATCAGATGAGCAACCACGGTAACCATAGACCCTCGGGCGAGCGCAGCCGTTACTACTCCAATCCTGCCTGTTTCTGCTTTTCGCTTGCGCCGTGCGTCCCCCTGCGGTCAGATGTCTCCCCATGGAAAACCAACTGCATGAACTCAGAACCCTCGCCGCCAGGGCCGAAAACAGGCGTACAGAGACGGGCATTCCGCGCGTGGCCATGGTCCAGGGTGCGATTCCCGAACATCAGTTGGCCGCTGTCTATGAGCCGATGATCAACCTGATCCTGCAAGGCAGTAAGACCATCACCGTCGGCGATCGCACATTGAGGTATGACCCGGCGACCTATTTCGTGATGTCGATTGAACTGCCGGCGGTCGGCAGTGTGCACCCGGCCACGTCCGGCGAGCCGTACCTCGCCGTCGCCTTGACACTGGACCCTGCCGTACTGGCAACGTTACTGACAGACTTGCCAAAACCTGTCGCACCGTCAGGACAGGAGGCCGGCTTTTCAGTGGCCGCGGTCACACCCGAGCTGATGGACGCCTGGGTGCGCATGCTGCGATTGATGGACCGGCCGGCGGACATCGCGGCCCTGAGCCCGGTGTACGAGCGGGAGATTCTCTATCGGGTTTTGCAAGGACCGCACGGCTGGATGCTGCGCGAGATTGCCGCGCCCGATACGGCCATGGCCCGTGTCAGCCTCGCGATCCAGTGGATTCGCCGCGCCTTCGCCGAGCCGCTGCGGGTCGAGGACATGGCCCGCACAGCGTCGATGAGCGTGTCAGCGTTCCACCGCCATTTCAAAGCCGTCACCACGCTCAGCCCCTTGCAGTATCAAAAACGCGTGCGGCTGCTTCAGGCGCGGACTTTGTTGGTGGCGAACGCTAAAAGCGTCACCAGCGCCGCGTTCGATGTCGGCTATGAAAGCGCTACCCAATTCAGCCGGGACTACGCCCGCGTCTTCGGTTTGCCTCCGGCCCGGGATGCCGCGCGGATTCTCGCGCAACTGCGCGGACGCGCCGACTGAGGGCGCTTCGGTCCGACTGACTCGTTTCTTGTCATCGCGTTGGCGAATGCGTGTACCGATCGATGCCATGAAAGCGCCGCCACTGGCCCCCACCCGACCATTGCGCATACCATGCTGCGACTTCAAACCGTCAGGTGTCTTCCATGATCAAAGCCAGCTTGCGAAGCCACCTGACACTCTGGTTTGCCGGTCTGTCGTTGCTCACGCTGGTGAGTGTGGGTTTCTACGTGGGCCACATCGCCACCGAGCAAATGAAGCAGGCCAGCGGCAATGCGTTGTTGAGTACGGCAAGGTCGGCGGCCGAGCTATTGGGCGCACAACTGCATGAGCGTCAGCTCGAAGTGTCTCTGCTCAGTCGAGCGCCGTTATTCAAGCACGGCGACCTGGGCGATCCGGATATCTTGTCGTCGATGGAACTGCGTTCGCAATCTCGCGCCGAGTACGCCTGGATGGGCGTGGCTGACGCCAACGGGCGTGTACGGCAAGCCGTCGACGACCTTCTGGTCAATCAATCGGTGAAGGAGCGCCCCTGGTTCCAGGCCGGGTTGCGCGGTGCTTATACCGGCGATCCTCATGAGGCGGTCCTGCTGGCCAAACTGCTGCCCGGAACCGCCAGTGGCGAGCCTTTGCGCTTCATCGATTTCGCCGCGCCGATCCGCAATGCCGAGGGCCAGGTGATCGGTGTGCTGGGCGCCCATGCCCATTGGAGCTGGGCGACGCGGATTGTCGACGCGGCCGTGCTGCGCAAGGACATGACGCCCGAGGTGGAGGCGCTGATCGTCGACCACGACGGCAAAGTGCTCTATCCCGAAGCGCTCATGGGGCAACGTGTGGCGAACATGCCGGTCGCCCGGGAAAACCATGCCGATACCGCCGGCTGGTCAGTCGGCGACGGTTACCTGACCAGCGTGGTCGCGGTCCCCACGCCCTCGAGCACGGACCTGACGTGGTACATCGCGGTCCGCCAGCCACTGGATATCGCGCTTCAACCCGCACGTATTCTGTTTTACAAATTGCTGCTGTTGGGGGTCATTGCCGCCATCGTGTTTGCTCTGGTGGCGTACTACCTGGCGCTGTACCTCAGCCGCCCGATCGAACAGCTGGCAAAGTCAGCCAAACGGGTACAAAACCAACAACCGGGTGTGACGTTTCCGCGGGACCATTCGGTGCGAGAAATTGCCCAGCTGGGCCAATCCCTCCAGGGCATGACGGAGTCCTTGCTCGGCAAGGAGCGCGAGTTGCAGGAAGCCAATGCGTCGCTGGAAGCCACGGTCGCGCAACGCACCGCCGCCCTCACCCAGGCCAACGCCGATCTGTTGAAACTGGCCACCCACGACGCACTGACCGGCGTGTACAACCGGCGCCGATTCGACGAGAAACTGAATGAGTGCAACCTGCTGTTTCAACGCACCGGACGGCCCTTTGCGTTGCTGTTCATCGACGCCGACCACTTCAAGCAAATCAATGACACCCACGGCCACGCAATCGGCGATGAGGTGCTGCACCAACTCGCCCGGCTGATCCAGGACAACACCCGCGCCACTGACTTCGTGGCCCGTTACGGTGGCGAGGAGTTTGCGGTGCTGTTACCGGAAGTCGAGGAACCCGAGAGCCCCGAGGTCGTTGCCGAGAAGATTCGCGCCGCGATTGCCGCAGCCATTTTTGCTACGGCCGGGCACGTCACGGTCAGCATCGGCATTGGTCTGGCCGAGATATCGGACAGCAATACCACCGCGCTGATCAAACGTGCCGATCAGCAGCTTTATCAGGCGAAGTGGTCGGGAAGGAATCGGGTGGCTCCGCAGGCTCGCGTGACTGAACGCCACTGACCTCAGCTTCCACTGATGTAAACCCGGTTAAACCGCAAGGCTATTCACTTAAGAACATCTTCAACTGAGCGACAACCTGTGGCGAGGGGACTTATCCCCTCGCCACAATTGCGCATCCGCAATCAAGACCGGGTATTGGGCTTACTGAACGTTTTTCAGCTTGACCACATCACCGGAGATCTTGGTGGTGTAGCCGGTCAGGACCCACGCCCAGAACCAGTTTTCCTGCACCTGGGTGTTGATCATCGCGTCACCGCCTTTGGCTTTGATCGCCGCGTTCTGAGCGCGAACAAAACGGTTGTTCTGCTGGATCGGGATCACGCCGAACAGCAGCAGGCCCGTGGCGCTCGCTTCACTGTGGCCCAGGACGGTGTATTGACTGCTTTCATAATGCTGGGTGTTCATCGGCGTGCCGGTGCAACCCGCCAGAACCAGACCGAACAGGGCTACTGCGACAACTTTACTAACGTACTTCACTGAAAAAGCTCCATGAGATATTGCCCGGGATCCATCTCTCGGGCGGCGCACACTCTAACGGATGAGGTGGCCAATTGGTATCAGCTAAAGCAGCTGATTGGCCGCCCCTTGGTTGGCGGCGGCTTTTGTTCGAGAGAGTGAAACGTCGCGCCTCAGCTCTGAGTTATCGCAGCCGGTGAACGCGCAGATGAAACAGGCTCGGGAGCAGTCTCGTCGTCCAGCTTGATAAACATCGCCAGCAACGGCCCCATCAGCACCACGGCGATGGAAGCGCCGAACGCCACGGCCCAGTTGTTCCCCGTGATGTCCAGCAACCAGCCGATCACCACCGGTGACACGGCGCCCGCCAAGGCCATGCCGGTGAAGGTGCACGCGCTGGAAGTCGCCGAATGTTCGTGGGACACCTCGGTGCCAATGACCCAGAGCGGCGAGTCGGCCAGTTCCGAGCAGAAGAACGAGAAGCTCAGGCCGCAGGCGCAGATGATCAGGTCGTGGGTGAACATCAGCGGAATCAAGCCGATGATCGAGGCCAGGAAGCCAAAGATGATCAAGTCACGGCGTGAGCGCAGACGGTTGCCGGTGACTTTGAAGCGCCAGTCCGAGAGCATGCCGCCGACCGCGGTGCCGACGGTCCCGCCGAGCAGCACAAAGGTCGAAAACAACGCGGTGTGGGTCAGGTCCATGCCGTAGCGCTGGGTGAAGAACGATGGAATCCAGTTGAGGAAGAACCACAGCACCCAACCGTGACAGAAACAAGTGGCAGCGGCCGGCCACACTTTGCGCAGCATCTGCGGCCAATTCACCGGTTTGGCCGCCACGGGTGGTAGCGGCACGGCGGCGGTTTCGAGCAGTTTCTTCGATTCGCTCAGGCTGAAATACATGACGAACATGTAGATCAACGTCACCACGCCGAGAATGACGAAGGTCAGTCGCCACGAAAACTGAATGATCATGAACGTCACGATCAACGGCGCCAGTGCATTGGCCAGGCGTCCCGACGCATGCATCATGCCCTGGGCCGTGCCGCGCTGGGTGATAGGGATGGCGCGGGCAATCATGCGCGCCGCTGTCGGGTAGATCGGCGCTTCGCCGATACCAACCACGAAACGTGCAATCACCAAGACCACCAGACCACTGACCAGCCCTGTGGCAATGGTCGCGGCCGACCAGATTATGCCGTACAGCAACATCGCCTTGCGCGAGCCGATACGGTCACTGAACCAGCCGCCGGGAATCATGAAGCAGCTGTAGGCGATGGCGAAGGCGGAAAACATCATGCCCAGGTTGGTGTTGCTGAAACCCAGCTCCTTGCTGATCGTCGGGGCGGCGACGGCCAGGTTGGTGCGGTCCACGTACATGATGAACGCCATGATGCAAAGCAACACGAACGTCAGCGTTGCCCTGCGTTTTTGCGCGAGCGTAGTCGGAATCATTTTTTCCACCTTTTTTTATAGTTCTAGTGGGCAGGCGGTCATCCCGGACCGCCTGTCATTGCGTTACTTGAAGAAGCCGTGCAACACCTCGTAGGTCTCGTCCGGGCATTCTTCCTGCAGGTAGTGGCCTGAGGGCACGGTGGCGGTCTGCGCGATGTTGGTGGCGTAGCGGCTCCAGATTTCCGCGGCGTTATGGTTGCGCCCGACGCCACCCTTTTCGCCCCAGAGAATCAGTGCCGGATTGTCGATCCGCCGGCCCGCGTCGAAATCGGCGGTGTCCATGTCCAGGTCGATGCCGAAGGTGGCGCGATAGTCTTCGCACATGGCGTGGGTGGTGGCCGGATTCTTGATGCAGCGGATGTAATCGGCCAGCGCTTCGGCCCCAAAGAAACTGGTGCCCTGATCGGTCTTCGACAGCTTGCGGCGGATGAAGAACTCCGGATCGGCGTCCATCATTCGCTCTGGCGTCGGGGCGTCCTGGGTCATGAAGAACCAGTGCCAGGAAAACTTGCCCCACTGGCGTGTCACGTTATTCAACAAATAATGCTGCGGCAGCATGTCGACGAAACCGGCCTTGAGCACCTTGTCGCCGTGATCCAGGCACATGCGATGCAGGACCCGCGCGCCACGGTCGTGACCGGCGGCGTAGAACTGCTCGAAACCCAGCGATTGCATGACTTCAACCTGGTCCTGGGCCATGGCACGGAAGGAATAGGCCGAATGATCGCCACCGCCCTCGGGCTTGGAGCTGTCGCCGTAACCGCGCAAGTCGGTGCAGACCACGGTGAAATCCCTGGCCAGGCGCGGCGCGATCTTGTGCCAGGACAGGTGATTGAACGGGTTGCCGTGCATCAGCAGCAACGGTGGGCCTTCGCCGCCCACGACGGTGACAATCTCGGCACCGCTGGTTTTGGTAATGGTCTTGGTGAAATGCTCGAACATGGTGTCAGCCTCGATTTTCTTCTCGATCACTTGGCGGGTGTTTAGCGCTTGGATTTGCGCGCGGCAGCGTTGTCAGCGGCGACCCGGAACGCAGCCGCCATCGCGCCGACGTCTGCAATGCCTTTACCGACGATGTCATAAGCCACGCCGTGTGCCGGAGTCGCGTAAACAGTCTTCAGGCCACCGGTCAGGGTCACGCCGGACGAGAAGCCCAGCAGCTTGGTCGCGATCTGCCCCTGGTCGTGATACATGATCACCACTGCGTCGAAATCACCGTTGCGCGCCTTGATAAACACCGTGTCCGATGGAAACGGCCCCTCGCAGGCCAGGCCTTTGAGGCGCAAGGCTTCGAGCGTCGGGCGGATGATCGTGATCTCTTCATCACCAAACAGACCGTTCTCGCCGCCATGGGGATTGAGTGCCGCGACGCCGATACGCGGCGCGTTGTTGCCCAGCGCACGCAACGTGTCATGGGCCAGTTGCAGCGCCCCTTCGATGCGGTCCGGTTGCACCATGTCGACGGCTTTGCGCAGCGCTACATGGGAGGTCACGCGGAAGGTCGAAAACTGCGGGATGATGTTCACTTCGCCGAAGTAACCGACATGTTCGGTCCAGGCGGCAAACATCTGGTGTTCGTCGTGGTACTTCCAGCCACCGCGATGCAGCCCGGCCTTGTTGAGCGGCGCGAAGCAAATGCCATCGAGCTCACCGGCCAGGGCCATGTCGGTCATGATCTTGAGGGTTTCGCCGGTCAGACGACCCGACTCCGCGTTGACCAGACCGCGCTCATACAGCGCAGGATCCACGTTATGTAAATCGATCAAGGGCACGGCGGCCTGGGAGTGGTCGGCCTCGCGCAGGTGCACAATCTTCTGGTAAGGAATGCGCTGCCCGGCGTCACGCATGCCGAGCTCGAGCACTCGCTCGTCACCAATGATCACCACATCCGCCCGCTCACGTGCTTCAGGCGTCGACAACAGCTTGACGACCAACTCAGGGCCAATGCCGGTGACATCGCCCAGCATAAGTCCAATCAGGGGTTTCATCAGTTCTTCTCCAGTCCAGGCAAGGTGTGTCTTTTATTGTTATGGGCAGCGCCGATGGCGGAACGCAGGCCAGAAGTCCGGTGCAACCACTGAGGCCCATCCTAGGCCGACGGGCCGGGCCTTCAAGGTGCAAAACGTGGGGTGGGGGTTCACAGAATGTGGTTTGAGAGGGAGGGAATTATTGAGGCGTTGTTTAGGTGCACACATCGCCTTCATGCACATCAACTGCCCGTCGGTCTATCAGGTTGTTTGAGTGCAGATGTATTGGGCGCAAAACGTATAGCTAAAAATTCTTAAAAACTGTTATTTATTACAGGTGCCGACTTGCACGTGTAGTTCTATCTTCTGTTACGAAGCAAAAGAATGAGCCGCATAAATTATCGACTGCCCTTGCATATCTATATTCCTGCGAAACGCAGGCAATTTTAATTATCTACTTATAATTGGAGTCCATCATGACAGATAAAGAAAAAGACCGGATCAACCTAAAACTCGCCCCCCCCACTTTCGAGATCGACCCCCAAGCTGACTTCATTAATAGGATGGCCTACAGTGGCGACATCCATATCGGCTCTTGGACATCCACGACCGCTGATAATACCCTTAGTGCTGTAGATGCAGCCGCAGCAGTCTACAACTCAACTCGAGCAGATCTAGGAGAAACTCAAAATCGCTCGTTCAATCATTCAGAAGAAAAGTACATAAACTATATAATCAGCCAGAAAAACAGCACCTACTCGCATCGTTTCCCAGGAAATCTAACACCTGAAGACGAGAGAAATTGTGCTATCAAGATTCATGACGAGTTAAAAAATGAAACTTACATAAACGTAAACGGCAAACCTTATCCCTACAAAGACTTTTTAAGTGACTTCGAGAAAACCACTAAAAGCCAATAAAGCAAAAAATAAAAACTGTGAAAGGACGACAGACTTATTGATAGCTACAAACACACAACGCTCTTTTGGGCAATTAACTTAATCCCGGGGGCACAGAGACAACAACGCCGTTTTGATTGATATTGTTCGTGCATGCACACATCTAACAGTAATGCCGCGCTGACTGGCGTAAATCATCTTTCATTTCGCCGGTTTGGCACGCACGGCCGCTCGCGAGGTGTTGAACGCGACGGCAGCGTTGATCAACGCCTTCAACGCACTCTCATCAATCTCATCGCCTTCATGCACATCAATCGCCCGTCGGGTATTGCCTTCAAGACTGGCATTGAATAGTCCCGAAGGATCCTCCAGCGAAGCGCCCTTGGCGAAGGTCATTTTCACGGCGTTCTTGTACGTCTCGCCGGTGCAGATGATGCCCGCGTGTGACCACACCGGAACGCCCCGCCATTTCCATTCCTCGACCACATCGGGGTCGGCGTGCTGGATGATCGTTCGAATCCTGGCGAGCGTTTCGCCCCGCCAGTCACTCAGCTCTTTGATTCTCGCGTCTATCAGCGCAGAGGCGCCTTCGTCCTCTGCGTTCTTTGAGCCGATGGGTTCCTTGTTCATGAGATAACCGCCTCCTTCAGGATGGATTCGCCCGGTTCATGATAGATGGCGTTCACCCGCCTTTGAGGCGCGCTGACTGACGGCTTGCGTCCCTGACCGGTAATGACTGCAGTCAGTTATCAGAGTCCAGTCAATGCCTGGCCATCAATCCATGTAACACCCCGACCCTTAAACCCGCTTCCGAAGGCGTCATTTGCGACAGGCAAAAGACCTTGAACGCGGCCAGCATGACCACCAGTCCGCCAGGCAAGCTATTCAGGCGATGGGGTTGCAAACCCGCCAGCCTGAGGTGATTGACCTGCCCCGCTTCAAGCAGGCGCAACGACAGGCGCAGCAGGCCGCCGTAGGTGATTCCGCCTTGGTCATCATCGTTCAAGCCGTTGGCCTTGAGGACTTTGGCGAGCATCCGCGCGGTGCCTGAAGAGCCGATGGCCTGCTGCCAACCCAGCGCCCGGTAACGACGTGCGACCTTTTCAAACTGCACAGTGGCGACGCGCTCGGCTTCCAGCAGGGCCTGAGCCGTAATGCAGCCTCCGTGAAAATAACGCGTGCCAAAAGTGCTGCTGCCAATGGCAATGCTTTCGGTCAACAGGGGCTGTGCGCCCTGCCCCAGAATCAACTCGGTGGAGCCGCCGCCAATGTCCACCACGAGCCGCATACTCGCGGCACTCGGTGTCGTGTGGGCAACCCCGGCATACACCAGCCGGGCTTCTTCATGCCCGGAGATCACGTCAATCCGAAACCCCAGGTGACGCTCGGCGCTGGTCAAAAACAACTGGGCATTGTCGGCTTCGCGCACCGCGCTGGTCGCCACGGCCCGCACCCGTCCGGCCTCGAAGCCGCGCAGCTTTTTGCCGAATCGCGCGAGCGCCTGCCACCCTCGATCCAACGCCAACTCATCCAGCGCGCCGCCCTGGAATCCTTCCGCCAAACGGACGGGCTCGCGCAGGGTTTTGACTTCCTGGATCACAATCTGCTGGTTGCGTCTGACCGACTGGCCAATCATCAGGCGAAACGCATTGGAGCCCAGGTCAATGGCCGCAAACAGAGAGGCGTTCCCTTTCATGGTGGGGATTCCTGGCAGATTCATCAGCCCGCGGGCGGGTGCGCTGGGTATTGAAGATGGTTTGTGATGATCCTGCCATGCCTTAGGTGACACCAAGATGACACCGCCCCCCCTGCGTCGCTGTGTATCACAGTGTGTACGGCTACCCTCTTGATACATGCGTTTTCACCGGGCCTGCGTTTCGACACAGGCCAGATACGTCGCCGCGTTCAAATGTTTTCAAGGTTTCAAGGGGCTCAGCCAGAACCCCTGGCCAACGCCTTGCAACGGAGACATCACCATGAAGATGGCAATGCAGAACAAAACCGGCATGACTCGTCGCCACCTGGTCAGCTCGTCGATCCTGGCATTCGCCCTGTTCGGCGCGCTCGGTGCGGCCCACGCACAAACGAGCGCCACCGTGCAGCCGGCGGCGGTCAAGGCCGACGCCGCTCAGGCCACACCCTCCCCGTTCGGCCCGCTGAAGCACATCAAGGCAGGGCTGCTGAACGTGGCCTACGCCGAAACAGGCCCGGCTGATGGTCCGGTGGTGATCCTTCTGCACGGCTGGCCGTATGACATTCACAGCTATGACGAAGTCGCCCCGCTGCTTGCGGCGAAGGGCTATCGCGTGCTGATGCCGTACGCGCGTGGTTATGGCGATACGCATTTCCTGTCCGATAAAACCCTTCGCAACGGCCAACCGGCTGCATTGGCCAGCGACGTCATTGATTTCATGGATGCCCTGAAGATCAAACAAGCGGTGCTCGGTGGCTATGACTGGGGCGCGCGTTCCGCCGGCATCGTCTCGGCGCTGTGGCCAGAGCGGGTCAAGGCGCTGGTTTCGGTCAGCGGCTACCTGATCGGTAATCAGGCGGCCGGTAAAAACCCGCTGCCACCCAAGGCCGAATTGCAGTGGTGGTACCAGTTTTACTTCGCCACCGACCGTGGTCGTGCCGGGTACGAGAAAAACACTCATGATTTTGCCAAGCTGATCTGGCAACTGGCGTCGCCAAAATGGGCGTTCGATGACGCCACGTTTGACCGCAGCGCCAAGGCCCTGGACAACCCCGACCACGTCGAGATCACCGTCTTCAATTACCGCTGGCGCCTGGGCATGGTCCAGGGCGAGCCTCAATACGAGGCGCTCGAACAGAAACTGGCCACGGCGCCGTCCATCAGCGTGCCGACCATCACCCTTGAAGGCGATGCCAACGGTGCGCCGCACCCAGCCCCCGAGGATTACGCCAAGCGCTTCACCGGCAAATACGAGTTCCGGCTGATCAGCGGCGGCATCGGTCACAACTTGCCGCAGGAAGATCCACAGGCGTTCGCCAAGGCAGTGATTGATGCGGATCACCTTTGAGGCCGATCTGAAATAGTCCTTTCACAACGACGGCTCGTTTTATCAACGAGCCGTTTTATGTTGGAAAAAATTCCGCTGACCCCGTTCTGAACATCATTCCAGCAAAGACACCAGACGCGGCTCCAGGGACGTTTCGAACACATCCAGCAGCGCCAGCGTCACCGGCAGCTTGAAACGCCGCCGCCCCGCACTGCCGGGATTGAGGTAAAGCCGGTCGCCACGCCACTCTATCCGTGGTTTGTGCGAATGACCGGTGATCACTAGCTTGATGGCTGAGTCGAGCGCGGCCGGGACATCGGCGATGTCATGCACCAGCAGCGTTTCCCATCCATCGAGATCAAAACGAAGAAGGTCAGGAAGTTTTTCTGCCCACGGGGCGTCCAGGTCATTATTCCCACGGACAACGTACAGCGCAGCGATAGCCTTGAGTTGATCGAGAATGTCGGCGTTGCCGATGTCGCCCGCGTGAATGATCCGCTCACAACCCGCCAGGGCAGCCAGGGCTTCGGCACGGAGCAAGCCGTGAGTATCGGAAATCACACCAACTTTCATGCGCCGCTCCAGATCAGGTTCAAGGATGAGTGACAGCTCCGTCCCGCAACGTCCGCCTGACCTCAGCCTGTATGGCATAAGCCGGCGCCTCCACCGCATTGAAATCTTGTGTATACCGCTGGGCAAATCCTTCTACCCCCCATTCCTGGAACTGCTGCACATGCTTGAGCTCGTGCGCCCAGAGCACGATGTTCTGCTCTGCGCTTTCAGCATCCCGGAAGAGGATGATGTCGATCAGCGTCACGGCACCGACATCGGGGTTTTGCAGCATGGCAGTGGCGGCGTTGAACTGGCCGTTATCGCTGACTTTGTAGCGTGCGGCATCGAGGACGACGGGATCGTACCAGCGCAGCAATTGCTCCCGGATGTGCGGTGGAATGGGTTGCAGGCCGGTGACGGCGGCGTCGGCGCGGGCCTGGGTCAGCCACAGCGCCAAGGCTGGCGCGGCGATCTGGTAAAGGTCATCCGTCAGTCCCATGTCTGGCAGGCAGATGCAGCCGTCCAGGCACACTTGCTTCTCGCCAGCCGGGCAGGCGCCGGACTGGGCTGACACTTCAAGCGTCAGGCAAAGAACAACAAGCGCCACCAGGCGCGTGATGATGGGCGGCATTGGACGCTCCTGGGACGGATGCGGCGCTAACAGTGAATCGGCGTGTCGGCAAAACATCGCTGGACACGACAGACCACTTTTTCCTGCAACTCACTCGCTCTCAGAGGAAGTGGTGGGGTCGAGAGTGGATTCAGCCGCGAGCTTCAATCGATCAGCCTTGCTGATGTATTTAGACTTGCTTGCCGGTGCAAGTTTGGCACTGGCTTTTTTGGCATGCGCCTTTAATAGCTGCTTGATTTTTTTTTGACGATTCATGGTTTTCCACTCGGTGTGTCAGCGCCCGAATGATATCAGCTTAAATGGCCGGACCCGATCCCCGGGGTGCGCACAGGATGCACAACGCGAGCAATTGACGACAAATCGCAGGCGCTGGCAGAACCGCCCGCCACCGAACGCCTGCCACCGCCGCAATCAGGCCAAGGCTGCGAAAAGCACTACCCCAGGGAATAGGCGGGGAAGTCCGTATAACCGACCTCGCCGCGGCGGGTGTAATACGCTGATCGGTCCGCTTCGGCTAACGGCCAGCCGTGCTTGAGACGCTCTGCAAGGTCCGGGTTGGCGATAAAGGGTCTGCCGAAGGCAATTAAGTCCACCAACCCGGTGTCGAGCGCAGCCTGCGCGCTGTTGCGATCAGTGAACCCGCCACACCAGATGATTGCGCCAGGGAACGCGGCCCGAACCTTGGCCAGCAGAGCGTGGTCGAGGTGGTTCGATTTGAACTCGGCCAACTCCATGTTTTCCTCAGGCATCAGCTCGTAGACCAGGTGCAGATAGGCGACGCCGAGACGACCCAGACGCTCCGCCACGTACAGCAAGGTTTCCTCGGTCAGCGGGTCCGCCGGAATACCGTTGAACTTGCCAAACGGCGACAGGCGCACACCCACACGCCCCGGCCCCCACTCACGCACCGCCGCTTCAACGACTTCCAGCAGGAACCGTGTACGGCTTTCCAAGCTGCCGCCTCCATATGAATCGGTGCGCGTATTGAGCACCGAGTTCATGAACTGCTCGACCAGATAGCCATTGGCACCATGGATTTCGACACCGTCAAACCCGGCCTCCCGAGCGTGGATGCACTCTTGTGTAAACGTGTCGACCAATGCCATCACCTCCTCTGACGTCAGGCGCCGAGGCTGGCCCGCCGGGATGTGGTCCAACTTGCCATCCGGGCCGTGAGCGAACACTTGCGACTCAGCCCTTTCGTCGGTCACGCCCCAAGGCGCCTCGCCGTTCGGCATGAGCGATGGATGGGCCATCCGGCCGACGTGCCACAGTTGCAGAAATATCGTGCCGCCGTTGCGGTGAACCTGATCGGTCACCAGGTGCCAGCCTTGCCGTTGGGCTGGTGTGTAGATACCGGGTGTCATGGCGTAGCCATTGCTGGAAGGCGCAACGTCCGTTGCCTCGGCGACGATCAGGCCGGCACTGGCTCGCTGCCCGTAATAGGTGGCCATCAATTCATTGGGGACGTCACCCTCGGACGTCCGCGTGCGCGTCATGGGCGCCATGACGATACGGTTTTTCAATCTGAGGGTGCCGCCAACCAACTGAGATTCAAACAGGTCTATCATTGGGCTTCCTTCGGGTCGCATCTGATCGGAAGGAAAAGCGTACTGATCGTCAGTCGTGCCTATCTACACACCGTTTAGTCAGTGGTACCCAATGAAGACAATCAATAGACTACCGGGCTTGCCGATCGAGCGCACGCTGGCTGTGCTCTCCGGGCGCTGGAAGGGAGTCATCCTTCATGTGCTGCTGGACGGACCGCAACGCACCTGTGATCTGGAGAAGCGCATCGTCGGCGTTTCACAGAAGGTGTTGATCGAGCAACTGCGAGCGCTTGAGGAACACGGGATGGTGAGCCGGCAACCCAGCGCCCGGGATCGTCAGGGGGTCGAATACCTGCTCACCCCGCTGGGCGAAAGCCTGCGGCCCATCCTAGAATTGTTGATCGAATGGGGCGTCCATCACGCGATGGAACTCGACGAGGCCGATCGGCTGTTGCCCTGCGAGGCAGTTGTTCGAGATCGCATTATCCGATCAGAGAATGAGAATGCCTGACTGGGTGCCCGGCATCGCGCCGTGCTGATACGCATTGGGCCAGGTTAGCGCTGGCCCGGTAAAAGTTGTGGCCCCCCGGAGTGTGGCCGCCGGTCAGCTTGACGACCACGCCCGGTGCCACCTCATATTCGTCTTCGAACGTCTTCAGCTGGTTGTGGAAGGCATCCATGAACTGCTGGGCCGTGGACCGCAAAACGTCGGGCACCGGCGTCGGCATGGTGGTTTGGGTGAAGTCGGGAGTCGCCCAGAAATCGACCTCGGTCGCCGAAACGTGAATTCGCACATCAGGACGCAACCGGTTCTTCACCTCATCGACGAGCAGCCCGCCGATATGGTCCATGTGCATGTGGGTGATCACCACGTCGGTCACCGACGCCAGGTCGATGCCGGCCGACTCCAGACGCTTGGGGAACTGCCCGGCCCGCGGAAAGCCGGGGAACTGCCCACCCAGCCCAGCGTCGACCAAGATGGTCTGGTCGCCGCTGCGCAGCACCAGAACGTTGAGCGGCCAATCGAATGCGTCCGGCCCCAGGTATTGATCCTTGAACCAGGCCTCGCGATCGGCGGGGTCGACATTGGTGGACATCGTCGACGTCGGCAGCGGCAGCACCCCATCGCTGATCACCAGCACGTCAATCTCGCCGACTCGCAGGGCATAGCGCGAAGAAACCATCTCTTGCGCCCCCGTTCCGCCGAAATTCGAGGTGGTGTACAAGCTTAAGCCGGAGTCCGGCTGACCGCTCACTGGCTGAGATGCTCCATCCTTTGGGGTGGGGATGTTCAGATGCGTCGTCATGGTTTTTCTCCGATTGCCTGACTCAAGGGGTCTTAAGCGAAAGCCACTCTCTCGAGGTGAAAGGGACTGATCGTTCAGGAATCGAGTCTGCATCGCGACGCACCACGCCAGCTACCATACCCGGGTATGGTGAGCTTGCACCTTAGCGTGATCGTTTCATGCAAAAGTGTGGAGACGGGCTCTACGAAGTCACACGCACTAAGCCACCTTTTCGCCGCCTCGCCGTTTACCCACGCTGAACCTCGCGCCCGCCCGAAGCGCATGGCGGAGTTTCAGCGCCGGCCGTTCGATGCTGTAGTACGAAACGCAACTCAACCCGAACGACAGGATCAGAACGGCGGCAACGATGTGCGCGTCGTAGGCCACGGGCCAGAAAGCACGCAGGAAGTACATCACCACAAAGTGATTCAAAAACACGCCATAGCTGATGTCCCCGAGGAATTCGTCAACCCGGTGAAACTTGAGTTTCGTCAGCACGTACACGGCCGGGATGCCTAAGGCGATGCCCGCCGTCACCTCCGCGTTAAACGGCCGACGCTCAATCAGTCCCGCTTCGATGGCCGCAAACATCAAGGCAGCCACCACGGCAGTGCCGGCAGCGATCGCTAAACCCTTCGCCTGCGGTTTGTACAGGTAGCTGCCGCACAGGAACATGAACAAGACGCCCGGCAACAGGCGATAGCCGTACACATCGGTGTTGAGGAAACCAAGACACGCAGTCATAAATACGGCGACAGACAAGACAAACGCAACGCCCCTCGCCTTGTAGATCAACAGGAATGGAATCACCAGGTAGAAACACATCTCCAGCCCCAGAGACCAGGCCGGCGGCAAAATCAGCGGCCCGGCGAGCCCGAACATGTAGAAGCCGAGGGGCACCATCGTGAGGCTCGCCGCGATGTTCCCGAGCGTCAGCTCGGCGGCTTGAGGCGTGCCGGGCAGCAGGCAATAAATCACGGCGCACGATGCCAGGAAGTAGAACAGGAATTGAGGGTAAAGCCTCAAGGCCCTGTCCATGTAGAACAGCCCGATTTTCTGCGGCGCCTTGTAATTGCGCTCAATGAGCGAGGTCATTACAAAGCCGCTGATGATCAGAAAGGAAATCACGGCAACCACGCCAGGGTTAAGCCCCACGAACGTTTTACCCATATGAGAAACGGCCACAAGAATAGCCAACAGCAAACGATAAGCGCCCACTTACACTCCTGACGTCCTTGTATTTATGGCGCGTAAACTACGATGCTTTGCGTCCTGAGAACAGGATTATTTCGTGCTGCGGGAACCTGTTTACATTCGTGTGAGATCGACCAGGCAATCCGTGCCGTATGGCGATTCGAATTGGCCCTGACAAAAAAAAGCCCCGCGACCGAAAGGCGGTGCGGGGCAAAAAATTGGTTGGTTGCGGCCAACCAAAGGAGCGCTTGAAAAACGTTTACGGGTCGGGGTCAGATGCAATCCTGGGCGGCGCGTCCGAAACTCGACGGCAGGAAGTTCGAGGCCAGCAAGTGCCGCTCGTAGATGAACACCTTGCCGCCACTGCCGGACTTGTAGGCCTCCAGTACGTTGTCCGCAGAGACTTTGCTCGGCACCACGATCCGGTAGCTGCGCTGGGTCTGCGAGACGGTCGGGTTCAACGCACTGCCCTGCAATTTCGGTACGACGCAGTCGGCGTATTGCGCAGGTGTCTTACTGGTCTGCAGGGTCAGCGTCGGGTCGTTCGGCGCAGAGGCGCAACCGGCGAGCAATAAAGAGGCAAACGCCATGGCAGGCACAAATAAAGGGCGCATGGATGTCATCCTGAAAATAAAAAGTCCGGTTCATCGCGTGACGGGTCAGCGTCACGGGCTGTGTTCGATGGGGGCGATTTTCCGGTGATTACTGACAAAGCAGAACTTGTCTTTCGTGATTATCACTATTACCTCACGCAATAGTTGCGCGCCGTGCAGACTCGTACACACTCAATCACAACCGAAATACATTGATGAGGCCTCTCCTTGAGAACGTTTGACCTGATCCGCGACGCCGTCCTGCCCGAGTTCCGTGACCGGGTGGCCGAGTACTTGATCCAGTACGAAACTGTACTGCTGTGCGAAAACCCGCACGACCGGGAGTTAACCCGTGCCACCGCCAACCAGCTGCGCGGTTATTTGCGCGGGCTGAACACCACGCGGGTGTTGGGCATGGCTGATTGGGAGGAGCTGGATCGGCGGGTGGTGGATACATGGCTAGCGCCCGACCAATGACAGCGGGTCCAGACTCCGGTCTCGGTCGATGAGACGGTTCACCCGTTGGTGGATCATCTAGTGGGGTAATCGCGCTACGCCCTGCTGGGTATGTCCAACAGGATCATGGTGGCGAAAATCAAGGCGAACCGGGTTTTAATCGGGACTGAAGCAATAGGCCGCCAGTTTGTTGCCGTCCAGATCACGGGCATAGGCAGCGTAGGCATTCGGTGCCCAGCCACGCGGTCCCGGCAGGCATTCACAGGTACCGCCAGCGGCCAAAACGGCTGCATGGAACGCGTCGATGGCGGCACGGGGCGGCGCTTCGAAACTGATGGTCACCCCATTACCGACGCTGGCAGGTGCGTCGTTCGCCGATATCAGAACAAAGAAGGACGGTGCGCTCTCGCCCCATATGCACCACTGGCTTGATGAAAGCGTTAACGGCGTAAAAACCGGTCTTTTTTGCCCCATCCAAAGGGCTTTAAGAGCTTGCTGAGCGGTTTTAACTGTTCGTGGAAACGTCACGGACTTGATCAGTTTGCGAAACGTCAGCACGGTCTCCTGGCGTCGATGTAGAAAACCAAATCTGACGTTTTTACACACTCTCGGCCAGAAGCTGCCGGTCAAAAGTACAGAAAACAAATCTGTCCCTTTCTTCTTTCTGGCCGGTTGGCTGACCGGATTGCGGGTTACGCGGGATGGTCACGTTGTGGCTGAGGGCCTTCTGGACGCAATTCGACGCAGAGTCCTTCGCAGCCGCCAATTGCCAGCAGGTCTGTTCGATCAGTGAGAAACATTCGCTCCATGGCGGAGCAGGCCTGCCTGGAATCAAGCCCGGACGTACTGCTCAGTACCCGAACCACACAGTCCGTGTTGGATCGCCCGCGCTTGCGTGGCGCCGATCCGGGTCAATTTTCATATTGAGCATCATCTGATGGCGTCAGCGCCCTATTTCCGCTTGCCTAAATTGCATGCACTTTAGCGCCAGCGCGGCATCGTGCCGCAACCACCCACCTACTTGCAGGTGCTCAAGCGTGTGAGCATGCGAGCTCACAACGTCTGATTGATAAACCGGGGGATTCAGGGATTTAACGGGCTATAAAAGTAGACGTTCAAGAACGCACAGCGACGTTATTGAGCTATACCCAATAGTCCCCCCACCGCACTACTTCCAATATTGGAGGTTGGCAATGAAACTCCGTCTCCCCCTGTCAGTGCTATTGACTACCGCAAGTCTCTTCGGCTGCACCAGCTCCTCACACCAATCAATGAATCTTCCGTTGGCAGCGACCCATAAAAACCCTGGTCATACCGCCACGACTATATTGACTGGCGAAGGCAATCAAACCAACTTTGACTTCTACATTACCGGCGTTCCAAACGGGACCATCCTGCCGCCGCGCATCTACACCTTCATCAACAAAGGCAGTTGCCAGCAACCCGGGCCAGTCGCGTACGCAATGAACGATAAGGTCAACACCGAACCCAATGCAGGCACCGGTGGATGGACCTTTTACAGAAGCGCGCCCATTACAATGCCAGACCTGCTTTCCGGCAAGTACGCCGTTGTCGTGCGTACTTCACCCGAGGATGGCAGCGCCGATATTTTCTGCGGCGATATTGCACACGCGACTCGATGAACCGTCGGTAGTCATTTTTAAGTCGAGTCGCGCTTTGTGGCGATTGTGTTTACCGCGTTCATGGTTGGTATCTATTCAGTTTGTAATCCTGGCGTTACATACACCAACAAAACACGGCTATCGCCCCGTTGATTTGAAAAAACCGCACTAGACTCCTTCCTGCGCCTTAACCCGTGCATGGTCATGCCACAGGGGGAAATGATTCTGTACGCAGTACCTAGGCTAATTACTCGGTGGTCAATGCACCATGGGTCAATGTTGATGTGCACCATCACCGGTTGCCAGCACCATGAAACAACGAGGAATCCTGGTATGGAACAGCTATCGGATCGTTTCAAACTATCAATAGTGTTTGCTGCGCTTTTGTCACTGAACGGACTTGCCCATGCGGCTCAGACGGAAAAGACCAATATTCTGTTTATCGTCTCCGACGATACCGGCTATGGCGACCTGGGCCCTTACGGCGGTGGGGTCGGTCGAGGCATGCCGACGCCTAGCATCGATGAGCTGGCGGCGGAAGGGGTCACTTTTTACTCTTTTTATGCCCAGCCAAGCTGCACACCGGGTCGGGCAGCCATGCAAACCGGGCGTATTCCTAATCGTAGCGGCATGACCACCGTGGCCTTCCAGGGCCAGGGCGGTGGCCTGCCAGCAGCCGAGTGGACGCTGGCATCGGTGCTGAAAACCGGTGGCTACGACACCTATTTCACCGGCAAATGGCATTTGGGCGAAGCCGATTATGCGCTACCCAATGCGCAAGGTTATGACGTGATGAAATACGTCGGCCTGTATCACCTCAACGCTTACACCTACGCCGATCCGACCTGGTTCCCGGACATGGACCCGGAAACCCGCGCCATGTTCCAACAGGTGACCAAGGGCGCATTGTCCGGCAAGGCCGGGGAAAAACCGATCGAAGAATTCAAGGTCAACGGCCAGTACGTGGACACGCCTGTCGTGGATGGAAAACCTGGCGTGGTCGGCATTCCGTTCTTTGACAACTATGTCGAAAAAGCTGCCCTGGAGTTTCTCGACACGGCAGCCAAATCGGACAAGCCGTTTTTCATCAACGTCAATTTCATGAAAGTGCACCAGCCGAACATGCCTGCACCGGAGTTCGTGCATAAATCCATGTCTAAGTCCAAGTACGCCGACTCGGTGGTCGAACTCGATACCCACATCGGCCGCATTTTGGACAAGCTCAAGGCACTGGGCCTGGATAAGAACACGCTTGTGGTTTACACCACTGACAACGGTGCCTGGCAGGATGTTTATCCGGACGCCGGCTACACCCCGTTCCGTGGGACCAAGGGCACAGTGCGTGAGGGCGGTAACCGGGTACCAGCCATTGCCGTCTGGCCAGACAAGATCAAGCCCGACACAAAAAACCACGAGCTGCTCGGTGGCCTGGATTTGATGGCGACCTTCGCCTCTGTCGCTGGCGTGAAGCTGCCGGAAAAAGATCGCGAAGGTCAGCCAATCATCTTCGACAGTTACGACATGACCCCTGTACTCACCGGCAGTGGCCCTTCTCCGCGCAAGGAGTGGTTCTACTTCACCGAGAACGAACTGTCCCCGGGTGCGGCGCGTGTCGGAAACTACAAGGCCGTATTCAACCTGCGCGGCGATGATGGCGCGCAAACTGGCGGCCTGGCGGTGGACACTAACCTGGGATGGAAAGGCGCAGAAAAATATGTAGCTACCGTGCCGCAGGTCTTTGACTTGTGGCAAGACCCGCAAGAGCGCTATGACCTGTTCATGAACAACTTTACTGAGCGTACCTGGACGATGGTGCCGATCACAGGCGCGATCATGAAGCTAATGAAAACCTACGTCGATTACCCACCACGCAAACTGCAAAGCATGGGTTATGACGGGCCGATCGAGCTGTCGCAATACCAGAAATTCCAATCCGTGCGTGACACCTTGAAAAAGGAAGGCATCAACCTGCCGATGCCAGCAGGTAACTGATCAGACAGGAGAAACATGGCGGCTTCATCAGAGGTCGCCACTTCGCCACTTCGCCATTTTGACGTTTGCGAGCAGCGACCACTCGTGACGCCTACAGATGCATCAGCGGAGCTGGAATCATTTTGGAAACAACAGCGTATACGCCACCCGAACCCCCCAGCCTTGTGCGCCATCTTTCGGACTTTCAGCCCAATACCGTGGGCCCACTTGCAAGCTCATGGGTTGATGACCCACTTTGAACAGCTGGGTCACGAACAGGTTGATTGGCACTGACCATTCGCGGGTTTTCCAGTCGTAGGTGGACTCAGTGTTGATGCCGAAGGTGGTGTAGGTAGGGGTGGTGTAGCTGAAGAACGGTTGCAGGAAGGTCTGGTTGATTTTGTCTTTTTCATCGGGAGGGCTGTGGTCCAGCGACCAAATGTGATTGGCCAGGATACCGCGGGTCCAGCCGTTACTTTGCTTGAGGGCAACCACGGTAGGACCCGCCCCCCACTGCTCACCACTCAACAGCTCATCACTGCCGGTTGGCACCAGGATTACCGGTCCTGCCCCCCAAATCCAGCCGCTCGGTGTCGGGTGTTTGGGTGAAAAAAAGAAGCTCTGGGTCACATCACCGACCCCGGACTTGTCCGCCTGCCCACCCGGTACCAGACCGTGTTGATCGATAACTGGCAGGATGGTTCGGGAAATAAGGTTCCACTCGTCATTGAGGGTGAAGGGCAGCACCGGCTGGATATTGGTGACGCTTTGGTAGCCCTCGCCACTGGGGCCGAGTTTCTGGTTCCAGTTGTACTGAATCGGCACGCTGTACAGCGCAGCAACCGGGTTCAGTGATTGTTTGGCCAGCTCGGCCTGGCTATCGGCAGTTTTGCCGGTATCGGGCCAGATAATTACCAGGGCAATGACAGGCATGAGGTGGACGACTTTGCTCATCAGTAGCTCCTTCTCGATAACGAGAATATGCACTACCACTGCGGTTGTGCCGCCTCGATGCGAAGCGACCCGGAGAGCTTAGTTCAGGTTTTCTCGACTAGTATCAATTCGACTTGAGAAGGCGCGTGGGATGCCTGCTGTTACTCCATGGACATGCGTGCGTGCGCTACGTTAATTCGAAAATGGATAGAGGTTAACCATGCCAACCAAAACCACTGCCCTGCCTGCTTGTACGCTCCTCGCGCTGTGCTGCCAGCAAGCCTGGGCCGGCGGCATCATGCTCTACGAAATCGGCACCGATAACGCTGGCCTGGCCAACGCCGGTGCCGCCGCCCGGGCCCAAGGCCCAGCGACCATCGCCAGTAACCCGGCGGGTATGAGTTACCTGCCGGGCACGCAGATCACCGGCGGCTTGCAAGTGCTGTATGGCGACCTGAGCTTCGATCGCGACGCCGGCAGCAATGTGGCCGGCAGCGGCAGTGGCAATGCCCTCGAACCGATCCCCGGTGGCAGTTTCTTCATCAGCCATGAACTGGATGAACATTGGAGCGTCGGCTTCGGCCAGTACGGCGACTTCGGCTTGGCGGTCAACTACGACAACGATTGGTCCGGCCGCTACTTCGCGCAGAACTCCAGCCTGCTGGGTCTGTCCCTGGTGCCCAGCGTGGCGTATCGCTTCAACGAGCAATGGTCGGTGGGCGTTGGCGTCAAGGCCATGTACGGCATGTTGCAGGCGCAAACCGCCATCGACCGCTCTCCCTTCGGTTTCACCGATCGCGCTGACGGTCAGTACAAGTACAAGGATGGTGCCTGGGGTTATGGCGCCAACGTCGGGGTGATCTATGCCCCGCAATCCGGCACCCGCATTGGCCTGGCCTATACCAGCAAAGTCGACCTGGACTTCGAAGACCGGCTGGATGTGAAAGGCGACGGCCGTTTGCTGGAACGCATCAACGACACCAACACCAAACTCGACACCACCGTGCCGCAGACCGTGACCCTCAGCCTGTTCCAGCAACTGGACCGGCAATGGGCCTTGCTGGCCTCGGCCAACTGGCAGGACTGGTCGGAATTCGGTGAGATCGGCGTACAGGTCGACACCACGGCGTTTGGCGCGCAGTCGAAATCGGTCGATGCCGGTTTCAAGGACACCTGGCACCTGTCCCTTGGCGCGCAGTACCAGGCCACCGAGCAATGGCTGTGGAATGTCGGCGTGGCCTACGACAGCAGCGCTGTCTCCGATAGCAAACGCAGCGTGATCGTACCTATGGGCGAGTCCTGGCGCATCGCCACAGGCGCCACCTATGCTCTGAACCAAGACACCGACATCAACGTCAGTTGGGCCATGGTCTGGCTCGGCGACATGCCGGTGGACCAGACCAAGTCGATCTCGGGCAACCGAGTCTCCGGTCAGTTCGACGATGCCTGGATTCAAGCCCTGACCGGCAACATGACGTGGCGTTTCTGAAGTTCCGCTATCGAAAAATGATGACTCAATCCATGAATCGCATTTTGAGCCCTAAATTCCTCTGTAGAGGCAGACATGAATGTCTGCAATGGGCCGGTTGCTGCCCTTCGCGACAGGCTGTAATCGGTCATAAACAGTCAGTGGACAGACTAGTTGTAACCTGATTGCCGCGTTGCACCATCGTTGTCGACCAACCGGACTGGGGGCAGTTGCACCGTTTTACTCGTTATCGGTAATTGCCTGCTTTTTATCGTTGTATTTCATGTGCGCAATCTACGCAGTTAGAACCCGTTGCCGCCCACAGGTGATACCAACCGCTCGACAGAAGTCGCAATTCGATCCCGAGCAATCTTGTCATTTGCCAAGGCTTAGGGCAGGGTCGATACCACTGACATCTCTGCCAAAGGAGTCACCCCATGTCAAAGGTATATCCCAGTATCGATCCCGAGGGGTTGGTCGAGTACTCAGTGGTCTACACCGACCGCTCGCTCAACCACATGTCGCAGTCATTTCAAGACGTGATGAAGAACATTTCCAGGACCTTGAAACAGGTCTACAACGCCCAGGCTGTTGCGGTGGTTCCGGGCAGCGGCACATTTGGCATGGAAGCGGTGGCGCGCCAGTTTGCCACCGACCAGCAATGCCTGGTGATACGCAACGGCTGGTTCAGTTATCGCTGGAGCCAGATCCTTGAGATGGGCAACATCCCGGCGGCCACCACGGTGCTGAAAGCCCGACCGGTCGAGACTGGTCGCCAGGCGGCCTACGCCCCGCCCCCTCTGGACGAAGTGCTGGCAGCCATTCAGACGCAGAAGCCGCAGATTGTCTTCGCCCCCCACGTTGAAACCTCATCAGGGATTATCCTGCCCGACGAGTACCTGCGGGCCGTCGGCGACGCCGTGCACGCGGTGGGTGGCCTGTTCGTGCTGGACTGCATCGCCTCAGGCACGCTTTGGGTTGATATGCAGCAATGCGCGGTAGACTTGCTGATCAGTGCACCACAGAAAGGCTGGAGCGCCTCCCCTTGCTGCGCACTGGTGATGCTCAGTTCGTTGGCCCTCGAGCGCATCGAGCAGACGCGAAGCAGCAGCTTCGCCTGCGACCTGAAAAAGTGGCTTCAGATCATGCAGGCCTACGAACAGGGCGGATATGCCTATCATGCGACCATGCCCAGCGATTCCCTCGCGCGATTTAACGAAGTGATGAAAGAGACGCAAGCCTACGGTTTCGACAAGGTCCGTGACGAACAACAGGCCCTGGGCGATCGGGTGCGCGCAATGTTGACCGGCAAAGGCATCAAAAGCGTGGCCGCAGCGGGCTTTCAGGCGCCTGGCGTAGTGGTGAGCTACACCGATGATGCCGACATCAAGAGCGGCAAGAAATTTGCCAACCACGGCCTGCAGATCGCCGCCGGAGTGCCGTTGCAATGCGACGAGCCGGCCGACTTCCAGACCTTCCGCATCGGTCTGTTCGGACTCGAAAAGCTGCACAATATCGAGCGCACGGTCAGTACCCTCGAGCAGGCACTGGACGAGGTGATGGTTAACTAAGCCCTCATCGTGCCCGCAGCACATGCCGGACTTGTGAGTTCCAGGAAGGCATCCTGCCCCGGGCACTGACGGCCCATGGCGCTAATCTTCGACAAATTTGACGCTAGCCGCCCGGACGTCATGTTAGAACCACAAGGGAACGCCCGTGCACGCGTCTTACTGACACGTGTACCCTTCAGCGCTATCAGAAAAGGGTTCCAACGAAGCCTTTCACGGGGTGGATGATTGGCGGCTGTATGACTCGGATTACCCCATTGCAGACGGTGGCAACGGGCAAAAATCGGCCAAGAGCAGACGCTGCTTGTGCCTTAACCCCAAGTTACATTCACTGATGTGGGCGTACCCTAAAAATGGATCGCGTGCACCCTATGCACGCTCAAACGCGGCACACGCATGACGACCCTGCTTGGGAAGACTCTGTAGGTGCTAACACACCGAATGTGAACGCCACACGTAAGCTCAGCTCACCCTTCCCCGAGAAGCTCGCCTGACCAGCCTCCTTATGTGACGAATTAATTCACGGATATTTACCGATGGAGTAGGTCCTTATACGATGGAGTCCGCATTTATTCCTGCCCATCACGTCTGAGTAAGCTATGGTTATTCGGTGTATGACAAAACGGATTAACAAATTGTGTTTTATAGTCACGCAAAATTTTTCGCAGACAAATAAGCGGCAACTGTCCATAGGTCAGTTATTTCTATATTCACATACAATACCGTTGGGTGCCTGAGCGATGAATAACACTAGCTTTCTGGGTGAAAGCGCTAAGAGCTTCAGTATAGTGATAGTGAATTACAAGACACCAGAAATCACCAAGATATGTTTGGATCTATTGCATCAGCATGTGGGTGGTATCGTTCCAATATGGGTAGTTGACAACTATTCCGCCGATGAAAGTACTGAGTACTTGCGGACTCTTGACTGGATCAACTTAATCGAGCGTACTGTTTCTGAACCAGAGCAGGGCCATATCGCCCATGGCAAAGCACTTGACATGGTGTTGGAGCGGATTGAGTCTGATTATTTACTCCTGATGCACACCGATACATTTATTTTCGATAAAAATGTTTTTCCAATGATGCTAAATAAATGCATGAAAAACCCCAACATTGTAGCCGTCGGTTGTGTAGAGCAACTAAATCGTGGGACCACGAGAACCCTTTGGCGGTTTAGCTCACGATTGTTAAAGCACCATTTCAGACGCCTGAAAATCTCCTTGGGATTACGTTCCAGAGAACCAAAACCGTACAGAGAAGTCTACTTGAAGAGTTTCTGTACATTGTGGAACTGCAAACTTATCAAACAGCACGGCTTGCGTTTCTCGATGGATGATCGTGTGCCCGGCTACACCCTCCAAGACCGCATGACCGAGCTTGGCTATGTCATTGAAATGTTATCGCCGCGTAAAATTTTCAGCTATCTAGATCACATTCAGTCCGGCACTGTCGCAGCGGCTGGTGGCTATGAAAAGACTCATAGACGAACCAAAATGTACAACAACATTCTCAAGCGTCTTAACAAAGACAACAGCCAAAGCTAAGCGTTGAAGGCACGCAGCGAGTAGTGTGTGCGACACGGCTTGAAATTATCCTTGGGTTTTTATATTAAGTTATTGGAGCGGTAATGGCCCCCATCACTCAAACACTACCTATCACCCTCTCCCCGGAGCTTGATTTCGACCAGAGCGCCGCCAGCGCTTTGGGTGACTCGCTAGCCAGTAGCTATATCCAGGCTACGCCATTTCCGCATATAGTCATCGATAACTTTTTACAGGAAGACCTGATTGCGAGTATCTGTTCGCACTTCCCAGTCGAGCCAACTAACAACGAAATGCTCTACGAGCGTGGCTATAAAGGTCAGCGCAAACGACAAATCAGTCCCAACGAATGCGCCCCCTATTTGAAGACTGTTTTCAACGCCTTTAACTCGGCCCCCATGTTGCAGTTTCTTGAAAAGCTCACGGGCATTGAAGGTTTGATACCCGACCCCTACTTTACCGGTGGCGGGCTGCATGAAACGAAAAGTGGTGGCTTCCTAGGTGTTCATTCGGACTTCAGACTCAACAAAAAGCTTAATATTGAACGCAGGTTGAATGCCATAATTTATCTGAATGAAGACTGGCAAGAGGAGTACGGCGGCAACCTGGAACTTTGGGATATCGACATGAAGACTTGTCTTAAAAAAGTGCTGCCAATTTATAACCGCTGTGTCATTTTCAACACAGACAAAGACAGTAATCATGGGCACCCCGAGCCTTTAACGACTCCGGAGCACATCACGCGCAGGTCTATAGCGCTTTATTATTACACCGCACAAACCATGGCGGCCGATCCCGCACAAAGAAATAAAACACATTACAAGCCAAGGCCCAAAGATCGTTTAAGCCTCAAGTACTATTTGAACAAACTAATCAAAAAGAGAAACTAAGCTATATCGCTAGAGAGGACGCCTCCCCCCCGCCGTTCCGCCGACTAGGCTCAGGCTTACCGCCTAAAGATGGCTCGGCGAGGGAGACTTCTTCCCGATGATGCTTTCTGCAGCAGCGTGGCACTCGGCATAACTTCCTGGCCGGGGTGTACCAGACTTCGTCTCCTGGTGCCAAGGCCATCACACCCGGCCCCACTTCTTCGACAACGTCAGATATGTCGTGTCCGGTAAGGGTAACCGCCGAGTTTATGCGGTAATACTCGGCCAACCGGATGACAATTGCGATGTGACTTCACTAGAACAACCTTGAACGCTCTGAATAACCAAGATTTCGTAGACTAGACCGACCGACTGCTTTTGGCCGATTGTTGCCTGTCGTGAAGGATGAACCGTTTGTCAGGCATACAAGCCATACCCTGCCGCGATGATCAGCGGAGAAACCAGGAGCGTTGCCCAGAACCCAGATTTTGGAACAGCAATGACGCAAATGATCGAGATCATCAGCACATAGATGCCAACAATCTTAAGTAGCGCAAGATCGCCAACGGCTACGGCGTGGATCGCTGTCTGCCCTGCGAGCATAAAAAGCGGCCCCAGCATGGTAAACCAGAAGGCTGCACGCCGATCTTCGTGCACCCTGAACTGGTCAACGAAGCCAGCATTTACAGCGGCGGCGAATGCTGCTTTGAACTTGAAAATACCGAATGGAATATGGAGCACACCCAAGGAGAACAGGGTCCATGCGACGATGTTTGACATGTCTTATATGCTCCGTAACGGTAAGGTGGTTTAGAAGTGGTCACGGCAAATGCGACATTGCTGAGGGAGAAACGCAGCATGGTTGGCCGCAAGGACTGCAGCCCTCGAACGAAGCTATCCATTTGCCATCACCGTGTCCACCGTTCACTTTTGGCCGACTGCAGTCAGTCACGAAAAACCGCAGTCGACCCAAAGCGCAGGATGTGTCGAGGCAAATTCGTCGTTACTTTTTGCAGGGGCCTCGCGTCAGGGGGCGATGCGACCCCGCTCATCCCGCCAGTGCAACGGTTCTTCAAACGGGAAGGAAGAGGGTCGAACACACCTGGGCAATAGGCTGGGCAACTTCGTGCAAATCTTTCATAACCGAATGCCCTCCGGTTCGGACCTTTGATTCTGATGCAGTCACCTCCCCTCTGTGACGACGGGTTAACCCACCGTCACAGAGGGTGCACTCTTACTCCTTCACCTCAACCTTATCCAACGCCTGATTCACCGCCAACTCCCCCAACATCACCACTTGGGTAATCCCCAACAGCGTCTTGCGATGTGAGTTATCCAATAACGCCGCAAAATTGCTGAGCATAGTAGTGGCCGAGCCCAGTGATTCACTGGCGTTGGCCAGCAGGGACTCGGTGTCGTATGCCGGGTTGGCGAGGAACATGGGTTCGGGTTCGTGGTTGCTGGCCATGATGTGGGCGCCCGGATTGAGGTAGTGGTCGAGGGCGCGTTCGGCGGCTTCGTGGAGTTTTCTGGAATCGAGGGATTCGTAGGGGGATGCCGGATTGGTGTCCGGTGGGTTGGGTGTTGGTTTGATCATAGATGAAGCTCCCGTCACAAATATAAGGAGCCATCACTCTCGCTACCAAACGAGGGTGGCGGCCATACGTGGGTTGGTAGACCGGTTGCGACAGGAAACCCGGCGCTCACAAAGGAGCCCCACGCATGCCCACCATAAAAGCAGAGTCCGAAAGAAGGGACTGCCTAAGGTGTCGCCATGCGACTGTCACAAGCGGGCTACCAAACCCGATCACTGTTTTTCAGTGACAGGGAAACGATATAGCCCCCCCAAAAGCCGCACAAGCCGGCGGATTCTGGCGCACGCGTAGGCAACGACGCAAGGCGTTGTAGCCGTTAGGACGTAACGCCGAGTGTCTTTAAACGCGCGCGCCCAAACATGTTTAAAGCACTCAAAAAACAGGGACGCGTAGCGCTCGCCCAAAAGCGTACACGCAGGCCTGTTTGCGTCAGAAAACAATGAGAGCGATTAAAATGCCGGTTAAATGCCAACGGCGTGGTCAAGGTTCAGTTCGAGCAATGGTTGTGCAGTCCATCACGACACATATTGACTAGGTCAAAACCGGTTAATATGCCCGCGCTTCGTCTACCCTCACAAAGCGCCAAGCAAGTTCAGCTTGCGTCAGGCGCATCGATCATTTTTCAGTTTATTCACCGGAGAGCTTCCATGCTCAAGCGTACCCTGGCATTGGCCGTCGGCCTTACCCTGACATTTGGCAGCCTGTTGGCGCAGGCCGCCGACACCTTGAAAGTCAGCGCGATTCCCGATGAAGCCCCTACTGAACTGCTGCGCAAGTTCAAGCCGCTGGGCGTTTATCTCGAGCAAAAGCTGGGCATGAAGGTCGAGTTCGTGCCGGTGAGCGACTATCCGGCCGTGGTCGAAGCGCTGGCCACCGACCGGATCGACCTGGCCTGGCTGGGCGGCTTCACGTTTGTGCAGGCACGCCTGAAAACCGGTAATGCCATTCCGCTGGTGCAGCGCGAACAGGATGCCCAGTTCACCAGCAAATTCATCACCGCCGACCCGAACGTCAAATCCCTCGCCGACCTGAAAGGCAAAACCTTCGCGTTCGGCTCGGTGTCCTCCACGTCGGGCAGTCTCATGCCGCGCTATTTCATGCTCAAGGATGGCATCAAGCCAGAAACCTACTTCAGCCGCGTCGGCTACTCGGGCGCCCATGACGCCACCGTCGCCTGGGTCCAGGCCGGCAAGGTGGACGCCGGGGTGCTGAACGCCAGCGTGTGGGAAAAACTGGTCGCTGCCGGCAAGGTCGACACCAACAAGGTCAAAGTGTTTGCGACCACCCCGGCCTACTTCGACTACAACTGGACAGTGCGCGGGACCCTCGACCCGGCGCTGGCGGCGAAGATCAAGGCGGCCTTCCTCGCACTCGATCCGGCTAACCCGAAGGACAAGGAAATTCTCGATTTGCAGGCGGCCAGCCGGTTCATCGAGACCAGCCCTGACAATTACAAAGGCATCGAGGAAGCCGCACGCGCTGCCGACCTGCTGAAATGACCTTGCGTCTGACCCAGGCCAGCCTGACCCATGCCAACGGCGTCAAGGCATTGCGAGAGGTGAACCTGCACATCGGTGCAGGCGAGCAGGTTGCCGTCATCGGCCCGTCCGGCGCTGGCAAGTCGAGCTTGCTCAACTTGCTGGCCACCGCGTTGCGACCGGACAACGGCGAGTTGCAGGTGCTCGGCGAGCGAGCGTGGCAGCTGTCTGCCCGGCAGCGCCAGCGTTTGCGCGCACGCATCGGTCTGATCCATCAATCGCCGCCCCTGCCACCGCGCCAGCGTGTGGTCACCGCGGTGCTGGCCGGAAAGTTGGGTCAGTGGGGCCTGGGCAAGAGCCTGCTGAACCTGATGCATCCTCTGGATATTCCGGGCGCCCGCGCGGCGCTGGCCAGGCTGGACCTGGGCGATAAACTGTTCGCACACTGCCAGCAACTGTCCGGCGGCCAGCTACAGCGCGTGGGCATTGCCCGCGTGTTGTATCAAGCGCCCGAGGTGCTGCTGGCCGATGAGCCGGTTTCTGCCATGGACCCGGTGCTGGCCGAACACACGCTTTCGGTGCTCTGCCGCCACGCCCGGGAGCACAACGTCACCCTGATCGCCAGCCTGCATGCGGTGGAGCTGGCCCTGGCGCACTTTTCGCGGATCATCGGCCTGCGTGACGGGAAGATCCTGTTCGACCTTGCGGCCGGCGACGTCGACCGCGAGCTGCTCGACACGCTCTACGCCAATGAGCAGTTGCACACCTCACCGGTGCCTCCAGTGTCCTTGAGTGTGCAGATTCCCCGATGCTGACGTCTGCCTCGCGCGATCCCGCCGCCCTGCCCCGTTTGCTCCTCACCCTGCTGGCGATCGCCCTGTTGTGGCCGGGCATCCACTTCAGCGAATTGGACCTCGGCGTTTTAGTGGCGAGTGACAGTCAGAGCGAGATGGGCCGGTTTGTCTCCGCCTTCTGGCCCCCGGCCCATGACGCCGAGTTCATCGAACTGCTGTTGCAAGCCACTCTGCAGACCCTGGCCATCGCCACGGCCGGCATGGCCCTGGCGTTGCTGTTGGCCGTCCCTGCCAGTCTGCTGGCCAGTCGCGCCCTGTCGCTGTCGGCCGCATCCCGTGCCGGTCACCCAAGCTTCGGCGGCCAACTGCTGCGTTGGCCGGTACGCGGTTTGTTGATCTTCCTGCGCAGCGTGCCGGAAATCGTCTGGGCCCTGCTGTTCGTGCGCGCCGTCGGCCTCGGCCCGACCGCCGGGGTATTGGCTATTGCGATTACCTACAGCGGCATGTTGGGCAAGGTCTACGCAGAAATTTTCGAGTCGGTCGATCAGCGACCGGCCCATGCATTACTGCGTTCAGGCAGCGGTCGACTGGCGGCGTTTTGCTACGGGATTTTGCCCAATGTCGCGGCGGAGCTGCTGTCGTACACGGTGTACCGCTGGGAGTGCGCGATCCGCGCCTCGGTGGTGATGGGCTTTGTCGGTGCCGGCGGTCTGGGTCAGCAAATGGATCTGTCGCTACGCATGTTCGCCGGGGGTGAAGTGGCCAGTTTGTTACTGACGTTCCTCGTCCTGGTGCTGCTCGCCGATCAACTCAGCCGCCTGCTGCGCTGGAGGCTGACATGAATCGCCTGATCAATCTGGTGCTGCTCCTGGGCATTGGCGCTGCGGCAGTCGCCTCGTTCATCTACCTGAGCATCGACCTCGGCGAACTCGGCAGCGCCGGCAACCTGAAGCAGATGGCTGCCTATGTGCAGCGTTTCCTGAGCCCGGACCTGAGCGCGGGTCATCTGCAAGCCATCGGTCACGGCGCGCTGGAAACCATTGCCATGTCCGCCTTGGGCACCCTGCTCGCGGCGGTCTTCGGGCTGCTGTTGGCATTGCCCGCGGCCGGGCGTTTCGGCTGGCCGTTGCAGAGTGCATCGCGCCTGGTCCTCAATGCCTTGCGCGCGGTCCCGGAACTGGTATGGGCGGCGCTGATGGTGCTGGCCGCCGGACTCGGCCCCAATGCAGGCACCCTCGCCTTGGCCCTGCACACCACCGGCGTCCTCGGCCGGCTGTTTGCCGAAGCACTGGAAAACACCCCGCCCGAACCGGCCGACGCCATCCGCCTGCAGGGCGGCAATGCCATCTCGGCGTTCTGTTACGGCACACTGCCCAACCTGTTGCCGCAGCTGCTGGCTTACATCCTGTACCGCTGGGAAAACAACATTCGCATGGCCAGTGTGCTCGGATTCGTCGGCGCCGGTGGTTTGGGGCAAATGCTGTATGTCAGCCTCAGCCTGTTCCAGGAAGCTCAAGCCAGCACGGTAATCCTGGCCATGTTGCTACTGGTGATCGCCGTCGATTCATTGAGCAGTTGGAGCCGTCAACGCTGGGTCAAGGCTTGACTGCTTTCGCAGAACGCCCTACTCCTCCAAACGCCCCGTACCCTCACGGTCGTGTTCGTAGTGCCTGATGAGCGCAAACGCCGGCAACCAGGACTCGCGACGCACGATCCAGCTTTCGTAGGTTGGCGTCAGTTGATCAGGGGCATCGAGAGACCCCAGGTTCACTTCGATTTCATCGGCGGTGCGCGCGAAAACGGACGATCCACAGCGCGGACAAAAATGCCGCCCGGCGTAGTCGCGTGTTTCGCCCTCGATCGTCACCGCCTCTTGAGGGAAGATCGCGCTGGCATTGAAAAGGGCCCCATGATGCTTGCGGCAATCGAGACAGTGGCAAAGGCCGACCCGGTAGGGCCGTCCTGATGCCTTGATTCGAACATTGCCGCACACGCAGCCACCGGTGAATCGGTCCATGTTGCATCTCCTCTGAATCAAACACGACGGGATGGAACAGAAGGTGTCGTAACCGGCACAATCCGCTGCACCGTTTCCCTCCGTGCCTTCCTTGGTGCTAAATAGGCAGCCCAGGTTTCAAGTCCAGACCCTGTCGTGTATTGCCGTGAAACGAGAAATCGATATGAACACCCATTTTCAGACAAGTGATACCCCTGAGCCCAAGACCTGGCAAGAGGCCAAGCGCCACCTCCTTCCCCATCAGCCGTCAGTGGTAACAGCATGATCGAAGTCACCGAAGTGTCCATTGCCCGATTGCGAGCGGCGCTGGAGTCTGGCCAGACCACGGCAGTTGAACTGGTCCAGGCCTACCTTGCCAGGATCGACGCCTACGACGGCCCCGACACGCCAACCGCGCTCAACGCGGTGGTGGTTCGCAACCCCGAGGCGCTCAACGAAGCGCAAGCGTCCGATGCCCGTCGGGCCAAGGGCGAAACGCTCGGCCCGCTGGATGGCATTCCCTACACGGCCAAGGACAGTTATCTGGTGAAAGGCCTCACCGCGGCCTCTGGCAGTCCGGCCTTCAAAAACCTGATTGCCTATCGCGATGCCTTCACCATCGAACGGCTGCGCGCCGCCGGGGCCATCTGCCTGGGCAAGACCAACATGCCGCCGATGGCCAATGGCGGCATGCAGCGCGGGGTCTATGGCCGTGCCGAGAGCCCGTACAACGCTGACTACCTGACGGCGCCTTTTGCATCGGGCTCATCGAACGGCGCCGGGACGGCCACCGCCGCCAGTTTCGCGGCCTTCGGCCTTGCCGAAGAAACCTGGTCGAGCGGACGCGGTCCGGCCTCGAACAATGGCTTGTGCGCCTATACCCCTTCGCGCGGGGTGATTTCGGTGCGCGGCAACTGGCCGCTGACGCCGACGATGGACGTGGTTGTGCCCTACGCGCGAACCATGGCCGACCTGCTTGAGGTGCTCGACGTGGTGGTGGCACAAGACCCGGATACACGCGGCGATCTGTGGCGGCTGCAACCCTGGGTGCCGATACCGAGCGTCGCTTCGGTGCGTCCCGCGTCCTACGCCGGGCTGGCCGCGACCACCGATGCGCTCGCTGGAAAACGCTTCGGCGTGCCGCGCATGTACATCAACGCGGACCCTGACGCGGGCACCAGCGAGGCGCCGGGCATCGGTGGCCCGACGGGGCAGAAAATCAATACCCGCCCTAGCGTGATCGGTCTCTGGGAAGACGCCCGGCGGGCACTCGAAGCCGCTGGTACCGAGGTGGTCGAAGTCGACTTCCCGCTGGTATCGAATTGCGAAGGCGATCGTCCGGGTGCGCCGACCGTGTTCACTCGCGGCCTGGTGTCCAAGGAGTTCCTGCACCATGAGTTGTGGGACCTGTCGGCCTGGGCGTTCGATGATTTTCTGCGGGCCAACGGTGATCCGAAACTGAATCGCCTGGCCGATGTCGACGGGCCGCTGATCTTCCCGCATGACCCAGGCACCCTGCCCAATCGCGAAGACGACCTTGCCGCCGGCATGGACGAATACGTGAAGATGGCCGAGCGTGGCATCACGCCGTGGGATCAGATCACCACGCTGCCGGACGGCCTGCGCGGGCTTGAAGAAACACGTCGAATCGACCTTGAAGACTGGATGGACCGGCTGAAGCTAGATGCGGTGCTGTTCCCGACAGTGGCCGACGTCGGGCCGGCAAATGCCGATGTCGATCCGCAGTCGGCGGACATCGCGTGGAGTAACGGTGTGTGGGTCGCCAACGGCAACCTCGCCATCCGCCACCTCGGTGTGCCGACGGTCACGGTGCCGATGGGCATCATGCCGGACATCGGCATGCCGGTCGGGCTGACCTTTGCCGGTCGTGCCTATGACGACTCAGCGCTGCTGCGCTTCGCTTCAGCGTTTGAGTCGGCCGGCAGCAAACGAATGATCCCGCCTCGGACACCGCCGTTGCAGGGCTGAAATAGCAGCGCGCGGGATTGGGCCAGTGCAGGCTCCAATCCCGCCTTGTCATCAATTCACCCGGACTCCAAAACTCAAACCTTCACTGATCCAAGACAATCTCCAGTCGAACAAGAACCCTGTGGCGAGGGAGCTTGCTCCCGCTGGGTCGCGAAGCGCCCCCAAAAAGGGCCTGCTGCGCAGTCCAACGGGAGCAAGCTCCCTCGCCACAGATACGACGTTGCGTTTAAGTGAACAGCATTACTCGCCACAGGGGGCTTGTTCGGCTGGAGATTATCTTCGGTCTTAGGTGAGCGCCGTTTCACTGATGCACGGCGCCTGCGACGTTTCCATCAGCAGCTGATCCACGACTTGCGACAACGCGGCGTCAACATCCCCTCCCCCACGCAAGGCTCGCGCATACACTCTCCGCTGCCGGTCTGCACTGGTGCCGTCCCGGAGAATCCGGCGGGCCTGGGCGAACACATCCTCCACGCCCATCTTCTGCGCCGTGTCTCCAAGAATCTGTTGCGCCCTGAACAGCCATTGCGCCGCAGAGAACGGTCGATCGTAGCCTTCAACGATGAAGGCTGCGTGGATGCCGGACCGTTTCGCCCGCCAGCGATTTTCCTTGAGGATCCATTGCGACACTTGCGAATAGCTCAATCCCGGGCGAGGTTGGTCAATGGCATGGGCCACCAGCAAGCGAAACAAAGAGGCGATGCACAAGACGTCATCCAGGCGCGGACAGGCATCCGTCATGCGCATCTCCAGCGTTGGGTATTTCGCGGCAGGTCGTAAGCCCCACCAGCAATCGCCCGCCTGCTTGATCGTGCCCGTGCGGATCAGCATGGCGACGTAGGCTTCATAGGCGCTTTGATCTTCGAAGAATTCAGGAATGCCCATCCGCGGCCATTCATCACACGCCGTTTGACGGTAGCTCATGAAGCCGCTGTCGGCGCCGTCCCAAAAAGGTGACGATGTGCTCAGTGCCAACAACAGCGGCAACCACGGCAGGACTTCGTTCATCACTTGAATACGGTCCACGTGCCCTGGCACTTCAACATGCACGTGCAGGCCGGACAGCACGCTGCGCCTTGCCACGTGCTGGTAGTCTTCAAACAGTTGAACAAAATGAGGATGGTCGGTGGCGTGCTGCAAACGCCAATCGCTCAATGGGTGGCTGCCGGCACTGAGCAGTCCCAGACCGTGACGTTCGAGCGTCCCCCGCAACCTTGAGCGCGCAGAAAACAGGTACTGCGCTGCTTGCGCGACGCTGGTGAAGATGGGGGACGCGACCTCGATCTGCCCCTTGAACATTTCATGGGCGAAACAATCGCCGAGCACCCCCTGACACGCTTCAATCGATACGTCGGGAGGATTCTCGGCCATGCGCCGGGTGGCCAGGTCCGTAATGAAGTATTCCTCTTCAATGCCAAACTTCAGGTGCCTGTCCATCGCCTCACCCCTCACCTTGCCCTTGAATCAAGCCTAGCCTAACGCCGTATCGAGAAACATCATGAGCCCGAACCCTAGCATCAGGCCCAGCGTCGCCGGGGTTTCGTGTCCATTGCGGTGTGTCTCGGGAATCACCTCGTGGGAGACGACGAAAATCATCGCGCCCGCCGCCAGGCCCAGGGCAACCGGGTAACCCAGCGCGAAGCCGGTGGAAATGCCGAGTCCCACGACAGCGCCCAATGGCTCCATCAGCCCTGAGCCGACCGCGATCAGCGCCGCCCGCAACGTCGACACACCCGTCACTCGTAGCGCCAGTGCAATGGCCAGTCCTTCGGGGATGTCCTGGATGGCAATCGCGGTGGTCAATGGCAGACCCACCTTCATGTCCCCGTTGGCAAAACTGACGCCGATGGCCATGCCTTCCGGCAAGTTATGTAGCGTGATAGCCAACACGAACAGCCAGACTCGATTGATGCGCTGTGCGTGCGGGCCCTTGCGACCAATCTTCTGATGCTCATGGGGGACAAAGCGATCCAGCCCGATCATCAGAGCCACGCCCAAACCCAACCCAAGGACCACGACACACGCCGCCAGCAGCTTATTGCCGCAAATGGCCTGCGCCGCCGCGATACCAGGAAGAATGAGAGAGAACGAGCTGGCCGCGAGCATCATGCCCGCGGCGAAACCCAGCATGATGTCCTGAGTCCGTGCGGCAATGTCACGCAAGACCACGGCTAAAACGGCGCCCAGTGCGGTCGCGCCGAAACCCGAGACGCCGCCCAGGAATGCATACCGCAAGTTGACTCGATCCGCCCCGGTCAAGGCGCTGTAGCCGCTGACCAGCAGCAGAGCGGTGACACCCACCAGAGTTGACCAGAACAGAATGCTCAGCCAACTGCCGCTTTTTCCTGGGGCAAACCAGGCGCGCCAGGGGCCTCTTGCAGGCGAAGAATGGTCCGACATCAGGACACCTGTTTTCCGTTGGAGCGCTTACGGGTCGCTTCAGGCGCAGCCATCCGGATCTGTTTTGATATCCGCAAAGCGTCTCGTTCGAACGCCATTGCAGTGGTATTGAACAGCCGATAAAAGTCCTGTGTAGCCTCTGCGGAAAAAGCGTCTGGATTGGAATTCATGGGGTTCACCTCAACTCTCCAGCACCACAAAAAACCGCACGCCGGGTGGCGTGCGGTGACCCTCGTCACGCATCGGGTTTTCCGTAGAGGCCCGCCCCCAAGTCAGCACCCGTGATCGGATCGCTTTCAGGGTCAGACATCGTGCGGACTTTCATGGCCAGCAACAGCTCCTCGTCTTCGGCGCTGAGCTGGACGCTTGCCGTGCCGTCCCCGCCATCGACTGCCGGCTGTGGATCGTCCACGTAATTCCAGTCCTCGCCCTGGTTCCATGGCCCGCGAGTGCTGCCTTCGCCTTGGGACAGGTTGAAATAGACGTTGCTGAATTCCGGCATGCCGGGAAGCTTGCCCTGCGGAAAGTTCGGCTGGATCGCGTGCAGGGCTTTTTCAAAGGAGAGTTGATGGGCGATCTCGCGCGTCATCAGAAACCCCAGCGCCTCTTTCACCCCGGGATCATCCGTGATGTTCATCAAGCGCTCGTAGACGATTTTGGCGCGAGCCTCGGCGGCGATGTTGGAGCGGAAGTCAGCGGTCGGCTCACCGATGGTGTCGACATACGCGGCCGACCACGGCACTCCGGCCGAATTGGTCAGCGGTGCCCCGGCGCCGTACAACAGGCTGGTAATGTGCGAGTCATTGCCCGCTCCATTGATCGCGCGGTACAGCTCGCCTTCTTCGTCCACCCCTTCTGCCAGTTGACCCTTGGTGCCCTTGTTGAGCATCACGATGATCGATCCGACGATCTCCAGGTGACTGAGCTCTTCGGTGGCAATGTCCATTAGCAGATCCTTTCTTCCCGGATCATCCTCGGCCAAAGCCTGGGTGAAGTAGCGGGACGCCGCCGCCAGTTCGCCTTGGGCGCCGCCGAATTGTTCGAGCAAAAGGTTCGCCAACCCCGGGTTGGGTTGGGCGACACGCACGGTGTATTGAAGTCGTTTGTTATGTAGAAACATGACGAATCTCCTCAGGCCTGAAGGGGCGTCGATACCCATCCGGAAAATGACCAAATGCGCCGCCCACAGTTATCTGAAGGTGCCGCGCCTGAGAAAATTTTAAAAAGATTGGCCACTCGCGACAGGCGGCATTGGCGGTGGGTTTTGGCATGCTTTTGTCACCAGTCGTCGGCGATCAATCAATCGATTCAAACTTTTATCGGTCGCCAGATCTCCACCGCTGTCACACCTGTTTTTCATCGTTCGACGGTGCTTGAGAAGCGGAAAAAAACGGGAGGTCTGTGTCAGGCCTCCCGCTGTTTTTTGCAGCCCTTTATGAAGCGCCGGATTACGAGGTGCCCAAACCTCGTGACAGATCGGCTGGTGTATCGGAGGCCGCGTGGTATTCCCCTTGCGGTTTCGTTTCTACGTCCGAGTGATCGGTGGTTTTGGTCACGGTGTCGCGCACAGCCTCGAACCCCTCCCTCGCCTGTTGCTTTACCTTATCGGCCAGGCCGGCGCTGGTTTTGCCCATGTAGCGTTGCTCGGTCGCTGTCGAAGGCAATGCCGCACCCAGCATGGCACCTAACGCGATGCCCGCGGCGGCGACCATCAGGGGTTGCTCCTTCAACAACTGACTGAATTGAGTCCCCAGCACCTGCGAACTGCGGACCAACCGGTCACTGGCATCATGCACGGCATGACTAATGGTGTCGGTAGCAGCACCCAGGTTGTCGCCCATGTGAGCGGCCTTGCCCTTGATGGTCTGATAACCGTCCTTGAGCGTGTCAGCCGTCTGGTGCAAATGGTCACGGGCACTGTCGATGCCATCAGCCAGACCGTCGGCCCACTCGCCGACTTTGTTCTGATCCGGGCCCACGCGATAGCCTGGACGGGGTGACGGCGGGCGATTCTGACTCATCATCAACCACAGCAAACCGACGGATGTCAGGACGGCGGGAACCGGATTGTTGCGAACGCTGGTGCCCAGGTTAGTCAGGAATGTCGTGCCGTTGCTTTGCATCATCGTCAGCGCCTGATCGAACATCTGCCCAGGGGTGAACTTGCTTTCCAGCGCATCGACGATGTTGCCGATACTCGCCCGCTGAGCATCGATTTCACGCTCGATGGCTTCAGGGCTTTTTGCCGCTTCGATGTCGAATTCACTGTTCATGAGACTTTCCTCCGCAGCGCTTCCTGGTCTTTGTTCAAGGCATCCAGCGTGCGATCAGGCTTGAAGTGGGACGGCTCGAATTGTTTTTTCCCGGACTGCAGCATGGCGAACCCGACGATCATCACCACCACGCCGACAATCAGCGCCGCCAGCCACGGCGCCATCACGGTGCTGAGGCCATAGACTGCGGACATCAACAGAATGATGAACCCCGCCAACAGGACAATCGCCCCTCCCGCGACCCCGGCGATGCCGGCTTTGAGTGTTGTGAGACTGGCTTGAAGTTCGGCTTTGGCCAGCGCCAGTTCCTTGGTGAACAGCGCGGGCACTTCACGGGATAACTGACGTAACAGACCGACGACCGAAGCGTCATGGTCCGGCGCGTGCACCGGTCTTGAGCCTGGAAAATCTGGATCTTCTCTGTTCATCACAGTGCTCCATTGACGTTTGTCGAACCCGGTGTGGAGGTCGTCGCGAAGTTCGAAGGGTGGTCTTGCTCGCTCGGGGAGGCCGGCGTGTTGTCAGTGCGTGACGCGACTGAGGTTTCATAGGGGCGTTGCGCACCAAAACCGCCTGGCGGAGGCATCGAGTGGCCGGCTGCCGGGTTGTTGGCATCGGTGAAGGTGGCAGCCGGGGAACTGCCGGCCTTCAGAAATCGCGACAGGCCGAAGCCCAGCGCGATGCTGCCGGCAATGAACAGCCCTGGATTGCTGCGGGCCAGCTCGGCCCCGTCATGCAGCAGCTGTTCAGCACTTTTGCCGCGCAAGTTTCCGGCCAGGCCACTCATGGATTCCGCCATGTCGGCGAGGTAGTCGGACATGCCGAGGGTGTCCTTGCTTTCGAGTTCGGAGACAACCGATTTCGCGCCCTTGGCCAAAGCCTCGATCTGATCGGCGGCGGTGTCGCGGTATTGCCCGAACTGAGCGTCCGCCTGTTGTCGTGCACCCTCAAGTGCCTCCGTCACGTCCTCCTTCAAGTGCTCAAAGCCTGGCTCCGGCCCTGGGGAATCGGGTTTGTCTGGCTGACTCCCGGTGGTGCTGTCTGAAGTATTCATGTCATCCCTCGCCTTCTGTCTGTAATCAAGCGTTCCGGGAGTTCGCAGTGATTGCAGCCTCCCTCACTGCAGATGACGAAGGGGGGTGATGGGGAGTTCCAACGGAGTGATGATCTGCTTTTCTGTGGGAGGCGAAACTAAATTCGTAGAGGGATAAGGGGTATCGCGAGGAGGCATGCAAGGTCGTTGTTTTTGAAACCGGGTCAGGCGGATCTTCATCACACCTGACCCGCACCGTCAGGCTTTGGCGGCCATCGCGGTGACTTCCACGCGCATGCCTTCGACCGCCAAGGCGGCCACACCAACGGCGGCACGAACCGGCCACGGTTTGGCGAAGAAGCGTTTATAAACCTCGTTGAACGCGGCGCGGTCGGCCATGTCGGTGAGGTAAATGGTCAGGTGCAGCACCCGGTCCATGGAACTGCCGGCACGCTCCAGCGCGACCTTCAGCGCCTGCAGCGTGCACTCGCTCTGCAGGGTGATATCGCCCAGTTCCAGGCTGCCATCAGCGCGGGTGGGGATTTGGGTGGAGACCAGCATGCCGCCGAAACCGGCGACGTCGGAGGAGATGGAATCCGCGTCGGGATCAGGGGTGAACGTGATGTCTTGGTTTGCCATGGAGGATCTCTTTCTTGAAGGAATAACGAGGCGGTCGATGCCTTGAGCGCGGACAGTTTACAGGCCGAAGCCGGGATTGCATGTGCGCTTGAACCCCGGCAAAAAAATCTCGAACTCCCTCTGCGCCCCTGCATCCAATGTGTAGATCAACGGAGGTACACGCGATGAACAGCGATGACAGTGACATCGAACGGGATCGGAAAGACAAGGACGCCGAAGAGCTCGATTCAGAAACGCATCCCGAAGAGGATGAAGCCGAGGCGCTCCAACGAAAGATAGATGAGATAGAACGCAAAGTGGCGGATGGGAACTAGCGTGAAGGCCACCCCGCTTATCTTCAGCGGAGGTGGCCAACAGGCTGAACGAATGCTCTGCGCCTAGTTCGGGTCCAGCAACCCGCCACTCCAGTTGCGCGAAATCCGGCTCCCGGTGAATTTCGCCACCACCATGCCCTGCGACACGAGCCGGTCCCGATAGCGTGTGACCATCCGCCCCGCCTGCTCAGCCACCAGCACCACTTCGGAAGACGGATCACCGGGCCGTCGCAGAATCCGCGCAAAGCGCTGCCCTTCCTCGACGAAGTCACCGAGTTCCTTTTCAAAGATCAACACCCCGGGTTGCGGCGCGAGGATGGTTTCCATCTGGCCCATTTCCATCACTTCGACGGGCCAGTCACCGGGTGACAACGCCTCGTCGATGACCCCGCAACTGCACAGCCAGGCGTACAGTCCCGCGGCGTCCTGCTCGGCCAACCGATCGCTGACATCGCCCTGCCCACGCAGCTCCAGGGTCGCGGCCATGCGTTGCGCGGTGACGCCATCACGCAGCCACGGTGCGATGATGGTTTCTTCGAAGGAGCCGTCGCCGCCGTCATCCCAGATGATCGCCACGTCCATCTTCATCGCCGCCGCCAATTCGCGGGCACGGGGCCAGAAACTGCGGTGCACGTAGAGGTAGGGCAAGGCTTCGTCATCGGTGTGCAGGTCGAGCATCACCTGCGCCGTGGACGCCAGTTGCACCAGGCTTTTCTGCCACTCCTGGACGTTGGTCGAAGGTTGCTCCATCGCGGCTGACTGGTCGAACGCGCGGTTGAAGTTATGCCCGGTCGCATCGTGAAAGCGACCGAGAATCCGCCCTTGGCGAAACTGCCCGATACCCAGGGGATTGGCCTGCGGCACCACCGTCACACTGCCCTTGAGCCGGCCCTCGGCCTCGACGACTAGAAGCCGTTGCATCAACAGATGCAACACCAGCATCCCGGCGATTTCATCGGCGTGCACTCCCGCCTGCAAATGCACCATCGGCCCGCTGCCGTCGCCCCCGAAACGCCACGCGCCGACCTGCACCGGATCGCCATTGTTGTTGCGAACACTGAACGAAATATCCTGCGCCATCTGCTTGTCCTCCCCCGTCATGAACGTTAAAAACCGGTGCATCACTGCGGCCGACACTGGAGATTGAACGCATGTTCAACTAAGCTCGCCAACCTGGCACTGCACCCAAGGATTCCCGTGTGACAACCCCCTCCCCAAAAAACCGTCGCGCGGAGCCCGATGAGCGTCGCGAGATGCTGGTGGCCGCCACGTTGCGTTGCCTGGTCCGCGACGGCCATGCGGGCATTTCCGTGCGCCGTATAGCCACCGAAGCCGGGGTGTCCGTCGGCCTGCTCAATCACCATTTCGGCAGCATCGATGCGTTGATTGCCGACACGTACCAGAAGATCGCCAGCGAACTGACCACCGCCCTGCGCCAGGAAATCCAGCAGGCCGCCACCCCGGCGCAAAAAATGGACGCGTTTCTCGTCGGCTCTTTTTCGCCAAGGGTCATGGACCCGCAATTGCTTGGCGTCTGGGTGGTGTTCTGGAGCCTGATTCGGCACTCCGAACACGTCAGCCAGTCCCACGAAAAAAGCTACCGCGCCTACCTCGATCTGCTGCGCCAGTTGCTCGATGACATGGCCGCCAGCGAAGGTTTCGTGATCCACGACACACGCCTGGCCGCCATCGGTTTATCGGCGATGCTCGACGGACTCTGGATCGAGTGGTGCCTCAACCCCGAAACCTTCAGCCCCGCCAACGGCCTCCACATCTGTCGCTGCTGGATAAAGGGGCTGCGTCACGGAGCATTCAGCACCGACGACATCCTGTGAGGGGTGGCGCCCGAAGATCATCGCCAGGGTGCCGCTGACCGCGATCAGGCCGGCACCGATCATCAGCGACACATCCATCAATGTGCCCCAGATCAGACTCGACAGCAGGAACGCCCAGATCAACCCGGTGTACTCGAACGGCGCGAGCAAGGTGGCAGTGGCCCGTTGAAAACTGGCAAACAGCAGGAACTGACCGATACCACCCACCAGACCGGCAACCAGCATGCCCAGCCACGCTGGCGTCGGTGCCGGGGTGAACGTCCAGGGCAGCGCGACGGTCATGCACAGCACGAACACCACGTTGGTGATCAGCATCTGCTCCAGCACTGACGTCTGGTCATCCACCTGACGCAACTGGATGTAAGTGAACGCCCAGCACATCGCCGCCAGCAGCGTCAGCACGATGGGCCACGGATCGGCGATGTTGCTTGGACGACAAGCGATGATCACCCCGACAACCCCCAGGATCAGGGAAAACCACTGCCAGCCGCTGGCCCGCTCCTTGAGAATCACCGCCGCCAGCACCGTGACCATGATCGGCGCGGAAAAATACAGGGTGGTCATTTCCGCCAGCGACAGGTCCCGGGCGGCCGTGTAATACAGCAGCCAGGCCACGATCGACAACAAACCGCGCACCACCAGCAAGCGCCGGCTCGGCGAACGCCAGGCCCGCTGGACCAGGCGCAGGCGCCCGGCCAACAGGCACGCGACGACCACCACCAGGCTGCGCCAGAACAGGATGGTGACCACCGAATAATCGGTCACCAGCCACTTGATGACCGCGTCCTGCAACGTCAGAAACATGTACCCCAAGGTGCACAGGCCGATGCCCTGCAGCGAACGGTCGACGACCTGCGAGGTGCTCATTACACCGACCTGCGCACAGGCGTCCCGCGCCGTTCGGCAAAGGCAAACAGCGCCTCGATCAGGAACGTCAGGCAGACGTAGACCCCGGCCACCAGCAACAACGGTTCATAAACCTGCAAGGTCTGCGCCCGCACCACGTTCGCGGCACCCAGCAGATCGACAATCGCAATCGTCGAGGCCAGCGCCGTGGATTTCAGCAACATCACGGTTTCCCCGGCCAGTGTCGGCAACAGCAACCGCAGCGCCCGAGGCAATCGCACCCGCAGCAGCGATTGGCGCGGCGTCATGCCAAACGCCGAGGCCGCTTCCATCTCGCCTTTTGGCACCGCCAGCAGCCCGCCGCGAATCACTTCGCCGACATACGCACCCACCGACAACACCAGGGCGAACACGATGTACCAGTAACCGTCGCGCAAATACGGCCAGAGAAAACTGCCGCGTATCAGCGGGAACTGCGCAAACACGCTGCCGAGCCCGTAGTAGAAGATGTAGATCTGGATCAGCAACGGCGTACCGCGCAACACGCTGGTGTAGAACTGGCTGGCCTTGGCGATCCCCTTGTTTTTCGAGATTCGCGCCAGCGCCACCAGCACCGCCAGCGCAAAACCGAGCACACTGGAAATTAACAGGATGGTGATGGTCGTTTGCAGTCCCCGGCCCAACAGCGCCGCGTATTCAACTATCCACGCTGGAATCATTTCATTCACTCAGCCAAAGGCATCCAGCGACGAATACGCCGCTCGAGCCGTCCAGACAGGTAGTTGGACACCAACGTCACCGCGTAATACAACGCCGCGGCCGTGAGGTAGAACAACAAGTAATGACGCGTCGAACCCGCCCCTTGCTTGGCGGTGTACAACAACTCGTTGGTGCCGACCACACTGATCAAGGCGCTGTCCTTGATCAGGTTGATCCACAGGTTAGCCATGCCGGCCATCGCATACGGCGCCATGATCGGCAGCGTGACGCGTCGGAACAGACCGAAACCGCTCAGCCCGAAGGCCTTCGCCGCTTCAATCTGGCCGAAGGGGATCGCCTGGATCGCCGCGCGGAAAATCTCCGAGGCGTAGGCGCCCTGCACCAGCCCCAGCACCACGATGGCGGCCAACGGACCGCTGACATTGACGACGCCGTAGCCCATCTGCGTCATCAGCGAATTGAGGAGCATTGAGCCGACGTAGTACAGCAGCAGGATCAACAGCAACTCCGGAATCGCCCGGAACAAGGTCGTGTAACCACGCATCAGCGCCGCAATCGGCTTTGGCGCGCCGAGCTTCAGGCAGGCCACCACCAGACCGATGAACAGCCCGACCACAAAAGCCCCGGCCGAGATTTGCAGGGTCATCCAAAGACCCTTCAACAGCGCACTGCCCCATCCTGTTTCGCTGAAGTTGATCAATTCGAACATGGCTGGCATTTCAGTCTCCAATCGGTGGCCTGGACGCACCACCGCCCTCTTGTAGGAGCGAGGCTTGCCCGCGAAGCTTTTGGCCGCTTCAAGGGCCCCTTCGCGGGCAAGCCTCGCTCCTACGGGGATGGGTGTTTCCTCAGGAAAATTTCATTCCATGGAGTTGTTTAGCGTGTGGCCGTCAGAACGCGGGTTTCACGCTGGTGCCGAAGTAATGCTGGGACAGGTCGTCGTAGTCTTTGCTGGCCAGCAAAGAGGTGATGGCTTTGTCGAGTCGGGCCTTGAGTTCGGCGTCATCCTTGCGCAGGCCGGCGCCCACGCCTTTGCCGAAAATCGGGTCATACGGCACGGCGCCCAGGTATTCCAGGTTGCTGTTGCGGGCATCCGGGGTCTGCACGAAGGCTGCCATCGCCGTACCGTCCGCCATCATCAGGTCGATGCGACCGGCAATCAGGTCGGCGTTGGCCGAGTCCTGGGTGTCGTAATACTTCACGTCAGCGATTTTTTCGTAGTACTGCTTGAGGTAACTGGCGCTCACCGTCGAGTTCTGCACACCGATGATCTTGCCCTTGAGGTCATCCGGATACGTTTTCACCGACGAGCCCTTCGGCCCGACAATCGCAATCACGGAGTCGTAATACGCCTTGCTGAAGGCGATCTGTTTTTCGCGCTCCTCAGTCACCGACATCGACGAGAAAATCACGTCGATCTTCTTCGCCAGCAACGATGGAATGATCCCATCCCACGCCACTTCCTTGATCTCGCACTCGGCTTTCATTTCGCTGCACAGCTTGTGGATCAGGTCGACTTCAAAGCCTTTCCATTCACCGTTGGCCTGCTTCTCGGTGTACGGCGGATAGGGTTCGGCTGCGACTGCGAACCGTATAGGTTGTGCTTGTGCCGCGCTCATCCCGGCCAGCAATACGCAGGCCACGCCCGTCATCCAGTTTGCCAAACGTCGATTTCCCATGATTTTTCCCCGTCTTTTTATGATGTTTTCAGCGAGTCTGATGAGCGTTGACGAATTGTCGGCAACGCTCGCTGCGTGGGTGTACAAACACGTCGTCCGGCGAACCGGTTTCCTCGATCAGCCCTTGGTGCAGGTAGGCGACTTGGGAAGAGACATCGCGGGCGAAAGCCATTTCATGGGTCACCAGGATCATGGTCCGGCCTTCTTCCGCGAGGGAGCGGATCACCCGCAGCACTTCGCCGACCAGTTCCGGGTCGAGTGCCGAGGTGGGTTCATCGAACAGCATGACCTTGGGCCGCATGGCCAGGGCCCGGGCGATGGCCACCCGCTGCTGCTGTCCCCCGGAGAGAAACGCCGGGTACTCGTTGCGCTTGGCCGCCAGCCCCACGCGTTCGAGCAAGGCTTCGGCCCGTTCAGTGGCCTCCGCACGGCTTTCACGCAGGACCTGGGTCGGCGCCTCGATGAGGTTTTCCAGCACCGTGCGATGGGGCCAGAGGTTGAAGTTCTGGAACACCATGCCCAGGCTCGAACGGATACGCACCAGTTGCCTGGCGTCTTTCACCAGCGGCGTGCCGGGACGATCGAAGTTCAGGTGAATGCTTTCGCCGTCCACCAGAATGCGCCCCTGGTCCGGCACTTCGAGCATATTGATGCAGCGCAGCAAGGTGCTTTTGCCCGAGCCGCTGGCACCGATCAGTGAGATCACATCACCTTCGCGAGCAGTAAGGGAAACGCCTTTGAGGACCTCGATATTGCCAAAGCGTTTGTGCAGGCCATCGACTTCGATCATGGTTTTGGGCTTGACCGGCTCAACCGCCGCTTCGCAGATCACACGGCTGATCACCGGCCGCGGCGCTTCGCCTTTCAACACCCGCACAAAGTCGCGAATGCGCTGGCAAGCCTGGGCCAGTCGTTCTTCACCCAGAGTGAACGAGAGCCGCACAAAGCCTTGGGCCGGCTCGCCGAACGCCGCCGCATCCAGCACCGAGACACGCGCCTCGCGCAACAGCCGCCAGGCGAACTCCAGAGAGGTCAGGCCGGTGTCACGCACGTCCACCAGCACGAACATGCCGGCATCGGGAGTAAGCACGGAAATTCCCGGGCAATCCGACAGGCTGGTCACCACCAGATCGCGACGACGGCGATAGATGTCGCGCATGTCGTGGGTCACCTCTTCATGGGCTTGAACTGCCTTGAGCGCAGCCTCCATGACAAAGCCCGGTAAACCGTAAAGCATGCTCAACACCAGGGTTTCGGCGTGAGCCACGAGGGCTTCATCGGCAACGATCCAACCGGTACGCCAGCCGGTCATCGCGTGGGATTTGGACAGGCTGCCGATCACCACGCAACGCTCGGCCATGCCCGGCAACGCGGCCAGGCTGAGGTGCTCGCGTTCGAAGGTCAGGCTTTCATAGACCTCGTCCACCACGACCCACAGGTCGTACTCGATGGCGAGATCAGCGATGGCTTGCAGCTCTTCGCGGTTGAGCACCACACCGGTCGGATTATTCGGATTGGAGAAGAACAGCGCCCGGGTGCGCGGGGTGATGGCCTTGGCCAGTACGGCGGCATCGAACCGGAAACCTGAATCCGCCGAGCACGGCACGCGCACCAACGTGGCGCCGGACGCCTTGAGCGTTGCCTCATAGGTCACGTACATCGGGTCCAGGGCAATCACTTCGTCGCCGGTATTGAGCAGGCACATCGAGGTGATGAACAGCGCGTTCTGTGCCCCCGCCGAAATGATGACGTTTGGCGCCGTCACCTCACGGTCAAACAGCACGCTGTACCGAGCGGCGATGGCTTCCCGCAAAGCCTGGCGACCGGCGATCTCGGTGTAATGGGTGTCACCCTCACGCAGCGCATGAATCGCGGCATCGGTGATGAAGTCGGGGGTGGGGAAATCCGGGTCGCCGACACTGAGAATAATCACATCCTCACCACGGCGCTGGGCTTCAAATGCCGCATTGTGAATATCCCAGGCCGCTACACCGTCGCCAGAAATCCGCTCAACAAAGGGTGAAAACCGCATGCCAGTGCCTCGTTCGAAAAGAAGAAACGCAAGCCCGCGCAACCAGCCGGGGAGGTGGAACGAACATAGTCGAAGCTGAACACTCGTTCAACAGAAAAGTGAACAGGGTTCGCGTTCAGCGTAAACAGGTCGTTTTTACGACAGTCGTGCCGTTTCCAGGTCCGGAGATCTTGTCGTGAGCGCAGGGTCTGGTCGTTCGTTCGAAGTTGGCCACAGCAGCAATAAACAATCTGACATTTTTCAAAACATGAAGACTGGGTAGCCGATGGCCAAAAAGAAATCCGCGCCTTTTTATCCACTGCTTATTTTTTCAACACCTGAATCCGGCATTATCTGTTTCAGAAATGAGTCTATTGTTTCAACGTTGGCACACTTGACTGTAACGCAAGTAAGACAGTAGAAAACCAGAAACTTCAGAACGTAATAGCCCCCTAAAAACAATTGTATATTCGAACTCAAATAGCTACTTAAACGGACAATACAAACACTCCTTCGTATATTAATTATTTATTTAAAATCAACAAATTACATAACAGGAGCCACCCTCAATCACTGACTTAACTGAAAACAAGCTTCTTCATTCCATTTGATCATAAAAAAAATTCGAACGATTTTAACTCCTCTAATATGCTCAACTCGAAACCTCTGAGAAGCACATTTAAACAACGCTTCCCGCAACACCAGGAATGAATACTTATTTCCACCATTGGAGTGTTAACAGTCCACTACGCAGAAACATCCTTTTTCTACGTCGCCGGCAAGTTTGCTGTCAGCGCAAGGGAATGAACATGAAAATCAAAATTCTATGTATACATGGCATAGGCCACGAAGAGGCAGATGAGAGTTTTCAGGAGTCCTGGCACCGGGCGATTACCACGGCAGTGGCGCGCGTGGCGCCAAATACCGACGTCGAGCTGGATTATCTTCAATACGACGAGCGCTTTTCCTCCAGTGGACTGGGGGCAGCCGACATCGCCGAGGCCACGCTGCGCCTTCTGACCAGCGCGGTCATCCATTCAGTGGGTGACGTGTTCAGGCGCAATCGCGGCATCGGGCAGTTTTCCGATCGCCTGCGCTGGACGGCCGGCATGGTCGCCCAATGGTCTGCGGACGAAGCGTTACGGACCACTCTGCGTAAGGACCTCGCCAGCGTTATCAGCGATTCGCAACCGGACATCGTCTGTGCGCACAGTCTGGGTACGCTGGTCGCCTACGACACGTTCCGTCGGGATCCCTCCCTGATGAACAACCGGGCGCTGATCACGTTCGGCTCACAGATTGCCAACCCGGCAGTGCGCGAGACATTTGGTGGGCGCATCGAAGGCATCGACGATGCGCGCAAGTGGTACCACCTCTACAACGAACACGATCAGGTTTTTACCGCGCCGCTGTATCTGCGCGATACCAACTTCACCCAGGTCATGACACCGTTCGATAAGCCCGACGACGTCCTCAATCATGACGCGACTTACTACCTCGGCCATGCCGAGACCGTGACCAATGTCTGGGGCCCCCTGTTGCAGGCCGGCAAAGCGAAAGGCTTCGACAAACGGCTCGCCGCCGTCGACAAGTCACTGGGCATTGCTGTCCCCAAGGCGCGCACGGTGCGGCGCTCGCGGGACAAGGCGTTGCTGATCGGCATCAACAATTACCCCAATCCGTCCGATCGACTCGAAGGTTGCGTCAATGACGTTTTCCTGATGAGTTCTTTGCTGCAAGAGTCGAAGTTTTCGCCGGACGATATCCGCGTCGTACTCGATGACCGCGCTACCGCTGCTGGCATTCGCGATCGCCTGCATTGGCTGCTCGACGACGCCCAGGCCGGTGACCGCCGGGTGCTCTTTTATTCTGGGCACGGTGCGCAGATTCCCAACGCCAATGCCACGGGTGAAGCCGACCGCATCGACGAATGCCTGTGCCCGTGGGACTTCGACTGGACGCCGGCACACGCCATCGTCGACAACGACTTTCGCGACCTCTACATCCAGCTTCCGTATGACACGCAGTTCATAACGATCTTCGATTGCTGCCATTCGGGCGGCATGACGCGCGACGGCGCTCGGCGTGCTCGCGGACTTACGCCGCCGGATGACATCCGCCATCGCGCGTTGCGCTGGGAGCCCGGGCTGCAAATGTGGGTGGAACGTGACTGGGTGAAACGGGCCCGCAAAAGTGCGCAGAAGGCCGAATCGGCCAATACCGTGAGCAATCGCGACGGCATCCGGAGGGTCGGCCAGGCCATCGCGGTGCGCGGTTACGACGATAAGCTCTACGACAAACGACGCGCCGCTTATAAACACGAAGGGCCCTTTCTGCCGATCCTCATGTACGCCTGCGGCGAATCCCAGCTGTCTTACGAATACCGCCACGGCGTTATTTCATACGGTGCGTTCACCTACGCGCTAGCCCAAACGCTGCGCAAATCCAAGCAGAGACCGACGTTCAATGCCCTGGTTCGAGCCACTGGCAAGCTCCTGGCCGAGCTGGGTTATGACCAGAAGCCGGCGATCGTCGGGCCGAAGGATTTGCTCGGCAAAGTCGTTCCCTGAGTCGCCATCGTCTGGAGATTGATATGAGCAGTGAAACGGTAAGAAGTATTCAACAGGCATTGATTGCCGACGGCTTTTTTCCCGGCGAAGTCGACGGGATCTGGGGGAGAAGAACCATCGCCGCAGTGAAAGCCTTTCAGGACAGCGTTGGACTGGAGGCCGATGGCATCGTCGGTCCCAAGACCTCCGCCGCCTTGTTTTCTGATGTTGACCATGTCCCTGCGGGCCCGCTTCTACCGTGGCTGGCGGAAGCGGAAAACTTGATCGGTACCAGGGAAGTCCTTGGCGACAAGAACAATCCCACCATTCTGGATTGGGCCGACGATCTCGACCTTCACTACCCCGGCGACGAGGTGCCTTGGTGCGGTCTGTTTGTTGCGCATTGCGTGGGTTCTACGATGCCCGAAGAAGTGCTTCCTTCGAATCCCCTGGGTGCGCGGCAATGGGAAAAATTTGGCGAATCCACCGTGCCACGACTCGGCGCGGTGATGGTCTTCTGGCGTGAATCAAAAAACAGTGGCAAGGGTCATGTCGGGTTCTATACCGGCGAGGATAGCAACGCGTACCGGATTCTGGGCGGCAATCAAACGGACAAGGTGTGCCTGACTTGGGTAGGCAAAGATCGATTTCTCAAAGCGCGCTGGCCGCGCAAGGCAAGCTCTTTGGGTGGAGGCGACGCCATCATCGTCATGAACAGAACCGAGGATTTGTCCAGGAACGAAGCTTGAGGGTTCGCGAAATCAAATCACATACCGCATAAAACGGGCGCTTTGAAGAAGGCGCCCTTTTTTTGCCCTGCCGGGCAAATGCACAACGCTTCTCTGAGCGACGTTTAAAAGCGAGTTGCTAGCCATCTGCCATCAGTCGATAATCCTGCCCCCGGTAACACTCACGTAAGGAAACGCCGTGAAAAAACTTCTATTGTTGGTCCCTCTGTTCGCCCTGCTGCTGCAAGGTTGTGGCGTGACCATGACCCGTTATGAACCGAGCTTTGAAAACGTCCAACAGCTCAAGCAAACCCCACCCCTGCAATCGATCAGCAATGCTCAGGTCAAGGCGGATGCCGGTCAGGGCTCACTGACAGTCCGGGCCAACCCGATCAGCTCGCCGAGCGGCAGTATCACGCAACATATACAGGATGCGATTACCGAAGAACTGGGTCGGGCGGGCCTGCTGAACCCGCAAGCTCAGCGACATCTGGATGTGCTGGTCGTCAAGAATGAACTGACCGCAGGCATGGGCACTGGCACGGGCCAGCTTGCTGCGCGCTTTACATTGCTCAAGGGCAACGAGGTGGTTTACGACGCGACCAAGGATGTCAGCCGCCAGTGGGACAGCAGCTTTTTCGGCGCCATTGCGATCCCCAATGCGGCCAATGCCTACAACCCGATGGTTCGTGATTTGCTGAAGACGTTGTACAGCGACCCGCAGTTCATTCAAGCCCTCAAGTAAGGGCAAAAAAAGAGCCGCTTGTGCGGCTCTTTTTTTTTCAGGCCCGCGGCACCTGTGCATCGAGTGCCGAGTATTTCAGGCTTTTGCTCTCGACGACTTGCTTGAGCAGAGCATTGACCTGGCGGCTGAAGGTATCGCTGATTGCCTCTTTCGGGGTGTTGGCCATCAACGGCACAAACCAGATGCCCATCCAGGTATTGATTCCGTCATGGTTGCTCGCGTTGGTCAGCGTCTGCCCTTGGGAATCCAGCGTCTCCAGGCTCATGGTGTATTGGTCGGTCGCCAGTGTCGGGATGACGGTAAACGTCAGGCCACTGATAAAGGCCATGACCATCTGACCACCGCCCGGTGGATGGTTGTAAACCTTCAAGCGCAGGTTGTAATCACCCGGCTGCTTCTGGAACTCGTCCAGTGTGACGCGACCGAACAGACCGGAATCGGTCAGCACTTTTTGCAGCTCCGGCTTTAGCATGTCGCGTGCTTGTGGCATTTCAACGGCTGAAGCGCTTTTCGGCTCGCCTTGATAGAAATCGAAGTCTACGTAGACATTCGGTTTGTTCGAATAACTGGCCATCGACGGCAAATTGACCGGAGCGACTTCGTCTTTGGTAAAGCTGGCGCAACCACTTAGCCCGAGCACCAAGGCCAACCCTAGAATTTTCCCAAATTGCATGACAACTCCTTTAAATGATGGCATTGCGCCTCCACACCAGAGGGCGGCCGCGAATTCTAGAGCGTTGCCAGCAATAGTAAAAGGCCATCACTCAAAAACGGCAGGCCTCACGCCCACCCTTCCAGGCGCAGCGTGGCCCGGACCAGACGCTGCTCCTCGCTTTCGATTTCCCTGAGGTTCTCGCAGATGCTCTGGATGTGCGCGATGGCCGCCTTGCGCGCCTGCTCCGGCATGCGGCCGGTCACGGCGTTGTAGAGCCGGGCGTGCTGACGGTCGATCTGGCGTTTTTGCGGTGCGCGGTGGTAGAGGTTGTTGACCGAGGCAAACACGGTGTTGAGCAGCAAGTCCGTCAGCGAGCGCAAGGTTTGCACCAGCACCGGGTTGTGCGAGGCCTCGCAGATCGCCAGGTGAAAGGCATGATCGAGCCGGGCGTGTTCGCTCGCTTCCATCGACCGCGTGCGGGCATCGAGCAGCGCTTCATAGCTGCGGGTGATGAGGACAAAATCCGCCTCGGTCCCGCGCAAGGCGGCCAGGCGAGCGGACTCCCCCTCAAGCAGGCTGCGCACCTCGAACAAATCGTAAAGTGTGCGCGGTTGTGAGCTGAACAAATGCATCAGCGGCGATGCGGCGCCGTGGCCCGACAGATCAGCGACAAAGGAGCCCTTGCCCTGCTCCGTCTTGATAATCCCCCGGGCGCGCAACAACTTCAGGCCCTCGCGCAGCGCCGTGCGCGAGACGCCGAGTTTTTCGGTCAGGCGCCGTTCCGAAGGCAACAATTGCCCGGTCTTGAGGACCCCGTCGACGATCAGGCGTTCTATGCGCTCACAGACCACGTCTGCGACTTGAGGATTACGGGTCACTTTCGCACTCTCCATCGAACCTCCCACTGGTATGACCAGCCTCACCGGCAAAACCCGTCACGTTCGAATACAACCCTAAGTTTATGTATAGGCAGTTATTTTTCTCAAAAACGGGGAAGCAACCCCTGAAGAACTGGTTCGACCACTCAAACAACACATGGACAGTAGGTCGCGTCAGGCCAATGATGCAAGTGAGCTTTCACCGCAAACAGACCTCTAATAAAAACAAACGGAGGGTCGCGAACCGCCTATGAACATCCTCTACGATGAACGCGTCGACGGCGTTCTGCCTGATGTCGACAGAGCCGCCCTGCTCCAGGCACTGAGCGCTCGCCTGCCGGACCTGGAAGTCCTGCATCAGCGCGAAGAACTCAAGCCGTATGAATGCGACGGACTATCCGCTTACCGCACTACGCCGATGCTGGTGGTGCTGCCGCGCCATATCGACGAAGTCCAGGGTGTGCTTAAGCTCTGCCATGAGTTTCACGTCCCGGTGGTTGCTCGCGGCGCCGGCACCGGTTTGTCCGGCGGTGCTCTACCGCTCGAAAAAGGCGTACTGCTGGTGATGGCGCGTTTCAACAACATCCTGCACATCGACCCCGCCGCACGCACGGCGCGGGTTCAACCGGGTGTGCGCAACCTGGCGATTTCCCAGGCCGCCGCACCGTTCGGCCTGTATTACGCGCCGGACCCCTCCTCGCAGATCGCCTGTTCAATCGGCGGCAACGTGGCCGAAAACGCCGGTGGCGTGCATTGCCTGAAATACGGCCTGACCGTGCACAACCTGCTCAAAGTCGACATCCTCACCGTCGATGGCGAACACCTGAGCCTGGGTTCCGAAGCCCTCGACTCGCCCGGGTTTGACCTGCTGGCATTGTTTACCGGTTCCGAAGGCATGCTGGGGGTGATCACCGAAGTCACGGTCAAACTGCTGCCCAAACCGCAAACCGCCAAGGTGCTGCTGGCAGCGTTCGATTCCGTCGAAAAGGCGGGTCGTGCAGTCGGCGACATTATTGCCGCCGGCATCATTCCGGGCGGTCTGGAAATGATGGACAACCTGGCCATTCGCGCTGCAGAAGATTTTATTCACGCCGGTTATCCGGTCGACGCCGAAGCCATTCTGCTGTGCGAGCTCGATGGCGTCGAAGCCGACGTCCACGATGACTGCGACCGTGTGCGCCAGGTGCTGGAACAGGCCGGCGCCACCGAAGTCCGCCAGGCCAGGGATGAGGCGGAACGCGTGCGCTTCTGGGCCGGGCGCAAGAATGCGTTCCCGGCAGTGGGCCGCCTCTCGCCGGATTATTACTGCATGGACGGGACGATCCCGCGCCGCGAGCTGCCCGGCGTGCTGCAGGCGATTGCCGCGCTGTCGGCTGAATACGACCTGCGGGTGGCCAACGTTTTCCATGCCGGTGACGGCAACATGCACCCGCTGATTCTGTTCGACGCCAACCAACCCGGCGAACTCGACCGCGCCGAAGCCCTGGGCGGCAAGATCCTCGAATTGTGCGTGAAAGTCGGCGGCAGCATCACCGGTGAACACGGGGTCGGCCGCGAGAAAATCAATCAGATGTGCGCGCAGTTCAACAGCGATGAGCTGACCCTGTTTCATGCCGTCAAAGCCGCGTTCGATCCGGGCGGCCTGCTCAACCCTGGCAAGAACATCCCGACGCTGCATCGCTGCGCCGAATTCGGCGCGATGCACGTTCACCTGGGTCAGATGCCCTTCCCTGATCTGGAGCGATTCTGATGCGCAGCAAACACGACATCGATGACAGCGGCGCGCTACTGGACCAGGTTAATCAGGCCCTGCAAAACGCCACGCCCCTGCGGATCCAGGGCGCCAACAGCAAAGCGTTTCTGGGCCGTATCGCGGCGGGCGAAGTGCTCGACACCCGCAGCCACCGAGGCATCGTCAGCTACGACCCGACCGAATTGGTGATCACCGCACGCTGCGGCACGCCGTTGGCAGAACTGGCCGATGTGCTGGATGCGGCGCAGCAGATGCTGCCGTGCGAACCACCCTCCTTCGGAGACGGCGCCACCGTGGGCGGGATGATTGCCAGTGGACTGTCCGGGCCGCGGCGCCCGTGGTCAGGCTCGGTCAGGGACTTTGTGCTCGGGACACGGGTCATCACCGGCCACGGCAAGCATTTGCGCTTCGGCGGCGAAGTCATGAAAAACGTCGCCGGCTACGATTTGTCGCGCTTGATGGCCGGCAGTTATGGGGCACTGGGTGTGATCACTGAAGTCTCGCTGAAAGTGCTGCCGAAACCTCGGCAAGCGTTAAGCATCAGCCTGGAAATGGACAGCGATCGTGCCTTGCTGCGCCTCGCCGAATGGGGCCAGCAACCGCTGCCGATCAGCGCCGCGTGCCACGACGGTCAGCGCCTGCACTTGCGGCTTGAAGGTGGCGAAGGTTCGGTGGCAGCGGCGCATGACCGCTTGGGTGGCGAAGTGCTGGACGCTTCGTATTGGGCGGATCTCAACGAACATCGACTGAGCTTCTTTGATGAAGACCAGCCGCTGTGGCGCCTGTCGGTCCCGCACAACACGCCTCGACTGTCCCTGCCCGGCCTGCAAATGATCGACTGGGGCGGCGCCCAGCGCTGGCTCAAATCCGATGCCGAAGCGGCGTTCATCCGCAAGGTCGTCGCTGAAGTCGGCGGGCACGTGACCTGCTACAGCCACGGCCTGATCGACAGCCCCTTCCAACCGTTGCCGGACGCGCTGATGCGCTATCACCGCAACTTGAAGGACCAACTCGATCCACGGGGCATCTTCAACCCCGGTCGCCTGTACGCGGAGCTTTGACCCATGCAGACCACCTTGAGCGAACAGGCCCGCCAACTGCCCCGCGCCGAAGAAGCCGAAAGCATCCTGCGCACGTGTGTGCACTGCGGTTTCTGCAACGCCACCTGCCCGACCTATCAACTGCTCGGCGATGAACTGGACGGGCCGCGTGGGCGCATCTACCTGATCAAACAGGTGCTGGAAGGCAACGAGGTCACCCAGAAGACCCAACAGCATCTGGATCGCTGCCTGTCTTGCCGTAACTGCGAAACCACCTGCCCCTCGGGCGTCGACTATCACAACTTGCTCGACATCGGCCGCGCGGTGGTCGATGCGGCTGTGCCGCGTTCGCTCGACCAACGCTTGTTGCGCGAAGGCTTGCGCAGCGTCGTACCCAACCCGGGGTTGTTCAAAGCACTGCTCAGCAGCGGTCAGGTGTTCCGTGCGCTGCTGCCCAACACGCTGCGAGCCAAGCTGCCGCGCCGTGTGTATCCGGCCAAACAACGTCCGACCGCCCGCCACACCCGACAGGTGCTGATGCTGGAAGGGTGCGTGCAGCCGAGTCTGTCGCCGAACACCAACGCAGCCACCGCGCGTGTCCTGGATCGACTGGGGATCAGCGTGACACCGGCGCGCGAGGCCGGTTGCTGCGGCGCGGTCGATTATCACCTGGACGCCCAGGCGGCCGGCCTTGATCGCGCGCGCCGCAATATCGACGCGTGGTGGCCGAGCATTGAACAAGGCGCCGAGGCCATCGTGCAAACCGCCAGCGGTTGCGGTGCCTTCATCAAAGACTACGGCCACCTGCTCAGCACCGATGCGGCGTATGCCGAGAAGGCCAGAAAGGTCAGCGCACTGGCCAAGGATCTGGTTGAAGTGTTGCGCGAGGAGCCGCTGGACCAGCTCGGCATCCACAGCGACCAGCGCCTGGCCTTCCATTGCCCCTGCACCTTGCAGCACGCACAGAAACTCGGCGGTGCGGTTGAGGCGCTGCTGACGCGCCTGGGTTTCAACCTCACGTTCGTTCCCGACGGTCACCTGTGTTGCGGCTCGGCGGGCACCTATTCGCTGACCCAACCGGAGCTGTCCCGGCAACTGCGCGACAACAAGCTCAATGCGCTGGAAAGCGGTCATCCCGAAGTCATTGTCACGGCCAATATCGGCTGTCAGTCCCACCTTGACGGCGCGGGCCGAACCCCTGTGCGCCACTGGATCGAACTGGTCGAAGCCGCGCTGCCCTCATCGAACCCCGGAGTCTCCCCATGAAAAGCAAAGCCGTCCTCAGCCAGACCGAAGTCAGCCGGATTCTCAACGCCGCACGTAACGAAGCACAGAATAATCAATGGGCCGTGACCATCGTGATTGTCGACGACGGAGGCCATCCTTTGGCCCTGGAGCGCCTCGACGGTTGCGCCCCGATCGGCGCCTACATCGCGACCGAAAAGGCCCGCACCTCAGCCCTTGGCCGACGGGAATCGAAAGGCTATGAAGAGATGGTCAACGGTGGACGCTACGCGTTTTTGTCCGCGCCGTTGCTGACGTCCCTGGAAGGTGGCGTACCAATCATCGTCGATGGCCAGGTGATCGGCGCGGTCGGCGTGTCCGGCGTCAAGGCCGAGCAGGATGCACAAGTGGCCAAGGCCGGGGCGCAGTGCCTGAACTGAACTGAAAACCCGATCAACACCGCATAACCCTGTGGGAGCGAGCCTGCTCGCGAATGCGGTGGATCAGCTGATATCAATGTTGATTGACACACCGCTTTCGCGAGCAGGCTCGCTCCCACAGGGAATTGCGGTGGGTCCTACACCTCAGTTTTACTTGCGCGCCAGTTTGTAGCGCACGCACTCTTCATAAAAATTCTGCCGGACATCCGCTGGCTTGAACCGCGACTTGCTGTCGTAAGTCTGTTCGGTGATGCCCATCGCCATCATGCGCATCCACGCCTTGCTGAATTTGTAGGCCTGTAGCTTCTGCCGGGCGGCATACAGGGAGACCCCGGCCAGCTTGAGTTCCTGAGCCCTCGCCGCCGTGCCCGCCCCCCAGCTGCACATATACCGGTCATTGGACGCCAGTTCCTTGGCTTGGGCAGAGGCTGCAACGCTGGCCAGGGCAAACGAGATCATCGTGACAAATACACTTCGCAATTGCATTCCGCCTAACCACCTGAAAATGAAGTGGATTTTGGCGATAACCTGAACGCTTCGGGGCCAGCAAAATGCCTCTTTTTGAATCAGCGATCGTGCCCGATCCCCAACGACTCGGCCATGCGCACCAGGTCAGCAAAGGACTTGGCATGCATTTTCTTCATGGCATGGGCGCGGTGGATTTTCACAGTGATCTCGCTCAGGTTCATCTGCCCGGCAATCTGCTTGTTCATCAGGCCTGTGGCGGCAAGGGCCATCACCTCTTTTTCCCGCGCCGTAAGCGATTGGTAGTTGCTGTGCAGGTCCGAACGCTGCTGCTCGATTTCCCGACGCCGGACATCGGCCTGAAGTGCGCCTGACACCGCGTCCAACAAATCCTGTTCGCGGAATGGTTTTGCCAGAAAATCCACGGCACCGGCTTTCATCGCCTTGACCGACATTTCAATGTCGCCATGGCCAGTGATGAAAATGATCGGGATATTCGCGTTTGATTCAACCAACTGGCGCTGGAAGTCCAGGCCGCTACTCCCTTGCAGTCGTACATCGAGGACCAGACAGCTGGCGCCCCCTGTCTTCGGTTGCCGAAGGTAGTCCGCCGTGGAGGCGAAGGTCTCGACCTGGATCCCGGCAGAGCGCAACAGATTACCCAAGGCGTCGCGAATGGACGCATCGTCATCCACCACGTACACCATCGAGCCTTGATTGCCTGGCTCATTGGAAGAAGGATTGCCGCTCATGGGCGCTCCTCAACGGGAATTGGTAGGCAAAAAGTGTAGCAGCACCCAAGGCCGATTTCCGCGGCGATGACGATTTTGTAGCAGGTCGCATCTGGACAATTTCCTCTACTGGAACTAGGCAACAAAGTTGTGCTCCAGCGCCGATATAAAAGAGAACAGAGAGCGTGGGCAATGCCAGTAGGCATTGACTTGGGCGCTGTAACTTTTTCCGCTGATGCACCAACTGCAAAAGTGCTCGCAGTTATTGGAAAAGATCCTGTATTGATTTTCACCGATTCTGGAGCGCGCACGATGGGCGATTTCATGGCTGGCAAATTCACACTGTTCCTGATACATCCAGACCGGCTTGCCGTGAGCGAAACTTTCAAGATCAATCACTTCGACGGGACCGGGTTTGAATGAACTGCTAAACCCGGAATAGTGAGCCACCTTCCCGCCGCCCAAATATATGCCGTGATGCATATAGAACGTGCGCGGCCCCACCAGATGCGCGCCGACAGGCAAACTGTCCACGGCCATCTGGACATTGATCAGGCTCAATGAAACGCCGGACGTATGGTGGGTGTCGGCGAAGGGGTGATTTCCAGGCAACAGGGCACTCAACTGACTGGAAATATTCGTTGTCATGATAGTCAAGCCAACAAGTACGGTTGAACGAAGCGATGAAAAGCTTTCGACGACCCTGGCGGTAAAACCACTCATGACAACATCCTCCGTAACCCTTGCATTCACTCTATCGCCAGGGTTGCGGAGTTTCATTTGTACATACGATTAGTCTGAACGACCTATGAATATACCTCCCCTAAACCTAAGTATTAATCCTGATGCCGGGGCAGCGTGAATTGCACCGAGGCACCACGTGGCGAGTTGGCGTCGGCCCATAAACGGCCGCCATGGGCCTGGATGATCGAGCGACAGATCGATAACCCCATGCCCAGCCCGGTGGCCTTGGTGGTGTAGAAAGAGGCGAACACCAGGTCGGTGCTTTCCGAGGCGAACCCCGGCCCCGAATCGCTCACTGTCACCAACACGCAGTCCGCCTCACCCAACACCGCGCTGATCCGCAAGTGCCGCTCGCCTTCGCTCACCGCGCTCATGGCCTCCAGCGCGTTCATGATCAGGTTGAGCAGCACCTGTTGCAGTTCCACGCGGTCGCCTTCGATCAATGGCAGTCCGTCCGCAAGCTGCGTCTCTATCGAAGCACCGCTCTTGGTGATCTGGCCTCGGCTGAACCCGATCATTTCGCGGATCGCTGCGTTGATGTCCACCGGTCCCTTCTGCGGCGGCGCCTTGCGGATATGCTGGCGGATCCGGCCCAGCACGTCCGCCGCCCGATTGGCATCGGTGATGAGGCAGCCGAGGACCTGACGGACCTCGTCGATCTCCGGCGGCTGGGCGTTCAGCCAGCGCAGCGCGGCATTGGCGTTGAGGATGGCTGCAGCAATCGGCTGGTTGACCTCATGGGCGATAGAAGCCACCAACTGGCCCATGGTCGCGACGCGGTTCGCGTGGGCCAACTCCGTTTGCACCTCGCGATAGCGGCGTTCGCTTTCGCGGATTTTTTCTTCTGCCTGCTTGCGCTCGGTCAGGTCCACCACGAACGCGACCCCTTCCTTGCTGCTGGCTTCGAACATGGCCAGACCGACGATGATGGGCAGGCGGCTGCCATCCTTCTTGAAATATTCCTTCTCGTAGGGTCGGGCGTACCCGGTCTGCACCGCCTGCGCCAAAGAGCGCTCGCTGAGGGCCAGAAACTCCGGCGGCGTCAGGTCCCGCCAGCGCAGGCGGCGGGTGGCAAGGTCTTCTCGGGTGTATCCGACCATGTGCAAAAAGGCATCGTTGGCCTCAAGAATGTCACCGTCGGCGTTCCAGAACAGAATGCCGATGATGTTGGCGTCGACGAGGCGCCGGATCTTCGATTCTCGCTCTGCGACCTCGCGGTACAAACGCGCATTTTCCAGGGAGATCGCCGCCTGTGAGGCCACCAGTCTCAACACGGCAATCCGCGCCGGGCTGAACACCCGGGCGGTCAGATTGTTTTCCAGGTAGAGCGCGCCGACGAGCTTGGCCTGGTTCATCAACGGCAAGCAGAGAATCGAGCGGGCTCGGTGCTGGCGGATGTAAGGGTCGGCGCCAAACGAAGCCTCGGCCACGGCATCATCCAGAACGACGCTCTCGCGGGTGCGCAGGACCTGGTACAGAACGGACTCCGGTAATAGCGCTGCACTCACTGGCACATCACGCAACTGCATCGAGTGGCGGCCGGTGGTCACCTGCGCTGCAATCCGCTGCTCACCGCCGTCCGACAGAATCAACAGGCCACGCTCGGCACCGGCCTGTTCGATCGCCGTGCGCATCACCCTGTCAATCAGCTTTTCCAGGACGATTTCGCCTGAAAGGGCCTGGGATACCCTGAGCACGGTGGCCAGATCAAGGTGTTCAACCGGTGCGACCATCGTCGTCGGGCCGAGCAAGTGCGCTTCGGTCCTCAGCGACGGATACTGCGTTTCAAGCTGGCGCACCTTGCCATCGGCGCCCCAGCGCAGGTAGCCGTAGCGGGCGTCCTGCAAATAGACGCGGGCAATCTTGGCGAGGCCGCGCGCCGCATAGAAACGCGATGCGAGTTCGTTGGCCAGCGCTTCGATATGGACAAAACCGCTTTCCTGCGCTGTATGAATGGCCTGTTCGTAAAGCAGCTCGGCGTCGATCACGCGACCTTCGACGCGGGCGATTTCGGCACCGACCAGTGCGGCCCGGCTGGCGAAATTCTCCGGACATTGTTGCGCCCAGGTCTGCAACTGCCGGTGGTCCGCCGTCATCGCGATCACGTGCTGCCCGTGCTCGTCCACCGGGACACCATCACACCACGCGGCCCGGGCCAGCGCGTCATAAAAGCAATATTCCGCTTCCTCATAAAACAGGTAGGACGTCCACAGCAGCTGCTGTGCCCTGGCCGCGGCTTGCATGGCCGCCCCTGGGTCGCCGGCCAGGTAGCAAGCCTGTATTTTGCGCACCCAGTACCAACACTCGGCCAATGCCAGGTCCGGGTTGGCGGCCAGGTGGGCTTCAAAGTCACGTTCGATAAATTGTCCGTCGTCAAAGCAACCGAAGGTCGGCGTGAAGCCTCGGAGCATGCGGATTGACGCGAGTTGCGTGCCGATGAAGTCGCCGACCAGCCCGAAGCGCACTTTCCTGGCGTAAACCAGGCCACGCTCCGCTTCCTCTTGTACCTCGGACAACGGCTCGCCAGCGAACAGAGAATCTGAGACGAGGCTGTTGCCCGCATAAGCGCCATAGGGCAAGTCGCCGATCCGGTTGGCCGCGACAAAAGAGCGGCGCAGCAGGTCACGGCAGTGCCCCACGGGTTTCATCCAGCGCACGGCAAAATTGGAGAAACACAGAAAGGTGCTGGCTTCGAATCGATTCAGGCCACGCCGGTCAATGAGGTCACAGCCGAGCTGGCCGAAGCGGAATCCGGCCTGGTAGTCACCGAACCGCCGTCCGGCGACCCTGAAGGTATTGGCGTAGTGCACGCAGGACGCATCGCAATTGCCCCGTTCGAGGCTGAGGCTGACCGCCTTGCAGATCGACAGGCACGACAGGTTCGCATCCGTCTGCAAGGCCGGCGGGAACAGTTTGCTCAGCGCGCTGACCGTCATCAGGGACGCCGCGTCCTCCATCAGTGGCAAATCGATGAGGTCCTCGATTTCCCGATTCCCGAGTGCAGACCAGACTTGGTCGTACCCGTGGCGCACTTCATCGTCGCTCGGATGGGCAGACCACTCGATGCCCACGTGCCGCAGGTAGGCGAGGCAGACAGCGACTGCACTGTCGCTGCGATCCAGCAGCAGGTAGACATCCATTTGCAGGCACACGACATTGGCGCGTTCGATCGTGGTGGTGGCGCGATTCGACAGCGCTGCCAGGCGCTCGTCCGCGACCGATAACTGGCCGGTCAGAAGCTCGCATTCGGCGCAGTTCAACTCCAGCGCGAAGATCAGCTCATGCCGGCGCGCCCAGCAGTTGTCGTCCAGCAGCTGGGCGCCGGTGGTGAGGTAGTTGAGCGCCGAGGCATAAGCCGTCGACGCCTTGGCACGCTGGCCGGCCATCAGGTTGAACGCTGCCAGTTGCTCGCGCTCGCCCCGCTCGGTCAGCAACGCGGCGCCGCGATTGAGCTGGCCGACGATTTCAAATATCGCTTCTTCCAGCGTGTCCGGGGGTGTCTGCGCGGCGAGCAGCCGGCCGATTCGCAGATGGGCTTCGGCGCGAGACGCCATGGGTATCAGCGAGTAAGCGGCTTCATGAATCCGGTCGTGAACAAACCGATAAGCGCCCTCCAGCCGCTCGACCAATTCCAGGCGAATCGCGTCCCACAGGACCGCGCGGATCTGCGCTTTCGGCAGGCCCAGAACGGTTGAAAGCGACGTGACCCCGGCGACGTTCCCCAGACAGGCAAGCTGCTGCAGCGCCTGTTGCGTTTCAATCGGCAGGCGCGCCAGTTTGCCCACCATCAGGTCGACGATGTTGTCGGTGTAACCCTTGGCATGGATGCGGTCCGGCTCCCAGGACCACTGCCGCTCGTCATGATCGAAGCTCAGCAGTTGCTCATCGGCGAGGGCATGCAGAAACTGGATCACGAAAAAAGGATTGCCCGCGGTCTTGTCCAGTACCAACTGCGCCAGGGGCTCGATGCGCGCATGCTCGTCATGCAGCGCCTCGGCGATCAACTGCTCAATGTGCGCCTTGGCGAGCGGCGCCAGGGTGATCTCGTCGATTCGGCCCCCGGCGTTGCGAATGGCGTGGAGTTTTCCCGTGAGCGGGTGTGTGTCATCCACCTCGTTGCTGCGATAGGCCCCGACCAGCATCAGGTGGTGCACATCCGAACTGGTCAGCAGGTCTTCAAGCAAGTCGAGTGTGGCCGCGTCGAGCCATTGCAGATCGTCGAGGAACAGCGCCAGCGGATGCTCCTCCCTGGCAAACACACCGATAAAGCGCCGGAACACCAGAAGGAACCGGTGTTGCGCCTGTTGCGGTTCAAGGGGCGGTACCGGCGGTGGCTCGCCGATGATCAGCTTCAGTTCGGGAATCAGGTCGGTCATGAGCCGCCCATTGATGTCCAGCGCTTCCTGCAACGCGTCACGCCAGTGCGCCAGTTCCGTGTCGGACTTGCCCAGCAACGTCCGCACCAGGCTCTGAAAGGCCTGCACCAGCGTCGAATAGGGGATGTCGCGCCGGTATTGATCGAACTTGCCGGACGCGAAGAGGCCTCGCGGCGGCACCAGCACTTTGTGCAGCTCATTGACCACGGAAGATTTGCCAATGCCGGAATAGCCGGTGACCAGCACCAATTCCGGCGTGCTGCTGCGGATGATCCGATCGAACGCGGCGACCAGGGTGTCGACCTCACGCTCGCGCCCGTAGAGTTTCTCGGGAATCAGCAGCCGGTCGCAGGTCCCGTGCTCGCCGAGCGCGAAGGCGTTGATGCGGCGCAGTTCCTGCCAGTCTGCCAGGCACCGGCGCAAATCATGTTCTACCGCCGCGGCCGTCTGGTAACGATCTTCGGCGGTCTTGGCGAGCAATTTCATGACGATTTCGGAGAGTGTTTCGGGGATGGTTTCGACCCGCTCGCCAGGTGACTGCGGTTGTTTGGCGATATGGCAATGCACCCATTCGATTGGGTCCGAGGCCTTGAACGGCAGCGAGCCAGTCAACATCTCGTACAGCGTGACGCCGAAGGAATAGAGGTCGCTGCGCGAATCGATTGAGCGATTCATCCTGCCGGTCTGTTCAGGCGCCATGTAAGCGAGCGTGCCGGCGATGGTCTCCGGTGCCTGTCGCTCGCGCGGCAATCGTGAGGCGAGGCCGAACCCCGTGAGCCGGGCCTGGCCGTCGGCGCAGTCCACCAGAATATGGCTGGGCTTGATGTCCTTATGCACGAATCCGCGCTGGTGCAACTTGCCCAACACCACCGCGATGCTGATCGCCAGACGCAAAAAAGTGGCGATTTCAAGGGGCGCCACCAGCAGATGCAGCAGCGGCGCGCCGCCGGGGTCCTCAAGCACCAGCTGCATCTGCCCGCCTTCGCGCACCATCTCAAGCGGCTGCACCGCCCACGTGCCCTCCAGTTCATCCTTCAGGCCAAACTCATGCGCGAGTCGGCCAAGGCAGGCCGGGAGAGGTTGTTCCGCCGCAGGCCGCGCGATGAGCACAGGGCTGTCGCTGCCGGCGTTCGCGCGTAGCTCCCGACAGAAAATACGCTCACCGTCGTCCCAGGATAACTGCATGCTTTTGTTCATCTGAGTGGGAACACACGTTGGTTTTTTATAGGCCGCACGTGCCATCAGGCTGTCGTCCAGTGTAACCACCTTACAGATTAGCTCCACTTCGGAGCCCTTCACAGTCACCTCATTGAGGTTCCGGCCCGAAGGTCATCGGCGATTCGCCCTGGCCTTTTCTTGATAAGACGCCCCCTCCTCAGGCCTCGGCCATGACCTCGGAATGCACCTGTTGCTGGCCCAGATAACGACAAAAGCAAGCGCGCAACCAGCTTTCACGCGGATCGTTGTGCATCGCGCCGCGCCAGGCCATCGAAAGCTCCGGCGTCGGCAATTGCACCGGCGCACACTCGGCGCGCATCCCTTCCAGCCGCACCATAGCCTGGGCAACGTAGTCGGGCACGATCGCCACCATGTCGCTGCCGGCGAGCAAAGCCGGCAAGGCACTGAACTGCGGGACCGCCAGCACCACTCTGCGCTGCCGACCGACCAGCCCCAGCGCATGGTCGGCGTCGTCGATGACATTTCCCATCGAAGACACCACCACGTGCGGCCGTCTGCAGAAGTCATCCAGTGTCAGGGGGCCGGGGGCCGAATCGGCGCGCAGGAGTATCGGTTGCATCGGGCGCAGGCACTTGCAATGGGCACTGGCCGGCAACTCCTGCGCCAGGCTGATACCGACGGAAATCTCACCGGAGGCCAGCAATTGGGGCAATTGCCGTTGGTCAACCCGGCGCACCACCAGGGTGATGTTCGGTGCCTCTTCCCGCAGGTGCTTCATCATGCGTGGCAGCAGCGCGTATTCGACATCATCAGAAAGCCCGACATGGAAGGTCCCTTCGCTGGTCAGCGGATCGAACGCGTGGGTGCAGCTCAAGGCCACGGCGATACCGTCCAGGGCCGGTGCCAGCCGCGCATGGATCTCCTCGGCTCGCGCCGTGGGTTCCATGGTCCGGCCCGCGCGGATGAACAGCGGATCATTGAACATCGAACGCAAGCGCCCGAGGGCGCAACTGATGGTGGTCTGGCCCAGGAACAGCCGCTCTCCGGCCCGGGTCACGTTGCGTTCACGCATCATGGTTTCGAAGACAACCAGCAGATTGATGTCGGCATGTCGCAGGTCATTTCTGTTCATCATGTTCATGTTCGCCGCCCGGGTAAGTGGATATCGAACTTCAGCTCGCTGGGCATCCCGTGTCGCCGGGGTCCAACGAGACAGCTCCAGCTTAGGCGGGCCACACTCCAGACGTCACTTGTACGTGGGTACAGCCGATACATCCCTTGGTTGCGTCCCCTTGTACGTGGGTATGCCCTGTCAAAGGACATACTTTTGTTGGCGCGAATTCAACACTTAGGTCTTAGCGAGGTATACGTTGGTATAACTATTCCACCTTGGCGGTCCGCGTATCTTGTAATGACAACAGGCTCTGTTACGGAGCATTGCACATGATTCAAGACGCTCAGCTGCGTAACTCGACAATTATTGCAATTGTCGATGACGACGACGCCTTTCGGTCTGCCCTGAAAACTTTACTGCGCTCCAGCGGTTATAAAGTTCGAACCTATGGCAGCGCCCTGGAGTTTCTCAATGCGAAGGCCAGCGCAGAAATACACTGCCTGGTTTCCGACATTCAAATGCCGGGAATGAGCGGAATAGAGCTGAACGAGCGTCTCATCGCGTTGGGCTTCCACATCCCCACGATATTCATCACCGGTTATCCGGGAGCCGCGGCACACCTTGGCGCCAATACGCTGGTTGCCGTCCTGCCTAAACCCTGCGACCCCGATAAACTGTTGAACTGCATCGAAACCGCACTCCTCCCTCGCCAGTGAAAGCAATCTGCGAAGTTGCCCGCCGTCTCCCGGTAATACTTTGGTATATCTTTCGCCCACTCAAGTATGACTTTGCTGAACCGATGTAGAAGTGCGCTCAGCAGCATCCGTCAATACCATGCACTCACAGCGGACGACTGCCGTCCCGCCAACTTGAAGAACAACTTCAAGACTATTGACCACTTCTTTTCAGGAACAAATCATGAAACAGCAAATTCTGGTTATCGGTGCGGGGTTCGGTGGTGTCTGGAGTGCATTGAGCGCCGCCCGTCTGCTGGACATGCACGACCGTAACGATGTGGACATCACCCTGCTGGCGCCTCAGGCGGAATTGCGTATACGGCCGCGCTTCTACGAAACCGACGTGCACAAGATGTTCGCGCCCCTCGACGCGCTGTTCGACTCGGTGGGTGTGCGTTTCGTCAAAGGCATGGCCGAGCGCATCGACGAGCAGACAAGGACTGTCGGCTACCGCGATGAAGCGGGTCGCGAGGGGGCGTTGAGCTACGACCGCCTGGTGCTGGCTTCCGGCAGCCAGTTGGCGCGCCCGAAAGTACCGGGTCTCGCCGAGCACGCCTTCGACGTGGATCAGATCGAAGCCGCCGTGCGCCTGGAAAACCACATCAAATCCCTCAAGGACCAGCCGTACAGCGTTGCCCGCAATACGGTGGTGGTCGCCGGTGGTGGTTTCACCGGCATCGAGACCGGCACCGAGATGCCGGCACGCCTGCGGGCTGTGCTCGGCGACGATCAGGATGTGCGCGTGATCATTGTCGACCGTGCGCCGCAGATCGGCGCGACGATGGGTGATGGCATTCGTCCCTCCATCATCGAGGCGTCTGAACACCTGGGCGTCGAGTGGGTGGTCAACGCCAGTGTCGCGGCAGTGGACGCCAACGGCGTGACCCTCGCCGATGGCCGCCACATCGAAGCCCAGACGGTGATCTGGACCGTCGGGTTCCGCGCCAGCCCGCTGACCGAACACCTGACCAGCGATCGCGACCCACAAGGGCGCTTGCACGTCGATGAGAACCTGAAGGTATTGGGCCAGACGCATGTCTATGCTGCCGGCGACGTCGCCTATGCCGCGACCGACGACCTCGGCAACTTCGCCGCCATGTCGTGCCAGCACGCGATCGCCTTGGGCCGTCATGCCGGGAACAACGTCGCCGCGGATCTGCTGGGTGTTGCGCCGACCCCTTACCGTCAACCGAAGTACGTGACCTGCCTCGACCTGGGTGCCTGGGGCGCAGTGTTCACCGAAGGCTGGGATCGCCAGCTCAAACTGGTCAAGGACGAGGCCAAGGAGCTCAAGACGCAGATCAACACTCAGTGGATCTACCCGCCAGCCGCTGATCGTGCCACCGCTCTGGCAGCGGCCGACCCGATGATTCCGGTGGCCTGAAGACCCGCCTGAACGTGGCGTCCGCGACAGCATCGCGGGCGCCTTTGCGTTTTCCATCGTAATGCCTGCACCCAGATATGAATCAGCCAGACACTGGTGGTCATGGTTTAAGATCGTTTGAAGCGTCCTCCGGACTCGACAACCACTTCATGCGCTTAAACCTGAAGGTTCGTATGCCCTCCTCGCTACCCTTACCGGTTCAATGCCCCCGCCAGCCCGCCCGCACGTGGCTGCAGTCACTGCTGTTGCTGAGCGCCATCCTGCCAGGCATCGCCAATGCCGGGCCCAGACCCGACAACATGGTTTATCTGCGCACGATTGACCCCACCATCGAGCAAGATATCCGCTACGCCAGCGCCCACAACTTCACTGGACACTCGCTCGACGGATACGATGCCGCCGAGTGCCTGCTGTCGCTGGACACCGCCCAGGCCCTCGCCCGGGTGCAACAGGCACTTCAAAAGCAAGGCTACGGCTTGAAGGTGTTCGACTGCTATCGACCCAGCCGTGCGGTGGCCGATATGGGCCGCTTCGCGACTGAGCCGGGGAACCCGCGCAAAGCCGAGTTCTATCCGCGCGTCGACAAGCAGGACTTCTGGCGGCTGGGGTATGTGGCGCGGGTGTCGAATCACTCCAGAGGCTCAACCGTGGACCTGACGCTCATCGGCCCCAAGGCTCTGCCCGCCGACACCTGGATACCCAAGGCCGCACAAGTCGATTGCACCGCGCCCTATGCCCAGCGCTGGCGCGACGGCGCACTCGACATGGGCACCGGGTACGATTGCTTCGATGAGCGTGCGCACACCGCCAACCCGACGATCAATGCGACGGCGAAGGAAAACCGTCAGCGGCTCAGCAGCGCCATGGAGAAAGAGGGTTTCGCCGGTTACTCGAAAGAATGGTGGCACTTCACTTTCGGTGGAGACGGAGCGCCGAAGAACGTGATGGATTTTCCCATCACGCCGCTGAGTACCAGCGAGGTACTGGACAGCAGTCACCAATTGATTGTGGTCACCACAAAAAACTGGGACGACATTCAGGGCATCGCCCAGCGCTATGAACGAGACGGGGCCAGCTTTCGAAAAGTCGGCGACGGCTTTGCGGTGGTGGTCGGCAAGAACGGGATGGCGTGGGGTAAAGGGTTGGGCAACGTTGAGCCTGGTGAAGGACCGGTCAAACGTGAAGGTGACGGGAAAGCACCTGCCGGGATCTTCAGACTCGGGACTGCGTTTGGTTATGACGCGACGGCCGAGACAAAGCTGCCTTATCTTGCGCTGACCTCGACCACAGAGTGCGTGGATGACAGAAAATCCGAACGTTACAACGAATTGGTCGACGGCGCGGCGATAGCCAAGGACTGGAACAGTTCCGAGCAGATGCGCGAAGAGGCTGGGTATCGCAAAGGGATCTTTATCGAGCACAACACGCCAGCGTCACCGGGTGCAGGTTCGTGCATCTTTTTCCATATCTGGCGGGGACCTGCCTCGCCTACGTTGGGGTGTACGGCAATGGATCAGGGGGATATTTCGCGGTTGTTCGAGTGGCTGAATCCCCGTGAGTCTCCGGTGTTGGTGCAGATGCCTGAGGGGGAATATGAGCAATTGCGCGAGCGATGGAAATTGCCTCGGCGTTGATGGAAGAGGTGAATCGAGTGCTGGATAACAGGTTCCGGCCGGCTAATCACGGAGCCCTGTAGCGGCTGCCTTGGTCAGCCCTGCTTCAAATCAAGGCAGTAGGTGTAATACCCCGTGTCGCGCACGTAACCCAACGATTCATACAACCGTTGCGCCCCCACATTATCCGTGGCCGTTTCCAGCACCATGCCCTTGGCGCCGGTCGACAGCGCAAAGGCTCGGGCAGCGTTCATCAGTAACCTGCCCACGCCCTGCCCCCTGGATTCGGGTTTGGTGAACAGGTCGCTGAGCAACCAGGTGCGGTGGGCGTCGATGGAGGAAAACGTCGGGTACAGTTGGACGAACCCCAGCGCATCACCGCAAAGGTCCGATGCGAAAAAGATCACGGACTCATCCCGGTCAATGCGTTCGGCGATGAAGTCCCGGGATTGCGGCAGGTTCGAGGGCTGGCCGTAGAAGCCTCGATAAGCGTCGAAGAGGGGGGCGATTTTGTCGATGTGCGTTGCCTCGACGCGCAAGACTTGGACGGCCATGCCTGGGGTCTCCCTAGGGGTTACTTGGGTTGCGCCACCGTGCGCAAATAAGGTTTCACCGTTTTGAAACCATCCGGGTATTTCTTCTTCGCGTCCTCGTCAGAGACGGAAGTCGGAATGATCACATCCTCACCCGGACGCCAGTTCACCGGCGTGGCAACGGTGTGCTTGGCGTTCAGTTGCAGTGCATCGAGCAGACGCAATACCTCATCAAAGTTGCGCCCGGCGCTCATCGGGTAGATGAGCATCGCCTTGACCTTCTTGTCCGGCCCGATGATGAACACGGAACGCACCGTGGCGTTGTCCACTGCGGTGCGTGCGCCGCCGCTGGCATTCGGATGGATCATGTCGTAGAGCTTGGCCACCACCAGGTTTTCGTCGCCGATCATGGGGTAGTTGACCGCATGCCCCTGGGTTTCTTCGATGTCCTTGGCCCAGCTCGCATGATTGCTGACGGGGTCGACGCTGAGCCCGACGATCTTGGTGTTGCGTTTATCGAACTCTGGCTTGAGCCCTGCCATGTAACCGAGCTCAGTGGTGCACACCGGGGTGAAGTCCTTGGGATGCGAGAACAGGATCGCCCACTTGTCGCCAATCCACTCATGGAAATGCAGCGTGCCCTCGGTGCTTTCGACGGTAAAGTCCGGTGCTTCGTCGCCAATGCGGATGGTCATATCGTTCTCCTGACTGTGAGTTCGTAGGGAGGCCGTCGCAACGCCAGTCGCTGTTCCAACGGCATTCGGGATCTGTGTTGAACCGATCAACGCGGATCAGTATAGGAGACGACTCAAGACCTGCCGGTGACCGGCGCATTCACTTTGTAAGTCGTTGATTCAGGCCTCTGTACGCTGGCAGGCAACACCGCCAGCGCGACGTGCCAGCATGCGTCGCAGGCTTTTCGACGCCGGCCATTCATGCGTAATCCAGCAACAGTGTTTGTCCAGCGGGCCGCTGTTTGAGGGAGGGGTAACGCCCTAGCATCGTCTGTACCCGGTAAGCCAATGGCGACACCGGAGCAACCCAGACGAGACGGTGAATAAAATGAAAATCCTGAAAGTGGCGCTTTTCCTGGCGCTGGGCGGTATCGCCGCACAGTCCTTTGCAAACGACAGCCAGTCAACGGCCGAAGCCGGTAAGACGCCGGTTGAACGCTACACCTACAGCACCCAACTGGACATCAAGAAAGTCATTGCCGTGACCGACATTGCGAACGAGTGCGGCCCCGTCCCGGCGCAAATGACCTATGAAGATTCGAACGGTCAACGCCATGTCCTTCAGTACCAGGTGATGGGCACCGGATGTTCAAATGGTTGAACGCTGCCAGGATGATGGAGGGTCGACACTCCATGCCTGCAGCCTGTGTGAATCAACTTTTTTTCGCTGAGCCGACGATGTTTTCATCCGCGGCCAACACGACCGGAATGGAGTGTTTGAGAAACGCTACCCAGGTCTTTATTTTTGCATCGACGAACTTTCGTGACGGATAGATCGCATACAGATTCAGCGCTTCAAGGTGATGGCCGGGCAATACACGCACCAACGTGCCGGCCCGCAAGCCATTGACCGCCGATGCAATGGGCTGGATACCAATCCCCATCCCATTGGTGATTGCGACGGTCATGCCATCGGCGGTGTTGATATGAAACGGTGATAACGCCACGTTGACGGTTTCCACGCCTTCAGGCCCGTCCAATACCCAGTTTTCAACCGGCATGACAGTGTTCACGATTTTCAGACAGTCATGTGCAGCGAGCGCGGCCGGGGAATCCGGATGTCCGCGTTTTTTCAAGTACGCCGGCGACGCGCAGAGAATGCTGTACGTGACGCCGAGCCGCTGCGCCACGAAGCCTGAATCGGGCAAGTCCCGGGCCAGCACGATCGACATGTCGTAGCCCTCCTCCAGCAAATCCGGCAGTCGATTAGTCAGGGTCAAATCAAACATGACCGTAGGGTGCAGCTCTCTGTATCTGGCAATGGCGTCGATCACGTAATGATTGCCAACGGCGGACATCGCATGGATTTTCAGCCGCCCCACAGGCTGGGTGTTCGCGGTGACTGCTTCCTCGTCGGCCTCCCGCACCTCGTCAAGAATCCTCTCGCAGCGTTCCAGGTAACGCAGGCCGGCTTCGGTCAGCGCCAGACGGCGGGTCGTGCGGTTGATCAGTCGGGTTTGCAGCCTGGCTTCCAGACTGGAGATCGCTTTGGAGACGTTGGTGGTGTTGGTGTCCAATACCTGCGCCGCCGCCGTAAAGCTGCCGCTCTGGGCCACCGCCACGAAAAACCGCAGGGTCTGGAACACGTCCATCGTTTTCACCTCGGGGGATGGAAAAAAGAGGCGGCCTTGCAAGACCGCCTCTTCATCATGGGTTACTTCTTGCGTGGAATAAATCCTGGGACGCCGGTTTCGACCACCGAGTTGAATCGAATCCGGGTCGTGATGTCCTCCTGAATTTCAACCATGGCCCGTTGCGGCAAGGTCGAAATATCGAAGTTTTCCCGAATGTGACTCGGTGTCGCCGACGTGGTCAGGAACGCCACGCCCCGCTGCACCGACCAGGCCAGCGCCACTTGCGCCGGGGTTTTCTGCACACGTTGGGCGATCTGGGTAATCACCGGTTCTTCCAATACATTGGGCTCCATGCCGTGGCCCAGCGGCGCAAACGCCAGGACGATAATCCCGTGTTGCTTGCAAAACGCCAACAGCTCCCATTCCGGCAGATAGGGGTGGGATTCAACCTGCACGACAGCGGGTTTGATCCGCGCCACGGCGACAACTTCCTGGAGCTTTTCAAGCGTGATATCCGACAAGCCGATGGCCTTGCAGCGGCCTTCATCGACAAGACTTTCCAGTGCGCGCCAGGTCTCGATCAGCGTAACGCCATCGTCGTAGATGACCTGCCCCTGTGCATCCCTCGGGTCCTGGTTGTCGCCGGGTTGAAAGGCAAAAGGCGTGTGAATCAGGTAGCAGTCGATGTAGTCCACCTGAAGCCGACGGCAACTGGCCTCGAATGCCGGTTTGACGCGCTCGGGACGGTGGTTGGTGTTCCACAGTTTGGTGGTGACGAACAGGTCTTCGCGGCGGATCTTTCCGGCGTCCAGCACTTGCTTGAACGCAATGCCGACCTGCTCTTCATTTCGATAACGCTCGGCGCAATCGAAATGACGAAAGCCGGCTTCCAGCGCGTCCTTGACCGCTTGAGTGGTGACGCTGAGATCGCGAAACAGGGTGCCGAACCCCACCGCCGGCATCTTGCCGGAACCGTGATTGAGCAGGAATTTTGTGTCGCGAAGTCCATCGTAAAATGATTCGTACATCTCTTTTCTCCAAAGTCCCGGGCTATTGATACGAAGGTTTCGGTGCTTCGCGGCTGGCAACGCGTTGCTCAAACGCACCCACGGAATTCCCGCCCAGCGCGATATACAACTGCACCGTGTCGAGGTATTGCGCGGTCTTCACCCTGATTTGCCCCAGCAACGCCTGCTCATACGCACGTTCGGCTTCCAGCACCTGGAGGATGCTGTTCTCGCCTTGCGCATAGGCTTGCTGGTTCAAGCGAAAACTGGTTTCGGCGGCGCGTAACGCGTCCTCCTGCGCCAGGTTCTGCTCGGCGTCATGGTTGATGGCTTGCAGCGCGTCCGCGACCTGACCAAACGACTGAATGACGGTCTGCTGGTAGCCGGCGAGCGTCGCCTTGTAGCCGTCGACCGCCGCCTGGCGTTCCGCCTTGAGCGTTCCGCCATCGAAGATCGGGCCGGCAATTCCCGCCGCGAAGCCCCAGAGCGCCGCGCCGCCATTGCCTGACGCGGCCTGTACCAGCGACGCCGACAGCGTGACGTGGGGATAAAGATTGGCGGTCGCGACGCCTACCGCCGCGCTGGCCATGTGCAGCTCGGCCTCGGCTTGCAATACGTCCGGCCTGCCGTGAGCCATTTCCGAGGGCACGTTGACGGGGACGTTTGTCGGTAACACGAACTCGGCAAAATCGAAGTCCGGGGCAATCCAGTCGCCCGGGCCTTTACCCGTGAGAATCGACAGCGCGTGACGTGCCGCATCCCGCTGTTGAGCAAGCGGCGGCAACAACGTGCGGTCTTGGGCGAGTCGGGTCTCGGCCAGTGAAACGTCGATCTGCGTGGTGGCGCCATTGAGGTGTGCCTTGCGCACCAGGTCGAGGTTTTTGGCGTCATTGGCCAGCAGCTTCTCGACGGCAGCCATCTGCGCATTGGCCGACGCGACCAGCAACGCCTGGCTCGCGACATGGCCCGTCAGGGTCAAATAGGCGGCTTCGTAGCGATGCTTCTGCAGATCGGCAAACGCTTCCTGCTGTTCAACCAGGCGTTTGTTGCCGCCGAACACGTCAAGGTCAAAGCCGACCCGGGGACCGATCGCGTAGAAATTGGAGGTGGCAGGCTCCTTCGCGTTGTGCACCCGCTGACGGCCCGCCTGGGCGCCAAAATCGACTTGCGGATACAGCGCACCTTGAGCCGCAGCCACGGAAGACGACGCTTGCCGGAGGGTTGCGTCTGCGACCACCAGCTCAAGATTGCCGGCGATGGCGCGGCGTACCACGTTGTCGAGCTTTGGCGAACGGAACGCCGTCCACCAGTCACCGTTGAGCTTTTTGCCGAGGTCGATGCGCTGTTCGCCAGGCGTATCGCCGCCCTTGCCGAGACGCTGCTCGGCCTGTTGATCGTAATGCTGCGACAGACTCGGCGGCTGCATTTGATAGTCAGGGCCGACGGTGCAAGCGGTCAGGAATGCCAGCGCCGATGCCGCACCGAAGGTGGTCTTGAGCAGTTGTCTGTTGATGAAGCGTGCAGAGGATTTCATTGGGCAAACTCCACGAAAACTAGTTGGTCGGAACGGGCTTGCGAAGAAAGACAACCAGTGGGCTCACCACCAGCATCGCCACCATCAAAATCTTGAATTGGTCGACCACCGCGATAAACGCCGCTTGGCCGGTGATCATTTCGTTGAGGCCAGCCAAGGCTTGCAGGGACATCGGGCCGACGCGGTACGGGGTCAGGTTGCTCGCCAGCGCCAGGTGCATCGCTTGTGTGTTGTTGAAGAAATACAACTGCACAATCGCCACGCCCAAAGTGCTGCCGTACACACGGGACAGATTGAACAGACCGGTGCCTTCAGGACGTAGCGTCGGATCGAGCGTGCTGAACGCAACGTTGGTCAGCGACGGCATCAAGATGCCGATGCCAATCCCCTGGATCGCACCGGCCACCGCCACGGGCGACCAGTCCATCAACGGCGAATAACCGAGCATCAGCCAGTTGGCATAGATCACCACGCCAACCCCTGCCGCCACGAACAGCCGACGGTCGAAACGCTCAGGCACACGCCCCATCAGCAGGAACGCACCGACCAGCCCGATACCCCGGGGGATGGTCAAGGAACCGGTGGTGTCCGGCGGGTAGCCGAGAATCTCGTCGAGCATTGGCGAGGTCAGCGCCATGGTCGACAACAGCACGAAACCGACGGCGAAAAAGATGATCGTCGACAGCACGAAGTTGCGGTCGTTGAACAAACGCTTATTGAGGAAATGCACCTTCGTGGTCAGCACATGCACCGCAAACAGGTAGAACCCCAATGCACAGCCGATTGCTTCCAGCCAGATCTCGGTCGAGGCAAACCAGTCGAGGCGTTCACCGCGATCGAGGAGCATTTGCAGGCTGATCAACCCCAGCGTGAAGCTGCCAAAACCAAAGAAATCGAACGTCGGCCGTTTCTCGGCTTTCTTTTCAGCCAGCAACAACGTCATCACCAGGCCGATAAACGCCGACAACGGGAGGCTGAGATAAAACATCGGCCGCCAGCCGAAATGTTCACCGATCCAGCCACCGATGCTCGGGCCACTGACGATGCCGAACAGCACGATGGCCGTCCAGGTCGCGCCAAACTTCGCGCGCTTCTCAAGGGGCAATGTCTCCAGCGAAATCGCCATTGACAGCGGTGCCAGCACCCCACTCGCCAGGCCCTGAATAATGCGGGCACCGACGAACTCCAAGGGCGTCGTGGCCTGGGTGGCAAGCAGCAAGCCGAGGACGAAAAACGCCAGCGCGGCTTGGTACACCCGCTTCAGGCCAAATCGCCCGGCGAGCCACTGCGCGATCGGCAGGGTGATGGCGCTCGCGGCGAGGTACGAGGTGAAGATCCAGCCCGCCTGATCGTCGGTCATCGACAGGCTGCCCTGAATCAACCTGAGCACGGCATTGGGAAGTGGCAGGTTCGCCGACTGCATATACGTTGCAAGCAACGCAGCGAACCTTAACGTTCCCGCACCTTGAGGTCCGGCAAGATGAGCGTTCATCAGAAGTTACCTGCGGTCAGCAAAGCCTTGAGCGGATGCCACCACGGCGTGCGGTAGCCGGTATCGATCTTGACCGTGGCGCTGGTGCCCGAGAACAGCGGCAATGTGGGGTCGGTCTGATCGAGTTCGAGCCGCACCGGTACACGCTGCACGACCTTGACCCAGTTGCCGGTGGCATTTTCCGGCGGCAGCAAGGCGAAGTCTGAGCCGGCGCCCGGGCTCATGCTGGTCACGTGGGCCTTGAATACGTGATCGGGGTAGGTGTCGATACTGACCGTCGCTTCCTGGCCAGGACGCATGTGAGTGACATCGGTTTCGCGGAAGTTGGCTTCCACCCAGATATCGCGTTCGGACAGCAGGGCAAAGGCTGGCGCGCCGTTGTTGACGAAGTTGCCGACCTGCAGATCGTCGACCTTGGCGACGATGCCGTCATCCGGCGCATACACCGTCGCGTACGACAGGTAGAGCTGCGCTTCGTCGAGCTGAGCCTTGGCTTCGCGAACCGTCGGGTGGGCATTAACGTCGATGTCTGGATTGCCGTTCAAGGCCACGACGGTGCTGGCGATCTGTTGCTCGATTGACGTGACCCGTTGGCGGGCGACTTTAAGGTCCGTGTCGGCGCGCTCGTAAATGGCGCGCGAGACGAACTCGGTCGCGACCAGCGCCTTTTTCCGGGCAAATTCACGTTGATCGAAATCGGCGGACTCTTTCGCCGATTGCAGCTCAGCCTGCTGCTGCCGGTAGTTGGCCTTGAGTCCATCGATCCGCAGGCGCGCCACGCTGATCTGTGCTTCTGCACGGTTGACGGCAATCTGCAACGGTTTCGGATCGATGCGGAACAGCACCTGGCCTTTGTGTACGCGCTGATTGTCCTCGACGGCGATCTCGACCACTTGCCCGGAAATCCGCGCATTGATCGATGCCTTGGCCACTCGGGCGTAGGCGTTATCGGTCGAAACAATCGCCGCGCCCGCTTGATGGTGGGCATAGCCAACCGCGGCGACAATCAGCGGCAGCCCGATGATCAGCAACGGCCGCAGTTTCTGTTTGAAGGGTTTCTTGATAGGCGTATCGCCAAGGTTCGGCGCGGGGTGCTCGAAGCTCTGCGAAGCCGGGATGTCGAACTGTTTAGTCATGATCGAATACACCTTTCACCGGGACATCGGGCCGGCAAACAATGCGGCGGCCCCGACGTCAATAGTTGCTGTGAGGAATCAAGCCCGAGCACGGACTGGAGGATCGCTCCGCCGCACCTGTTTCGTCGCCGCAACACTCAGTTCGAGTTCCGCTTCAACAAACCGTAAACCAAGGAATTTCTGGTTCCTTAATTTTGTGCGATGGTGTAAGAATATCCCCACGCCCACCCTCCATCAAGGTTTTTATACGACATGGCACAAAAAAAGATTACCGAAGGAAAAGGTCGCGGCCGCCCTCGCGCGTACGACCCGCAGACTGCGCTGCAGCAAGCGCTTGGTGTGTTCTGGAGCACCGGCTATTCCGGCGCTTCGCTGGACAGCATCGCCACGGCAGCGGGCATGAATCGCCCCAGCCTCTATGCCGCATTCGGCGACAAACACGCGCTCTACATAAAAGCGCTTGAGCAATATTGGGAATTTGCTGCGGCGGCGATGCATGAAGCGCTGACGGACACCACCCTGCCCCTGCGCGATGCCTTGATGCGTTTTTACGAGGGGCAGCTATCGATCTACTTCTCGGGTGACGGCCAACCGCGCGGCTGTTTTGCGATTGGCACGGCGACCACCGAAGCGGTCGAGGATGCGGAAATTCGTGAAGTGCTTTCCGACCGGCTCAGCAGGCTCGATGCCGATCTGGAAACACGCCTGCGCACGGCCATTGATTCCGGCGAACTGAAAGCCGACGTCGACGCCGCCGCCCTCGCCGTCCTCGCGTCTTCCTTGCTGCACAGCATTTCGATACGCGCGCGGGCAGGCAAATCCCGAGAGGAATTGACGGAACTGGCACGCAATGCGGTCGGGGTGATGTGCGGTGCGTGAAGGACTTGAAGACATCCTGGCGGAACATCTGGCGGTGATTTTCTGCGGCATCAACCCGGGCATGACGGCCGCCGCTCAAGGGCACCACTTTGCCGGACGAAACAATCGTTTCTGGCGCACGCTCCATCTGGCAGGCTTCACGCCGGAGGAGGTGCGCCCGGAAAACGACCGAACGATCTTGAATTATCACTGCGGATTAACCGCCGTGGTGGATCGGCCCACGGCGCGGGCGGATCAGTTATCCCTGCACGAATTCACCGCCGCCGCCGCGAGTTTTGAACAGAAGATCGCTCGCTATGCGCCACGCTACGTCGCGTTTCTCGGCAAGTCGGCGTACAGCGCGCTATCCGGCCAGCGAACCATTGCCTGGGGGCTTCAGGCACACACCTTTGGTAATGCCCAGGTCTGGGTCCTGCCCAACCCGAGCGGGCGAAATCTCGCCTTCACCCTTGACCAACTGGTGGCCGCGTACCGCCAACTCTGGTCGGCAGTGAATTAGCCTGCACCGAGGGCATGCACGGCAATGGCCTCTACCCGGCGTCGATCAACAAAACTTGCGTTCAGCAACCGTAAGCTAAGCTTAGAGCAGCTTATTGCACACGATGCTCGCGTCTGCAGGTTTGGGGTTGTTCTGGAGAGCGTCTGCAACAGCTATTTCAGACAGGCCCAACCTATTCACGCAGGACTACGTGATGACCGAGCCCCTCCTCAGTTTTGATCAACTCAAACGTGCTGCCGCCTCCGGCGAGATTGATACTGTTCTGGTTTGCATGGTCGACATGCAAGGCCGACTGGTCGGCAAGCGATTCCAGGTCGAGTTTTTCATCGACAGCGGCCACGAAGAAACCCACTGCTGCAATTACCTGCTGGCCGACGACATCGACATGGAACCCGTGCCGGGTTACGCCGCCGCCAGTTGGAGCAAAGGCTACGGCGACTTCGTCCTCAAACCCGACATGTCGACCTTGCGGCGGGTGCCCTGGCTGGAATGCACGGCGCTGGTACTGTGTGATGTCCTTGATCACCACCATCGGCGGGACCTGCCGCACAGCCCGCGGGCGATTCTGAAAAAGCAGATCGAGCGACTGCGCGAACGCGGCTACACCGGCATGTTCGCCTCGGAACTGGAGTTCTATCTGTTCGACGAAAGCTACGAGGCCATCCACGAGCGCAACTACCACAAGCCAAAAACCGCCGGCCACTACATCGAGGATTACAACATCCTCCAGACCACCCGCGAGGAGCCGGTGCTGCGGGCGATTCGCAAGCATCTGCAAGCGTCCGGCATTCCCGTGGAAAACTCCAAGGGTGAATGGGGCCCGGGCCAGGAAGAGATCAACATTCGTTACGCCGATGCGCTGACGATGGCGGACCACCACGTCATCATCAAGCACGCCTGCAAAGAGATCGCGCAGCTGCAAGGCAAGGCGATCACGTTCATGGCCAAGTGGCGGTATGACGCCGCCGGGTCCAGCAGCCACATTCACAATTCGCTGTGGGACAAAAACGCCAAGAAGCCGCTGTTTTTCGATGCCAAGGCCGAGTTCGGCATGTCGAAGTTGATGCGTGCCTGGGTGGCCGGGCAGCTTAAATACGCCAACGACATCACCTGCTTTCTCGCGCCGTACATCAACTCCTACAAGCGCTTTCAGGCCGGCACCTTTGCGCCGACCCGTGCGGTCTGGAGCCGCGACAATCGCACCGCAGGCTTTCGTCTGTGTGCAGAAAGCAGCAAATCCATCCGCATCGAATGCCGCATCGGCGGCGCCGACCTCAACCCTTATCTGGCCTTTGCCGCGTTGATCGCTGCGGGGCTGGCCGGTATCGACGAGAAGCTCAACCTCACGCCGCCCTTTGAAGGCGATGCCTACGTTGACGAACACTTGCCTGAAGTGTCGAAGACACTGCGCGAAGCCTGCGCCGCCCTTCAGGGCTCCACCATGTTGCGCGAGGCATTCGGTGATGAAGTGATCGACCACTACGTGCACACCGCCGAGTGGGAGCAGAAAGAGTACGACCGGCGCATCACCGACTGGGAATTGCAGCGCGGTTTCGAGCGCTATTGAGACCGCCATCATGACTGCAACGATTCAACTCATTTCACCGGTCGATGGCCGGGTCTATGCCGAACGTCGCTGCGCCGATGCTGCGCAGATCGAGCAGGCGCTGGCGGCTGCCGCAGCGGCCCAGGCGCAATGGAAGCACCGACCGCTGAACGAGCGCGCCGACTTTTGCGGTGCCGCCGTTGACGCGATGCTGGCCATGAAGGACGAAATCGTCCCGGAACTGGCCTGGCAAATGGGCCGCCCCGTGCGCTTTGGCGCGGGCGAACTGCGCGGTTTCGAAGAGCGCGCCCGGCATATGATCGCCATTGCACCCGAAGCGTTGGCAGCCATTGAACCCACGCCTGTCGCCGGTTTCCGCCGCTGTATCAAGCGCGAGCCGATGGGTACGGTGCTGGTCGTCGCTCCTTGGAATTACCCCTATCTGACGGCAGTGAATACGATCATTCCGGCACTGATGGCCGGCAACAGCGTCATCCTCAAACACGCCTCACAAACGCTGCTGGTGGGCGAACGGTTCGCCGAAGCGTTTCGCCGCGCCAATCTGCCCGAAGGCCTGTTCCATAACCTGCTGCTCAATCATGACCAGACCGCCGCAATCATTGCCTCTGGCCGCGTGCAGCAGGTGAACTTCACCGGCTCGGTCGGCGGTGGCAAAACGATGGAAAGCGCAGCGTCAGGCCACTTCCTCGGCCTGGGCCTGGAACTCGGCGGCAAGGACCCGGCCTACGTCCGCGCAGACGCCAACCTCGACCACGCGGTGGAAAACCTGGTGGACGGCAGCTTCTTCAACTCCGGGCAAAGCTGCTGTGCCGTCGAGCGCATTTATGTCGATGAAAAAATCTACCCGGCGTTTGTCGAGCGATTCGTCGCGCTGACGAATCAATACGTACTGGGCAATCCATTGGACGAAGCCACCACACTCGGTCCGCTGGTCAATCCGGGCGCGGCTGAATTTGTGCGCGGGCAAATCGCCGATGCGCTGGCCAAGGGCGCAACAGCGCTGATCGATCCGAAGGCCTTTCCCCTCGACGCACCCGGCAGCGCCTACCTCGCGCCCCAGGTGCTGGTCGATGTCAGCCATCACATGTCGGTGATGCGCGAAGAAAGTTTTGGTCCAGTGGTCGGCATCATGCCGGTGACCAGCAATGACCAGGCCATTGCCTTGATGAACGACAGCGAGTTCGGGCTCAGCGCTTCCGTCTGGACTCAGGACCTCGCCGCCGCCGAACGCTTGGGCAACGCGATCGACACCGGCACCGTGTTCATGAACCGCTGCGATTACCTGGACCCGGCCCTGGCCTGGACCGGTGTCAAGAACAGCGGTCGCGGCGTGACGCTATCGCGCCTGGGCTACGAGCATCTGACCCGAGCAAAATCCTTCCATTTGCGCCATGAGATCTGAGCCATGAGCCTGACCGGAAACTGGAACTACCCCACGAGCATCCGCTTCGGTGTCGGTCGCATCGGCGAACTGGCCGAGGTCTGTCGCAGCCAGGGTATCCAGCGACCGTTGCTGGTCACCGACAGCGGCCTGGGGCGCGCGCCGATCACCACGGCGGCTTTGGATTCCTTGCGTGCCGCCGGCCTCGGCGTCGCGCTGTTTTGCGACCTCAAGCCCAATCCTGTCGAAGCCAACCTCGCAGGCGGACTCGATGCCTGGCGCGCCGGCAAACACGATGGCGTGGTGGCTTTTGGCGGCGGCAGCGGCCTGGACATGGGCAAGCTCATCGCTTTCATGAGCGGCCAGACCCGGCCGGTCTGGGATTTCGAAGACATCGGCGACTACTGGACACGCGCCAACGAGAGCCAAATCGCTCCGGTTATCGCGGTGCCGACGACGGCGGGCACCGGTTCGGAAGTCGGCCGCGCAGCGGTGATTATCGATGAACGCACCCACACCAAACGCATCATCTTCCACCCGAAAATGATGCCGCGCGTGGTCATCAGCGACCCGGCCCTGACCGTCGGCATGCCGGCCAAAGTCACCGCCGGCACCGGCATGGACGCCTTGGCGCACTGCCTGGAAGCCTACTGCGCGCCTGGTTTTCACCCGCTGGCCGATGGCATCGCAGTGGAAGGCATCCGCTTGGTGGCCAACGCGCTGGTGCGGGCTGTCCACACCCCGTCCGATCTCGATGCGCGCGCGCAAATGCTCGCCGCCGCCGCGATGGGCGCCACCGCATTCCAGAAAGGCCTGGGCGGCATGCACGCCCTCTCGCATCCGGTCGGCGCGCTGTACGACACCCATCACGGCATGACCAACGCCACCTTCATGCCCTACGTACTGCAATTCAATCGCCCCGCCATCGAAGAACGCATCACGCGCCTGGCGGCTTATCTGCGCCTGCCCTCGCCCGGCTTCGACAGCTTTCTGGCCTTCATCCTCAAACTGCGCAAAGACATCGGCGTGCCGCACACGCTGATCGAGTTGGGCGTGGATGACCAACAGGCCGACCTGATCGCGGACATGGCCATTGTCGACCCCTCTGCTGGCGGTAACCCGCTGCCATTGACCCGGGCTGGCGCGGCAAGCATTTTCGACGCGGCTTATCACGGCCGTATCTAGAGCAGTTGTCTGTCCAGACATCGGGCATGGACAGGGTGTACCGGTTGGAAAAGGAGCAGTACGACAAGGGGTTGAAAGCCAGCCCATCCGGGACACGGATGGATGCGTATCAAAACCTGAAGGGGCACACAACATGAAGCCAGCAAGCCAAGCCGGCACCAACGCGTCGCACGACGATGACGTCAAGGTGCTGCACAGCATGGGCTATGCCCAGCAACTCTCGCGACGAATGGGCGTTTTCTCCAACTTTGCCATTTCCTTTTCGATCATCTGCATCCTCTCGGGTGGCATCAACTCACTCGCCCAGGGCACCTCGGGCGCGGGTGGTGCGTCCATCGGCATCGGCTGGCCGATCGGTTGCCTGATCTCCGGAGTCTTCGCCATGGCCATGGCGCAGATCTCATCAGCCTACCCAACCGCTGGCGGCCTCTATCACTGGGGCTCGATTCTCGGGAACCGCTTTACCGGGTGGCTGACGGCCTGGTTCAACTTGTTGGGGCTGGTGACCGTACTCGGCGCGATCAACGTCGGCACTTACTACTTCTTTTTTGGTGCTTTCGGACCCGCATTGGGGATGGAAGACACCATCACGACACGGATGATTTTCCTGGCGATCCTCACGGGGTTGCAGGCCTTGTTTAACCACCTGGGGATTGGCCTGACCGCGAAGCTCACCGATTTCTCGGGCTATCTGATCTTCGCCACTGCACTGGCGCTGACCATCGTCTGCCTGATCTCGGCGCCCAGTTATGAGTTTGCCCGGTTATGGACCTTCAGCAACTACTCCGGCGAAGCAGGCGGCAACGTCTGGCCGCAGGTCTCGAACGGCTGGATCTTCATGCTCGGCCTGCTCTTGCCGATCTACACCATCACCGGTTATGACGCCTCCGCGCACACCTCCGAAGAAACCCGCAATGCCGCCCTGTCCGTGCCACGGGGCATGGTCATGTCGGTGGTCTGGTCGATGCTGTTCGGCTGGGTGATGCTCAGCTCGTTCGTGCTGATGCTGCCGAGCATGGACGAAGCGGCGAAGCATGGCTGGACCGTGTTTTTCTGGGCGATGGACACGCAAGTGAACCCGACGGTAAAAACGGCGCTGTACGTGGCCATTTTCATCTCGCAATTCCTCTGCGGACTGGCGACCGTGACCTCGGTCTCGCGCATGATCTTCGCCTTCTCCCGCGACGGAGGCCTGCCCTTCTCCAGAGCATTGTCATCGGTCTCGCCAACCCTGCGCAGCCCGGTGGCGGCAATCTGGACCGGCGCCACCCTCGCGGTGTTGTTCGTCTGGGGCTCGTCGGTGATCTCAATCGGTGAAACACCGGTCTACACCATCGTCGTGTCTTGCACGGTGATCTTCCTGTTCTTCTCCTTCATCATCCCTATCGTGCTCGGCCTGTTCACCTACGGGACCTCGAGGTGGCCAACCATGGGACCGTGGAACATGGGACGCTTCTGGTTCACCGTGTTCGCCCTCCTCTCGATCCTCTCGATGGTGATCATCTTCATCATCGGCATCCAGCCACCGAACGATTGGGCGCTGTATATCACCATCGGCTTTCTGGTGCTGACGGCGATTGTCTGGTTCGGTTTTGAAGCCCGCCGCTTCCAGGGGCCGCCGGTGGGCGACGTGATCATCAGGCGTCAGGCCGAAATCGCTGCGGCGGAAGAGGCGCTGAACAAACGTTTCGGAGACTGATACCACCACCATAAAACAGATAGATCAGGAGTTGTTTAATGAACTGACATTCACTTCCTACAGGCACTGATAGCTTCGACAACGCCCACAAAGCCACTACCGCCTGAGCCTGTTCCCAGGCAGCAATCCCGAAGTGTGTTGGCGCTGTGCGGGTACCGTCGTCGATTACAGCAGAGGAGTTTTACGCTGCGTTGGGTTATCAGAACATCCGCGACGAGTTCCATGGGGCTGAGCGCACCATCGTTATGGAAAAGCGGCTTGAGGCTACCCCCCCAGTCACTCAGTTTGCGGGCACGGTGATCACAGGCGTCTGTGGCGCCACGCCCGTTTCGGCCAGCGAAAACAGGACAAGAATAAACAAGAACTCCGATTTGGATTTCATGTCACGGTCATCGATCCAGAACCAATAGTCGCGATAGCGAACGGCTGCATAGGCATCGATTGGCCGCTCCCTGCTTGAGTGAATGCGCACTAATGGTTCGTCCCATGGGCTTGGATGCTCAGGCGCGACAGGCGCCGGGTTTGCACGGCCTTCTTGCACATGGGCAGGTGGAACCTCGATGGTAGCGGCCAGCTCCACGAAGATTTCCGACATGGAACGAGTGAGTAGCACGACCTCGGTATCATCCTGCTGCACCATGCCGAACTTTAGATTCAGCTCGCTGGCATCGGGGCTCAAGTGAAGGAGTTCGCGCACCTTTCGGCGATCTTTCTCGATGTCGTCGGAGACGTCCCGCGAGATCAGGACGAGCATGCTTTCATCGTTGCTTCGTTGATTGATGCGCATCCCCAGCGACTCAGAGCGCTGGATCCGTCTGAAGGCCTCCAGTAACTCGTAGAAACGCGGATCTGCTGCTCGAAAACGCGAGGGGGATGTGGATCGGTTATAGACACCATTAACGGCGCTGGTGGTCAATTGCAGGACGCGATCAATAGGATAGCCGGCCTGAATCAGGGAGAACACGGCAGCCGGCGATAGGGGCTGCAGTAAATAGCGAGAGAATCTCTCCCCGGAAAGCGGGGTGTAGCTGATCGTCGGTCGATCCGTGTACACCCCGGAAGCCCCTATGGCCTGGCTGTTTCCATCGCTGGGAAGTCCAGAATACCAACTCGCTGCGAGGGTGACCTGGCTCTGCATCGCGCTGGAGGCAATGACCGAGGAAACCTCGAGGAACACGGGCGCATCTGCGTAGCGTAATTTGACGATATTGAGCAGTGTCTGTTCTTTCCAGGTCGAGGCAATAACTGCACTGTAATCTGTACGGTCACGCTGAATCGAGTTCGGTCCCATCGTTGTGCACCCGGTCACGCAGCAGGCAACGAAGAAGAGCGCTACTTGACGAGTACGGCCCGGCAATAGCCTGGTCTTCGCCGTTGAAAGATCGTGATCCATGACCTTGCCTCACAACGTATTGTTCTGTTGCACTGGGCAATCGGGTTCAGCACGCGAGGTAATGACTGCGCACTGGATCGGTTTCATAAGTCTTCTTCTCTCAACACTTTGATGCGCCCCGATTTTTCAGCGGCCACCAACGAGGCATGGTCTTTCGCGTTTTGCTTGGCGTAGCTCTGGGCAAATTCGCCAATAGCCAGATCGAAGGTGTCCGACTTGCCCAAATAGCCGCTGATGAGCGCAGCATCCCCGGATTTGGCGTGGGCACGGGCCAGGGTGAGCCCGCATAACTCGGCATACAGCTTCATTTGATCGACCGTCGCGCCTTCGACAGGGGCCGCCATTTTCATGTCTCGCAACTGCCGTACGAAGAAATGCCGGCCATTTTCCCCCTGTGTCCAGCCCAGGAAAATATCGCTGGAGGCCTGCATCAGGCGTTGCCCGGTGACCACGCGCTCACCTTGATTCTCAAAGTCACTCTTGCCCGCAAAAGGAGCCAACACCGAAGGACAGGCTTCCTTGAATTGAAGGAGCAACGGGTGATTTTCAGCAGAAAAGAACAGGCCGACAAAACAATAGGTGCCGACGCTTCCGATCCCGACAGCCTTGACGACAAAGTCTTCGAGACGGTAACGATCGAACAGCACACGCCGTTCAAGCGGTAGCGATAATCGATAGTCTTGCAGCGCCACCTGCACACGTTGTGCAAAGTCCTTTTCATAGATATGAAACAGTATCGGTGGCTGATCGAGCAGGCGTCGACGTCCCGCTACTACGCTGCTGATTGTCGGATAAAGGTATTCGCCGATGCGTGCTTTGGCCTTGGCAATCAGCTGAACTCGGTTCTTTTTGATTTTGGCGTTGGGGGCCATGTCGATGATCGTTTGAGCGTCCAGGCGGTCATACCAGACGTCCAGCGGGCTCATCTTAGACAGTTTGCGCAGGCGCTCGCGGTAAGCACGAACACACTGAACCGCTATCGCCTGGGCGTCTTTGTCGCTGAGCCGGTTGTCACGGGCAGCCACGACGAAACTGATTGCGAGGCGTTTTACATCCCATTCCCAGGGGGCTGGAAGCGTTTCGTCGAAATCGTTAATGTCAAAAATCAGGTTGCGTTCAGGAGTGGCAAAAAGTCCGAAGTTCAAAAGATGACAATCCCCGCAGGCTTGGACTTGAATGCCTGTGTTCGGCGTATTAGCCAAGTCATGAGCCATCACCCCGGCAGAGCCACGCAAAAAGGTAAACGGGCTGCGTAACATGCGCCCGTAGCGAACCGGAATCAGATTGGGCAGGCGATATCGGTTAGACGCTTCCAGGATTTCAATCGGGTCGCGGTGTTTACGCTTCGGCTTCCAAACGGCGTGAAGTGCGTGCGGCACGCTCTCGGATAAACGCTCACCTGCTTCCAGTCGTTCTTTGCGCGAGCGAAATATCGGTTCATCGTTCTCCATGCCTTTTGCGTCCTTCAACGTACCTTTGATAGGACTCTGCTTGTTGCGAGACATGTCCGCTCCTTTGTTCTCTGGGGCACCATTGAGTCAACCACGGTTGTAATGAGCCATATCAGGGCAAGGCCGTAGCCATTGTTCATCAAAACGCTAACACCAGATGGCATTGGCATTTCTGACAAAAATCAATGCAGCGACGGGAAAAGCGTTCAGTGATGGGATGCCTTCAAGCAGATGTGCCAACGCCCGGATCTACCGGGCGTTCGATGGAAAAATAAATCCGTCCCCTTTTTTCCTTTTTTCCTCCCTTTTTTTCCTCTCACACTTCCCCCCACGCAACAGCGGCATTGTCATCGCAACGGGGGCAGATCCGATCGTGATACGAACAGTGCAAGCACGGCAGCCACCAGAAGAAATACTCCACTCGCGATGAACGTAGCCTGGTAGCCAGCTCCGTCATAAAGCAGCCCACCCAGCGTCGCGCCGAGTGTGATAGCCAACTGAATAACCGCCACCATCAAACCGCCTCCGGTTTCGGCATCACGGGGAAGCGTGCGTGATAGCCATGTGAACCAGCCCACAGGCGCGCACGTAGCAATCAGGCCCCACACACCCAGCAAAACGGCTGTCGCCCACATCGAGTTGCCGAAGACGAGTAGAGCCACAGCAATCCCCGACATCAGCACTGGAATGATCATCAGCACTCGATTAAGGCTTCTGTTCAACACCGGGCCGATCACCATGGTGCCCACCAATCCGGCCATTCCGATAATCAGCAATAGCAGTGACAGTCCAGACACATCAACGCGGGTCACCGACTCTAGAAACGGACGCAGATAGGTGAATAACGCGAACTGCCCCATAAACAAAAATGCCACTGCGGCCATGCCCAGCGAGACGTTGGCGCTACCTAACAGCCGAAACACATCAAGTGCAGATCCAGACTCAATTTGCCCAGGCATTTTCGGCAGCGTGAATGCTTGCCAACAGAGCGCCAGAGCGGCAAGCGGAACCACGCAGAAGAATGCACCTCGCCAGCCGATCAGCCCGCCCATGAAACTGCCAATGGGGGCTGCGACTGCAGTGGCGAGTGCGGTACCGCCCTGAATCAAAGCGATGGCTTTAGGCACAAAACTTTCGGGAGCAATCCGTATCATGACGGCGGTCGACATTGACCAACTGCCACCAATGGCGATCCCCAAAATGGCTCGACCCACCATCAGTGTCGAGTAGTTCGGGGCAAAAGCGACGAGCGTGCCAGAGGCAATCATCAAGGCCGTCAGGAAAAGTAAAACGGGTCTTCGGTCGAGCTGGCGAATGACTGAAGAGATGAAAAGGCTGGTGACGACCGCGAAGAGGCCGGAAATTGAAATCGCTTGTCCGGCCTGCCCCTCTGTCAGCGCGAGATCCGTCGCAATCGGTGTGAGCAAGCTCACCGGCAGAAACTCCGATGTCACCAACGCAAAGGCGCACAGCGACATCGCCAGGACGGCGCCCCATACCTGTCGGCTCGCGGCTTGAATAGGTAAGGCAGTGCTGCTCATCTGATTTCCTTCAATACGTAAAGCGCCAACGCCTGTTGAGAGCGCATGGCCTGATAGCCCAACGATCAGTGTCACTTAAGGTTGGTTTGGAAGAACGAGGTCAGCTTGGCAAACGGGATAAGATCGACCCGATCATAGAGATCCACGTGGCCCGCACCTGGAATGATGACAAGCTCTTTGGGTTGACCAGCCAGACGATAGGCCTCTTCACTGAACTCACGGGAGTGAGCGTTTTCACCGGCGATAAACAGCATCGGACGTGGCGAGATCGTCTCGATATCGTTGAACGGATAGAAATTCATGAACTTGGTATTGCTGGCCAGCGTCGGGTGAGTGGTCAGTAACGGCGACTGGCCTTGGGGGGTGAACTCACCGCGTGGCGTGCGGTAAAAATCGTAGAACTCGCGCTCGATAGCGTTGGACTTGTCCGTCAGCTCGTGGACAGTTCCGCTGGTGTACTGGGTTTCGCCCCCGATGAACTCGACATAGCGCTGCTCGGCAGCAGCGGCGATCGCTTGTTTCCTCTGCTCGACAGTGACGGAATGCTTCAGGCCATTTCGATTGGCCGCGCCCATGTCGTACATGCTGACCGTGGCAATGGCCTTCATCCGAGGGTCGATCTTGGCAGCGCTGATGACAAAGCTGCCGCTACCGCAAATGCCCAGGACACCAATCCGGTTCCGATCAATGAACGTCTGTGTGCCAAGGTAATCAACAGCGGCACTGAAGTCCTCAGCATAAATTTCTGACGAGACCGCGTTGCGCGGTTGCCCATCACTTTCGCCCCAGAACGACAGGTCGATGGCAAGGGTCACGAAACCTTGCTCCGCCAGTTTCTGGGCATACAGGTTCGAACTCTGCTCTTTGACCGCGCCCATGGGATGGCCAACGATGATCGCTGCGCTTTTGCTGCCTGGTTTCAAATCTTTAGGAACAAACAGATTCCCTGCAGTTTTCATCTGGTACTGATTGTTGAAGGTCACCTTCGTCATCGTGACCTTCTCACTTTTGTAAAAATTATTGGCTCCGTTAGACATGTCGGCTCCCAGTGCAGAGAGCGACGCCATCAGAAGGCCGAGCAAGATAACGAGTTTTCTCATGTGCTGCTCCCATCAGTGAATAGGTGCTGATCGACATGGTTGCCGGGCCTGGATCAGCGGATCGTGTGGGCTCTGCCTGTGACCACAGGTGAGGCTTGCCCTATTCTCTGGGAATACGCAGTGCTTGATAATCTAATGAAAGCTTGTTGAAGTTATAAGCACAGCTAATCAATTGCGATAGGCAGGCTCCGATGCCACGACATAATTTGAACGACCTTCTGGCCTTTGTGACGGTCGCCAGGGAAGGCAGCTTCACCCGAGCGGCCGCCCTCTTGGGTGTCACGCAATCCGCCCTGAGCCAGACTGTTTCCGGGCTTGAAAAGCGCCTGAAAATTCGCCTACTGACGCGTACCACTCGCAGCGTTTCGCCGACGAGCGCGGGGGAACGCCTGATGCAAGCCATTGGTCATCGTTTTGACGAGATCGAGGCCGAACTGGATGCTTTGACCGAGCTTCGTGACAAGCCGGCGGGCACGGTGCGCATTACTTGCGGTGATTTTGTCCTGAAGACAATTCTCCTTCCGCGACTCACGCCTTTGCTCCTCGAATACCCCGATATCAAGGTTGAGTTTGATATCAACTATGGCTTCCGGGACATCGTTGCTGATCGCTTCGATGCGGGCATCAGATTCGGCGACACCGTCGATAAAGATATGATCGCCGCGCCTATCGGACCTGAAGTACGAATGGCTGCGGTGGCATCGCCTTCGTATTTCGCACGCAACAGCATGCCCAAGAAACCGCAGGATCTGGTGAATCACACATGCATCGACATACGCTATCCAACCCTTGGCGGAGTTGACGCCTGGGAATTCGAAAAGCGTGGTCGAAAGATCAACGTGCGTGTCGTGGGCCAGGTCATTGTGAATACCAGCGCACATGTCCCGGCAGCGGCAGTTAACGGTTTGGGCATCGCATACTTACCGGAGGAAGAATTTGCACCGCACATTGAAGAGGGCCGCTTGGTGCGGGTACTGGAAGACTGGTGCCCTTTATTCCCGGGTTATCACCTGTACTACCCAAGCCGTCGTTTGCCAACTCCAGCCTTCTCGCTCGTTCTGAATGCTCTACGCGGTGAGGCTTTCTATTAACGCGGCGGATGGGATGGGGTTGTGTTGGATCGAATGCGGTTACCGCCTTTGATGCAGGGCATTGGAAGGCGGGAACAACAACTATCGGGCGGTAAATCTCTAAACGAGGGCATTACGAGCCGCCTTTGGGCTTGGACGAAATGTGCGGGTATCGTCTTCCGACACATTAGCGTGCAGCGTGTCGGGATAGACGGTGGCGCTGGAGCCAATGCAGATCGACCCCAGCACCTACGGCCCGGTTTGCCCGGAACGGCCGCCCAGGATTACTTCAGTTTCGCCACCATGGCCACGGCGACTGCCTTGGCCGACTGTGGGTTCTGGCCGGAAATGACTTCGCGATCTTCGATCACGTTCTCGCTCCATGGCTTGGCTTCGGAGAAGTTAGCACCGGCTGCCGTCAGGCCATCCTGCGGGAACAGTTTCATATGGCCGCCGCCGAGGAAACCTTTGGCCTGCTCCTCTTCCGCGTCGGTGAAGGCGGTGACTTTGTAGCCCTTGTAAATCCAATTGGCTGGCGCTGCCGGCTGTTTGCCCGATTCCAGTGCGGAGACAAAACCGTGCGCATCCGGGATCGCCGACAACATGGCTATGGTGCCATGGCAGGTGAAGCCGGTGATCTTGCCTTTTTCGTGGAAGTTGGTCAGCAGTTGGCCCAGTTGCTTGTCCTTCAGCAGATCCTGCATCGGGATATGACCGCCAGGCACGAATACGGCATCGAACTTGTCGTAGCCGATTTTCTGAACCTGCGCGAAGCTGATTGCCGGCGAGCCGCTCTTCGAGGTCAGCTTCAGCGTGTCCAGCAGCGCAAGACTTTCCTGACGGGCCTTTTCATCGCCGCCCCAGAAGCTCACATCATTGGATTTCTGGTCTGCGGTTGGCGCCTTGCCGCTAGGGGTGGCAAATACGACGGTTTGACCCGCCTCGATGAAGGTCTGCACCGGTTGCATTAATTCGTTCAGGAAGAAGCCTGTTTGCATGACTTTGCCGTCTTTCAGGTCCAGTTGAGCCTGATCCGACAGTACAACCAATACCGTGCCGGCGTTGGCATAGTTAGCGGCAGCGGTTAGCAGGGCGGCAATAATGGTTTTTTTCACGCGATTCTCCAGTAGCAATGGTTTGTTGGCGCCATCTTATTACTAGAGCAGAGAGTGATAGAGCCCCTGAATTGAATTTCACTTATTACACTGGGTAATCAATAGTTGGAGCTTGCTGTCGCTGAAGTGCTAGGCCTGTGGTTGAAATTTTCTCGGTGAAAACTCCGGGGCATGGATAACCCTCCGTATCAACGATCGTAGGGATTTCCTCAAACAGGACGTGCCAACGCCCGGAAATACCGGGCGTTGGCCAATTGAAAAGACTGTGATTGTTCAGCCAGGCATTGATTCGCGGCTGAAAGCGTCCAGCTCCCGCACCAGGCTCTGTGCTGCCAGCATGACCAGTTCACGACCTTTGTCTGGCGTCGCCAGCGCCGGGTCCGAACCCATGCGGCCATCGGGGTGGCGTGCGCGGAAGTCCATCGCTTCGCGGATCGGGCCCCAAGGGGCGATCTGCGGCGAGTATTCAGCCGGTTTGATCGAATCCGGGTAGGCCCATTGTGTGACCGCAATCTCGGACGGCGTGGCATGAACGCCGTGCCCCGTAGGAAACTGCTCGCGCGCAAGCTCCCCTACCCCCTCAAGGTCCCACCAATTGCACAACTTGAGCGCGAACCCTGCTGGGCGTCGAGCGAAGCTGGCTTCGGCGTAGAGCTCAGAGAACGCCGCCTCAATCGATGCAACGTTGCCACCGTGGCCATTGAGGAAGAGGATTTTTTCAAACCCGTGAGCGGCCAGCGAGCGCACCCAATCGCCAATGGCCGCAATGAAGGTCGACGGACGCAGCGAGATGGTTCCAGGGAACCCAAGATGGTGCTGGGCCATGCCGATATTGAAGGTCGGTGCAATCAGGATGTCTGCGTTTTTTTGCGCTTCACCGGCAATGATTTCCGGGCACATCCAGTCGGTCCCCAGAAGACCGGTAGGACCGTGTTGTTCATTCGAACCAATCGGGATCACGATGGTGCGGCTGCGTTGAAGAAATTGGCCGATCTCGGCCCAGGTCGACAGGTGTAAAAGCATTTGAGTTCTCTCTTTTAAAGGGTTCCTTGCGGAACATGACAAAGGACGCGGGTGGCAACAGATCAACCCGCACTGTATTCCGGAATCGCGCCGTCACGCGTTTTCGGCTTGGTCGACAGGATCACCAATGCTGCGCACAAAAATACGCAACCCACGATAACGACGCCAAGATTCGCGCTGCCGGTTGCGGTTTTTGCCCAGCCGATTATGGCCGGCCCCCAGAAGCCGCCGGAAAGACCGATGGTATTAATCAAGGCAATGCCCCCTGCCGCCGCCTCGCCCTTGATGTGTTCGGAGGGCATCGCCCACAACACGGTGTAGGCCATGAACATCATGGCGGTTGCCACGGTCAGCAGTGCCAGCGCGGCCATCAGGTTGCCGTCGGCAAAAGGGTACATAAGGAGCAGGATCGCGCCGATCCCCGCCGGCACTGCGCAGTGATAGCGTCTTTCACCGACACGGTCCGACCGGCGCCCTATCCAGTACATGCCGCAAGCGGCGGCGACATAGGGAATCGCGGCGTACCAACCCAGTTGCATGGTGTCGTTGACGCCCTGGGCCTTGAGGATTGCCGGCAGCCAGAAACTCATGGCGTAGATCGAGAAGATGATGCAGAAATAGGCGCTGGCGAGAATGTAGATTTTCGGGTCGCGCAACACTGCACGGAACGAATGGACGCGCCCGGTCGATTCACCCAGCTCACTGGCCAGCAAGGCCTTTTCTTCCTGGCTCAGCCAGCGCGCCTCAGCGGGTCGATTGGAAAGGATGAAAAAAGTCAGCACACCGAGGAAAACGCACGGCAAGCCTTCAATCAAAAACATCCACTGCCAGCCGGCCAGACCACCAACGCCTTCGAACGTGGTGATCAACCACGCAGACAGTGGGCCGCCCACAATGCCGCCAATGGGGCCGGCGATAAACACGATCGCAATGGCCCGCGCCATACGCTTGGGACCGTACCAGCAGGACAGGTAATAAATCATGCCCGGTGCAAAACCGGCTTCGAACACACCCAGCAGAAAGCGCATGGCGTAAAACATCGGCACGTTGCGCACGAACAACATGCAGGCCGAGGTGATGCCCCAACACACCAGAATACGGCTGAAGGTTTTCCTCGCGCCGACCTTCGGCAGCATCAGGTTGCTCGGCAACTCGAACAATACGTACCCCAGAAAGAAAATACCGGCGCCCGCGCCATAGGCCGCATCGGAAAGCCCAAGGTCATTTTGCATCTGCAGTTTGGCAAAGCCGACGTTGATCCGGTCCAGATACGCAAATACGTAACAGATGAACAGCAGCGGCAGCAGCCGCCAGTTGAGCTTGCGGTATAGGGCTGAAATGGCATCACTTCGTGCCGGCGCCTGAAGAATTGACATGCGAATCTCCCGTTATTCTTGTTGGTCCGAGTTCGTGTCAGAGAATGTTGCACCGGCACCTCATGACCAGCAAGAGCAACTAAGTTCGTGTAGTGTTGCTCTACAGGCAACGCAACATCTCTGGAGAGAGTTCCCGGCATGCGCGAAATCAATCAACAACGGCTTCGGTATTTTCATGAGGTGCTGACTCACGGATCGATTCGTGGCGCGGCCGACAACATCAACACGTCGCCCTCGGTGATCACGCGCCAGATCAAGCTGCTGGAAGAGGAAATCGGCGCCAAACTATTCGAGCGCCAGGCACGCGGCGTTCAGCCCACCGAGGCCGCGGCGCACTTGCTGGAGTTCTGGCGCGGCTATCGATCGCACCAGGAGAAACTCGAAGATCAGTTGCAAGCGATCAAGGGCCTGCAGCAAGGCCATGTGCGCGTCGTCATCAGCGAGGGCTATGTCGATGCGTTGGTCGACAACGTGCTCGCGCCGTTCTGCAAGCAGTACCCCAAGCTTGATGTGCGGCTGGACATTCTGCCCGTCGACGATGTTCTCAACGAAGTCGCCGAAAACCGTGCGCACATCGGCCTTGCGTACAATCCGCCGCCGCATCCGCACATCGACTACCGCGCGACGTTTTCGCAACCGGTGATGCTGCTGGTTCGCCCGGATCATCCGTTGGCATCGCGGGGCGCGGCGGCAACCGTCGAGGATATCCTCGCCTGCCAACTGGTCCTGACACCCACGACGTTCGGTATCGGTCATGCGATCAAGATGCTCGAGTATGCCGAGAAAATCGAGATCCGCCCGGTACTCGTCAGCAACTCCCTCGCGGCGCTCAAGCGCATGGTGGAGGACGGCGGTTTTGCTTCGTTGCTCGGCGAATTCGCGGCCTATCGGGAAATCGCCAACGGCAGCCTGGCGGCGGTATCGATCGACCATCCGTTGTTTCTTGGGGTTGAAGCAAAACTGTTGGTGAAATCCGGCCGACCGTTGGCCGCCCCTGCTCAAGAGCTACTGAACTGGATGTTGCAGCGCTTGCCGATGTTTGCGTCTGATACGGGAGTGCCGAGTGCCTGACCAGAGACAAGTCATCCCTATTGCCTCGCCTTCTCTCCTGATGGAACAGACGCGTTCGAGATGCTCGGAAGGCCAAAGGAACAACCTGACCAGGTTGTAGAACAACGAAACAAGATCCGCTCGGCTCAAACCATCAGAAAAATGTGATCTCGTAGCCGAATCGCGAGGCTGCGTTGACGATATGTTCCCCCATGATCTGGCGTGCCGCCGTCGCATTTCGATCGATAAAAGCCTGCACGAGTTCTTCATGCTCCCCGCGCGCCGCGTGAGGAATGTTGCTGAACACCGGGCCGCGCCGCGCGAAGTTCATGGTGATCAGTGCGCGCATTGGCTCGAGCACTGTGCGAATCATCGTCTCGAGATAGTCGTTGCCCGACGCTGCCGCAACGGCCCTGTGAAAATCGAGGTCGGCGTTGACTGTTTCCAGGGTCGGTTCGCCTTCGTATTGCATGCGCAGGACCGCGGCCTGAATGACTTTCAACTTGGCTGGGGTCATGTGCGAGGCGGTGAGTGCGGCGGCCTGGCTTTCCAGGACGGCCCTCACTTCAAACATGTTTCGGATGGTGTTGTCACCGTCCAGAATCGGCGCACTCGCCTGCGGTGCCAAAGGCTCTGACGCTTGGGAGGCGGCGGAGACGAAGACGCCTACGCCCTGGCGAGACTGAATCAGCCCCTGCGCCCGCAGCGTGGCGATGCCCTCGCGCACCACGTTGCGGCTGACGCCGAAGTTCTGCGAGAGAAACTGTTCAGTGGGCAAACGGTCTCCCGGCCGCAGCCGCCCGGAAGCAATCTCATCGCTCAGCGAGCGGGCGATGTGCTCGGCCAGATGAGGTCGGCGGGTTACGGGTTGCACATTCATTTCACTCATTCTTTTTTCTCCCCTCACTTGTCTACTTAATCTACATCAGAAGACTTGTTCCTGACAGTTGAAACTGAAATTCGCAAAACACATCAAACATTTAATCAAGTTAAAACAAGGACTTATCTAATAAATAGGTTAAAGCCTGCTGAAATGCCGCAGTTGTTCTGTTGAAGGACAACAGGATGTGATGTACGTTGCCCTCAACCTGACACGGACGAATAAAAAATTGCCGTGTCAGCTTCGCAACCCGCTTGAGGCGCAATCCTATGAAAATTGCCAGCATTGAAACCATTCCGCTTCGTATTCCCTTCACCACGGGCGGCCCATCGGCCGGCGGGGTCTGGGGGCCGAAAGACCTGCAAATGGTCGACTCTCTCGTGGTCAAGATCACCACCGACGACGGGATCGTTGGCTGGGGCGAAACCTTCGGCTTCACCGCAATCCCGGCGGTAAAAGTGGTGATCGACACCATCCTTGCGCCTGAACTGATTGGCAGCGATGTCACTCGACGGGAGAAATTACAGGGCGATCTGCAGAGGAAGTTTCACGTTTTCGGTCGCAGCGGCGCGTTCATCTATGGCCTCTCGGCGATTGACATCGCGCTGTGGGATATCGCGGGCAAAGCCGCCGAAAAACCGATTTACCAGTTGCTGGGCGGCAGTGAGGCCACGTCTCTTGCGGCGTACGCAAGCCTGATCCGGTATGCAGACCCCGAACTCATCCGCGTCAATGTGCAGCGCGCAGTCAACAGCGGTTTCCGCCACCTCAAGCTGCACGAAGTGGATATCGACGTCATCCGCGCTGCGTGCGAAGCCGCTGGCCCCGGCGTGGAAATCACCCTCGACGTCAACGCTCCGTGGACGGTGCGCGAAGCGCTGGACATGACCGAGAAACTTCGCCCGTTGAACCTGCGCTGGATCGAAGAACCGGTGTGGCCGCCGGAAGACTATTCAGGGCTGGCAAGGGTGCGCGCGCACGGCGGCATCCCGGTTGCGGCTGGCGAAAATGCCTCGACGCTCATGGACTTCCAGCACCTGCTTGAGGCCGGCGCGGTGGATTTCGTGCAGCCAAGCCCCGCCAAAATGGGCGGCATCACCGAACTGCAAAAAGTCTATGCACTGGCCAACGCCCATGGCGTCACCGTGATGGTCCACGCCTTTTATGACGGCCCCGGCCTGCTGGCGGCGGTGCATGGAAGTGCAGCCCTGGGCGGCGCCAAGTCACTGGTCGAATGGCGTTACTTCGACCTCGAAGCGCAACTCTATGGCGACGCCATCATCCCGCGTAACGGACGCATCGACGTACCGCAAGGGCCGGGACTCGGCATCGAGCCTGACCAGGACGTCATCCGGGATTACCGCTTCAAACCTTGACCCCATAAGCCGCTGGCTCATTGCAACGTTGATCGACGCCGACGTGTCGGCCTCGATCAGCCATGACGACATTCTTGATAAAAATAAATACGAGGATTGATGACATGTTAGACAGGATCGTAGGACCCATCTTGCCCGTCGCCTTTGTGATCGCGCTGGGCTATATCGCCGGCAAGCGCGGACGGCTGACCCATTCGGACAGCCTGCTGATCAGCCGCCTGGTGCTGGGCTGGATATTCCCGGCGCTGCTTTTTGTCGGGATGGCGAGCACGCCCCGTGAACAGCTCTTCGACTTCAAGTTCATCGTGGCCACATTCATCGGCATCATGGGCATGTACACGATAGCGCTGGCAATCGGCTGGTTCAGCACTCGCGATCTCAAGGTGGCAACGCTCAAGGGCTTCGTGAACGGTTATCCAGACGCCGCCTTCATGGGCATCCCTATCCTGGGTGCAATGTTCGGCGCGGGCAGCATCTACTCGGTGCTGGTACTCAACCTGGTCGCGAGCCTGGTGATGATCCCGCTGACGACCATGTTGCTCACCATCGCCGATGGAAAGGCCAGTGGCGGCCAGGCGTTTTTGTCGAGCCTTTCAGGGGCGGTACGTCGTCCCCTGATGTGGGCGCCGGCCCTGGGGATTCTACTGTCCGTGCTGCAGGTCGAGTTGCCTGCGCTTGCGGCGGAGTCTTTCACCCTTCTCGGCAAGGCCACGCCCGGTGTATCCCTGCTGTGCCTGGGACTGATCATGTCGTCGGAGAAACTGAAAATGTCCGGTGAAGTCTGGGGCAACCTTGGGCTCAAGCTGCTCATTCACCCGGTGTTAATGTTCGGCGCCACGGTACTGCTCGGCACTCATGGCCTGTACGCACAACAGATGATCCTGCTTTGCGCCCTTCCATCGGCGACGATCCCGGCGATGTTTGCGAACCAGACCGGCGCCTATCAAAGCGAAGCCGCGACCTCCATTCTGGTCAGCACCGTGCTGTCGATCGTGACGTTCTCCTTTGCGATCTACCTGATTGATGGCGGGCTTGCCGCTGCTTGACTGCTGGCTCGCGCAGGCACCAGGCTGGAATCGCTGCAGCGGCAGAGGCGTTAAATAAACGCGCCGGAGGCTGATACCACCCCCCTAAAAAACGGGACGCCAAGCGTCCCGTTTTTACAAACACAAATATTACAAACAACAAACAACCTGTGGCGAGGGAGCTTGCTCCCGCTGGCCTGCGCAGCAGGCCCATCTGTTAAGGCCGCCTCGCCACCCAGTGCAAGCAATCCCCCTCACCACAGGTCAGCAACTACTTAGACGGCTCAACCCTATCCAACACCCGGTTCGCCGTGATCTCCGCCACCATGATGCTGTTTGAAATGCCCAGCAAGGCATAGCGCGACTCCCCCTCCAGATGATCCACCAACTGATGGACCATCACGTCGACCGACGCCAACGTCTCGACCAAAAAAACCGCCAGGGTTTCGGCTGTGGCCTCCGGGTCCACGGAAAACAGTTTGCTGGAGGTACGCGGGGTGGCTTTGATATCGGCGCTTGATGGGAAGTGGAAATCGAGGGCGCGTTCGGCGGCTTCGTTGAGTTTTTTTGAATCGGGTTCGTAGGGGGACACTGGATCGGTGTCGGGTGGGTTGGGTGTAATTTTGAACATAAGCTCGCTTCTCAAATTGAGCGCCAACCTTCTTGCTGCTAAACGAGAGGGAGGCAGCTGTACGCAGGTTAGCAGACCGGGGAAGCTAGCAAAGCCGGCGCGCCCGAAGGCGCCCTGCGCACAACCACCATCAAGTGCAGGCGTGGGAATGCCTGACTGACAAGAGCTCGTGCAGCTTGCTTGTAACCCCGGGCTGCTAAACCCGATCACTGAAGGGCAGTGACGGGAATCAAGTTACCGAGCAGCCCAAAAGCGCACAAGCCGGCGGATTCTGGTGCAGCCGTAGGCAACGGCGCAAGGTTTTGTAGCTTTCAGGACGTAACCTTGAGGGCGTTTAAACATGCCCGCTCAAAGGTTGTTGAAAAAGCTGATACGCGTTTCCTACAGGCGGTGAAAGCTCCGAAAAAATTCAGGAAGCCACTGCCGTATTTAAAAGATGACCGTCGCAAGTGTGATAGCAACGTGGTCTCTTGAATCAGCCTGTTATCGACCAAAAGCAGACACTCAAAAAGCGTCCTGAACGATCAGGTTCTCATGTCATGAAATCATCCAGCTGTCGTACCATCGTCACATCGACAGAACGGAGGTTGATATGGGAAATGGTCAGGGCAGACGAGTCGTTGTCATTGGTGCAGGCATCGTTGGCGCGTCATTGGCGTATCATTTGGCCGGTAAAGGCGCGAATGTCACCTTGGTAGAGGCTGAAGATATAGCTTCGGGAGTGACTGGCAGCTCATTCGCTTGGCTCAATACCTCACACCCCGAACCTGATCCAATTGCGCAACTGCGCGGCTCTGCCATCAAGGAGTACCGCCGACTCGAAACGCAGCTGCCTGGTCTGGAGATACGATGGACAGGTGCCTTGTCTTACAGCGTGATGGCGATTGGAGCGCTGCCGATCCCAGGTCACCAGGCTTCGGCAAATCTGGTGTCTCGATCGCAGATTCTCGACCTTGAACCAAATCTCAAGAACCCTCCCCAGTCTGCTCTATATGCGGCTGAAGAAGGAGCGCTGGACGCAGTGGCAGCTACGCATGCGTTGATCGCAGGTGCCCAGGCGTATGGGGCGAAGATTCTCACTCAGACGCGAGTGCTCGGTTTTGTAACCCAGAGTGCAACGGTGACCGGAGTCGAAACAACAATAGGCATCATCGATGCCGATATTGTCGTATTGGCAGCCGGGACAGGCATCACGAAGCTGACAGACATGCTTGGAGTGTCCCTGCCGATAGAGGCCTCGCCTGCCATTTTCATCCGTTACAAGTCACAACCCAACCTCGTGCACACCCTCATCTCCAGCCCTGAAATGGAAGTGAGGCAAAGTTCGGATGGTGCGTTGCTGGCGGCAGAAGATTACCTGGACGACGCCATGGAAAATCAGCCGGCAGCGATAGCGCTTCGAACTGCCAAGACAATCCAGAACGAACTCCATGGTGTTGTTTCCATAGATCCGGAATGGGCTTGTGTCGGACTCAGGCCCATGCCTGCCGATGGCATCCCCATCATCGGTTATCTACCCAAAGTGGGTGGCGTCTATGTTTGTGCAATGCACCCTGGAATTACTTTGGCGGCGATAGTGGGACGTCTGGCCAGCGAGGAGATCATCGATGACAAGGCGTCCAGTTCCCTTTGCCCATGCCGGCCCGATCGATTTTTGCAAGCGTAGGGGATCCTCTTGTGAGGCAGCAATAGGTCATTTCCGGCCTCTCGCGGAGATAGAATAGCGACCGCTGGTTCTTTCTGTGATGAGCTGATGCTTCGTCCGGTCGATATCAGGCATAACCCGTAGTCGATGCCTTATGAAGCTCCACCCTTAAAATTCCAACACTCCGCGATGGAATGAGAATGTCCAAAAAAACCATCTATGCCAAAGAATTCGACATCTGTGTATCGATGTCAGATTTAGTAACCTGGGAAGGTGACCAGAAGGCTCCCAGCGCCGACCTGCAGGCGGTATTTACCACCCTTGAAATTCCCGTCAACATTATCGAACTCCACGAGTTGTATTTCGCCCACCTTTACAACGGCTACGGCGACGTGCATGTGTATCATGCTCAAAATAACGGAGGCAGTATTTTCACAGTCGACTTGTATCGAGAGCTCACGGACCAGCAAGATTTGACAGGTCTATTTCTGCGTATTGAAAGCCCTGCATTTGATCAGGCACTCGCCCATCTCCGGTCATTCTTTGACAGCGCCAGGTGCCAGGTTGCCTTTGAGCAGGCAAGCTACTCTAGGCGACTTCGCGAAACGCTTGACGAAAGCAGATACCCTCGACTGGTCGAAGTCGATCACGACTTCATACAGCAGCATTACACTCATCGGTGACGCTAGCCAACCAGACACTGCACAAGTCCGATTCAGCGTTGGCTTTTAGCAATTGCGCCAATACTGTGTTCACTTGCCGATCGCCTCCTTGCGACCAAAGAATGCGATCACCGCCCAATGCCGTCTCGGTACCGGCACGCAGGTCCATCGGCTCAGTGCGCAAAGACCAGGTCTTGGGCAACAATCGACCAGACGGGAACGGAACGCAGGTCACCATAATCGAAGGAATGTTTGTTATGAGCCACCTTAACAACGACTTGAGGGCCGATTTCGTTGAGGCACTTGAGGAAATCTCGACGCTGATGTCCATTGCATACGACCAGCTCGGCCCTATACCGGAAGACCATGCATTAGCTCAGGCAGGTTTAGAGAATGGTGGTGAAATAGTTCTGGATTATGTCGATCACAACGAGGCTGGAGTAGCGTTCGAACACCTGCTTTACATGATTAACGAACCACCGCTCGTTGTTTCTGAAAAATGCATAAGAATTTTAGGTCGGATCGCGAAGTCCTTGAAGATGCCATTCACGAGGTGACAAAAATTTACCCATCTGAAGGTCAGCTTTGGGTCGATAACTGCCCTTCGCGACGGGTAGAAAACGGCCCTAAACGGACATTCATAACAGGCAATTATTGGCCGACGGTTGTCTGTCGCGAAATAGTTATTCCAGCGTCATGAGCTATTAAGATTGAGTTGTAAAAAATCGCATTTGTAATTAATCGCTGCATCTTAATTGCTGGTGCGTTGATGGTGGTTTTTAACCATGCCAACCGCGTATCCGTTTGACTTAGATCAACCCGTCGATGCAACACCCTGCTCGCTCAATATTGAATGTTTTTGCATCGACGTGGTTGAAATGCACACATTAGCGCAAGGTTTATTTATTCAATTCGTTGAGGTGCGACAGTTTTACATCCCCGTAGAAAACTCAGGTGGGTGTTTGATTGCAGTTCGTATCGTGCGTAAGGCGTCATCGTATTGACAAAGTAAATGCAAAGCCCAGTCGATACGTGTGCGGATGCGAATATCATTTTCGTCTGAGGGAATTTCGCTATTCATCATCGATTCAACATTTCTTATGATGAGTTGTTCAGGCAAATACATGATCCGGCTGTTTTTGTAGCTCGAAGCACGCAATTCAGCAATTGGATAGGCTCCCCCGAGCCCAGCCGAAACCCCCACCAGGAGCGCTGGCTTGTGTCCAAGTTCACCGAGTCCTGCGTACAAAAAGAAATTTTTCAGCGCCGGGCAAGCCATGCCATTCCACTCCGGGCTGATCACGATCAGTGCGGTAGCTTTTTTGAGGATGGTTTGCTGGACATTCCAGACTCCATCAATGTCTTCTTCTGGCCACAGCGGTAGCCGACTGGAAGCCAAGTTCAGCAGTTCGCCTGAATCACAAAGACCAAGTTGCTCTAATCGGTCGCGCAAGTATTTTGCGACTTTGAGTGATTGGCTGTTTGATCTATTCGATCCAGACAGCAGAACGATATGACGGCTCATTGCGCCACCTTCTGTTTAGCCTTATGTGCTTTGGGAGTGACACGGCGTGAACGCACGATGGGCCAGAACAACTCTTCTTTCCAGCTGATCGGTGACAAGTGTTCGATACCGTATAAGGGCGGACGCCGGCGGGTAATTTTGGCCGTACCGAACAGGATGTCCCAGAAGAACAACAGGTTGCCGAAGTTGCCCTTGTAATGCGTGACACCATCCTCGGCAGTCAAGCCGTGATGGGCTGAATGAGTGGAGGGGGTGGAGATCGTTCGCTCCAGAACCCAGACAATAGGACGCAACACACGGATGCCATACAGTTTGTCATCCCACGCAACGCTGCTGTGCGCTGCGAAGATGACGATCATCTTCAGGATCAGATAAACATAGTAAATATGCGCAAGCCCTAGATAGATCAGTATGCCGGACAGCCAGATGCCGGGCATCAGCATGTAGTAGAAGCTGTTGTTTCGATAAACGATGCGGACACTCATGTAGGGCGCGGAGTGATGAGCGCGGTGCAGCGCATAAAGTGCCGGGACCCGATGTGTCAGTCGATGCCACCAGTATTGAGTCATGTCATCCAGTACTAGAAACAACACGAACCCTGCGACCCAAGGAATGGTGGCCAAGGCGCCTTTCATTTCCGGAACAGCCAGGCTCAGGATTTTTCCACTGAGCCACATGACACTGGGGAACGTGATTGCAACCAGGATCCCGGAGCCTATGACTTCGATCAGTACGTCACGCTTCCCGCTCGACGGGTGTCGGAGCGAAGAACACGCGAGTTCCAGCAAGATGAAGGCAAGGAATATCCCGGCCACTATTACGGAAGGATTGTTGGCGAGCATTATTGTATTCATGGCACTCTCGATTAAGGCCCTTGCGGGCAATGCCCTTTCATTAGAAGCCAACGAGTAAGCCGTCCCTATGCGCGAAACGGACAAAATTGAGCGAGAACAGGTCAATCGTTCCCCCCAGCGCTTTCACCGCGGCAAACTGGGCCAGGTGCTGGAGCGTTTCCTGGATAGCCAGGCCCTGAGAGAAAACAGGGATTACAGCCTGATCGAGCTGGATCAGCTTTGGCGCGAGGCGGCGCGCATCGATCCGGCGATCGGGTTGAAACTGTTCACGCTATTCACGCCTCAGGACTGGCACGTCCTGGCCTATCTGTGCTTGTACAGCCCCGACGTTTTATCATCCATGAAGCTTTGGGCCCGGTACGCGCGGCTTGCGGCGGACACAGACACGGTGAGACTGCTCAATGATGAAAACGGCGTTGGCATCGAGCTGTGCGTCGATGCGCCCAGTGAGCTGGCGCGCTATGTCATTGAGCACTACGGCGCAATGTCCATCGCGCAGTTGCGGCGTGGAACAGGGCAGCAGGTGCAGCCGGTCCTGGCAAGATTTACTCACTCTCGTCCGTCGTATTACAAGCAATACACCCAATGGTTTGGGGGCCGTGTCGAGTTTGACTGTCCGATTAACTGCTTCTATTTCGATGCTCGAAGCTTGAGCCTGCCGATGCAGACACGTCATCACGGGATGCTTGAGTTATTGACCCAGGAACTGGATCGACGGATCGCCGTGCATCGGAATTTCAGCGGTTGGTCAGCCAAGGTTGCTGAAGGAGCGCGACGATCTCTAGCGAGAGGTGAAACTCCCAATCTGGACAATCTGGCGAAGGCGCTGCACCAGACGCCAAGGACCTTACGGAGACGACTGGAAGAGGAAGGTACAACCTTCAGGCAATTGCTCGATCAGATTCGCGCAGAATTGGAACTGCATCTTGAATTGCAAGGAGAGTCATTAACGGAGATTGCAGCTCAACTAGGCTACAGCGATTTGACGGCGTATCTCCACGCCCGAAGTCGATGGCGTGACAGGAAGTAATGTGGCGGGCCCGAACTTTTCGGAACAACAGCGTTACCTCACAAATCACCTCATCCCACGCCAGTAATTTCCTTTGAAAAAAGGGGACGGATTTATTTTTAACAGCGCTTCAGGCACCTGGATCACAAATAAATCAGCCCCCTTTTACACATGGCTGCCGGTGCGACAGGGAGCAATGGGCTCTTTGAGATAGGCATATGGATCATGCCCATTCATGCGGCTTAGATATCCAGACAAATTTTGCCGAAATGCTGGTTGGTTTCCTGATACTTGAACGCTTCGACAATCTCGCTCAAAGGGAAATGACGATCAATAATCGGGCGCATGCCATTAGCATTGATGGCCCGGATCATGTCTTGCTGCTGGCTGCGGCTACCCACCAATACACCCTGCAGACGCACTTGCTTGATCAGTGCCGGTACAAAATTCATTGCACCGCTTACGCCACTCAATATCCCTATGACGGAAATGTGACCAGCAACCCGAATTGCAATCATCGATTGCTCAAGCGTCGCAGGGCCGCCGACTTCGATGATGTGGTCAACACCACGGCCACCCGTTAGAGCGCGTGCAGTTTCGCCCCAGTTAAGGTCTTTGCGGTAATTGATGACATGATCAGCGCCTAGAGCTTTCAGACGTTCAAGTTTTTCGTCGCTTGAAGAGGTCGCAATGACGGTAGCTCCGGCCATTTTAGCGAACTGCAGGGCGAAAATTGAAACGCCACCAGTGCCTTGGACGAGCACGGTGTCGCCCGGCTTGAGTGAGTCATCGGCCATCAGGGCGCGCCATGCAGTAAGGCCAGCGGTGGTAAGCGTCGACGCTTCAGCATGGCTGTAGCCAGTAGGCGCGAGGGTAAACGATGTGGCTTTGGCCGTCACTTGCTCACGAGCGTAGCCGTCAATGCCGTCGCCTGGCACGCTGACAAAGCCTTCAACCAGTGGCACACCGTCGATCCACTCCGGGAAGAAGGTGCTGACGACCGAGTCACCCACCTTGAATTCAGTGACATCAGGGCCGACAGCAATGACTTCACCTGCACCATCGGCCATGGGGATGCGTTTTACGCTAGGGCCCCACATACCGCTGACCACCGCGAAGTCGTGGTAATTGAGCGAGTTGGCGTGAAGTCGTACGGTGATTTCGCCAAGCGCTGCGGCTTGGACTTCGCTGCTGCCAACCACAACGTTTTCATAGCCGCCACCGGGTTGGACGAAGATCGTTTTGCTGCTCATAGGGGAATTCCTTATGTTTTCTAATTACGCAAAATAACGAAATGAAAGTTTAAAAATTACAATTCGATGATCAACTTGGCCGCAAAGTCGTCAATCGCCTGCTCGTTGCGCCGGTAGTAAGTCCACTTTCCGATGCGGGTGGTTAGCACGAAGCCTGCGCGCTGCAGGATAGCTAAGTGTGCGGACGCGGTAGAAGGTGAAAGCCCTGCCTTGTGCTGCAAATGGGTTACGCACACCCCTATCGCAGGATCTCCATGATCCTGAGGTGGGAAATTATTAAGTGGGTCTTTGAGCCACTCCATCATTTGCATGCGAGTGTCATTGGCCAGGGCTTTGAGCTGTTCGAGTATCATGGTCGGCAATGCTACGCTTTTTTACGAAATGTTCAATAAATAATCTATTAGCATTGGCAAGGGTTTGAAATCAAAAACACTCATCCAGCTGAATCGCCCCTACTTTTGTCGATGTACTGAATGACTGCTTGAACTGTTCCGCTCTGGTAGACATCCCCGGTCTATGTTTGAACGTCTGGCCGATTGCTGTCCTTCGTACCAGGCAGAAAATCGGCCAGAAGCAGTATGGGCGGATAGCCAATAGGCACAGCCTACCGCTTCACTCCTCGCCGCCTCCATACAACCCCAACCGCCGATCCCGATGCAAATCATTACGCGCACTAATCCGCTTATTCCGCGCCTCAGCGAGGTTAAGTGTCGCCAACAAAATCTGCTCTCCCCCCTGCTCCGCCGGCCCCGCCAACGGATAACCATCAGCATCGACAATCACCGAACCTTGCACCCATCCAACCCCGCGTTCATGCCCATGCCGATCACACGCGGCAATGAACATCCGGTTCACCGACGCATTGGCCTGAACCCGCACCACCTCGGCCGGGCGCTCGGTTGGTGGCCTCGGTCCATCGGGCCAATTGACGGGAGCGCAGAGCAATTCTGCACCCGCCAGCGCCGGCAGTCGTACCCATTCCGGAAACTCCAGGTCGTAGCAAATCAGCATGCCGATCCGTCCATGGACCGTTTCGACCACCGGCGGCGCTTCGTTGCCGGGGCTGAAGATTTCGCTTTCCGCGTCCCACAGGTGTGCCTTGCGATACACGGCGCGCAGGCCTTGGGGGTCTATCATCGCCGCGCTGTTGGCCAGTGCATCGCCTTGCAGTCGTTCGCAGAATCCGCCCACTACAACGACGTTCAATTCTTTCGCCAACGCCGTCCACAGGCGCAGGGCCGGTCCGTCGGTTGTTTCGGACAGGGACAACGCTTCGTCGCGGTCAGCAAACAGGTAGCCGCTCTGCACCAGTTCGGGCAGCACCACCACTTGGGCGCCTTGCAACGCCGCCGAGCGAATCGCTCGTTCTGTCAGTGTCCGGTTGTAAGCGAGGTCGCCTATTTTCGGTGCCACTTGGCAGCAGGCGACCACGGTATTTTTCACGCTGTTCAACGTCCCTCCTCCACTGACTGATGAGCCATGGCAACAATGTCGCTCTCGGTGATCGAGTCGATGATTCGGCGTTCGTATTCAAGGTCGATCGAACGGCTGAGCAGGTAATACGCCAGGCCCGAAACCACCAGGCCGACCAGCCAGGCGATGTCCACCCCTTCGAGCATGCGCGCCAGCGGCCCGACGAACACTTCTTTGCCGGCGGCGGCATCGAAGATGTAGAAGAACGGCACCATCGCGGCAAATCCGATCAGGTACGAAACGATCCCTCGGAATTGCCAGGCGCCGTAGATGCCCTTCGGTGTGAAGAAATGCGGGATCGCGTAGCGGCCTTTGCGCACGAAGAAGTAGTCGACCAGATTGACCGCGGTCCAGGGCACGAGGAAGTACAACAGCAGCACGAGGAAGGTGTTCAACAGCGCGATGCCATCGCCCTTGATCGACAGCACGCAGGTCAACAGGATGACGCTGATCGCGGAGATCGACATGACCCGGGCGCGAGGGGTTGGCGTGATTTTTTTGATCGAGTCGACGCCGGTCAATAACGTCAGCATCGCGCTGTAGGTGTTGAGCGCGATGATCGGCAGGAAGCCTGCCACGGAGACGATGACCAACACGTTGCCCAGGCCCGGGATCATCGACGATCCGACCTGGTTAAGCGCCACCAGCGCATCCGCCGCTTTCAACTGCTGCGCGAGCCAGGCGCCGAGGCCGATCATCCAGCTCCCCGACAACGATGCGCCGATGAACACGGCGGCGATCAGTTTTGGCCGGCTGGTGTTTTTCGGCAGGTAACGGGAATAGTCGGAGACATAGGGCGCGTAGGAAATGTTGTAGCTCGCGCCGATGGCAAACAGCGTGGCGAACGCAACCCAGCTGAAGCCCAGGTCGGTCGCCGGGGCGACGCCTTCCTGGCCTGCACCGAACATCAGGGCGATGGTGACTAGCGCATACAGCGGCAAGGTCGCCAGCAACGCCCATTTGAAGGCTTTGTGCATCAGGTCGTGGCCGTAGATCGACAGCAGCGCGCCGATCACCACCACGACGATGGCGACAATGGTCGGGTCGATGCCGAAGACGTGTTCAAGGCCGTTCATGATCAGCGAGATGTTCACCACGTTGAAGCCGACGAACACAAACATCGTCGCCATCAAGGCCAGGATCACTCCGCGATACCCGAACTGGGCACGGGACTGGATCATTTGCGGGAGGCCCATTTCGGGACCTTGCGAGCCGTGAAAAGCCATGAAGATGGTGCCGAACATGATCCCGAGCGCACCGGCCAGCATCGTCCACAGCGCCGACAAGCCAAGGCTTGGGCCGACAAAACCGATGGAGATGGTGAAGAAGTGGAAGTTGCCTAAAAACCAGAAAGGGCCCTGGCTGCTGAGCTTGGCGTGACGTTCGTTTTCCGGAATGTAATCGATCGAGTGGCCTTCGATGGCCAACCCGCCACTCGCCTCGAGGGCGTGCGCAGAATGAGGAGACCCTGACATACGATTGTTCCTATGCAGTTGATTGTTGTTTTTATGGGCAAAGCGCCGGTTTCATTGCAATGTAGGGCCTGGGTCAGGGCTATAAAATATCGCAGGCACACTGTTTACATAGATCCGCGTCTATGTGAATGAACATTGAGGGATACCCATGCTGGGCACTGTATCGGAACTGGATCTGCGTTTGATCCGGGTCTTTTTGACCGTCGTTGAAGCGGGCGGCATCTCGGCCGCGCAAACTGCGCTCAACACCACTCAACCGACCATCAGTGCGCAATTGGCGACGCTGGAAGCGCGGGTGGGATTTCGACTGTGCGAGCGCGGTCGCGGCGGATTTTCGGTGACGCCCAAGGGCGGTCAGTTTGTCGAAGCGGCCCGCCGATTGCTGGCGGCAGCCGAAGGTTTCCGGGTTGAGGTCCAGCACATCAATCGCAAAGTGTCGGGCAACATCAATATCGGTTTGCTCGGCCAGATCGATCCTGTTGCCAACAAGAAAATCGCCCTGGCCATCGCGCGTTTAAGGGCTCGTCATGAAGGCCTGTATTTCCACTTCACGGAACTGTCTTCGTCGCTGCTGGAAGAGAAAATCATCAATAGCCATATCGATCTGGCGATCGGTTACTTCTGGCACCGCTTGCCCAACATCGATTACTTCCCCTTGTTCCAGGAAACCCAGATCGCCTACTGCGCCCCGGCTCACCCGCTGTTTGAGCACGTGGGGGATCTGACCCGGGATGACGTCCGCGATTACGACTGGGTATGGCCCAGTCACCCCTTGCCGGAAATGCCTGCACCCACCTCGATCGAACGCCTGACCGTGCTCACCGACAGCATGGACGGCGCGGCGCTGCTCATTCTGTCGGGGCAGCATTTAGGCTTTTTGCCGCAGCACTATGCGGCGAAGCATGAACAGCTGGGGCAGTTGCATCCGCTGAATCCCGAGCTGCTGCGTTATGAGGTGGGGTTTCATGCGGCGGTTCGGCATTCGGCGCGGCAGCGGGATCTGGTGAGTGCGTTCCTGAATGAGCTAATCGATATTTTCAGTTCTTAATCGCTATCTCGCTGGCCGGGATGACGTCGATCCGTGCCACGGGCCCCGTCAAGTGCGCCAACTCCGCGTTGTGCTGGGCGATGATGTCTTCGGCGGCGAGGTTGCCGTTGTCGACGGTGGAATGCGCGTCGGCGGCGAGCACCACGTCATAGCTCAGGTTCAGGGCCTGGCGGACGGTGGCGTTGACGCAATAGTCGGTTTGAAGCCCGCAGATGATCAGGCGGTCGGAGCCAAAATCTTGCAGTAGGGCTTGTAAGTGGGTCTGGTAGAACGAATCTCGGTTGGTTTTTCGCACCCGACGGTCTTGCGGTGAAGTCTTCAGGCTTTCGGCCAGTTGCCAGCCTTCAGAACCATGTTGCAGCTGGTCGCCCTTTTCTTCGTGCTGGATGAGGATGACCGGAATCCCTGCCTCCCTGGCCTTGGCACTCAGGCCGTTTATATTCTCGATGACGCGTTTGATCTCAAAACATTCGTACTCGCCAGTGCACAAGGCGTGCTGGACGTCGATGATCAGCAATGCAGTGGTCATGGGCTCAGGCCTTAAAGTAGTCCTTCAGATTAAGGGGTACGCCACCTGCTCCCTGGGGCCGAGCAAAGAGTGCGTACCGTCGATAATGCCGTAAAACACCTACGATGGAATAGCTTGAAATCGCTGCCTGTCCGCGAATTTATCCAGTCGGACACAGCCCGCCCCAACACCGCTAAGCTGAATTGAAAATTCATTAAACCACATCAACTATTACGGTATTACTTTATCTATTGTAACGAACAACATTAAACACTTCCAAAGCACAATAAGTGTGGTCATACCCGAGTCATTGCTTTAGGGTGAATCTTCGATATCGAGAAGTTTCGCCAGGGACTGCGACCTGTTTAATGACAGGACTGCGGCTTTGCCACTGGCTCTTAATGGATTTCAGCCAGTGACGTGTAAGTAATACCTGACCGTTCTATTTGAACGCTATGGGTACTTACAATCCTGATTCCCGCTGATGCCGTTATATTCATTGAGCACATATGATATGAGTGACAACAAAGTCCTTGTCTTGCGCACTTGCGCCAACGACATGTCGGACCATGCCGGCCAAGTCTGGCCGGACGCCGGCCTGGTGGTGTGCAAGCACTGGAAGCCCAGCAAGAAACTCGAGAACGGCCTGGTCGGCTTATTGTGGGGAGAAGGTTCCTCTACTCAACTGAGTTTGCGAGCCGATGCCAAATGGGTTGTGTGCGAAGTTCACATTGGTCACATTATAAAACTTGATGAAGACGGCATGATCAAGTTCCCGGAGGCGGAAGTTGTTCACACGGGCACTCAAGACAGTTCGATCAATTACATTGCAGCGCACATTGAACACTATCAATCAGCAAACATCCCTTTAATCGACACCCCACTTGAATCACCAAATAAAACTTCCAGTCGCGAATTCGAAAGTCGGCGAGCACAGGGTTACAGTCCTTTCGGCATCGGCGCTAAAACCGACGCCTCGCAAACTTTCGAAACTGCTGTGTACGGCAGTACGCTCACGGGTGGGCATCAAAGTTATCTGCTGGCGGGTTACGGCAGTACGGAAACAGCCGGCGGTCAGAGCTCATTGATTGCCGGTTACGGCAGCACCCTGACCGCCGCCGACAGCAGCTCATTGACCGCCGGGTATGGCAGTACGGAAATGGCTGGCGATGACAGCTCGCTGATCGCCGGGTACGGCAGCACCCAGATCGCCGGGCAGAAAAGCACACTGACCGCCGATTACGGCAGCAGCCAGACCGCCCAGGACGGCAGCACCCTCACCGCCGGTTACGGCAGTACCGAAACGGCGGGAAGCGACAGCTCGCTGTCCGCAGGCTATGGCAGCACTCAAACCGCCCAAGAGGGCAGCGCCCTCACCGCCGGCTACGGCAGCACCGAAACAGCCGGATCGGATAGCGCCTTGATCGCCGGTTACGGCAGCACCCAAACAGCCGGCCACGAAAGCACCCTGACCGCCGGGTATGGCAGCACCCAAACCGCTCAGGAAAACAGTTCCCTCACGGCCGGGTACGGCAGCACCGCCACGGCGGGATCGGACAGTACGTTGATTGCCGGTTACGGCAGTACACAAACTGCCGGTCATGAAAGCACGCTAACCGCCGGGTATGGCACCACCCAGACCGCACAGGAAAGCAGTTCGCTCACCGCAGGCTACGGCAGCACCGCAACGGCCGGGCACGACAGTTCGCTGATCGCCGGATACGGCAGTACGCAAACGGCCGGTTATGAGAGCACGCTGACCGCCGGCTACGGCAGCACTCAGACTGCCCAGGAAAGCAGTTCCCTGACGGCAGGCTATGGCAGCACCGGAACCGCCGGGTACGCCAGTTCCCTGATCGCCGGTTATGGCACGACCCAGACCGCAGGCTATGAAAGCAGTCTGACGGCGGGTTACGGCAGCACCCTCACCGCTCAGGAAAGCAGCTCCCTTACCGCCGGTTACGGCAGTACGGAAACCGCCGGCGGCGACAGTTCGCTTATCGCTGGCTACGGCAGCACTCAGACCGCCGGTTATGACAGCAGTCTGACCGCCGGCTATGGCAGCACCCTCACCGCGCAGGACGGCAGTTCTCTCACGGCCGGTTACGGGACCACGGAAACCGCCGGGCATGAGAGTTCGCTGATCGCCGGCTACGGCAGCACGCAAACCGCCGGCCACGACAGCACGCTGACGGCAGGTTACGGCAGCACCCTCACCGCTCGGGAAAACAGTTCACTCACGGCCGGCTACGGCAGCACCCAGACGGCGGGTTACAAAAGCACTCTGACCGCTGGTTATGGCAGTACGCAAACCGCACGGGAAAGCAGTGTTCTCACCGCCGGCTACGGCAGTACGGGAACCGCCGGTAGCAACAGTTCGCTGATCGCCGGATACGGCAGCACGCAAACCGCTGGCTACGAGAGCACGCTGACGGCAGGTTATGGCAGCACCCTCACCGCTCAGGACAACAGCTCCCTCACCGCGGGTTATGGCAGCACCGAAACCGCCGGCTACGAAAGTTCGTTGATCGCCGGTTACGGCAGCACGCAAACCGCCGGTTACGACAGCACGCTGACGGCGGGTTACGGCAGCACCCTCACCGCTCAGGACAGCAGCTCCCTTACCGCCGGTTATGGCAGCACCGAAACGGCGGGCCAGGACAGTTCCTTGATCGCCGGCTACGGCAGTAGCCTGACCAGCGGCATCCGCAGCTTCCTCACGGCTGGATACGGCAGCACATTGATCAGCGGATTGCGCAGTGTATTGACCGCCGGTTATGGCAGCAGCCTGACCTCCGGCATGCACAGCACCCTGACCGCCGGATACGGCAGCAACCAGATCGCCAGTTATCAAAGCTCATTGATCGCCGGTCCCGACAGCACGCAAATTGCCGGGCACAAAAGCATGTTGATTGCCGGCAAGGACAGCTCACAGACCGCGGGTTATCGCAGCACCCTCATCGCGGGCGCCGGCAGCGTCCAGACGGCGGGTGATCGCAGCAAATTGATAGCCGGCAAGGACAGCACCCAAATCGCCGGCGACCGCAGCAAGCTGTTGGCGGGCAGCAATAGCCACCTCACGGCCGGTGATCGCAGCAAGCTGACGGCGGGCGATGACTGTACGTTGATGGGCGGCGATAAAAGCGTTTTGACGGCGGGCAAAAACAGCATTCTGGTGGGCGGCGCCCGCAGCAAGCTGATTGGCAGCCTGGGTTCAACGTTGACCGGAGGCGAGAATGCGACGTTGATTTTCCGATGCTGGAACGGCAAGCGATTCAAGAATGTCGTGGCGCAGACCGGCAGGGATGGCGTGGAAGCGCATGTGCCGTATCAGGTGGACGAGGCGGATAACCTCGTCACCAAGCCCGACGAATAACCTTGTCGGCCGGGCCACCCTCGCAGCTTGAGGGTGGCCATGGACTTACGGCTTAGTAGCCGAGCGACAACCCCGTATTCCTGCGCGGGTCGTTGGCCCCATAGAAGCGGTTCTTGCCCACCGGTTTGCCTTCCAGCGAAGGCGCGCCCACCAGGATCGCCGCCAAATGGTTGGGATCCTGCGGCCCGGCAAACTTGTGGCCCCAGCTCTCAAGCATCTTCACCGTGTCCGGACTGGTGGTGAAGGTCTCCAGGTTGGTCTCTTCCGGCAGCCATTGCTGGTGGAAACGGGGCGCATCGACCGCTTCCTGGATGTTCATGCCGTAGTCGATCACGTTGAGCATGGTCAGCAAGGTGGCGGTGATGATGCGACTGCCGCCGGGGGTGCCGACAACCATGACCACTTTGCCGTCCTTGGTGACGATGGTCGGGCTCATGGACGACAGCGGTGCCTTGCCGGGCGCAATGGCGTTGGCTTCGCCTTGCACCAGGCCGTACATGTTGGGCACGCCGATTTTCGAGGTGAAGTCGTCCATTTCGTCGTTGAGGATGACCCCGGTTTTGCTGGCCATCACACCGGCACCGAACCAGTCGTTGAGGGTGTAGGTCACTGACACCGCGTTGCCCCATTTATCGACGATGGAGTAATGCGTGGTGTTGCTGCCTTCATGGGGCGCTACGCCGGGTTTGAGCTCGCGAGACACGCCGGCTTTTTGCGGATTGATCGCCGCGCGGATTTTGGTCGCGTAGTTCTTGTCCAGCAGGTGCTCGATCGGGTTTTTAACGAAATCCGGGTCGCCGAGGTAGCTGTTGCGGTCCACATAGGCATGGCGCATCGCTTCGATCTGGTAATGCATGCCCTGGGCCGAGTGGTAGCCCAGATCCTTCATCGGGTAGCCTTCGAGAATGTTCATGATCTCGCAGATCACCACACCACCGGAGCTGGGCGGCGGTGCCGACACCACGTGATAACCGCGGTAGTCACACTCGATCGGCGCCAGTTCGCGGGTCTTGTATTTGTCGAGGTCGGCCTGGGTGATGATGCCCTTGTTGGCCTGGCTGGAAGTGACGATGGCGTCGGCCACCCAACCTTTGTAGAAACCGTCTTCGCCCTTCTCGGAAATTTCCCGCAGGGTCTTGGCCAGATCCTTCTGCACCAGTTTTTGCCCGACCTGCATCGGTTCGCCATTGCTGAGGAAGATCGCGCCGGAATCCTTGATGTCCTTCTTGAACACGTCGGTGGCGTATTCCAGCAATTCGACATCGCCCTGCTCCAGCACAAAACCGTCTTCGGCAAGTTTGATCGCCGGGGCGATTACTTCCTTGCGCGGTTTGGTCCCGTATTTCTTCAGCGCCAGTTCCATGCCGGACACGGTGCCGGGCACGCCAACGGCCAAGTGACCACGGGTGCTCAGGTCCGGCACGACGTTGCCCTCTTTGTCGAGGTACATGTCTGCTGTCGCGGCCAGCGGCGCTTTTTCGCGGAAATCGAGGAAAGTCTTGCGCCCGTCCGCCAGTTGAACGGTCATGAATCCACCGCCCCCCAGGTTACCCGCAGCGGGATAAACCACCGCCAGCGCATAACCCACGGCGACAGCAGCATCGACGGCGTTGCCACCGTTCTTGAGCACATCGACGCCTACATGGGAGGCCAGGTGCTGGGCCGTGACAACCATGCCGTTTTCGGCCGCGACCGGGGCCACGGAGGCTGCGTAAGCACTGAGGCAACTGAGCGCCAATGAGGTCGCAATCAGCGATTTGGCAAAAGGTTCGAACTTCATGAGTCGGTCTCTTTTTGTTTTTAGGCTCTGTTTAAAAACGGAGAAAACGCTTCAAAGCAGACGCAAGTATGGCCGGGATTGCGTTTTGCGCCTCCTCGCCGAGGCAGTATGCTTGGCCTCTGTTCAGCCCTTCTGAGGAGTTCGCCGGCATGACTTACACCTTCACCACTCTGGCGTCCCCGGTCGGCGAGCTGAAACTGGTTGCGAAAGATTCAAGACTGGCCGCCATCCTCTGGGAAAACGACAAGCCGAACCGGGTTCGGCTTGGCCCGATGAGCGAGGCACCGGATAACCCGATCCTCCTACGCGCCGTTCAGCAGTTGCAGGAATACTTTTCCGGCACGCGCAATAGCTTCGATCTGGAACTGGATTTTGCCGGGACGGACTTTCAGAAGAAGGTGTGGCAGGCGCTGCTGACCATTCCGTTTGGCGAGACGCGCAGTTACAGCGAGATCGCCGAGCAGATCGGCAATCCAAGCGCAGTCCGGGCGGTGGGCGCGGCGAATGGCAAGAACCCGATTTCGATTGTTGCGCCGTGCCATCGGGTGATTGGGGCGTCGGGGAAGTTAACGGGGTTTGCCGGCGGACTTGAGGCAAAGGAACGGTTGTTGACGCTGGAAGGTTGCGAGTGGTCCGGGGCTAGCCGGACGGGCGAGCTGTTTTAAGCCGACTGCCCCCCCGATCTCTGTGGCGACGGAGCTTGCTCCCGCTCCAGTGCGCAGCACTGGCAAAAATCTCCGACTAAGCCAGTATTTTGGGGCCGCTTCGCAGCCCAGCGCGAGCAAGCTCGCTCGCCACAGGGTTAAGGGTTCAGATCTCGGGACTCAGGTCTCAGGTAGCGGTGAAGATATTTTTCATCGCCGCATACTGCAGCAGCATGATGGTCTTCGCATCGCAGATCTCCCCGCGATAAAACGCCTCGAGCGCCTCGTCGAATGTCCACTCCAGCACTTCCAGTTCTTCGGTTTCTTCTTCCAGCCCGCCACCCTCGCTGACTTTCGACGCCGCGTCATATTCAGCGATGAAGAAGTGCAGTTTTTCGGTGACCGAGCCTGGGCTCATGTAGGCCTCGAACACCTTTTGCACGTGGTGCACGCGATAACCGGTTTCCTCTTCGGCTTCGGCGCGGATGCGTTCTTCAGGTGCCGCGCCTTCGAGCAGCCCCGCCGCCACTTCGATCAGCAAACCATCGTGGCCGTTGACAAACACCGGCAACCGAAACTGACGCGTCAGGACGACGGTTCTTTTCTCGCGGTTGAACAACAGAATCGCCACGCCATTGCCACGGTCATACACCTCGCGGGTCTGGCGCTGCCAGTCGCCGTTGTTACGCAGATAGTCGAAGGTGATTTTCTTCAGCAAGTACCAGTCGTGGGACAACACCTGGGACTCGATGATGTTGACCCGCTCGGCTGTGTTCGCCATCACAACGCATCCTTTTTTCGTCAGAAGGTCCCCATGGTAGGCGAAAACCAAAAAGCCCGGCATCTCTGCCGGGCTTCTTTTTACTGCTGGCTGACGACGTCAGGTATCGCGCTGTCTTCCTGTGAAGAGAGCTGCTTGCCATTGATCAACGGCCCGTAACGACGGCTGAACTCCCAGTTGTAAGGTACGTGGTCTCTATTGACCCCGTTGTCCCAATTCACCGACCAAGTCATCAGGCCTTTGATCGAAAGCCCCTTGGCGTCGAGACGCTTGAAGGCATTCACCACTGCCGCCGGATTGATCACGTAACCGGTGGCCGCCGCGTCGACGTTGGCAGGCAGGCCGATCACGAACTTGTCCGCCGGGATCTTCGTGAACCCGCGAGTGCCGCTCACCAGGCTTTCGGTCAGGTAAAACAGGAAGTCCTCTTTCATCGCGTCGTTGTTCTGCGCAATCCACGCGCCATTGCCGTTATTGGCTTCCGGCACCCAGATTCCGTCGCCGCCCTGGTTGTAATACTGCGGGGCGATGAAGTCGTAATAGCCTTCCAGGGCCTGGAGATAACCGACGTACTTACCGGCAGTGGTCAGGTACGGAAACTCCGGCGCCATGCTGATGATGAAGTGTTTGCCTTCACCGGCGTAATGGTCCTTGACCAGCTTCAGCGCGGCAGGCAGGACGCTCTTGTTGTCGGCGAAATCAATCGCGCTCTGTTCAAGATCGATGTCCAGCCCATCGAAGCCGTAGGTTTCCACCAGACGGATGATTTCGTTGGCCAGCGGCTGTTCGTTACCTTTGTGCAACTCGATGTGCGCGTCGGCGCCGCCGAGGGAAATCAGCACCGCCCTGCCCTGACTGTTCAGCACGCCGACCTGGCGACGGAACTCGGCGTCGGACAAGTTGTACGGCTTGAAGGTCGGGATGCCGTTGCCCTTCATGAAGGCCACGGCCACCACGTTGTAATCCTTGGGCACATCCTGCAGCGCGATGTTGGCGAACTGGCCACGCTGATAACCGTCGCTCGGCCCGGCGGGCCAGTTGTGCCAGAAGCCCATGAGGATCTTTTTGCCGGCAATACTCGGCATCAACGAAGCGGCGTCGGCGAGTGGCGATTTCAATAACGTAAAGTCGAATTTTGACATGTTCTATTCCTTCAGAACGTGTGGGGGGATTAACACTGCGGGCTTACTTGAAGTCCACGTCAAACGCTTGGTAGAAGGCGTTGCCGGTGTTGGCCACGATCCACATCAGCACGATCACGTGATGGCCTTTCTTGTTGCCCGGCAATTTCACTTCGTGGTTGATCTTGGCTTTCATCTCGGCGGAATGGCTGTAGTACGGGACCTGGGTGTAGAAGTCGTCGAAGAACGATGTCGGCTCCAGTTGCCCACGGCCGATGCGCTGTTCCGGGCTCCAGCCATCCTTGGTGATGAACCAGCTGTAGCCACGGGTGACATGGGGCGCGGTGTATTCCCAGGTGACCTTGAAGGTCTGGCCCGGATCGACGTTCAACAAGGGCCAGGTGAAGGGGCGGCCGAGCCTGACGCTCATTTCCTTGTTGGTGAAGTTGATGCAGTCTCGGGCATCCGTCTTGCCACCGCTGAGGATGTAGCGGTCGGCAGGTGGCGTGACACTGTCGCTGTCGGTTTGATACGGCGCCGCGAAGGGCCCCGCCGTCAGCGAAGGGAAGTTCTTGCCGCCTTCCATTTCGTTGACTTGCCAGCTACTCAGCAACCCCAGCTCTACGGCGACCGCACCGCGGCTGGAGGGGGAGGTGACACGACCGTGTCGAAGTTGAGGTTGAGTCTGTGGTTGGTTCATTTTTTCACTCCGTTGATTTTGAGAACTCTCCTTCCTGAGGAGAGGCCTCCAACCTAACGGCGCTGTTTTTTTTGTCCATCAGCCCATTTGAGCCCCGAATGAACCCGCCTTCGCAGATCACTCGCAAATACTGGATATAAAACCAGTACCCTGATCCAAGTCCTACGTCCTGTGTAGCAAAAGGATTACATCACCAGGTAGCAATCGGGGCATCGTACCGACTAGGGAAGCTGTGCCTTGTATTCCTTTTCGTATTGGCCGGCCAGGGCCTCTTTCTGCTTGTCGTCGAGCAGCTTGCCGGCCATCTGGAAGAACTTCTGCTCTTCCTCTTCCAAGTGATGATGAACCTTCTCGGACAGCTTCTTGGCGGTCGCCAGCCAGGCCGGGCTGGACATTTGTGTCTCATCCAGCTCTTCCATCATTTCGTCCATCTCATGGTGTTCGGAGATGGCGTGGCGGCTGAGATCGACGCCATTGTCGAACGCCATCAGCGGGATGTAGAAATGGCGCTCTTCGGCGGTTTCGTGGGCCTGGAGTTCAGACTTGAGCTGCTTGTAAGCCTCGACCCGCTCCGCGGTGTCGCCGCTGGTCTTGATGAGCGCTTTGGCATAGGTGCGCTGGCGGTCGTGACTTTCACGCAGGGCTTCAAAAATATTCACGGGTGATCCTCATTGGCCGCGTTCCGGAAGGACGCTCTTCAGGCTAGACATCCGGGCGCGAGCGAGGGTTCCACTCAAGGGGCTGGAACAACCGCAGGGGGTCGCGTTAGGCTTGCGGCTGTTGCCCCTCATGGCCATAAGGATTGAGCTGATGGAACTGCGTATCGAACAGTCGCAAAACCCCACCGAAGCCGAGGAGCAGGCGATCCTGCTGCCGTTGCGCGCCTATAACGCTTCAAAGGCCGGCGTTTCGAAGCAGGAGCCCATTGCCTTGCTGATTCGCGACGAGCATGACGAGATTCTTGGCGGTCTGTATGGTCGGGTTTTTTATAAGTGGTTGTACATCGAGTTGCTATCGGTACCGGAACAGGGTCGGGGACAAGGCATAGGCTCGAAGTTGATGCGGATGGCCGAAGACGTGGCGCGGGAGAAGGAATGCATCGGGGTCTGGCTCGACACCTTCGACTTCCAGGCGCCTGAGTTCTACAAGAAGCTGGGCTACAGCGAGGTGGGGCAGATTGTCGACTACCCGCCGGGGCATAAGCGCTTCTTTTTCCAGAAGCGCCTGATCAACGACGCATAACCTGCTCGTATGATCCACACCATCCAACTGTAGGAGTGAGCCTGCTCGCGATCGCGGAGTGACATCCAACATTGATGTCGACTGACCCGCCGCTATCGCGAGCAGGCTCACTCCTACAGGGGATGGGGGTCAACGCCTCAGGTCAGAGGCAGGTCGCCAGCGCCGCCAGGCGGCGCTTGGCCACAAAGTTATCTTGCTGTGCGTAGTAACTCAACACGGTGCCTGACGCATCGGTGGTCACGTCGACAAAGGACTCCGCAGAACGCGTGTAAACGGTGGACCCACCCTTCTCTCCCGGCTGCAAATACGCGCCGGCATCGACACCGAACACCGCCTCGTCCTGCCAGGAAAACTGCACGCACTGGGCGACGACTTTTTCCGGCTTGTCCGATTTCAGGGTTTTGTAAGGGGCTTTGGTGCGGGCATCGTTCATCACCGAGCCGGCGCATCCCGCCAGCAACGTCACGGCCAGCGCCACCATCAGAATTCGCATTGTGTTCGCTCATCAAGAAAAAGCGGACTGTATCACCGTGGCACGGCGTATCGTTCTGCTTTACTTCATTTATACCGCGACATCGCGTGACGATTCGCGCACCCTGTCGCGCCATTAACGTCGCATCGCCCGTTTTTTCCGGGCTCATTTTCTGGAAAGGTCATGACACCCAACGCCGAGTATTACAAACCGACCGCCGAATACGCTGACAAGCTGATCAGCCAGATCGGTCAGACGCCGTCCTGGATCGCCAAGCGCATTGGCGTCACCGACAAACGAATCCGTTACATCCTCGACGGCGAACGCACCGTCAAAGGCGAAACCACGCCGATCCAGATGACCTACCCCGAGCAGTTTGCCCTCGAGTGCCTGGCGGCTGCGGCCAAAGCCAGCAAGAAGCAATCTTCGTAAACCCGGGCCTCAAGGAGCGACCATGGCGGCAACCGAACAGCAACACGAGAAAGCGCTGAAGAAGTTTCTCGATGAGCGTCCTGAGCTGCGCAATGAGCTCGACAACCTCAACCCGCTGTTGGCCCAGGCCAAAGGCGAGACCGCGGCGCAATATCGTGACGAGCGCTTGCATGAGGCCTTCGAGGCCGAAGCCGAGCGCCTGGGTCTGTTTGCCTGGGAGCTGACATTGCAATTGACCGCCGTGACGCCTGAAGACTACGATTCTCAGCGTCTTGAAGTGCACAAGGAAGTGGCCGAGATGGCCGGTATGGACTGGCTGGAGTATTGCGAACTACATGGATTGATCAAGTGACCCTGATGGTCGCTGCCTGAGGACGACTTTCGCCGATGTTGCCATCCCTCTCGACTTCTCGCGCCAGCCCGGGCCATCTTCATATCCAGAAATGGCGCGGACGCATCGGCATGGTGCTGGTGGCCGCGCTCTCGGTGCTCGCCGGCATGACTGACGCCATCGGCTTCATGGCCAGCGGCGACTTTGTCTCCTTCATGAGCGGCAACACCACCCGCCTCGCCGTGGCCATCAGCGACGGCGATCTCGGGCTGACCCTGCGCCTGCTGATTCTCGTGACCACCTTCATTGTCGGCAACGCCTTGGGCATTGTCGTCAGCCGCCTCGGTGGCCGCCGGGCGCTGCCCTTGCTGCTGGGCATCGCAATGCTGCTCTGCGGCGCCGCGGCCTGGCCTTTTGACGAACAATTGCCGGCACTGCTGGCAACAATCATCGCCATGGGCATGCTCAACGCGGCGGTGGAGGAAGTGAACGGCTTGCCGGTCGGCCTCACTTACGTCACCGGCGCCCTGTCGCGCTTCGGGCGTGGGCTGGGGCGCTGGATGCTCGGTGAGCGGCGTAATGGCTGGCGGGTTCAGTTGATTCCCTGGACGGGGATGTTTGCCGGTGCAGTGCTCGGCGCGGTGCTGGAACACCACCTTGGGCTCAACGCGTTGTTTGTCAGCGGGTTGCTGGCGGGCGCGATTGGATTGCTGTCGCTGAAGATTCCGCGGCGATGGCAGTTGGGGTATATGCCGCGTTGAGCGGGTTATCACGTCCCGCATTGATGTCGCCTGACAGACCGCTATCGCGAGCAGGCTCGCTCCCGCAGGGTTCTGTGGTGGATTTCAGTGTCATGCACCACCAAATACCTTGCAGGAGCGAGCCTGCTCGCGATGGCCGCGACTCGGTCTACGAGTAAACCCCCTTCGCCGCACTCGCGATAAAGCTTTATCATGACCGCAGTTTTGCTGATCGAGTCCGTCATGAAGTTCGCCATCGCGCTGTTTTCCGCCGCCCATGCGCCCTCCTCGCGCCGTGCCTTGCTGTTTGCCCAGGCAGCGCTGGCCGGCGGGCATGAGATTGTCCGGCTGTTTTTCTATCAGGACGGCGTCTACAACGCCTCCGGCAGCGTGGTCACGCCGCAGGATGAGCAGGACCTGCCCAAGCAATGGCGCGCCTTTGTCACCGAGCATCAGCTGGATGGCGTCGTGTGCATTGCCGCCGCCCTGCGCCGTGGCGTGTTGAACGCAGAGGAAGCCGGACGCTATCAGCGTGACGCCGTTGCCGTGGGCGCGCCGTGGGAATTGTCCGGCCTCGGCCAGTTGCATGACGCGGTGCAAGACGCTGACCGCCTGATCTGTTTCGGAGGCGCGTGAGATGGCTAAATCCTTGTTGATTATCAGCCGCCAGGCCCCGTGGTCCGGGCCGAACGCTCGGGAAGCGCTGGACATCGTGCTGGCTGGCGGTGCGTTCGACCTGCCGATTGGCTTGCTGTTTCTCGATGACGGGGTGTTCCAGCTCGCTGCGAAACAGGACGCCAAGGCCCTGCAACAAAAAGACCTGAGCGCCAACCTGCAAGCGTTGCCGATGTTCGGTGTGGAAGACCTGTATGTCTGTGGCCACAGCGCTGCCGAACGAGGTCTGGACCTCAACGGTCGGTCGCTTGAAGAAGCCCGGGTGCTGGCCACCCAGGAAGTCACTGCACTTATTGACCGTTACGACCAGGTGATCACCCTCTGATGTCGACTTTGCATGTGTTGTCTCATTCCCCGTTCGGCGATGACCGCCTGACCAGTTGCCTGCGCGTGATCGGCACAAACGACGCGTTGCTGCTGACCGGCGACGCCGTCTATGCGTTGCAACCGGGCACCGCGCCGTTCAACGCGCTGAATGCCCGCCCGTTGAAACTGTTCGTACTGGCCGAAGACGCCCAGGCCCGTGCGTTGGCGGTTCCTGACGCGGCCAAAGCCATTGATTACCCCGCCTTCGTCGAGTTGTCGATTCACTACGACAAGGTGAACAGTTGGCTATGAATTCCCTGACAGTCGGCGCACGCGCCATCGAGTTGGACAAGGACGGTTTCCTGGTCGAACTGAGTGACTGGTCGAGCGAGGTGGCCAGCGCCCTCGCCGCCGCCGAAGACATCCAGTTGAGCCCGGAGCACTGGGAAATCCTCGAATTGCTCCGCAACTTCTACGCCGAATTCCAGCTATCCCCGGCCACCCGTCCGCTGATCAAGTACACCGCGTTGAAGCTCGGCCCGGAAAAAGGCAACAGCTTGCACCTCAACCGACTGTTCAAAGGCACCCCTGCCAAACTCGCCGCGAAACTGGCGGGCCTGCCCAAACCGACGAATTGCTTATGACTGACTTTCCAGCGCTGACCCTCGAAACGCCAGCCGAACACCCATTCGCCCAGTTCGTGCGGATCCTCGGCAAAGGCAAGCGCGGTGCCCGCGACCTGACCCGGGCCGAAGCGCGTGAAGCCATGGGCATGGTGCTCGACGACAAAGTCGAGGACACCCAGCTCGGCGCGTTCCTGATGCTGTTGCGGCACAAGGAAGAAAGCGCCGAGGAAATGGCCGGTTTCACCGAAGCCCTGCGCGAACGGTTGAACCCGCCAGCCCTGGCGGTAGACCTGGACTGGCCGACGTATGCCGGCAAGAAGCGTCACCTGCCGTGGTACCTGCTGGCGGCCAAATGCCTGGCGCAAAACGGCGTGCGCATCTTCATGCACGGCGCTGGCGCCCATACGGCCGGCCGGCTCTACAGCGAACAACTGCTGGAAGGGTTGAACATCCCGTTGTGCCGCGACTGGCAACAGGTCGGCTCGGCGCTCGATAACGGAGGCCTGGCGTTTATGCCGCTGGAGGATTGGGCACCGCAGTTGCAGCGCATGATCGACCTGCGCAACACCTTGGGCCTGCGTTCGCCGATCCACTCCCTCACCCGCATTCTCAACCCGTTGGGTGCTCGCTGCGGCCTGCAAAGCATTTTCCACCCGGGTTACCAGGCGGTGCATCGCGATGCCAGCGGCCTGCTCGGCGACACCGCGATTGTGGTCAAGGGCGACGGTGGCGAAATCGAGATCAACCCGGATGCCGACAGCCACCTGTACGGCACCACCGGCGGCGAAAGCTGGGACGAGGAATGGCCGCAGTTGTCGAGTCAACGCCACGTCAAACCCGCCTCGCTCGATCCTGAACATTTGAAAGCCGTCTGGCGCGGTGACGTGGTCGACAGCTACCCGCAAATGGCCTTGATCTCGACCATGGCCCTCGCATTGCGTGGCCTCGGTCAGACCCGAGAACACGCCTTCGAAACGGCGCAGCAGTATTGGGACGCTCGGGACAGATCGATTTAACCGATCATAACCCACGAACCTTTGCGCTATTTAATCGAACCTATATGAATAGACTCCTCTCCAACGCTTATTGATTGAGGAGTCTTGAACATGGGTTTGTTAGTTGAAGGTCGCTGGCAGGACCAGTGGTACGAAAGCAGCAAGGATGGCGCGTTCCAGCGCGAACAGGCGCAACGTCGCAACTGGCTGACCGCCGACGGCAAGCCCGGCCCGACGGGCGTCGGTGGCTTTGCAGCCGAAGCTGGCCGCTATCACCTTTATGTATCCCTCGCCTGTCCGTGGGCGCATCGCACGCTGATCCTGCGCAAACTCAAAGGCCTCGAAAACCTGATCGACGTCTCGGTGGTCAGCTGGTTGATGTTGGAAAACGGCTGGACCTTCGACCAGAACCTGGGCTCGACCGGCGACAAACTCGATCATTTCGATTTCATGCACCAGCGCTACACCGCCGATACCGCCGACTACACCGGCCGCGTCACCGTGCCGGTGCTCTGGGACAAACAGCAAAACCGCATCGTCAATAATGAATCAGCGGAGATCATCCGCATGTTCAACGGCGCCTTCGATGACCTGACCGGCAATGACCTGGATTTCTACCCGGCCCCCCTGCGCGGCGAGATCGATGCGTTGAATGAGCGGATTTATCCGGCCGTGAACAACGGCGTTTATCGCGCAGGGTTTGCCACGTCACAGCAGGCGTATGAAGAAGCGTTTGATGATGTGTTTGCCGAACTGGATCGATTGGAGCAACTGCTGGGCGCCAACCGTTACCTGGTCGGCGAGTACCTGACCGAAGCGGATATTCGGCTGTTCACCACGCTGATTCGCTTTGATGCGGTGTATCACGGCCACTTCAAGTGCAACCTGCGGCGGATTGCCGATTATCCGAATCTGTCGAACTGGCTGCGGGAGATTTACCAATGGCCGGGCGTTGCCGAGACGGTGGATTTTCAGCACATCAAAAATCATTACTACGGCAGCCACAAGACCATCAACCCGACCGGGATTGTGCCGAAAGGGCCGGCGCAGGATTTCACAGCAACCCATGATCGGGCGCGGTTGAACGGGAAAGGGGTTTGGCGCAGGGCCTGAGGTTTGTGCCGTTTTTGAGGCCCCCAATCGCTAGCAGGCTAGCTCCCACACTGGATTTTTGTCGTTCTCAAATCCCCTGTGGAAGCTAGCCTGCCAGCGATGGGCCGGGGTCGCGCTCGACCGACTCGGTCCGATCAGACTTGCGCCTGAGCCCCTTCAAACCAGGCCAGTTTCTCGCGCAATTGCACCACTTCCCCAACGATCACCAGCGTCGGCGCATGCACTTCATGCTCCGCCACCAGTCGAGGAAGATCAGCCAGCGTGCCGGTAAATACCCGCTGATTGACCGTGGTGCCCTGCTGAATCAGCGCCGCTGGGGTGTCCGCCCCGCGACCGTGCTTGATCAGTTGCTCGCAGATGATCGGCAAGCCCACCAGCCCCATGTAAAACACCAGGGTTTGTGCCGGCGCAACCAGCTCGGCCCACGGCAAATCGGTGGAACCGTCCTTCAAGTGCCCGGTGACAAATCGCACCGACTGCGCGTAATCGCGATGGGTCAGCGGAATCCCGGCATATGCCGCGCAACCGCTGGCGGCGGTGATACCCGGCACGACCTGGAACGGGATGCCATGGGCCGCCAGTTCTTCGATCTCTTCACCGCCACGACCGAAGATGAACGGATCACCGCCCTTCAATCGCACGACCCGCTTGCCTTGCTTGGCCAGGTCGACCAATTGCTGATTGATCTGGTCCTGCGGCACCGCGTGATCGGCGCGACGCTTGCCGACGTAGACCCGCTCGGCATCGCGACGGCACAGATCGAGAATCGCCGGGGCGACCAGGCGGTCGTAGAGCACCACATCGGCTTGCTGCATCAGGCGCAAGGCACGGAAGGTCAGCAAGTCAGGATCACCGGGGCCCGCGCCCACCAAATACACTTCACCGGTGGCGACCGGCGCTTCGCCATTGATCTTCGCCAGCATCAGGCGTTCGGCTTCAGCACCCTGCCCGGCCAGTTGCCGGTCGGCAATCGGGCCCTGGAACACATCCTCCCAGAATGCCCGACGCTGCTGCACGTCCGGGAACAGGCGTTTGACCTGGCTGCGAAAACGCGCCGCCAGACCGGCCAGTTGACCGTAGGTGGACGGAATCCAGGTTTCCAGTTTGGCGCGGATCAGCCGCGCCAGCACCGGCGCATCGCCGCCGCTGGACACCGCAATGATCAAGGGAGAACGGTCGACGATCGCCGGGAAGATCACGCTGCACAAAGCCGGCGCATCCACCACATTGACCGGCACGCAACGCCGATGGGAATCAGCGGAAACTTGCGCGTTCAGCGGTTCGTCGTCGGTGGCGGCGATGACCAGCCCGCAACCGTCCAGGTCCGCTTCAACGTAGCCCCGTAACAGGCACTCGCCGCCGCTGCCGACAACCAGCTCGCGCAGTTGCGGTTCGATTTCAGGTGCGACCACCCGCAGCAGCGCACCGGCTTCGGCCAGCAGGCGGGATTTGCGCAAGGCAATCTCCCCCCCACCAACGACCAACACACGACTGCCGCGAAGGTTATGGAACAGCGGCAGATAGTCCATTTAGCCGATGACCTCGAGGCCACCCATGTAAGGTTTCAGCACTTCAGGCACACGGATCGAACCGTCGGCTTGCTGGTAGTTTTCCAGCACCGCCACCAGGGTACGACCGACTGCCAGACCCGAACCGTTCAGGGTGTGAACCAGTTCAGGCTTGCCGGTTTCCGGGTTGCGGAAACGCGCTTGCATACGACGGGCCTGGAAGTCGCCGCAGTTGGAGCACGACGAAATCTCGCGGTACTTGTCCTGGCTCGGGATCCACACTTCAAGATCGTAAGTCTTGACTGCGCTGAAGCCCATGTCACCGGTGCACAGTGCAATCGTGCGATAAGGCAGTTCCAGCAGTTGCAGGACTTTCTCGGCGTTGGCCGTCAGACCTTCCAGCGCGTCCATCGAGGTCGACGGCTCAACGATCTGGACCATCTCGACCTTGTCGAACTGGTGCTGACGGATCATCCCGCGGGTATCGCGACCCGACGCACCGGCTTCGCTGCGGAAGCACGGCGTGTGGGCGACGAACTTGATCGGCAGCAGCTTCGAATCGACGATCTCGCCGGCGACGATGTTGGTCAGCGACACTTCAGCAGTCGGGATCAGGTACAGATCGGCTTCGCCTTCGCGGCTGATCTTGAACAGGTCTTCTTCGAACTTCGGCAGCTGACCGGTGCCTTGCAGCGCCGGGGCCTGGACCAGATAAGGCGTATAGGCCTCTTCGTAACCGTGTTCGCTGGTGTGCAGGTTGATCATAAATTGCGCCAGGGCGCGATGCATACGGGCGATCGGGCCGCGCAACAGGGCGAAACGGGCGCCGGACAGCTTGGCGGCGGTTTCGAAGTCCAGCCAGCCGAACTTCTCGCCCAGGGCCACGTGGTCCTGGACCGGGAAATCGAACGCGGTCGGGGTACCCCAGCGGCGCACTTCGACGTTGCCGTCTTCGTCATCACCGATTGGCACGGATTCGTGCGGCAGGTTCGGGATGCCGAGCAGGATCGAATCCAGATCGGTCTGGATCCCGTCCAGCTCGACTTTACCGGCACTCAATTCGTTCGCCATACGCTCGACGTCGGCCATCAACGGCGCGATGTCTTCGCCGCGCTGCTTTGCCTGGCCGATGGATTTGGAGCGCGCGTTACGTTCAGCCTGCAGTGCTTCGGTGCGGGTCTGGACGGTCTTGCGCTGTTCTTCCAGCGCTTCGATGCGCGCAACATCCAGCGTGTAGCCACGGGATGCCAGGCGGTCCGCTACGTCCTGAAGGTTGCTACGTAACAGTTTGGAATCGAGCATGTCGGTCTCTCGTTATCAAAGTTTGGTCAAGGACAGGCCAGCCCAGGTGGCGAGCAGCCCGCCGAATACGCTGATGGCAGCATAGCCCAGGGCCAGCGGCATTTGCCCGGTTTCGAGCAGGCGCACCGTATCCAGTGAAAAGGATGAAAAAGTCGTCAGCCCCCCGAGGAAGCCGACCATCAACCCGGCGCGCACCTCGATCGGCACCTCCGGGCGTAGCAAAAACAGACCGTATAGAACGCCGATCAGCAAACAGCCGACGATATTAACGGCCAGCGTCGCGGTATAGAAGTGCCGCGGCCAATTAGCGTTGACCCAATTACCGGTGGCAAAGCGCAACAGAGTCCCGGCGACACCGCCAACGGAGACCGCAATAACCAAAGGAATCACTTATTTTCTCCGCTGCCGGGGGCTTAGACGGTCAAGTTGTGCAAGGTGATTGAGCTTTTCGCCGATCTTCAGCTCCAGGCCGCGAGGCACGGGCTGATAGAACGGTTGCGGCTCGAGTTCTTCCGGGAAATAGTCTTCGCCAGCGGCATAGGCGTCCGGCTCATCGTGGGCATAACGGTATTCATCGCCGTAACCCAATTGCTTCATCAGCTTGGTCGGTGCGTTGCGCAAGTGCAGCGGCACTTCCAACGAACCGTGTTCGGTGGCGCTGCGCATGGCGGCCTTGAACCCCATGTACACCGCGTTGCTTTTCGGCGCGCAAGCCAGATAAGTGATGGCCTGGGCCACCGCCAACTCGCCTTCAGGGCTGCCGAGGCGCTCCTGCACTTCCCACGCCGCCAGGCACAGGCTCAGGGCCCGCGGGTCAGCGTTGCCGATGTCTTCGCTGGCCATGCGCACCACGCGCCGGGCCAGGTACAGCGGATCGCAACCGCCGTCGATCATCCGCGCGAACCAGTACAGCGCGCCGTCGGGATTGGAGCCGCGCACCGATTTATGCAGCGCAGAAATCTGGTCGTAAAACGCTTCGCCGCCCTTGTCGAAACGCCGGCGGGTATCGCCGAGCAGACTTTGCAGCAGATCGACGCCGATCTCGCTGTTGTCTTCTGCCAGGTCCGAGGCGTTTTCCAGCAGGTTTAGCAGCCGCCGGCCATCGCCATCGGCAGCCGACAGGAGCATCTGGAAGCCTTCATTGCTGAGGGTCAGCTGTCGCTTGCCCAGGCCCCGCTCTTCGGTCAGCGCCCGATGCACCAGTTTGCGCAGGGCCGCTTCGTCGAGGCTTTTGAGCACGTAAACGCGTGCCCGGGAGAGCAACGCGTTATTGAGTTCGAAGGAAGGGTTTTCCGTGGTTGCGCCGATGAAAATCAGCGTGCCGTCTTCAACGTATGGCAGGAATGCATCCTGCTGCGACTTGTTGAAGCGATGCACTTCATCGACGAACAGGATGGTGCGCTTGCCGTACTGGCCAGCCTGCTGCTTGGCGATTTCCACCGCCTGACGGATTTCCTTCACGCCCGCCAGTACCGCCGAGACCGTTTCAAAGTGCGCATCCGAGACTTCCGCGAGCAACCGCGCCAGGGTGGTTTTGCCCACGCCCGGCGGGCCCCAGAAAATCATCGAGTGCAGGGCACCCTGCTCCAGGGCTTCGCGCAAAGGCTTGCCGCGAGCCAGCAGGTGTTCCTGACCGACGTACTCGTCCAGATTGGCTGCGCGCAAGCGGGCGGCCAAGGGTTGAGCGATCGGGGCACTGCGAAACAGGTCCATCACGTGCGGTTGAAACCTCGCTTTATTACGCAGTTCTCAAGTCTGGCGAAATCCTGTGGCGAGGGAGCTTGCTCCCGCTGGACTGCGCAGCAGTCCCATTTCGGGGGGCGCTTCGCGCCCCAAGCGGGAGCAAGCTCCCTCGCCACACAAGCCAGCTCCAACAGGTTTTGCGTCTTACTCTTGAATGACGTCGGCACCCTTGGGAATGTCGAACTTGAACTTGGACGCCGGGATCGGCTCGTTGGCCTTCACGCCGGTGAACAGGATATTGGTGCGCTGACCGACGCTGTCGATCAGTTGCATGTCATTGACCAGGCCATTGCGGAACGACAGGCGCAGGCTGTCGAACAGGGTGTCCTTGGTTTTAGGTTTCAAGGTGAAGTCGATCACGCCGCCGGCTTCCTTGGCGCTGATGTCAAAGCTCTGGCTGATCTTGGACACGTCGCCGGACAGCAGCAGCGCAGGTGTCTGGGTCAGACGCTGGTCAAGGGTCTTGATGGTGACCTGTTCCAGGTCCGGGTCCCACAGGGACACCTTCTTGCCATCGGAAACCATCAATTGCTCTTGCGGTGCGTCGGTATGCCAGTAGAACAGGCCAGGACGCTGCAGGGACATTTGCCCGGCCGTTTCCTGCAACTGGGTGCCGCTGCCATCCAGCGTCAGCTGAGAGAAGCGCGCTGTCAGGGTCTGGGATTTTTCCAGCAGTTGGGTCAGACGCGCCACGTCCTTGTCATCGGCGTGGGCCGAGAGCGTGGTCAAAGCCAGTACCGGCAGCAACAGCATGCGGATAAGACGCATGGGAGTCCTCATAACATTCGTGGGAGTTCGGGTGGCGCATCACTGCGCCATCCTTTCAAAATCAAATCAGTCGCGTACCGGGCCAGGCGCCAGGACTTCACGCGAACCGTTGGTATTCATGGACGTCACGACCCCGGCCATTTCCATGGCTTCGATCATGCGTGCGGCGCGGTTGTAGCCGATTTTCAGCTTGCGCTGAACCGCAGAGATGGACGCACGACGGCTTTCCAGGACGAACTGCACCGCTTCGTCGTAAAGCGCATCGGATTCGCTGTCTTCGTCGCCACCGCCACTGCCACCGTCGAAACCGCTACCGGCCTCCTCAACACCGGCCAGGATCTCGTCGTTGTATTCCGGTGCACCGCGCAGTTTCCAGGCTTCAACCACCCGGTGAACCTCGTCATCGGACACGAACGCACCGTGAACACGGATCGGCAGGCTGGTGCCCGGCGGCATGTAGAGCATGTCACCGTGGCCCAGCAGTTGCTCGGCACCGCCCTGGTCGATGATCGTCCGGGAGTCGATCTTGCTCGATACCTGGAACGCCATGCGCGTCGGGATGTTGGCCTTGATCAGACCGGTGATCACGTCAACCGACGGACGCTGGGTCGCGAGGATCAAGTGGATACCGGCCGCACGGGCCTTCTGAGCGATACGGGCGATCAGTTCTTCAACCTTCTTGCCGACGATCATCATCATGTCGGCGAATTCGTCGACGACCACGACGATGGTCGGCAGTTTGGTCAGCAGCGGCGCTTCGTCGTGAATACTTTCGCGTTTGTACAACGGATCGGTCAGCGGCGTGCCCGCGTCCTGAGCTTCCTTGACCTTGGCGTTGAAGCCCGACAGGTTTCGTACGCCCATCTTCGCCATCAGTTTGTAGCGACGTTCCATCTCCGCCACGCTCCAGCGCAAGGCGTTGGCCGCGTCCTTCATGTCGGTCACGACCGGGCACAGCAGGTGCGGAATGCCTTCGTAGATCGACAGCTCGAGCATTTTCGGGTCGATCATGATCAGCTTGGCGTCTTCCGGGCCGGACTTGAACAGGATCGACAGGATCATCGCGTTCACACCCACCGACTTACCGGAACCGGTCGTACCGGCCACCAACAAGTGCGGCATTTTCGCCAGGTCAGTGATGACCGGCTTGCCGCCGATGTCGTGGCCCAGGGCCAGGGTGACCGGCGACTTGAAGTTGTCGTACTCAGGGGTCGACAGCACTTCGGAGAAACGCACGATCTGGCGGTCCTCGTTGGGAATCTCGATACCGACGGTGGTCTTGCCCGGAATCACTTCCACCACACGAACGCTGGTCACGGCCAGGGATCGCGCCAAGTCTTTCGCCAGGTTGGAGATGCGGCTGACTTTGACGCCGGCGGCCGGCTGGATTTCGTAACGGGTAATGACCGGGCCCGGATGGATCGAATCCACCGAGACTTCGACGCCGAATTCCTTGAGCTTGATTTCCAGCAAGTGGCCGACGGCGGCCAGCGATTCTGGAGAATAATTGAGTTGTTTCTTTTCGGCCGGGTCGAGAATCGAGATCGGCGGCAAGGTGCCTTCGACGGCGCTGTCGACGAACAAGGGCGCCTGTTTCTCTTTCTCGACGCGCTTGCTCGGCGCTGCCGGCTTGGGCGGCGCAGGTGCGATGACAGGCGGCACCTGCTTCTCGCGGTCCGACATGTGCTTGCTCAGGGCCTGCTCACGCTCGATGAGGCGCTCCTTGACCTTGGCTTGCTCGCGTTTGTCCGTGACAGTCGGGGCGACCACGTCATGCACCCGGTCGTCGACTTCACGCAGCTGCGCCACCAGTTGTTTGCGCTCGACACGGGCGCTCCACCAGCGATTGGCCGCGCCTTGGAACAGTTCGAAAAGGTCGAGGGTGATCTTGCCGGTAACGTCCATCACCTTGAACCACGACAGGTCAGTGAACACCGTCAGGCCGAACAGGAACAGCGCGATGAACAAGAGCGTGCTGCCCTGGATGTTCAGCGCGTTCCTGGCCAGGTCGCCAAGACTTTCGCCCAACGCGCCGCCCGCACCGGCCGGCAGACCGGTCGCCGCATGGAAATGGATATGCGCGAGTGCCGCGCCCGACAGCACCAGAAACACCAGGCCGATCAGGCGCCAGGAGAACAGCCAGCCGCTCCATTGCCACTGTTCGTGGCGCTGACGGAAGATCTGATAGGCCTTGATCGCCAGCAACAACGGGAAGATATAGGCGAAGTAACCCAGCACCATGAACAGGATATCGGCGCTGTAGGAGCCGACCGGCCCGCCGAAGTTCTGTACGTCGTCGATCTTGCTGTTATGGCTCCAGCCCGGATCGTCCTTGCCATAGGTCAACAAGGCCATCATCAGGAACAGGCACAGGCCACCGATGGCGATCAATGCACCTTCCTTGAGCCGGTAGTGCAAGTGCTGGCGCCAGAGTGGAACGACGACTGTTTTGGGTGCTGCGGTGGATTTCTTCAAAACGCTTCTTTTCCTGCGCCCATGGCGCGTCCATCTGTTGAATGACTATAAAAAACTGCCCAATCCAGGCAGGTAAAAAAGTTAACACGCGCAACTGGGACTACTTTTAACATTGCACCCCGGTTTTTATAAACACGGTACGCACAGCTTATTTTGTTTCAATCACTGTTACAGACGGCATTGTACGGGTTTGTTCGCCCGATGCCATGCTTGAAGCCCTTCGGTGTAGCATAGCCAAAAGCACGTTACGCGCGTTTCAATTTGAGCATGCATTCTCTTTTGTGACAAAGGCTTATGAGGTGTTTTTATGAGCGAACCGAAGCATTCCCGCCTGATCATTCTGGGTTCCGGCCCTGCCGGATACAGCGCAGCCGTTTATGCCGCCCGCGCCAACCTCAAACCCGTTGTCATTACCGGCATACAGGCAGGTGGCCAGCTGACCACGACCGTCGAAGTCGATAACTGGCCCGGCGACGTTGAAGGCCTCACCGGCCCGGTGCTGATGGAACGCATGCAAAAACACGCCGAGCGCTTTGCCACCGAGATCGTTTACGACCACATCCACACCGCCAAGTTGCAACAACGCCCATTCGAGCTCATCGGCGACAGCGGCACATACACCTGCGACGCGCTGATTATCGCGACCGGCGCCTCGGCGCAATATCTGGGGCTGCCTTCGGAAGAGGCCTTTGCCGGCCGAGGGGTTTCGGCCTGCGCCACGTGCGATGGATTTTTTTATCGCAACCAAGTGGTCGCGGTGGTCGGCGGCGGCAACACTGCGGTTGAAGAAGCACTGTACTTGTCGAACATCGCCAAGGAAGTCCACCTGATTCACCGGCGCGACAAGTTGCGCTCGGAGAAGATTCTCCAGGACAAACTCTTCGAAAAAGCCGCCAACGGCAATATCCGCCTGCACTGGAACCAGAATCTCGATGAAGTGCTGGGTGATGCCAGTGGCGTGACCGGCGCCCGCCTGCGCGACAGCCACACATGCGAAACCCGTGAATTGCCACTGGCCGGCGTGTTCATCGCGATCGGCCACAAGCCCAACACTGACCTGTTCGAGGGCCAGTTGAAAATGCGCGACGGCTATCTGCTGGTCAAGGGCGGTAGCGATGGCGATGCCACAGCTACCCAGATCCCGGGCGTGTTCGCCGCCGGCGACGTGGCCGATCACGTCTACCGCCAGGCCGTAACCTCCGCCGGGGCCGGCTGCATGGCCGCGCTGGACGCCGAGAAATACCTCGACGACATTCCCACCGTTTGACGGCACACTTCACGGCGGGCCGCCAGCCCGTCACCGCCCTCCCCTTCTGCAAGCCCGGATGCCATGCTGACTTGGTTACAACGCAACACCCTGACGTTCCCGCCGTTGGAAAAAGCCATGCGCGACCCCAACGGGTTGCTGGCCGCGGGTGGAGATCTGTCCGCCGATCGTCTGATTCAGGCTTATCGCCACGGCTGCTTTCCATGGTTCTCGGAAGGCCAGCCGATCCTTTGGTGGTCGCCGGATCCGCGCACCGTCTTATTTCCCGACGAACTGCATGTCTCGCGCAGCCTGAATAAATTGCTGCGCCAGCAACGCTATCAAGTGACCTTCGATCAGGACTTTGCCTCGGTGATCAGCGCCTGCGCCGCGCCTCGGGACTACGCCGACGGCACCTGGATCACTGACGCGATGCAGACGGCTTACCTCGAGCTGCATCGACGTGGCTACGCGCATTCCGTGGAGGTTTGGGATGATGGCGTGCTGGTCGGCGGGCTCTATGGCCTGGCGATGGGTCAGCTGTTTTTCGGCGAATCCATGTTCAGCCGCGCCGACAACGCCTCGAAATATGGCTTTGCCACGCTGGTGCGACATCTGAAAGACTCAGGCTTTGTGCTGATCGACTGCCAGATGCCGACCGACCATCTGCACAGCCTCGGCGCCCGAGCGATTCCTCGGCGCGATTTCGCCAACTTCCTCGCACAACATCTGGATCAACCCAGCCGTGCAACCTGGGTTTGCTGAGCGACTTTTGCCCGTGTGGCTTACACTTAATCCAAAGCTTATTCCCGAGGGTTGATCATGACCGAGTTGGCGCGTTTGAAGTTTTATGCCACTCAGCCCCACTCTTGCAGCTATCTGCCCGAGGAGCAGGCCACGACCCTGTTTCTCGACCCTAGCCAGCCCATGGATGTGCATGTCTACGCAGACCTGTCTGAAATGGGTTTTCGTCGCAGCGGCGATCATCTCTACCGGCCTCATTGCCAGAATTGCAATGCCTGCGTCCCGGCGCGCATCCCTGTGGCGCAATTTTCGCCCAACCGTCAGCAGAAACGCATTTTCAAACGTAACGCCGACCTGCAAGTGCGCCCGGCCCGGCCGAAATTCAGCGAAGAGTATTTCGATCTCTACCAGCGCTACATCGAACAGCGTCACGCCGATGGCGACATGTACCCGCCGAGTCGCGACCAGTTTTCGACGTTCCTTGTGCGCGACCTGCCATTCTCGCGATTCTACGAATTTCGTCTCGAAGGCCGGCTCCTGGCAGTGGCCGTTACCGACTTGCTGCCGAACGGTCTGTCGGCGGTCTACACCTTCTACGAACCCGATGAAGAACGTCGCAGCCTGGGTCGCTACGCGATCCTCTGGCAAATCGGCGAGGCCCGGCGCCTTGGACTGGAAGCGGTCTACCTCGGCTACTGGATCAAAAACTGCAAAAAGATGAGCTACAAGACGCAATATCGACCTATCGAACTGCTGATTAATCAGCGCTGGGTCATCCTGAACTAGAACCCCTTGGCTTAAACCCCATTTTTCGGGCACAATGCACGCCGCTTTTGCCTGGCGCAGTTGCACCGGGCCATTCATTGGACACCGAGGGCTTTACTGCATGTCGAAAGAAGACAGCTTCGAAATGGAAGGCACTGTCGTCGACACCCTGCCCAACACCATGTTTCGTGTGGAGTTGGAAAATGGGCACGTCGTAACCGCGCATATCTCCGGCAAGATGCGCAAGAACTACATTCGTATTCTTACCGGTGACAAAGTGCGCGTCGAGCTGACGCCCTATGACTTGAGCAAAGGGCGTATCACTTACCGCGCTCGCTAATCAAGTCAATACAAAACGCCCGGTTTATGCCGGGCGTTTTTGTTTGTCTGCGATTTGATGGATCAACACCATCCCCCAGTGGGAGCGAGCCTGCTCGCGATAGCGGCATTGCATTCAACATCAATGCAAGCTGACCCGCCGCCATCGCGAGCAGGCTCCCACAGGACGAGGTGTCAGGCGTTCAAATTCGGCGAACAGCAAAAAGGCGCCTCTCGGCGCCTTTTGCTTTGTCGCGGTTAACGTCAGGCCATTTCGGCCGTGGTTTCGAACTCGAAGGTCAGCTCGCCGTCCTTGAGGTCGATGTGCACCACGCCACCATGGTCGGCCAGTTCGCCAAAGAGGATCTCTTCCGCCAGCGGACGCTTGATCTTGTCCTGGATCAAACGCGCCATTGGTCGAGCACCCATTGCCGAGTCGTAGCCACCTGCTGCCAGCCAGCTTCGCGCAGCGTCGGTCACTTCCAGCTGCACGCGCTTGTCTTCCAGCTGCGCCTGAAGCTCGGTAAGGAACTTGTCCACCACGCTTTTGATGACCTCATGGCTGAGGCGACCAAACTGGATAATGGTGTCCAGACGGTTGCGGAACTCCGGCGTGAAGCTCTTCTTGATCACTTCCATCGCATCGGACGAGTGGTCCTGATGGGTGAAACCGATCGAAGCACGCGCTGCTGTTTCGGCACCGGCGTTGGTCGTCATGATGACGATCACGTTACGGAAATCCGCCTTGCGCCCGTTGTTATCGGTCAACGTACCGTGGTCCATGACCTGCAACAGCAGGTTGAAGACTTCCGGATGCGCCTTCTCGATCTCATCGAGCAACAGCACGCAGTGAGGCTGCTTGGTGATGGCTTCGGTCAGCAGACCGCCCTGATCGAACCCGACATAACCTGGAGGCGCACCGATCAGACGCGATACGGTGTGGCGCTCCATGTACTCGGACATGTCGAAACGAACCAGCTCGATGCCCAACGCCTTGGCCAGCTGACGCGCCGCTTCGGTTTTACCGACGCCGGTCGGCCCTGCGAACAGGAACGAACCGACTGGCTTGTCAGGCGACTTGAGGCCAGCACGGGACAGTTTGATCGCGGTCGACAGCGAGTCGATTGCGGCATCCTGGCCAAATACCGTCAGCTTCAGGTCACGCTCAAGGTTGCGCAGCAGCTCTTTGTCGGAGCTGGTGACGTGCTTAGGCGGAATCCGCGCGATTTTCGCAACGATGTCCTCAACCTGAGGCACCTCGATGCGTTTCACGCGTTTCTCGATCGGCTGCAGACGCTGATAGGCGCCCGCCTCGTCGATGACATCGATGGCCTTGTCCGGCATGTGCCGGTCATTGATGTAGCGCGACGCCAGTTCAGCGGCGGCACGCAACGCCTCATCGCTGTATTCGATGTTGTGGTGCGCTTCAAAACGCCCTTTCAGGCCGCGCAGGATGCCGATGGTGTCTTCAACCGAAGGCTCCGACACATCGACCTTCTGGAAGCGCCGGGCCAAGGCACGGTCCTTCTCGAAGATCCCGCGGAATTCCTGGAACGTGGTTGAGCCGATGCAACGGATATCGCCCGACGACAGCAGCGGTTTGAGCAGGTTCGAGGCATCCATGACGCCACCGGACGCGGCACCCGCACCAATGATGGTGTGGATCTCGTCGATGAACAGGATCGCCTGCGGACGTTTTTTCAGCTCATTGAGCAGCGCCTTGAAGCGCTTCTCGAAATCGCCACGGTATTTGGTCCCGGCCAGCAAGGCCCCCAGATCGAGGGAATAGACCACGCTGTTGGCCAGCAAGTCCGGCACCTGGTTGTCGACAATGCGTTTAGCCAGGCCTTCGGCAATCGCGGTTTTACCCACGCCCGCCTCGCCCACCAGCAGCGGGTTGTTTTTGCGACGACGCGCCAGGATCTGCGCGACACGCTCGACTTCCAGCTCACGGCCTACCAACGGATCGATACGACCCTGGCGCGCGAGTTCGTTGAGGTTGCTGGCATAAGCATCCAGAGGATTGCCTGAAGAAGAAGACTCACCGCCCTCGTCGTCCTGCATATCTTGCTCACCTTCAGAGTGATCGCCATGCCCCGGCACTTTGGAAATGCCATGGGCGATGTAGTTGACGACATCAATGCGCGCAACGCTCTGCTGTTTCAGCAGGAACACTGCCTGACTCTCTTGCTCACTGAAGATGGCGACCAGCACGTTAGCGCCAGTCACTTCGCGTTTGCCCGAGCTCTGTACGTGGAAAACAGCACGTTGCAGGACACGCTGGAAGCCCAGGGTTGGCTGGGTTTCGCGATCTTCGTCATGGACGGGGATCAAGGGCGTGGTGGAGTCGATGAACTCCTGCAGATCGTGCTTGAGTTTGTCGAGGTTTGCGCCGCAGGCACGCAAAACGGTGGCGGCAGCCTCATTGTCCAATAGGGCCAGCAGGAGGTGTTCGACGGTCATGAATTCATGACGCTTCGATCGAGCCTCCTTGAAGGCAAGATTGAGGGTGACTTCGAGCTCGCGGTTTAACATAGCTTCACCTCATACCCAAGTGGTCGGCGATTAACCGTCCTTCTCGATTTCACAGAGTAGCGGATGCTGGCTTTCCCTGGCGTACTGGTTGACCTGCATGGCCTTAGTCTCGGCGATGTCGCGGGTAAACACTCCACATACTGCCCGTCCTTCTGTGTGGACGGCCAGCATGACCTTGGTCGCCAGCTCCCGATTCAGGTTAAAAAACACCTCGAGCACTTCGACGACGAAATCCATCGGTGTGTAGTCATCGTTGAACAAAACCACCTTGTACATCGGCGGCGCCTGTAATGCAGGCTTTGCCTCCTGAACAGCAATGCCTGCGGAATCGTCGTCGTGGGGCTCCGGGTGATCTTTTTGGAGAGCCGGGCGATCCTGATTGAATGTTAGTCGAATCTGGCTGATTGCATGCATGGAAAGAAAGGTTCGTCAGTTGTTCAAATACAGTGGTGGGGGCGGCTATGGACGATTTCAACTCCGACCGCCCGGTCACCTTGACTATCGGCAAAACGGTGTTACAACCAATAGAGCCCACAGTGGGTAAAAAAGGTCCGCGGAGTCAATCTTATTTCGAGATTCGACTGCGGATGTACTGGATGATACTCCAGTGATGGAGTCTGTTGCAGAGGGATATGGGTATGTCAGTCGGCAAGGTGAAATGGTTCAACAATGCCAAGGGGTTCGGTTTCATTAACACCGACGCCAGAGAAGGTCGTGACGAAGATGGAAAAGATATCGACTTCTTTGCCCACTACTCGGCCATTGAGATGGACGGATATAAAACCCTCAAGGCCGGGCAAATCGTGAGTTTCCAGATTGTTCAGGGCCCCAAGGGGCTGCATGCCGTCGAAATCAAGGCTGCGACAACCGAAAATGAACAGACTGCCGCTGTCACCCCGCAGGAAACAGTAACGAGCTGACGCATCATTCAGTCATAAAAAAACCGCCCGACTCAATCACTGAATCGGGCGGTTTTTGTTATGCGGGAACTCGCTTACATGTGCGAGATGAGCGCATCACCAAACGCAGAAGAAGACAGCAGTTTCGCGCCGTCCATCAGACGATGGAAATCATAGGTCACGGTTTTGGCGGAAATCGCGCCGTTGGTGCCCTTGATGATCAGGTCTGCCGCTTCGGTCCAACCCATGTGGCGCAGCATCATCTCTGCGGACAGGATCAGGGAACCCGGGTTGACCTGGTCCTTGCCGGCGTATTTCGGCGCAGTACCGTGGGTCGCTTCGAACATGGCAATGGTGTCGGACAGGTTGGCGCCCGGTGCAATACCGATACCGCCCACTTCCGCCGCCAGGGCGTCAGAGAGATAGTCGCCGTTCAGGTTCAGGGTCGCGATCACATCGTATTCGGCCGGGCGCAGCAGGATCTGCTGAAGCATGGCGTCGGCGATGGCGTCCTTGACGATGACGTTCTTGCCGGTTTTCGGGTTCTTGAACTGCATCCACGGACCGCCGTCGAGCAGGGTCGCACCGAATTCTTCAGCGGCCACTTCGTAGGCCCATTCCTTGAAGGCACCTTCGGTGAACTTCATGATGTTGCCTTTGTGCACGATGGTCAGCGAGTCGCGATCGTTGTCGACCACATACTGCAACGCCTTGCGCGCCAGACGCTTGGTGCCTTGCAGGGAAACCGGCTTGATGCCGATACCGCAGTTTTCGTCGAAACGGATCTTGGTGACGCCCATTTCATCTTTGAGGAACTTGATGACCTTGGTCGCTTCCGGCGAACCGGCTTTCCATTCGATACCGGCGTAGATGTCTTCCGAGTTCTCACGGAAGATCGTCATATCGACATCGCCTGGCTTCTTGACCGGGCTAGGCACGCCTTCGAACCAGCGCACCGGGCGCAGGCATACATAAAGGTCGAGTTGCTGACGCAGGGCCACGTTCAGGGAACGGATACCGCCACCGACCGGGGTGGTCAGAGGGCCCTTGATGGAAACCACGTAATCCTTGACTGCGTCCAGGGTTTCCTGGGGAAGCCAGGTGTCCTGATCGTAAACCTGAGTCGCTTTCTCCCCGGCATAGACTTCCATCCAGGAAATTTTGCGCTCGCCGCCGTAAGCCTTCTTAACAGCAGCATCGACAACCTTGATCATGACCGGGCTGATATCAACGCCAATACCATCACCTTCGATGAAGGGGATGATCGGGTTGTTAGGAACATTGAGAGAATGGTCCGCGTTGACGGTGATTTTGTCGCCGACTGCTGGAACCTGAATCTTCTTGTATCCCATGCTGAACTCCATTGTTTGGATTGAACATCTGGCTTCGTTCGAGCGTACCCCAGTTAAATCGGCACGCAAACCCTATGTTCCATCCATCTGCCGCAAAGCTGCACAGTTCGCGACGTACAAGCCTGAAAGCAAAGGGAAAAGCGCCAAACTCAAGCACGGTGCAAGACTCTACGCCCCCCTCGCCCCTGCGACCTTTAGACCAATGGACGAGAATCGTTGCATATGAACCATCGGCAGATTGCCAGCTACCTATGTATAATGCCGCCCGCTGACCGCAGAGTCACGATGGCCGACCTCTCTACTACGAGGCTTGGGGCCTGAAAAAGCAGGGTTGTTACCGCAACCCACCCGCTTGACGCTCGACCGATGCACCCAACATCACCGCAAAGAAACCTCGACATTCGGCTCATGGATGACTTTGAACGAACGCGCTTACCCGGCGCCCCTCGAGTTTCTGCGCACGCTTTAGCAAAGAAGAGAGAGTTAATCCGAATATGCCCACCCGCTCGAAGATCATCTATACCTTCACCGACGAAGCTCCCGCCCTCGCCACCTATTCACTGTTGCCTATCGTAGAAGCGTTCACCGCTTCGGCTGATATCGCCGTGGAAACCCGCGATATCTCTCTTGCAGGGCGCATCCTGGCCAGCTTCCCCGAGCAATTGGGTGACAAAGCCGTAGCCGACCACCTCGCCGAACTGGGCGATCTGGCCGTTACGCCTGAAGCCAACATCATCAAGCTGCCGAACATCAGCGCCTCGGTTCCGCAACTGCAAGCCGCAATCAAAGAGCTGCAAGCCCAGGGCTTCGCCCTGCCGGACTACCCGGAAACCGTGACCACCGACGCCGACAAGCTCGCCAAGTCGCGTTACGACAAGATCAAGGGCAGCGCCGTGAACCCGGTTCTGCGCGAAGGCAACTCTGATCGTCGTGCACCGCTGTCGGTCAAGAACTATGCACGCAAGCACCCGCACAAAATGGGCGCCTGGGCTGCGGACTCCAAGTCCCATGTCGCACACATGAGCACCGGTGATTTCTACGGCAGCGAAAAAGCCGCCCTGATCGACGCCGCTGATGCCGTCAAAATCGAACTGATCGCTCAAGACGGCACCACCACCGTCCTGAAAGAAAAAACCACCGTGCAAGCCGGTGAGATCCTCGATTGCGCGGTCATGAGCAAAAACGCTCTGCGCAGCTTCATCGCTGCCGAGATCGAAGACGCCAAACAAAAAGGCGTGCTGCTGTCGGTTCACTTGAAAGCCACCATGATGAAGGTCTCCGACCCGATCATGTTCGGCCAGATCGTAGCCGAGTTCTATAAAGACGCACTGGCCAAGCACGCTGACGTGCTGGCACAGATCGGTTTCAACCTGAACAACGGCATCGGCGACCTGTACGCTCGCATCAAGGCCTTGCCGGCCGAGCAACAAGCGCAGATCGAAGCGGACATCCAGGCGGTCTACGCCGTTCGTCCGTCGTTGGCCATGGTCAACTCCGACAAAGGCATCACCAACCTGCACGTGCCGAGCGACGTGATCGTCGACGCCTCGATGCCGGCGATGATCCGTGACTCCGGCAAAATGTGGGGCACTGACGGTCAGCTGCACGACACCAAGGCGGTGATCCCGGATCGCTGCTACGCCACCATCTACCAGGCGGTGATCGAAGACTGCAAGCTGCACGGCGCTTTCGATCCGACCACCATGGGCAGCGTGCCAAACGTTGGCCTGATGGCGAAAAAAGCCGAAGAGTACGGTTCCCACGACAAGACGTTCCAGATCAAGGCCAACGGCGTGGTTCGGGTTTCCGACGGCGCTGGCCGCACTCTGCTGGAGCAGTCGGTTGAAGCCGGCGACATCTTCCGCATGTGCCAGACCAAAGACGCGCCGATCCAGGATTGGGTCAAACTGGCCGTCAACCGTGCCCGTGCAAGCGCAACCCCGGCTATTTTCTGGCTGGACCCGATGCGCGCCCACGACGGTGTAGTGATCGAGAAAGTTCAGGCCTACCTGAAGGATCACGACACCTCCGGCCTGGACATCCGCATCATGTCGCCAGTCGACGCGATGGCCTTCACCCTGGGCCGTACCCGCGAAGGCAAGGACACCATCTCGGTGACCGGCAACGTACTGCGCGACTACCTGACTGACCTGTTCCCGATCATGGAACTGGGCACCAGCGCCAAGATGCTGTCGATCGTTCCGCTGATGAATGGCGGCGGTCTGTTCGAAACCGGCGCCGGCGGTTCGGCACCGAAGCACGTTCAACAGCTGCTGGAAGAGAACTTCCTGCGCTGGGATTCCCTGGGCGAGTTCCTGGCCCTGGCCGCTTCCCTTGAGCATCTGGGTGTTACTTACAACAACCCGAAAGCGCTGGTGCTGGCCAAGACCCTGGATCAGGCCACTGGCCAGTTCCTGGACAACAACAAGTCGCCATCGCGCAAAGTCGGCAATATCGACAACCGCGGCAGCCACTTCTACCTGGCGCTGTACTGGGCCCAGGCCCTGGCCGCCCAGACCGAAGACGCTGCACTGCAAGCGCAGTTCGGCGAACTGGCCAAGACCCTGGCCGAGAACGAAGCAACCATCGTTGCCGAGCTCAACGCCGTTCAGGGCAAGCCAGTGGACATCGGCGGTTACTACCACGCTAATGCCGAGCTGATCAGCAAGGCCATGCGCCCAAGCAACACCTTCAACGCCGCGATCGCTGCGTTGGTTTAAGGTTGTAAGGATGCAAAGAAGCCCCGGCCCAGTGCCGGGGTTTCTGTTTGTGCCCCACACTTTTCATCTATGAAATACGCACCAATGTGGGAGCGAGCCTGCTCGCGATAGCGATATATCATTCAACATTGATGTCGACTGACCCACCGTCATCGCGAGCAGGCTCGCTCCCACACTGTTCTTTATTCCAATATTAGAAACCGAGGAAGCTTCATGGATTGGCTACCCCACATCACCGTCGCCACCATCGTCGAAGACAATGGTCGCTTTCTGATGGTCGAAGAACTCAAGCACGGACGAACGGTGCTCAACCAGCCGGCCGGCCATCTGGACCCGGACGAAACCCTGATCGAAGCCGCCGTGCGCGAAACCCTGGAAGAAACCGGCTGGGACGTCGAACCGACCGGCGTGGTGGGCATTTACCTCTACACCGCCCCCAGCAACGGCGTGACCTACCAGCGGGTCTGTTTCACCGCAAAGCCGCTCAAACATTACCCCGACTATCAACTGGATGACGGCATCGTCGGCGCAAAATGGCTGACGCGTGACGAATTGCTGGCACAGCGCGCAAACTGGCGCAGTGAGCTGATCATCCGCTGTATCGATGATTATCTGGACGGCCAGCACTACAGTCTCGAACTGATCCGCCCTTCTCTTTAGCCTTGCGGGCTTCGGCCTGTTAGAATCGCGTCCTTTTTCAAGACACTCATTGAATCCCTATGCGTGATCCAGCCCCTTCTGACACACAAAAGAAGCGCGTCATTGTCGGCATGTCCGGCGGCGTGGACTCTTCCGTTTCCGCTCTCCTGCTGATCGAGCAGGGTTATGAGGTGGAAGGCCTGTTCATGAAGAACTGGGAAGAAGACGATGGAACGGAATACTGCACCGCCATGGACGACCTGGCGGATGCCCAGGCCGTGTGCGACAAGATTGGCATCAAGCTGCACACCGCCAATTTCGCCGCCGAGTACTGGGACAACGTGTTCGAGCACTTCCTGGCCGAGTACAAGGCCGGTCGCACGCCGAACCCGGACATCCTGTGCAACCGCGAGATCAAGTTCAAGGCGTTCCTCGACTACGCCATGGTGCTCGGCGCCGACCTGATCGCTACCGGCCACTACGTGCGCCGCCGCGACATCGATGGCCGCACCGAACTGCTCAAGGGCCTGGACCCGAACAAGGACCAGAGTTATTTCCTGCACGCCGTCGGCGGCGAACAGATCGCCAAGACGCTGTTCCCGGTCGGTGAACTGGAAAAGCCCGAAGTGCGCGCGATTGCCGAGAAACACGAACTCGCCACCGCGAAGAAAAAGGATTCCACAGGGATCTGCTTTATCGGCGAACGCCGCTTCAGCGACTTCCTCAAGCAATACCTGCCGGCCCAACCGGGCGAGATCAAGACCACCGAAGGTGAAGTCATCGGCCGTCACCACGGCTTGATGTATCACACCATCGGCCAGCGTCAGGGCCTGGGCATCGGCGGCTTGAAAGACGCCGGTGACGAGCCATGGTACGTGCTGATCAAGGACCTGGAACACAACGAGCTGATCGTCGGCCAGGGCAATGACCATCCTTACCTGTTCTCCCGCGCCCTGCTCGCCTCGGACATCTATTGGGTCAACCCGATCGATCTGACCGAGCCGCGCAAGTTGACCGCCAAGGTTCGTTATCGCCAAAGCGATCAGCCCTGCACGCTGGAAAAAACCGCCACCGGCTATCGCGCCACCTTCGATGACCCACAGCGCGCGGTCACCCCGGGCCAGTCCGTGGTGTTCTACGACGGTGAAATCTGCCTCGGCGGCGGCGTGATTGAAGTCGCAGAGCCATGGAGCAGCAAGGCATGAACCCCACTCAGGAGCAACTGACGGCGCTGGGCGGCGTGTTTCTCGCCGCCGTCCTCGTCGACAAGATTGCCAAGACCGGCCAGACCACCGAAGCCGGCCTGACCTGCATGCTCGGCAGCCTGCTGATCCGCGACCCCAAGGACACCCTGGAAGTGTACGGCGGCGACGACCTCAATCTGCGCGAAGGCTATCGCGCATTGATCGGCGCCCTGGAACGCGACCCGAGCACCCTGCAGCGCGAACCGCTGCGTTACGCCCTGGCCATGCTGGGCCTGGAGCGTCAGCTGGCCAAGCGCGACGACTTGCTCGATGTGATCGGCAAGCGTTTGCCGCAGATTCAGTCCCAGGTCGAGCACTTCGGCCCGGCCCACGAAAACGTGATTGCGGCCTGCGGTGCGCTGTACCAGGACACCCTGAGCACCTTGCGCCAACGGATTCAGGTCCACGGCGACATGCGCAACCTGCAGCAACCGAGCAACGCCTCGAAAATCCGCGCCCTGTTGCTGGCCGGGATTCGTTCGGCGCGCCTGTGGCGGCAGTTGGGCGGCCATCGCTGGCAGCTGGTGATCAGCCGTCGCAAGTTGCTCAAAGAGCTTTACCCGCTGATGCGCAGCAGCTGAACCGCGCCCGCAACACCGCTTTAGATCTGTAACGCGTAATACGCCGGTCAGTTGGCAACGGACCGGCGGATTTTTTCATGTATGATACGCGCCCCATTTCGTTGCCCGACTGTCCGAGAACACCCCATGCAGCTTTCTTCGCTCACTGCGGTTTCCCCTGTTGACGGCCGCTACGCCGGCAAAACCCAGGCCCTGCGCCCAATTTTCAGCGAGTACGGCCTGATCCGTGCTCGCGTTCTGGTTGAAGTGCGCTGGCTCCAGCGCCTGGCCGCTCACCCAGGCATCAGCGAAGTGCCGGCGTTTTCCGCCGAAGCCAACGCGGTGCTGAACACCCTGGCGGAGAACTTCGCTCTGGAGCACGCCGAGCGTGTCAAAGAGATCGAGCGCACCACCAACCACGACGTCAAAGCCATCGAATACCTGCTCAAGGAGCAGGCGGCCAAGCTGCCGGAACTGGCCAAGGTCAGCGAGTTCATCCACTTTGCCTGCACCAGCGAGGACATCAACAACCTGTCCCACGCCCTGATGCTGCGCGAAGGTCGTGATGACGTGATGCTGCCGCTGATGCGCCAGACCGCTCAAGCCATCCGCGAACTGGCCATCCGTTTCGCTGACGTGCCAATGCTGTCGCGCACCCACGGTCAACCGGCCTCGCCGACCACCCTGGGCAAAGAGCTGGCGAACGTGGTTTACCGTCTGGAGCGTCAGATCGCTCAAGTCGCTGCCGTTCCGCTGCTGGGCAAGATCAACGGCGCTGTCGGCAACTACAACGCTCACCTGTCGGCCTACCCTGAGATCGACTGGGAAGAGAACGCCCGCGCCTTCATCGAAGACGAGCTGGGCCTGGGCTTCAACCCGTACACCACGCAGATCGAACCGCACGACTACATCGCCGAGCTGTTCGACGCGATCGCCCGTTTCAACACCATCCTGATCGACTTCGACCGCGACATCTGGGGCTACATTTCCCTGGGTTATTTCAAGCAGCGCACCATCGCTGGCGAAATCGGTTCGTCGACCATGCCGCACAAGGTCAACCCGATCGACTTCGAGAACTCCGAAGGCAACCTGGGTATCGCCAACGCGCTGTTCCAGCATTTGGCGAGCAAGCTGCCGATCTCCCGCTGGCAGCGTGACCTGACCGACTCCACCGTGCTGCGCAACCTCGGTGTCGGCTTCGCCCACAGCGTGATCGCGTACGAAGCCAGCCTCAAGGGCATCAGCAAACTGGAGCTTAACGCTCAGAAGATCGCAGCTGACCTGGACGCGTGCTGGGAAGTGCTGGCCGAGCCGATCCAGACCGTGATGCGTCGCTACAACATCGAAAACCCGTATGAAAAGCTGAAAGAGTTGACGCGTGGCAAGGGCATCAGCCCTGAAGCACTGCAAACTTTCATCGACGGCCTGGACATGCCAGCCGCTGCCAAGGCCGAGCTGAAATTGCTCACCCCGGCGAACTACATCGGTAACGCCGTGGCACAAGCCAAACGCATCTGATCGACCGTTTTACCCGTTTGAGACGCCCGGCAGCGCCGGGCGTTTTTATTCCCGTCTGAAAAGTGCATTTTTTCAATAGGTTACACATGAATCCTGACATTCCTCTTCAACTTCTGGGCGGCATCACGGCGCGCGAATTCCTGCGCGACTACTGGCAGAAAAAACCCCTGCTGATCCGTCAGGCGATTCCTGAATTCGAAAGCCCGATTGACGCCGACGAACTGGCTGGCCTGGCGCTGGAAGAAGAAGTTGAATCGCGCCTGGTAATCGAAAACGGCGAGCGCCCTTGGGAATTGCGTCGCGGTCCGTTCGCCGAAGACGAATTCAGCAAACTGCCGGAACGTGACTGGACCCTGCTGGTTCAAGCGGTTGACCAGTTCGTCCCGGAAGTTTCTGAGCTGCTGGAAAACTTCCGCTTCCTGCCGAGCTGGCGCGTCGACGACGTGATGATCAGCTTCGCCGCCCCGGGTGGCAGCGTCGGTCCGCACTTCGATAACTACGATGTGTTCCTGCTGCAGGGTCACGGCAAGCGCAACTGGAAAATCGGCCAGATGTGCGATTCCGAGAGCAAGTTGCTGCAACACGCGGACCTGCGCATCCTCGCTGATTTCGAAGCCACCGATGAGTGGGTCCTGGAGCCTGGCGACATGCTCTACCTGCCGCCGCGCCTGGCCCACTGCGGTGTTGCGATTGATGACTGCATGACCTACTCGGTCGGCTTCCGCGCCCCGAGCGCTTCTGAAGTGCTGACTCACTTCACTGACTTCCTCAGCCAGTTCCTGACCGATGAAGAGCGCTACACCGATGCCGACGCCCTGCCGGCGGTCGATCCGCACCAGATTCAGCACGACGCCCTTGATCGCCTGAAAGCCTTGCTGGCCGAGCACATGAGCGACGAGCGCCTGCTGCTGACCTGGTTTGGCCAGTACATGACCGAGCCGCGCTACCCGGAACTCGTGGTAGGCCCGGAAGAGATCGAAGAAGACGACCTGCTTGCCAGCCTGGAGCAAGGCGCAATACTGATCCGCAACCCGAGCGCACGCCTGGCCTGGTCCGAAGTCGATGACGACCTGTTGCTGTTCGCCAGCGGCCAGAGCCGTTATCTGCCAGGCAAGCTGCGTGAGCTGCTGAAAATGATCTGCGCTGCCGACTCCCTGCACGCCGACAATCTGGGCGAGTGGCTGACCGACGAAGACAGCCGCGGCTTGCTGTGCGAACTGATCAAGCAAGGAAGCCTGGGGTTTGCCGATGAATAAAATTCACGTTCGTGTCGCAGACTGGCAAAAGGACAACGCCGAGATCCGGCGCATTCGTGAGACGGTGTTCATTGCCGAGCAATCCGTTCCGCCAGAATTGGAATGGGATGCGGATGACGCAACGGCGGTGCATTTCCTGGCCTTCGAAGGCGACTTTCCGATTGGCACCGCCCGCCTGCTGCCCGACGGGCACATTGGCCGGGTCTCGGTGCTGAAAGACTGGCGCGGTTTGAAAGTCGGCGATGCGCTGATGCAAGCGGTGATCGGTGAAGCCGAGAAGCGCGATCTGAAGCAGCAGATGCTGAGCGCACAGGTCCAGGCCACGGCGTTCTATGAGCGCCTGGGCTTCAGCCTGGTCAGTGAGGAGTTCCTGGAAGCCGGGATTCCGCATGTGGACATGGTGCGGCACTCCGCTTAATTCCCTGTGATGGGAGATTACTGTGGCGAGGGAGCTTGCTCCCGCTGGGGCGCGAAGCGTTCCCAAGATTTTTAGGGCTGCCGTGCAGCCCAGCGGGAGCAAGCTCCCTCGCCACAAAAGCCCACCAGAACACCACAAAACGCCTCGCCATCGACCGATGCCGGGGCGTTTTGCTGTCTACGATTCAACTTGCCCCACGCCGGGCCGACAAACTGGCAATATCAACACTTCAAGATGTCGGAGATAACGGATATGTCCCTACGCACCCTGCTCACCACGCTGCTGCTGACGTGCAGTTTTTCAGTCATGGCAGCCACCGAGATCGTGCCCCTGAATTACCACACCAGCGCCGATATGCTACCCATGGCACAGGATTTCATCGGCAAGGACGGACAGGTCAGCGCTTACGGCAACCAACTGATTGTCAACGCAGAACAGCGCAAGATCGACGAACTTAAGGCCCTTGTCGCACAACTCGACGTTGCTGCAAAGCGCCTGCTGATCACGGTCGACACCAACGAAAACAACTTCCAGGGCGACGAGGGCTACTCGGTCAACGGCGCCAAACCGAGCCAGACGCGCATCATCAATCGCAGCACCGACAGCCGTGATGGCGGCATCCAGCAGATTCAGGCCAGTGAAGGCACACCGGCGCTGATTCAGGTCGGCCAAAGCGTCCCGCTCACCAGCACTCAGACCGATTCCTATGGTGATCTGCGCAGCCAGACCGAGTACCGCAACGTCACTCAGGGCTTCTACGTCACCGCCAGCGTTACCGGCGACATCGTTCACCTGGCGATCAGTACCAACCGTGACCGCATGAGCCAGGAACGCCCAGATGTAGTGAATGTGCAAAGTACCGACACAACTGTCACGGGACGCTTGGGCGAGTGGATCACCCTGGCCGGTGTGAACCGTCAGACCCAAGCCGATAAACAGGGCCAGACCCGCAGCTACTCGACTCAGGGCAGGGATGACATGACGTTGCGGGTGAAAGTCGATACTTTGGACTAAACCACCGAAAACTGACTGATTAGTCGTATTAGACCAAAGATGTAGTGCCCGAAAAAAAGCACTACAAAACGTTTGACGATACAAAAAAGCAAAGGCATGATGGCCTCGCTCCCGCTAATCAGGGGCCCTGGCAAGGGCCTTCGAGGCGCTGCTCGCATCTACCCCGCGAGCCGCTTCGTGTCTGTACCGCCCACAAGGTGTGTTTGACGAGGTTGCCGACTGGAACGAAGTTGTCCCGAGGGACGGAAGCGTAATTAGGTAACCCGGCTCCACACTGAAGTTCGTACCAAGGCCCACGACGCCCGAATGCGCTCGCCAGTTCGCCCTTACCTGCTCACTTCCCCTCGAGCCCATCGTTCATCCCGTCGCCAATCCCGCCGAATCCGACTTGACCACCTAAGCTTCTGGTCAGCGAGCAGCCTCTTACGCCCCAATTGAATCGCGTACTTGGCAGGAGCAGGAATTTTCCACACAGACCTATGCGACGAGGTTTATCTCCATGGCACTGACACGCGAACAGCAAATTGCAGCCCTCGAAAAAGATTGGGCTGAAAACCCACGCTGGAAAGGCGTGACACGCGCTTACTCCGCTGCTGACGTCGTCCGCCTGCGTGGCTCGGTTCAACCTGAGCACACCTTTGCAAAACTGGGCGCCGAGAAGCTGTGGAACCTGGTCACCCAGGGCGCCAAGCCATCCTTCCGTCCTGATAAAGATTTCGTCAACTGCATGGGCGCCCTGACCGGCGGCCAGGCTGTACAACAAGTCAAAGCCGGCATCCAGGCAATCTACCTGTCGGGCTGGCAGGTTGCTGCGGACAACAACTCCGCCGAATCGATGTACCCGGACCAGTCGCTGTACCCGGTGGACTCGGTTCCAACCGTGGTCAAGCGCATCAACAACTCGTTCCGTCGTGCCGACCAGATCCAGTGGAAAGCCGGCAAAGGCCCGGGCGATGAAGGTTACATCGACTACTTCGCACCGATCGTGGCTGACGCTGAAGCCGGTTTCGGCGGCGTTCTGAACGCTTACGAGCTGATGAAGAGCATGATCGAAGCAGGCGCCGCCGGCGTTCACTTCGAAGACCAACTGGCTTCCGTGAAAAAATGCGGCCACATGGGCGGCAAGGTACTGGTTCCTACCCAGGAAGCTGTGCAGAAGCTGACCGCTGCTCGTCTAGCAGCTGACGTTGCTGGCACACCGACCATCATTTTGGCTCGTACCGACGCTAACGCGGCTGACCTGCTGACTTCCGATTGCGACCCATACGACCAGCCGTTCGTGACTGGCGAACGTACTCAGGAAGGCTTCTACAAAGTACGCGCCGGCCTGGACCAGGCGATCGCTCGCGGCCTGGCTTACGCTCCGTATGCCGACCTGATCTGGTGCGAAACCGCCAAGCCGGACCTGGACGAAGCGCGTCGTTTCGCTGAAGCGATCAAAAAGGAATACCCGGACCAACTGCTGTCGTACAACTGCTCGCCTTCCTTCAACTGGAAGAAAAACCTGGACGACGCGACCATCGCCAAGTTCCAGCGCGAACTGTCCGCCATGGGTTACAAGCACCAGTTCATCACCCTGGCCGGCATTCACAACATGTGGCACAGCATGTTCAACCTGGCGCACGACTACGCCCGCAACGACATGACTGCCTACGTGAAACTGCAAGAGCAAGAGTTCGCTGACGCTTCGAAGGGCTACACCTTCGTGGCTCACCAGCAGGAAGTGGGCACCGGCTACTTCGACGACATGACCACCGTGATTCAAGGTGGCACGTCTTCGGTAACCGCTCTGACCGGTTCGACTGAAGAAGAACAGTTCCACTAATCCGATTCGCCTGAGCAAACGGCCGTTGCGGACCGAATAGAAAGCTAACCGCAACGTCGCACATCTGACGCCCCGACTGGTTCGGGGCGTTTTTTTGCCTGCATTTTTTGAAACACCACCGCCCCCCCGTAGGAGCGAGGCTTGCCCGCGAAGAACGATGACGCGGTAAGTCTGAAGCACCGCGGCGTATTCTTCGCGGGCAAGCCTCGCTCCTACGGGGGAACGCGTGCAGCCAAAAACCTTGATTCAGAGCAGTTTCAAGATCAGGAAAGCAGGGTAAAACAACCCCGCCCGCTACTTGTAGTAACGCGCATATAAGACAACTTCCCCGCCCCAACCTGGATAACCAGTTTAAAAACCATCGCAAACAATAATGATTGTCATTTGGCGGCAACTATGTTCGTTACATTCCCTACAAAACAATATTGATGAAAACCCGGCTAATGCCCGCAACGCATGGGCTGCGTGGCTTTGGAGGTGCGCTATGTCCTTATTCCTGTAAATAATTTCGCTATAGGAATTTTACTTGCACGGTGTTGTGCCATAAAATCAGCGGGATTGATTGCTGCGACATATCGTCACTGCGTTGTTTCTTTTTCAAGCTCAGAGACCTTTGCTCTCTGTTAAGGATTTCCAGCATGCCCGAAGCGACAGGACTCATGGCCCACAACTGGGGCTTTGCCATTTTCCTTCTGGGCGTTGTCGGCCTCTGCGCCTTCATGCTCGGCGTCTCCAGCCTCCTCGGGTCAAAAGCCTGGGGCCGCAGCAAAAACGAACCGTTCGAGTCAGGCATGCTACCTACAGGTGGCGCCCGCTTGCGGCTCTCAGCCAAATTCTATCTGGTCGCGATGCTCTTCGTGATCTTCGATATCGAAGCCCTCTTTCTCTTTGCCTGGTCTGTGTCCGTCCGCGAAAGCGGCTGGACCGGATTCGTCGAAGCTCTCGTTTTCATAGCAATTCTGTTGGCAGGTCTTGTCTACCTGTTCCGAGTGGGCGCCCTTGACTGGGCTCCGGAAGCTCGTCGCAAGCGGCAGGCGAAGCTGAAACAATGAGGCTTTGGCAATGCAATACAATCTCACCAGGATCGACCCCGATGCTCCTAACGAGCAGTACCCGATTGGCGAACGGGAAACCGTTTCCGATCCGTTAGAAGATCAAGTCCACAAAAACATCTTCATGGGCAAGCTAGAAGACGTGCTTAACGGCACAGTCAACTGGGGGCGCAAGAACTCCCTGTGGCCGTATAACTTCGGTCTTTCGTGCTGCTACGTGGAAATGACCACCGCCTTCACGGCGCCCCACGACATCGCGCGCTTTGGCGCCGAGGTTATCCGGGCATCGCCGCGTCAGGCGGATTTCATGGTTATCGCTGGTACCTGCTTCATCAAGATGGCGCCGATCATTCAGCGTCTCTACGAGCAAATGCTCGAACCTAAATGGGTTATCTCCATGGGTTCGTGCGCCAACTCCGGTGGCATGTACGACATCTACTCCGTCGTTCAAGGGGTGGACAAGTTCCTGCCCGTGGACGTCTACGTGCCTGGCTGCCCGCCCCGCCCTGAAGCTTTTTTGCAAGGCTTGATGCTCTTGCAAGAGTCGATTGGACAGGAGCGTCGTCCGCTTTCCTGGGTCGTCGGTGATCAAGGCGTATACCGCGCCGAGATGCCTTCGCAAAAGGAACAGCGCCGCGAACAGCGAATCGCAGTCACCAACCTGCGCAGCCCCGACGAAGTCTGATCCAGCTCTGCTTCTTTAATAGAACGAGAACCTGGCTTCATTCTTTACGTTGACCGAAAGCGATAAATAACCATGACTACAGGCAGTGCTCTGTACATCCCGCCTTATAAGGCAGACGACCAGGATGTGGTCGTCGAACTGAACAACCGTTTTGGCCCCGAGGCGTTCACCGCCCAGCCTACCCGCACCGGCATGCCGGTGCTTTGGGTTGCCCGTGCCAAACTCGTCGAAGTCCTGACCTTCCTGCGCAACCTGCCCAAGCCGTACGTCATGCTCTATGACCTGCACGGCGTGGACGAGCGTCTGCGCACCAAGCGTCAAGGGCTGCCAAACGGCGCCGACTTCACTGTGTTCTATCACTTGATGTCGATCGAACGTAATAGTGACGTCATGATCAAGGTTGCCTTGTCCGAGAGCGACCTTAGCGTGCCGACCGTGACCGGTATCTGGCCGAACGCCAACTGGTACGAGCGTGAAGTGTGGGACATGTACGGCATCAACTTTGCCGGTCACCCGCACCTGACCCGCATCATGATGCCGCCGACCTGGGAAGGTCACCCGCTGCGCAAGGACTTCCCGGCCCGTGCCACCGAGTTCGATCCGTTCAGCCTGACCCTGGCCAAGCAACAGCTTGAGGAAGAAGCCGCGCGCTTCAAGCCTGAAGACTGGGGCATGAAGCGTTCCGGGGCGAACGAGGACTACATGTTCCTCAACCTCGGTCCTAACCACCCTTCTGCGCACGGTGCGTTCCGCATCATCTTGCAGCTGGACGGTGAAGAGATCGTCGACTGCGTGCCGGACGTCGGTTACCACCACCGTGGTGCCGAGAAGATGGCCGAGCGTCAGTCCTGGCACAGTTTCATTCCGTACACCGACCGTATCGACTACCTCGGCGGCGTGATGAACAACCTGCCGTACGTGCTCTCGGTCGAGAAGCTGGCCGGCATCAAGGTGCCCGAGAAGGTCGACGTCATCCGCATCATGATGGCCGAGTTCTTCCGGATCACCAGCCACCTGCTGTTCCTGGGGACTTACATCCAGGACGTCGGCGCCATGACCCCGGTGTTCTTCACGTTCACCGACCGTCAGAAGGCGTACACGGTGATCGAAGCCATTACCGGTTTCCGTCTGCACCCGGCGTGGTACCGCATCGGCGGCGTCGCTCACGACCTGCCACGCGGCTGGGAAAAACTGGTGAAAGACTTCGTCGAGTGGATGCCAAAGCGCCTGGACGAATACCAGAAAGCCGCGCTGGACAACAGCATCCTCAAAGGCCGGACCATCGGTGTCGCCGCCTACAACACCAAAGAAGCCTTCGAATGGGGCGTCACTGGTGCAGGCTTGCGTTCGACCGGTTGCGACTTCGACCTGCGCAAAGCGCGCCCGTACTCCGGTTACGAGAACTTCGAATTCGAAGTGCCGCTGGCCGTCAATGGCGATGCCTACGATCGTTGCATCGTGCGCGTCGAAGAAATGCGCCAGAGCATCAAGATCATCGAGCAGTGCATGCGCAACATGCCGGAAGGCCCGTACAAGGCGGATCACCCGCTGACCACGCCGCCACCGAAAGAACGCACGCTGCAGCACATCGAGACCCTGATCACGCACTTCCTGCAAGTTTCGTGGGGCCCGGTCATGCCGGCCAACGAATCCTTCCAGATGATCGAAGCGACCAAGGGCATCAACAGTTATTACCTGACGAGCGATGGCGGCACCATGAGCTACCGCACCCGGATTCGCACCCCAAGCTTCCCGCACCTGCAGCAGATCCCTTCGGTGATCAAAGGCAGCATGGTCGCGGACTTGATCGCGTACCTGGGTAGTATCGATTTCGTTATGGCCGACGTGGACCGCTAAGCATGAACAGCACGCTTATCCAGACAGACCGTTTCACCTTGAGTGAAACCGAGCGCTCGGCCATCGAGCACGAGCTGCATCACTACGAAGACCCGCGCGCGGCGTCGATCGAAGCCCTGAAGATCGTCCAGAAGGAACGTGGCTGGGTGCCTGACGGCGCGCTCTACGCCATCGGCGAGATCCTCGGCATCCCGGCGAGCGACGTTGAAGGTGTGGCGACGTTCTATAGCCAGATCTTCCGTCAGCCAGTGGGCCGTCACATCATTCGCGTCTGCGACAGCATGGTCTGCTACATCGGCGGCCATGAATCGGTGGTCAGCGAAATCCAGAGCAATCTGGGTATCGGCCTGGGTCAGACCACCGCCGACGGTCGTTTCACCCTGCTGCCGGTCTGCTGCCTCGGCAACTGTGACAAGGCGCCGGCGTTGATGATCGACGACGACACTTTCGGCGATGTGCAGCCTGCCGGCGTTGCCAAATTGCTCGAGGGCTACGTATGACCCTGACTTCCTTCGGTCCAGCCAACCGCATCAAGCGTTCGGCCGAGACTCACCCGCTGACCTGGCGTCTGCGCGACGACGGCGAAGCTGTCTGGCTCGACGAGTACCAGGCCAAGAACGGTTACGCGGCAGCGCGCAAAGCGTTCGCTGACATGGCTCAGGACGACATCGTCCAGACCGTGAAAGACGCCGGCCTTAAAGGTCGCGGCGGTGCAGGCTTCCCCACGGGCGTGAAGTGGGGCCTGATGCCCAAAGACGAATCCATCAACATCCGCTACCTGCTGTGCAACGCGGACGAGATGGAACCGAACACCTGGAAAGACCGCATGCTGATGGAGCAACTGCCCCATCTGCTGATCGAAGGCATGCTGATCAGTGCTCGCGCGCTGAAAACCTACCGTGGCTACATTTTCCTGCGTGGCGAATACACCACCGCCGCCAAGCACCTCAACCGTGCCGTGGAAGAAGCCAAGGCAGCCGGTCTGCTGGGCAAGAACATCCTGGGCAGCGGCTTCGATTTCGAGCTGTTCGTCCACACCGGCGCCGGGCGTTACATCTGCGGTGAAGAAACCGCACTGATCAACTCCCTGGAAGGCCGTCGCGCCAACCCGCGCTCCAAGCCGCCCTTCCCTGCCGCCGTTGGCGTGTGGGGCAAGCCAACTTGCGTGAACAACGTTGAAACCCTGTGCAACGTGCCGGCGATCATTGCCGACGGCGTGGACTGGTACAAATCGTTGGCCCGCGAAGGCAGCGAAGACATGGGCACCAAGCTCATGGGCTTCTCCGGCAAGGTCAAGAACCCGGGCCTGTGGGAATTGCCGTTCGGCGTCACCGGTCGCGAGTTGTTCGAAGACTACGCCGGCGGCATGCGCGATGGCTTCAAGCTCAAGTGCTGGCAGCCAGGCGGCGCCGGTACCGGTTTCCTGTTGCCGGAACACCTGGACGCACAAATGTACGCCGGCGGCATCGCCAAAGTGGGCACCCGTATGGGTACCGGCCTGGCCATGGCGGTGGACGACAGCGTCAACATGGTGTCCCTGCTGCGCAACATGGAAGAGTTCTTCTCCCGTGAATCGTGCGGTTTCTGCACCCCGTGCCGTGACGGTTTGCCGTGGAGCGTCAAGCTTCTGCGCGCCATCGAAAACGGTGAAGGGCAAGCCGGCGATATCGAGACCCTGCTGGGTCTGGTCGGTTTCCTCGGCCCAGGCAAGACCTTCTGTGCTCACGCACCGGGCGCCGTGGAGCCGTTGGGCAGCGCAATCAAATACTTCCGCCACGAGTTCGAAGCCGGCATCGCGCCCACCAGCGCCGTCGTCCCGCCTCTGGCAAGGCCGATCGTAGTCGGCGCGTAAACGCTTAAAAAAGCGAAGGGTCCGTGCCCTTCGCTTTGTCGTGTGATGACGCCGTAAACGGCTGTGTTGATTCACGCGAATAACAAGATTCCATTAGCCACGCCCGCTGACACCGGGCCAACGAAGAACTTTGAACCATGGCCACTATCCACGTAGACGGCAAAGAGCTCGAAGTCGATGGGGCAGACAACCTGTTACAGGCATGTCTGTCGCTAGGCCTCGATATCCCTTATTTCTGCTGGCACCCAGCCCTAGGCAGCGTTGGCGCTTGCCGCCAGTGCGCGGTCAAGCAGTACACCGACGAGAACGACAAGCGTGGTCGGATCGTCATGTCCTGCATGACCCCCGCCACCGACGGCAGCTGGATCTCCATCGACGACGAAGAAGCGAAAGTGTTTCGCGCCAGCGTCGTCGAATGGCTGATGACCAACCACCCTCACGACTGCCCGGTCTGTGAAGAAGGCGGTCACTGCCACCTGCAAGACATGACCGTGATGACCGGCCACAACGAGCGCCGTTATCGCTTCACCAAGCGCACTCACCAGAACCAGCAACTGGGCCCGTTCATTTCCCACGAAATGAACCGCTGCATCGCTTGCTACCGCTGCGTGCGCTTCTATAAGGATTACGCCGGCGGCACCGACCTCGGTGTGTTCGGCGCCCACGACAACGTGTACTTCGGTCGCGTTGAAGACGGCACCCTGGAAAGCGAGTTCTCCGGCAACCTCACCGAGGTCTGCCCGACCGGTGTGTTCACCGACAAGACTCACTCCGAGCGCTACAACCGCAAGTGGGACATGCAGTTCTCGCCGAGCATCTGCCATGGCTGCTCCAGCGGTTGCAACATCTCCCCGGGCGAGCGCTACGGTGAACTGCGTCGTATCGAAAACCGCTTCAACGGTTCGGTCAACCAGTACTTCCTGTGCGACCGTGGCCGTTTCGGCTATGGCTACGTCAACCGCGAAGACCGCCCGCGTCAGCCATTGCTGGCCAACGGCGCCAAGCTGGGCCTGGACGAAGCGCTGGATAAAGCCGCCGACCTGCTGCGTGGTCGCAACATTGTCGGTATCGGTTCGCCACGTGCCAGCCTCGAAAGCAACTACGCGTTGCGCGAACTGGTCGGCGCCGAGCACTTCTACTCCGGTATCGAAGCCGCCGAGCTGGAACGCATTCGCCTGGTCATGCAGGTGTTGAAAGACAGCCCGCTGCCGATCCCGAACATGCGCGACATCGAAGACCACGATGCGATTTTCGTCCTCGGCGAAGACCTGACCCAGACCGCTGCACGTATGGCCCTGTCCCTGCGTCAATCGGTCAAAGGCAAAGCCGAAGACATGGCCGATGCCATGCGCGTTCAGCCTTGGCTCGACGCGGCAGTGAAGAACATCGGTCAGCACGCGCTGAACCCGCTGTTCATCGCCAGCCTGGCTGAAACCAAGCTCGACGACATCGCTGAAGAATGCGTTCACGCCGCTCCAGACGACCTGGCGCGCATCGGTTTCGCCGTGGCTCACGCCCTCGACGCCAGCGCCCCGGCGGTTGAAGGCCTCGATGCTGAAGCCCTCGAACTGGCCAAGCGCATCGCCGACGCCCTGCTCGCGGCCAAGCGCCCGCTGATCATTGCCGGCACTTCCCTGGGCTCCAAAGCCCTGATCGAAGCCGCCGCCAACATCGCCAAAGCCTTGAAGCTGCGCGAGAAGAACGGTTCCATCAGCCTGATCGTGCCAGAGGCCAACAGCCTCGGCCTGGCCATGCTCGGTGGTGACTCGGTCGACGCAGCGCTGCAAGCGGTGATCGACGGCAAGGCCGACGCCCTCGTCGTGCTGGAAAACGATCTGTACACCCGCACCGACAAAGCCAAGGTTGATGCTGCCCTGACCGCCGCGAAAGTGGTGATCGTTGCAGACCATCAGAAAACCGCCACCAGCGATCGCGCGCACCTGGTTCTGCCAGCGGCCAGCTTCGCTGAAGGCGACGGTACGTTGGTCAGCCAGGAAGGTCGCGCCCAGCGCTTCTTCCAGGTGTTCGACCCGACTTACCTCGACGCGAGCATCCTGGTTCACGAAGGCTGGCGCTGGCTGCATGCCCTGCGCGCCACCCTGTTGAACCAGCCGATCGACTGGACCCAACTGGACCACGTCACCGCCGCCGTCGCCGCCTGCACACCGCAACTGGCGGGCATCGTCGACGCTGCGCCGTCCGCCGCGTTCCGTATCAAAGGCCTGAAACTGGCTCGCGAACCGCTGCGTTACTCCGGCCGTACCGCCATGCGCGCCGACATCAGCGTGCACGAACCGCGTACTTCCCAGGACATCGACACCGCGTTCTCCTTCTCCATGGAAGGTTACTCGGGCTCGGTCGAACCGCGTCAGCAAGTGCCATTCGCCTGGTCTCCGGGCTGGAACTCGCCGCAAGCCTGGAACAAGTTCCAGGACGAAGTCGGTGGTCACATCCGCGCTGGCGACCCAGGCACCCGCCTGATCGAAAGCACCGGTGATTCGCTGAACTGGTTCGCGGCTGTTCCACGTGCATTCAACCCGGCGCCGGGCACCTGGCAGGTTGTGCCGTTCTTCCACCTGTTCGGCAGCGAAGAGACCTCTTCCAAAGCCGCGCCGGTTCAGGAACGCATCCCGGCCGCTTATGTGTCGCTGGCCAAATCCGAAGCCGATCGCCTGGGTGTCAATGACGGCGCCCTGCTCAGCTTGAACGTGGCTGGCCAGACCTTGCGTCTGCCGCTGCGCATCAACGAAGAGCTGGGTGCCGGTCTGGTCGCACTGCCGGCCGGTATCGCCGGCATTCCGCCAGCGATCTTTGGCAAAACCGTTGACGGTCTGCAGGAGGCAGCTCAATGACCTGGTTCACGCCTGAAGTGATTGACGTGATCATCGCGGTCCTCAAGGCCATCGTGATTCTGCTCGCCGTGGTGGTGTGCGGCGCGCTGCTGAGCTGGGTCGAGCGTCGTCTGCTCGCCCTCTGGCAGGACCGTTACGGTCCGAACCGCGTCGGCCCGTTCGGCGCATTCCAGATTGCAGCCGACATGATCAAGATGTTCTTCAAGGAAGACTGGACGCCACCGTTCGCCGACAAGGTGATCTTCACCCTGGCACCGGTCGTGGCCATGAGCGCCTTGCTGATTGCCTTCGCGATCATCCCGATCACCCCGACCTGGGGTGTGGCGGACATCAACATCGGCATCCTGTTCTTCTTCGCCATGGCCGGTCTGTCGGTCTACGCGGTGCTGTTCGCCGGCTGGTCCAGCAACAACAAGTTCGCCCTGCTGGGCAGCTTGCGGGCCTCGGCGCAAACCGTGTCGTACGAAGTGTTCATGGGCCTGTCGCTGATGGGCATCGTGATCCAGGTCGGCTCGTTCAACATGCGCGACATCGTTGAATACCAGGCGCAGAACCTGTGGTTCGTGATTCCGCAGATCTTCGGTTTCCTGACCTTCTTCATCGCCGGCGTCGCCGTGACTCACCGTCACCCGTTCGACCAGCCGGAAGCGGAACAGGAACTGGCCGACGGTTACCACATTGAATATGCCGGCATGAAATGGGGCATGTTCTTCGTCGGCGAGTACATCGGCATCGTGTTGATTTCGGCGCTGCTGGTGACCTTGTTCTTCGGTGGCTGGCACGGTCCGTTCGGCATTCTGCCGCAGATCCCGTTCATCTGGTTCGCGCTGAAAACCGCGTTCTTCATCATGTTCTTCATCCTGCTGCGCGCCTCGATCCCGCGCCCACGGTATGACCAAGTGATGGATTTCAGCTGGAAGTTCTGCCTGCCGCTGACCCTCGTCAACATGCTGGTGACCGCTGCGATCGTGTTGCTCAACACGCCCGCCGTCGCGGCTCAGTGAGGATAGAGAATCATGAAGTACATATTTGACATCGTGCATGGCTTCTTCACCCAGCTTCGCAGCCTGGTGATGATCTTCGGCCATGCCTTCCGCAAGCGCGACACGCTGCAGTACCCGGAAGAAGCCGTGTACCTGCCGCCGCGCTTCCGTGGCCGTATCGTCCTGACCCGCGACCCTGATGGCGAAGAGCGTTGTGTCGCCTGCAACCTGTGCGCCGTGGCGTGCCCGGTTGGCTGCATCTCGCTGCAGAAAGCTGAAACCGAAGACGGTCGCTGGTACCCGGACTTCTTCCGCATCAACTTCTCGCGCTGCATTTTCTGCGGCCTCTGCGAGGAAGCCTGCCCGACCACCGCGATCCAGCTGACACCGGATTTCGAGATGGCCGAGTTCAAACGTCAGGACCTGGTTTACGAGAAAGAAGATCTGCTGATCTCCGGCCCCGGCAAAAACCCTGATTACAACTTCTATCGTGTTGCAGGTATGGCGATTGCCGGGAAGCCTAAAGGCTCCGCGCAGAATGAAGCCCAGCCGATCAACGTGAAGAGCTTGCTGCCTTAAGGAAGAAAGATGGAATTCGCTTTCTATTTCGCATCGGGTATCGCTGTGGTGTCCACGCTTCGCGTGATCACCAACACTAACCCTGTGCACGCCCTGCTCTACCTGATCATTTCGCTGATCGCCGTGGCCATGACGTTCTTCGCCCTCGGCGCACCGTTTGCCGGTGTGCTGGAAGTGATCGCCTACGCTGGCGCCATCATGGTGCTGTTCGTGTTCGTGGTGATGATGCTGAACCTGGGCCCGGCCTCGGTTCAGCAAGAGCGCGTCTGGCTCAAGCCCGGCATCTGGCTCGGCCCGGTCGCCCTCGGCACCCTGCTGCTGGTTGAACTGTTGTACGTACTGTTCAGCGACGCCAGCGGCCAGGCCATCGGCCACACCACCGTAGACGCCAAGGCCGTGGGCATCAGCCTGTTCGGTCCTTATCTGCTGGTGGTCGAACTCGCCTCGATGCTGCTGCTTGCCGCAGCCGTCACGGCGTTCCACTTGGGCCGCAACGAAGCCAAGGAGCAATGACGATGCCTGCTATCCCTTTGGAGCATGGTCTGGCGGTCGCCGGCATCTTGTTCTGCCTCGGTCTGGTCGGCCTGATGGTCCGGCGCAACATTCTCTTCGTGCTGATGAGCCTGGAGATCATGATGAATGCCTCCGCCTTGGCCTTCATCGTCGCCGGTAGCCGCTGGGGTCAGCCGGATGGACAGATCATGTTCATCCTGGTGATCAGCCTGGCAGCCGCCGAGGCCAGTATTGGCCTGGCGATTCTGTTGCAGCTGTATCGCCGCTTCCACACTCTCGATATCGACGCTGCCAGCGAGATGCGCGGATGAATCTTCTCTATCTGACTTTCGTATTCCCTCTCATAGGTTTCCTGCTGCTGTCGTTCTCACGCGGCCGCTTCTCGGAAAACCTTTCGGCGCTGATTGGCGTCGGTTCCATCGGCTTGTCTGCCATTGTCACGGCCTACGTGATCTGGCAATTCAACGTCGCCCCGCCTGAAGGCGGTCACTACACGCAAGTGTTGTGGCAGTGGATGGCGGTGGAAGGCTTCACGCCGAACTTCGCGCTGTACCTGGATGGCCTGTCCGTAACCATGCTCGGCGTGGTCGTCGGTGTCGGCTTCCTGATCCACCTGTTTGCGTCCTGGTACATGCGCGGTGAAGCCGGTTACTCGCGCTTCTTCGCCTACACCAACCTGTTTATCGCCAGCATGCTGTTCCTGGTCCTGGGCGATAACCTGTTGTTCCTGTACTTCGGTTGGGAAGGCGTGGGCCTGTGCTCGTACCTGTTGATCGGTTTCTACTACAGCAACCGCAACAACGGTAACGCGGCACTCAAAGCCTTCATCGTGACCCGTATCGGCGACGTGTTCATGGCGATCGGCCTGTTCATCCTGTTCCAACAGTTGGGCACGCTGAACATCCAGGAACTGCTGGTGCTGGCACCGCAGAAATTCCAGGCCGGCGACTTCTGGATGGTCATGGCCACCCTGATGCTGCTGGGCGGCGCTGTCGGTAAATCCGCGCAACTGCCACTGCAAACCTGGCTGGCGGACGCAATGGCCGGTCCTACCCCTGTTTCGGCACTGATCCACGCCGCAACGATGGTGACCGCGGGCGTCTACCTGATTGCCCGTACCCACGGCCTGTTTGCGTTGGCGCCGGACATCCTGCAGCTCGTTGGCATCGTCGGCGGCGTGACCCTGGTACTCGCCGGTTTTGCCGCACTGGTCCAGACCGACATCAAACGTATCCTCGCCTACTCGACCATGAGCCAGATCGGCTACATGTTCCTGGCGCTGGGCGTTGGCGCATGGGATGGCGCGATTTTCCACCTGATGACCCACGCCTTCTTCAAGGCACTGTTGTTCCTTGCGTCCGGTGCGGTGATCGTTGCCTGCCACCACGAGCAGAACATCTTCAAGATGGGCGGCCTGTGGAAGAAACTGCCGCTGGCCTACGCCAGCTTCATCGTCGGCGGCGCGGCACTGTCCGCCCTGCCACTGGTGACCGCAGGCTTCTACTCCAAGGACGAAATCCTCTGGGAAGCGTTTGCCAGCGGCAACCACGGTCTGCTCTACGCAGGTCTGGTCGGCGCGTTCATGACTTCGCTGTACACCTTCCGCCTGATCTTCATCGCGTTCCACGGTGAAGCGAAGACTGAAGCGCACGCCGGTCACGGCATCGCTCACTGGTTGCCGCTGTCGGTGCTGATCGTGCTGTCGACCTTCGTCGGCGCCATGATCGTTCCGCCACTGCACGGCGTGCTGCCGGAAAGCGTCGGCCATGCCGGCGGCGAAGCCAAGCACAGCCTGGAAATCGCCTCGGGCGCCATCGCCCTGGCCGGTATCCTGCTGGCCGCGCTGCTGTTCCTCGGCAAGCGTCGTTTCGTCACTGCAATCGCCAACAGCGGCATCGGCCGCTTCCTTTCGGCCTGGTGGTTCGCTGCCTGGGGCTTCGACTGGATCTACGACAAACTGTTCGTCAAGCCATACCTTGCGATCAGCCACGCACTGCGCAAAGACCCGCTCGACCAGACCATCGGTCTGATCCCGCGTATGGCCAAAGGCGGTCACACCGCCCTGAGCCGTACCGAAACCGGTCAACTGCGTTGGTACGCGGCATCGATGGCAGCCGGCTCCGTGCTGGTCATCGGCGCCATCGTGCTGGTAGCGGTCTGAATATGAACCTTGCGAACTTGCGAAAGGAATTGAGCCCGTCATGATTCTGCCTTGGCTAATCCTGATCCCCTTCATCGGCGGCCTGCTGTGCTGGATGGGTGAGCGCTTCGGCGCTACCCTCCCCCGCTGGATTGCGCTGTTGACCATGACCCTGGAACTCGCGCTCGGCCTCTGGCTGTGGGCCCACGGTAATTATTCATTTGCTCCGGCGCCTGGCGCCGATCCGACCTGGGCGCTTGAGTTCAAGCACATCTGGATCGAGCGCTTCGGCATCAGCGTGCACCTGGCGCTCGATGGCCTGTCGCTGCTGATGATCCTGCTGACCGGTCTGCTGGGTATCCTCTCGGTACTCTGCTCGTGGAAAGAGATCCAGCGTCACGTTGGCTTCTTCCACTTGAACCTGATGTGGATCCTGGGCGGTGTCGTCGGCGTGTTCCTCGCCCTCGACCTGTTCATGTTCTTCTTCTTCTGGGAAATGATGCTGGTGCCGATGTACTTCCTCATCGCGCTCTGGGGTCACAGTTCTTCGGACGGCAAGAAAACCCGGATCTACGCGGCGACCAAGTTCTTCATCTTCACTCAGGCGTCCGGCCTGATCATGTTGGTGGCGATCCTGGGTCTGGTGTTGGTCAACTTCAACAGCACTGGCGTGATCACGTTCAACTACGCCGACCTGCTGAAAACCAAGATGTCGCTCACCACCGAGTACATCCTGATGCTCGGCTTCTTCATCGCCTTCGCGGTGAAGCTGCCGGTGGTGCCGTTCCACTCCTGGCTGCCTGACGCTCATGCCCAGGCACCAACCGCAGGTTCGGTCGACCTGGCCGGTATCTTGTTGAAGACGGCGGCTTACGGTCTGCTGCGTTTCGCCCTGCCGCTGTTCCCGAATGCCTCGGCCGAGTTCGCGCCGATTGCCATGACCCTGGGTCTGATCGGGATCTTCTACGGTGCGTTCCTGGCCTTCGCCCAAACCGACATCAAGCGTCTGATCGCCTACTCCTCCGTTTCCCACATGGGCTTCGTGTTGATCGGCATCTACTCCGGCAGCCAACTGGCGCTGCAGGGCGCGGTGATGCAGATGCTGGCGCACGGTCTGTCGGCCGCGGCACTCTTTATCCTCAGCGGTCAGTTGTACGAACGCACCCACACCCGCGACATGCGTGAAATGGGTGGCCTGTGGTCGAAGATCGCTTACCTGCCAGCCATCAGCCTGTTCTTTGCCGCCGCGTCCCTGGGCTTGCCGGGTACCGGTAACTTTGTGGGTGAGTTCCTGATCCTGATCGGCACGTTCCCGGCCGCCCCATGGATCACGATCATCGCGACGTCCGGTCTGGTGTTCGGTTCGGTCTACTCGCTGATCATGATCCACCGTGCCTACTTCGGCCCGTCCAAATCGGACGCGGTGCTGCATGGCATGGATGGTCGCGAACTGATCATGGTGGTCGGTCTGGCGGCACTGCTGATTTACATCGGCGTGTACCCGCAACCGTTCCTCGATACCTCTGCTGCGACGATGCATGGCGTGCAGCAATGGCTCGGCACCGCCTTCACTCAACTCGCTTCGGCCCGGTAAGAGCGCTATGGAATTCACGACTCAACACTTTATTGCGCTTGCGCCGTTGTTGATCACCAGCGCCACGATCATCGTGGTGATGCTGGCGATTGCCTGGCGCCGCAACCACTCACAGACCTTCCTGATCTCCGTGGCGGGTCTGAACCTGGCGTTGCTGTCGATCCTGCCAGCCCTGAAAGTCGCGCCCCTGGCCGTGACTCCGTTGCTGCAGATCGACACCTTCGCTTGCCTGTACATGGCGCTGATCCTGGTCGCCACCCTCGCCTGTGTAACCCTCGCCCACGCCTACCTTGGCGATGGCGGTTCGGGTTACCCGGGCAACCGTGAAGAACTTTACCTGCTGATCCTGATGGCCGCCGCCGGTGGCCTGGTCCTGGTCAGCGCGCAGCACCTGGCCGGGTTGTTCATCGGCCTGGAACTGCTTTCGGTGCCGGTCTACGGTCTGGTGGCGTATGCCTTCTTCAACAAGCGCTCGCTGGAAGCCGGTATCAAGTACATGGTGCTGTCGGCGGCCGGTTCGGCGTTCCTGTTGTTCGGTATGGCCCTGCTGTACGCCGACTCCGGCAGCCTGAGCTTCGTCGGTATCGGCCAGGCCCTCGCGGCCACCGGCCTGCCAAGCTCGCTGGCACAACTGGGCCTGGGCATGATGCTGATCGGTCTGGCGTTCAAACTGTCGCTGGTACCGTTCCACCTCTGGACCCCGGACGTCTACGAAGGTGCTCCGGCACCGGTGGCGGCGTTCCTGGCGACCGCGTCCAAAGTGGCCGTGTTCGCGGTGATGGTGCGTCTGTTCCAGATCTCCCCGGCGGCAAGCAGCGGTGTGCTGAGCGACGTGCTGACCATCATCGCCATTGCGTCGATCCTGTTCGGTAACCTGCTGGCACTGACCCAGAGCAACCTCAAGCGTCTGCTGGGTTACTCGTCCATCGCTCACTTCGGTTACCTGCTGATTGCCCTGGTGGCAAGCAAGGGTCTGGCCGTGGAAGCCATCGGCGTGTACCTGGTCACCTACGTCATCACCAGCCTCGGCGCGTTCGGCGTGATCACGCTGATGTCCTCGCCGTACAACGGCCGTGACGCCGACGCCCTGTACGAGTACCGCGGCCTGTTCTGGCGCCGTCCGTACCTGACCGCCGTCATGACCGTGATGATGCTGTCCCTGGCCGGTATCCCGCTCACCGCGGGCTTCATCGGCAAGTTCTACATCATCGCCACCGGTGTCGAGTCGCACCAATGGTGGCTGGTCGGTTCCCTGGTACTGGGCAGCGCCATCGGCGTCTTCTACTACCTGCGCGTCATGGTCACCTTGTACCTGATCGAACCGAACCTGCGTCGCCACGATGCGCAACTGCACTGGGAACAACGTGCAGGCGGCGTGATGCTGCTGGCCATCGCTCTGGTGGCATTCTTCCTCGGCGTCTACCCGCAGCCATTGCTGACCCTGGTTCAGCAGGCGGGTCTGGCGGGCTGATCGCATAGCGACACTCGGTAGAAAACAGAAACGGTACCTTCGGGTGCCGTTTTTGCGTTTGTGGGGTCGTGATGTTCAGGCATCGTTTTATGCACCGCCTCAGAGGTCAGTCCCACTGCGAAGTATCCCCTCTCTTTTATCGAACGCTCTTACCGCACGGGTCGATTCGTCCTACAGGTGTTTTTACAAGCGGGGTCTACCGTTGAAATCGGGAACGAAAAGGATGGCGTCGATGCCTTGACCGATTCGATTATCGAGACAAAGCTATACGTAGGTAGCGTACAGAACATGGATGCTCTTTTCATCGAATTACGTATGTTCCAGAAACATCGAGACGAGTACCTGGATTACGATCTGTTTCGCAGCTTTCAACTGAAGTTGCTGAAGAATCCAGAAGCGGGCGATCTCATTGAGGGCACCGGTGGGCTGCGCAAAATCCGCTTCTGCGATCAACGACGAGGCAAGGGCAAGCGCGGCGGATTGCGGGTGATTTATTACGGGTGGTCAGGCTTCGATCAATTCTGGCTGTTCACCGTGTATAGCAAAAACGAGCAAGACGACCTGTCGCCCTCCCAGAAAAACATTTTCAGACAAGCGCTAGATAGAGAAATCAACACGAGATCCCACTATGAAACGTGACATTTTTTCCGAACTGATGGATGGCCTCGAAGCGCTGGCCGAAGAGCGCCAAGGCAAGATCACTCTGCGCACCCACAAGGTCCAGCTGCCAAAACTGATGCCCATCACGGCCGAGGAAGTGGTTGCCATACGCCAACAGCTCAACCTCTCCCGGCCAGTGTTCGCCATGTATCTGCGCACCAACACCCGAACCCTTGAGAACTGGGAACAGGGACGGGCAATACCCAATGCCCAAGCCACGACCCTGATACGTCTGGTTGAACGCTTTCCGCAGACAATCGAACAGCTCGCAGCCCTGACCTGAATGCTCAGGGCTGTTACTCCAGCCACATAACGAAATTGTAATTCCCCCATCACCTTGGCGTTATCCGCAGCTTGCAACGATGTCACCCGGCGACCATGCCGGCGGGCCTTCTCCGCCGAACAATAAAACCCACGCCGAAGCACGTTCCCGTCTGCCGAACCCAAGGAGTGATTGATGGTTAACAATACAAAAATGTCGATGGCCGCTTTAGCGGTGGTGGTCGGCTCCGGACCGTCCATGGTAATGGCGGATGATAAAGCCGAAGGGTTTATCGAGGGCAGCAGCCTGACGGTGCTCAACCGTAATTTCTACTTCAACCGTGATCACCGCAATGGCCAGTCCAGCCCCACCGGCAATGGTTATTCAGAAACCTGGGCCCATGCAGTGATCAGCAAGTTCGAATCCGGGTTTACCCAAGGCACTGTCGGCGTCGGTGTCGATGCGTTTGCGATGATCGGCTTGAAGCTCGACACCGGTGACGGGCGCAACGGTGGCCGTAGTTCGTTTGATGTGCTGCCCGTCAACAGTGATGGCGAGGCGCGGGACGAGTACACCAAGGTCGGTGGAGCCGCCAAAGTGCGAGCCTTCGATACGGTGGTCAAGGTCGGTGACGTGTTCCCGGCCAACCCGGTGGTGGCGGCAGGTGACTCGCGATTGCTGCCGGAGAGCTTTCGCGGTGTGACGGCGGTCAACACCAGCCTCGAGGGTCTGTCGGTTCAGGGCGGTCGGCTGCATGCGATGAGCCAACCCGTGTCCAGCGATATGCGCGAGAACTTCGCCACGTTTTATGCCGGCCCGGTCAATTCGCCATGGATCGCTTACGGTGGCGGCGACTATGCACTGAACAAGAACCTCAGCTTCAGCCTGTACTCCAGCCGCCTCAAGGATGCCTGGAATCAGTACTACGCCGGCACTGCCTGGACCTATCCGCTATCGGATGACCTGTCACTGTTTGGCGGCCTGAACTATTACAAGGCGGTCGACGAAGGCAAACAACTGCTCGGCAAGTTCGACAACAACATCTGGAGCGGCCGGGTCGGCGTGAAACTCGGCGCGCACTCCGTTGCGCTTTCACACCAGCGCAACAACGGCAACGACGACTTCGATTACCTGCGTCAATCCGACTCGATCTTCCTCGACAACTCCATCCAGTACAACGACTTCAACTCGCCCAAGGAACGTTCGTGGATGGCGCGCTACGACCTCGACATGACTACTTACGGCGTACCGGGGCTCTCGTTCATGACTCGTTACGCCCGAGGCACCGACGCCGATTACACCAACGCCAACGCCGTGTACATGCGCCGCGATGCTGACGGCAATCCACTGACCGACCAGAAGCGCTGGGAACGTGACGTCGAAGTCAAATACGTGGTGCAGAGTGGTTCGATGAAAGACCTGTCGCTGCGTTTGCGCCAGGCCACGACGCGCGCCACGGCATTTGAATCGGATTTGAATGAAGTGCGGGTGATTGTCGAGTACCCGTTGGCGATTCTCTGATCAAGCGGCTGATACACATTCACCTTTAGAAGCTCCTTGCTCCTTTGGTAAGAGGTGAATCTTTGGCGTCCTTCGGGGCGCGTTTTTTATGCCTGAGTAAAACCTGCAGGCGTTGCCGAAGGTTCGGCAGCGCCTGCAGGGAATCCGGCCCTGGCCATCAGGGCGGTGTCAGCTGCCGCGATTGCGGCAATCCCCCGCCACGGTGTATCTGATGGTGTTGAGTTGGCCTTTCGAGTCTTCATAGGTCATGGCGGCAGGCACCACAGCGCAAGCCACTTGCGGACGCACAACGCTGACCACTTTAGCCACGTCCAGCTTCATTCCGTATTCGTAGTCCTTGACCTGCGGCGCCGGTTTTCCCTGGTTGGCCGCGTACTGCTCCATGGCTTTGGTGTTAGCACTCAGCGCCCGCTCGAACGTCCGGTCACCACCCCCCTCGGCAAACACATTCAGGGACATCGCCAGCATGCCGGCGAACGTCATCAACTGAAGTACTTTCATATCCACTCCCTTCCAATCCTGGCTCAAAAAAAAGCCCGGCATCGGGACTCGATGACAGGCCTGTTCAAGTGCGATGCGCTTACAAGTCGTTGGTGTTGTCGTCTTTCTTTTCATTGACGACGACCGGGTCGCGCGCCTTTTCCTTTGCGACGAACAGCTCTACGGATCGGTCATTGGCAGTCATCATGCGTTGGAACGTTCGGTCACCGCCGCCTTCGGCCAAGGCCAGAGAAGACATCGCCAACGCTGCTGCAAAGGTACTGATGTGTGCAAATTTCATGTTTGATTCCTCGTTTGGTAGCTGACGGAATCAAGGTAACAATCCGAACCTTTCGTGACGGTGGCGCACAAATTACATATCCGTTATGTGGGGTAGGCAGGTCAGGCCTGAGAAAGAACTGTGGCGAGGGAGCTTGCTCCCGCTGGGGCGCGAAGCGGCCCCCGCTCTTCATCTGAAAAGCGGGGCCTGCTGCGCAGTCCAGCGGGAGCAAGCTCCCTCGCCACAGGGTTTGTGTTCACGGTTGGGTGGGGATCGTGTCCTCATCGCGGCGATGGGCGAGCTGATACAACGCCGGCAAGATCAGCAACGTCAGGATGGTGGAGGACAGGATTCCACCGATCACTACGGTTGCGAGCGGTCGCTGCACTTCCGCGCCAGTACCGGTCGCCAGGGCCATCGGAATAAAGCCCAGGGACGCCACCAGCGCCGTCATCAACACCGGGCGCAAACGTGTCAGCGCTCCAACGTTGATCGCATCAGACAGTGAACGCCCCTCCTCCCGCAGGTTGCGGATGAACGCGATCATCACCAGCCCGTTAAGCACCGCGACCCCCGACAGCGCGATGAAGCCCACCCCCGCCGAGATCGACAACGGAATATCCCGCAACCACAGCGCCATGACCCCGCCGGTCAACGCAAACGGAATCCCGGTGAACACCAGCAAGCCATCCTTGAGGTTGTTGAACATCATGAACAGCAACCCGAACACCAGCAGCAACGCCACCGGCACCACGATCCGCAGGCGCTTGGCCGCCGATTGCAGTTGCTCGAACTGCCCGCCCCAACTTGTCCAGTAACCCGCGGGCACCTGCACCTCTCGCTCGATCACCTCGCCCGCCTCTGCGACGAACGAACCGATATCGCGCCCGCGCACGTTGGCGCTGACGATCACCAGGCGCTTGCCGTTCTCACGGCTGACCTGATTGGGTCCCAGCACCAGATCAAGGCTGGCGACTTCCTTCAAGGCAATAAAACCAATCTGATCGGCCGCGGCATTGAGCGGTGCCGGCACCGGAATCAACAGCGCCGACAAACCGTCGATGTCCTTGCGCATGGCATCGGACAATCGCACCACCATGTCGAACCGTCGGTCGCCCTCATACAGCGTGCCGGCCTGACGCCCACCCACCGCGACGGCAATGGTGTCCTGCACATCGCCGATGTTGAGCCCGTAACGCGCTGCCTTGTCGCGGTCGATGTTAATGGTCAGCACCGGCAGCCCGGTGGTTTGTTCGACCTTGACCTCGGACGCACCGTTGACCTTCTGCATCGCGGCGGCAATCTTCGCTGCCGTGGCGTTGAGCACGTCCATGTCATCGCCGAACACTTTGACCGCGACGTCGCTGCGCACACCGGAGATCAGTTCGTTGAAGCGCAACTGGATCGGCTGCGACAGTTCATAGTTGCTGCCCGGCAACGTCGCGGCGGCCTGCTGCAGTTGCGCCATCAGGGTTTCGCGAGACTTGCCCGGGTCCGGCCATTGCTCTTTTGGCTTGAGCATCACGTAGCTGTCGGAGATGTTCGGCGGCATCGGGTCGGAGGCGATTTCCGCGGTGCCGGTGCGGGCGAACACCCGCTCGACTTCCGGCACTTTGTTGAGGATCAACGTCTCCAGACGCTGCTGCATGTCCACCGATTGCGTGAGGCTGGTGCCCGGCACGCGCAAGGCTTGCAGGGCGAAATCACCTTCGCTGAGGCTCGGCACAAACTCGCTGCCCATGCGGCTGGTCAGCACGCCGCTGAGCACGATCACACCCAGCGCTGCGCCCACCGCCACGGTGCGATGGTTCATCACCCACGCCAGCGCCGGCGCATACACCCGGCGCGCACCGCGCATCACGATGCCCTCTTCTTCCTTGACCTTGCCGGTGACAAACAACGCAATCGCCGCCGGCACAAAGGTCACCGACAGCAGCATGGCGCCGAGCAACGCGATCACCACCGTGAACGCCATCGGGTGGAACATTTTCCCTTCGACGCCGCTCAAGGCGAAGATCGGCAGGTACACGACCATGATGATCAACTGGCCGAATATCAGCGGTCTCCGCGCCTCTTTGGCCGCCGCAAACACTTCATGGAAGCGCTCGGAACGGGTCAGCAAACGCCCGTGATGCTGCTGTGCATGGGCCAGCCGTCGCAGGGTGTTTTCGACAATCACCACCGCGCCGTCGACGATGATGCCGAAGTCGAGTGCCCCCAGGCTCATCAGGTTGGCGCTGACCTTGTTGCTGAACATGCCGGTGAAAGTGAACAGCATCGACAGCGGAATCACCATCGCGGTAATCAATGCCGCACGGATGTTGCCCAGGAACAGGAACAGAATTGCGATCACCAGAATCGCACCTTCAATCAGGTTCTTTTTCACGGTAGCGATGGCTTTGTCCACGAGGTGCGTGCGGTCGTACACCGGCACCGCGATCACGCCTTTGGGCAGCGATCGGTTGATCTGTTCCAGCTTGCTGGCGACGGCCTGGGACACGGTGCGGCTGTTTTCGCCGATCAGCATGAACACGGTGCCGAGCACCACTTCACGGCCGTTCTCCGTGGCCGCGCCGCTGCGTAGTTCGCGGCCGATGTCCACGGTGGCGACGTTCTTCACCCGGATCGGCGTGCCATCGACGTTGGCCATGACGATATTGGCGATGTCCTCGGTGCTCGCCACTTGTCCCGGCGCACGAATCAGCAACTGCTCACCGCTGCGCTCGATGTACCCGGCGCCGACGTTGGCGTTATTGCGCTCAAGCGCCGTGATCAGGTCGGTGAGGGTCAGCTTGTACGCCGCCAGCCGTTTCAGATCGGGAGCGATCTGGTATTCCTTGGCAAAGCCGCCGATGGTGTTGATCTCGGCCACACCAGGGACGTTGCGCAGTTGCGGCTTGATGATCCAGTCCTGAATCACCCGCAGATCCGTCGGGGTGTAGGCGCTACCGTCGTCCTTGAGCGCACCGTCTCTGGCTTCCACGGTCCACAGGAAAATTTCGCCGAGGCCGGTGGAAATCGGCCCCATCACCGCTTCGGTGCCCTCGGGCAATTGCTCCTTGGCGATCTGCAACCGCTCGTTGACCAATTGCCGGGCGAAGAACAGGTCGGTGCCGTCCTTGAAAATCACCGTGACTTGCGACAGCCCCGAACGCGACAGCGAACGGGTCTGTTCCAGCGCCGGCAGACCGGCCATGGCGGTTTCAATCGGGAAGGTGATGCGCTGCTCGGTTTCCAGCGGCGAGAACCCGGCGGCGCCGGTGTTGATTTGCACCTGGACATTGGTGATGTCGGGCACGGCGTCGATCGGCAGTTTTTGATAACTGGCGATCCCGAGGCCGGCCATGAGCAAAACGGCGAGCAGCACGATAATGCGCTGCTCGATGGCAAACTGGATCAGGCGTTCAAACATGAGAACCTTCCACGGATTAATGGGCGTCTTCAGCGCGCTTTTTAATGACTGTGCTCGGCCGAGGCTTTGCCCAGTTCCGATTTGAGAACGAAGCTGCCAGCGCTGGCGACTTGCACCCCGGCGTCCAGCCCTTGAGTGACTTCCACCAAACCGGCCGCGCGGCTGCCCAACTCCACCGCCTGCGCCTTGAAGCCATCGTCAGTGCGCAAGAACACCGTGGGTTTGTCCTCGACGGTCTGGATAGCGGCTTCCGGCACGGTGACCCTGGCCTGACGGCTGTCGGTCGCTACACGCGCCGTGACGAACAACCCCGGACGCCACGAGCCCTGCGGATTCTCCAGGGTCACACGTACGGTGGCCGTGCGGGTCTGTTCGCCGAGCAGGCTGCCGACATAGGCCACCGTGCCAGTGACCTCGGCGTTGAGTTCCGGCGCGCTGACGGTGACGGCTTTGCCCACTTGCACCTTGTTCAGATCCTTGGGCGAAACGCCGAACGTCACCCAGACCCGCGACAGATCCGAGAGCGTGAAGGCCGCCGTGGTTTCATCGACTACCTCACCCGGTGCCAGGTGTTTTTCCACCACCATGCCGTCGAACGGCGCGCGCAGTTCATAGCGATTGCCGCCGGTGGCGACCACGCTCCCGCTGAGCACGCTGATTTTCTGTCGGGCGTTGTTCACGGCGATTTCGGCTTCTTCCAACGCCTGTTTTGCCTGCAACACGTCCTGCTCGGCGGATATCTTGTCTTCCCACAGCTTTTTCTCGCGCTCATAAGTGGTGCGGGCCAAGGCCAAACGACGTTGCGCGGCCGCCTGTTCGCTACGCTGATCGGAAATCTGCTGACTGGCGATCACCGCCAGCAACTGGCCCTTTTTCACCGGCTGCCCGAGGTTGACCGCCACCGACTCGACCACCCCGGGAACCCGCGGTACAACGTGGGCGGTGCGATCCTCGTCAAAGCGCACTTCGCCCGGGAACGACAGGCCGGAACTGATGCTCTGCGCCCGCGCTTCGACCAGTTCAATACCCGCCGCCGCAATCTGTTCGGCATTCAACTTGATGCGCCCTTCTTCGCCATGCTCGCCCTCGGCTGCCGCGTTTTCTTCAGCGTGATCCGCGTGTTCGGCCGCTTCATCGGCGTGGGCCTCAAGCGGTGCCTTGCCCGCCCACATCGAACCGATACCCATGCCCAGCACCAACGTCGCCACCACGACACCCATCAGTTTTTTATCCATGGAAACTCCTCTGCGCCGTACCGTCGCGCAGTGATCAAAAGGGTGAAATTCAAGGGTTGACGACGAGGTCGCCGAAGATCCGTTCGATGCGCACGCGAGCGTCTGTCGCCTCGCTGACGGCCTGGATGTATTGGCTGCGGGCGCTGATCAGAGTGCGCTGGGCATCGAGCACGTCGAGAAAACCGAACTTGCCCATTTCGAAGCCGCGCGTGGCGCTCTCAACCGCATTTTGTGCGGCGGGCAGAATGGTCTGGTTGAACGCCTGGACTTCGCCGTTGGCGGTCTGCCACTGCTCAAGGGTGGTCTGGATTTCAGTGCGCAAGCGCAGTTCGGTGGCGTTGCGCAGATCCCGCGCCTGATCGGTGCGGCGTGCCGCCGCCAGCACGTTGCCCTGATTGCGGTTGAACAGAGGAATCGGCATCGACAGGCCGACGACGTTGACCCGCTCACGCTCGGTTTCGCTGTATTGGCTGCCGATGCTCACGGTCAGGTCGGGGATGCGCAGGGACTTTTCCAGCCCCAGCGACGCTTCGCGCTGGTTGATCTGGAGCTTGGCCAGGCGCAGCTCGGCGGTCTCGTCGAGACGCTCAAGCAAACGGGTCGGCGGCGGCACTGTCGGCAGGTTTTGCGTGGCGGTCTGTACGGTTGCCGAGGTCGGCAACGGTGCGCCCATGACCTGCGCCAGTTGTTGATAAGCGTTGGCCTGATCGCGCTCGGCGCGGCTCAGTTCCAGGCGTACTTCCGAGCGTTGCACATGCGCCCGCGTGCCTTCGACCGGCGACGACTTGCCCGCCTCGATTCGCCCCTTGGCCACGCGCAAGCCATCCTCGGCCAGTTGCAGCGACTGGCGGGACAGTTGCAGTCTTTGCTGCGCGGTTTGCGCGCGGTTGAACGCCTGAATCACATCGGCGCGCAAGGCATTGCGCTTGCGCTCCAGTTCGATCCCGGCGGCATCCTGGGCGCGGCTGGCGACATCGATCCGCGCACCGCGCTTGCCACCCAGCTCAATCGGCTGGCTGAGCATCACAGTGGTGGTGCGCGAATTGCGGCGGGTGTCCTCGGCTTCCCACGACAATTCGGGATTGGGGATCAGTCCGGCCTGTTTGCGCTCACCCTCAGCGATGCCAATTTCCCATTGGGCCGCGGCCAGATCCGGGTTGCCGGCAAAGGCTGTTTGCAGGGCCTGATCCAGGGTCAGGGTCGATGCCCCCGCAAGGCTTGTACTGGCCAACAACAGAATGCCGCTGGCTGTTTTTTTCAGGCGTGACCGCGCCGTCAGGTGTGTTAAACCGGGCAATTGGAAGTCTTCCTTTATTCAAGAATCTTTGATGCCGCCACGGTAGGGTTTTGAACTTATCGACAAGGTGACAGGACCATTACAAATCCGTTATCCACGGTTGGCTGAAGTTGTTTTGTTCTAGGATGCGAAGTGCACCAGGGCTTTGTCGCAATGTATGGAAACAAATACTCGGCACTTATCTGCCGAACAGCACTTGCTGGATGCAATACATGGCTATTGACGCATTCTTGCTGCGACAGGCTGTCGCAGACCGCCGATTTAAAGGCTTCGGACGTTGACCCTGTAGCCACTACAGCCTTTACCGTATCCGCCATTCAGTGATCGAAACTCATTCGGACCCTCTACAAAAACAACAACTTCCCGCTCAACTTAATTAAATATCCCTTAAATAAAAGTGGTGATAGATCATGCGAATCCTTGTCGTCGAGGACGAGCTTAAAACTGCCGAATACTTGCATCAGGGTTTGACCGAAAGTGGTTATATCGTTGACCACGCGGCCACCGGCGCGGATGGATTGCATCTGGCGCAACAGCAGGCCTATGACCTGATTATTCTCGACGTGAATCTGCCGGAACTGGACGGCTGGGACGTACTGGAACAACTGCGCCGCACTCACTCCACCCGGGTGATGATGCTCACGGCGCGCGGGCGTCTGGCGGACAAGATTCGTGGCCTCGATCTGGGCGCGGATGATTATCTGGTCAAGCCGTTCGAGTTTCCCGAACTTCTCGCACGGGTGCGCACCCTGATGCGCCGCAGCGAGAACATCCCGCTGCCACAGGTACTGAAAGTCGCCGATCTGGAACTCGACCCCTGCCGTCATCGTGCGTTTCGTGGCAAGCAACGCATCGACCTGACCACCAAGGAGTTCGCCCTGCTGCATCTGTTGATGCGCCAGTCCGGCGAGGTGCTGACACGCACGCAGATCATTTCGCTGGTGTGGGACATGAACTTCGACTGCGACACCAACGTGGTCGAAGTGTCGATCAGGCGTTTGCGGGCAAAGATCGATGACCCGTTCGACAACAAGTTGATCCACACCCTGCGCGGTGTCGGTTACGTGCTGGAGTCGCGGGAATGAAGCCGGCCAGCCTGTCGATGCGGCTGGGGCTGACGGTCAGTATTCTCGGCGCGCTGCTGGTGGTGTCCCTGGCGATCCTGGCGTATTTCGCACTGACCCATGAGCTGAACGCGTTATCCAGGGACAGTCTGGAGAAGAAGATGGAGCAGGTCGAACACAGCCTGTCGCTGTACACCGACACCGGCGAAATCAGTGCGAAACCGCACATTCTGCTCGATCAGGTCATGGGCCATGACAACCTCACGCTAACGATTTACGACCGCAGCAACCTGCGCACGCAACTGCTCAAATCCGGCACCGGCTTGGCCGATCCACGACTTGAATTGAAGGTGGTGCGGGCCGTCAGCGACGAGTTGGCCTACGCCACCAGCACTGACGCCGAGGGGGCGAAATTCCTCACGGCGTCCAGGCTGATCAGCCTCAAGGACGGCACCCGTGTCCCGGTGCTGTTGTCGATGGACAACGCCCACAATGAGGCCTTGCTCAGCGCCTACCTGCGCTCGACCCTGATTGCCTTGCCGTTGCTGCTGATCTTTATCGGACTGAGTGCCTGGGGTGCGGTGCAGCGTGGTCTGGCGCCGATGCGCGAGTTTCGCAAAGTGGCGGCGATGGTCTCGACTCAGGATCTGGATCATCGGCTGTCGGTGGTGAATATGCCCCAGGAGCTGAGTGAGTTGGCGCAGGGCATCAACTTCATGCTGCATCGCCTCGATACCGGTGTGCAGCAGTTGTCACAGTTCTCCGATGATCTGGCGCACGAGCTGCGCACGCCGATCAACAATTTGATGGGCAAGGCGCAGGTGACGTTGTCTCGCGAACGCAGCGTGGATGAGTACAAGGATGTGCTGGTGTGCTGCACTGAAGAACTGGAGCGCGTGGCGCGGATCGTCTCGGACATGCTGTTTCTGGCACAGGTCAGTCACCCGTCGGCACTCGTGCCGTTCGAGTCGGTTGCCCTGGAAGAAGAAGCCTGGAAAGTCGCCGAGATGTTCTTCCTGTCGGCTCAGGACAAGCAGATCCATTTGAACGTGGTCGGCCGTGCGCGGGTGATGGGTGACCGGTTGATGATTCAACGGGCGATCTCGAATTTGCTGTCCAACGCGCTACGCCACTGCCCGGTCGGGAAAACCGTGACGCTGCTGATTGAGCGCGGCGCGACCCAGGTTTCGTTGCTGGTCAGCAACCCGGGCGCGGGGATTGAAGCACAGCATCTGCCGTACCTGTTTGATCGGTTCTACCGAGTCGATAGCAGCCGCTCGCGTTCACAGGGCAGCACCGGGCTGGGGTTGGCGATAGTGCGGTCGATCATGAGCCTTCATCAGGGCGTGGCCGAGGTGAAGAGCTTGCCGGGTGCGATGACGGTGTTTCGGTTGGGATTTCCTGCGGTTGATGGGGTGGAGCGCTGAGCCGGTCACACAGGCTGTGAACAACGCAGCTCATTGTGGGCGTGAGCCTGCTCGCGATGGCAATGGATCAGACGCTAAAGAAAACGGCACCTCTCGGTGCCGTTCTGCTTCACACGATCGAGCTATTTATTTACGCGCCGCCTCCCACGATTTCAGCAGTTCGGCATAACTCACGGTTTCACCCTTGGGCTTCTCGTTCGCCAGTTTCGGCTTCGGTGCACCCGGCTGATCGAACCAGTATTGAGCATCGCGCTCCGGGTTCATTTTCGGTGCGCAGGTGGCTTGAGCCTTCGAGCGTTCCAGACGCGCCATGATCGCGTCCTGATCCTTGGCCAGGCCATCCAGCGCCTGTTGCGGAGTCTTCTCGCCGCTGGCCGCTTCCGCGATGTGGCTCCACCACAGTTGAGCCAGACGTGGATAGTCCGGCACGTTGGTCCCGGTCGGGGTCCATTGCACGCGGGCCGGGCTGCGATAGAACTCGACCAGACCGCCGAGTTTCGGTGCCAGGTCGGTCATGGCTTGCGAGTTGATGTCCGACTCGCGAATCGGCGTCAGGCCGATAATGGTTTTCTTCAGCGACACGGTTTTCGACGTGACGAATTGCGCATAAAGCCAGGCCGCCAGTTTCTGCTTCTCAGGCGTGGACTTCATGAACGTCCACGAACCCACGTCCTGATAACCGAGCTTCATGCCCTCTTCCCAGTACGGTCCACGTGGCGATGGCGCCATGCGCCATTTCGGCGTGCCGTCGGCGTTCATCACCGGCAGGCCCGGTTTGGTCATGTCGGCGGTGAACGCGGTGTACCAGAAGATCTGTTGGGCGATGTTGCCTTGGGACGGCACCGGGCCGGATTCGGAGAAGGTCATGCCCGCTGCTTCCGGTGGCGCGTAGGCCTTGAGCCAGTCGACGTATTTCTGCGTCGCGTAGACCGCCGCCGGGCCGTTGGTGTCGCCACCACGGGTCACGCTGGAACCGACCGGGTGGCAATCCTCGACGCGGATGCCCCACTCGTCCACCGGCAAGCCATTGGGAATGCCTTTGTCGCCGGCACCGGCCATGGAGAACCAGGCATCGGTGAAGCGCCAGCCGAGGGACGGGTCTTTCTTGCCGTAGTCCATGTGCCCGTAGACGCGCTTGCCGTCGATTTCCTTGACGTCTTCACTGAAGAACTTGGCGATGTCTTCATAGGCCGACCAGTTCACCGGAACGCCCAGTTCATAACCGTATTTTTCTTTGAATTTCGCTTTCAAATCCGCCCGCTCGAACCAGTCGGCGCGAAACCAGTACAGGTTGGCGAACTGTTGGTCAGGCAATTGATAGATCTTGCCGTCCGGTGCAGTGGTGAACGAAATGCCGATAAAGTCCTTGAGGTCCAGGGTCGGCGAGGTGAAGTTCTTGCCTTCATTGGCCATCAGGTCGGTGATCGATTCGGTCTTGCCGTAGCGAAAGTGCGTACCGATCAGGTCCGAGTCGTTGACCCAACCGTCATAGATGTTTTTGTCCGACTGCATCTGGGTTTGCAGCTTTTCCACCACGTCGCCTTCTTGCAGCAAGTCGTGGGTCAGCTTGATCCCGGTGATTTCGGTGAAGGCCTTGGCCAGGGTTTTGGATTCATATTCGTGGGTCGCGATGGTTTCCGAAACCACCTTGATGCTCATCCCGCGAAACGGCTCGGCGGCCTTGATGAACCACTTCAGCTCTTCGAGCTGCTGCTCTGGCGTAAGGGTGGACGGCTTGAACTCGCTGCCAATCCATTTCTTCGCGGCGTCTTCGTAGGCATCGGCCCAGGCCGAAGCGCTCAGACCGCTGAGTGCCAGCATGGCTGCCAATGAAATGCTATGTCGCAGCTTATTGTTTTTGTCGAACATAGAGACCTCCTGTTTGGTTTTTGGAGCAACATTGCCGATCGATTTCGACTAGCCCCAACGCATCACAGCCAACAGCCACACCAGGGACAACGCGAACGCAACCCAGATGCTCCAGTCGGTGACGCCGATTACCAGCAAATGCAGGTAGGCGCTGCCGAGAAGACCGATAAACAGCCGATCGCCACGGGTAGTGGCAATCGGCAAGAAACCACGCCGAGGGACACTCGGCGAACGTAATTCCCAGGTCGTCATGCCCGTCAGAATCAGGCCAATGACAATGAAGAACGCCGCAGTGGGGACCGTCCAGCTCATCCATTCCATCATCAGCTCCTCAGACCCGGCCCAGGGCAAAGCCCTTGGCCACGTGGTTGCGAACAAACCAGATCACCAGCATGCCCGGCAGAATGGTCAACACCCCCGCCGCTGCCAGCACGCCCCAGTCGATACCCGACGCCGAGACCGTGCGGGTCATCACCGCCGCGATCGGTTTGGCATTCACCGATGTCAGCGTTCGCGCCAGCAGCAGTTCGACCCAGGAAAACATAAAGCAGAAGAACGCCGTGACGCCGATCCCGGAACCAATCAGCGGGACGAAAATCTTCACGAAGAACTTGGGGAAACTGTAGCCGTCAATGTAGGCGGTCTCGTCGATTTCTTTCGGAACGCCGGACATGAAGCCTTCCAGAATCCAGACCGCCAACGGCACGTTGAACAGGCAATGAGCCAGCGCCACGGCGATGTGCGTGTCGAACAGACCAATCGAGGAATACAGCTGGAAGAACGGCAACAGGAACACCGCCGGCGGCGCCATGCGGTTGGTCAGCAACCAGAAAAACAGGTGCTTGTCACCGAGAAAGCGGTAGCGCGAGAACGCGTAAGCCGCTGGCAACGCCACGCTCAGGGAAATGATCGTGTTCAGGCTCACGTAGTACAGCGAGTTGAGGTAGCCGTTGTACCAACTCGGATCGGTGAAGATCACCTTGTAGTTGGCGAAGGTGAAATCCTGCGGAAACAGCGTCAGACCGCCGAGGATTTCAGTGTTGCTCTTGAAGGACATGTTCAGCAGCCAGTAGATCGGCACCAGCAGGAACAGGATGTAGATCAGCAGTGGAATGAGCTTTCTTTTACTCATGGCGGACCTCAGCGGTTGGCGTCAGAGTGAGTCATGGCGGTGTAGAACAGCCAGGACACCAACAGGATGATCAGGAAATACACCAAGGAGAAAGCAGCAGCTGGCCCCAAGTCGAATTGCCCTACGGCCATCTGGGTCAACGTCTGACTCAGGAAGGTCGTGGCATTCCCCGGACCACCGCCCGTGAGGACGAAGGGCTCGGTGTAAATCATGAAACTGTCCATGAACCGCAGCATCACGGCGATCAACAGCACGCTCTTGAGCTTGGGCAACTGGATATGTCGGAAAACTGCCCAGGCCGAGGCCCGATCAATTCGCGCCGCCTGGTAGTACACGTCCGGAATCGCTCGCAACCCGGAGAAACACAACAGCGCCACCAGCGACGTCCAGTGCCAGACGTCCATCACCAGCACCGTGACCCAGGCGTCCATGGTATTGGCCGCATAGTTGTAGTTGATGCCCATGGCCTTGAGGCTGGCGCCGAGCAGACCGATGTCGGCCCGACCGAAAATCTGCCAGATGGTGCCGACCACGTTCCACGGAATCAGCAGCGGAATCGCCAGAATGATCAGCACCAGCGATGACCAGCGGCCCTTGGTCGGCATGGTCAGGGCGATGGCGATGCCCAACGGAATTTCGATCAGCAGCACGCAGGCGGAATAGATGAATTGCCGCAGCAGCGAGTCGTGCAGGCGCGGATCAAGCAGCACCTGTTTGTACCAGTCGGCACCGACGAAGTAGCGACTGGACTGGTCGAAGATGTCCTGCACCGAGTAGTTGACCACGGTCATCATCGGGATCACCGCACTGAACGCCACCAGCAGAAACACCGGCAGGACCAGCCACCAGGCCTTGTTGTTCTGCACCTTGTTCATGGCTGCACCTCCAGAAGGTAATCGTCCGCATAGACCATCAACCACTGCGCCGGGAAGCTGATCCAGGCCGTGCCTTCCGGTACCGGTTTGTCTTCGGCCAGGCGCACTTTCAACGGCGCACCGTCAAGGTTCAGGGTCATGATCTTGTAGGTGCCGAGGTCTTCGACGTGTACGACTTGTGCCTGCATCGCGTCATCGAACGGCTCGTCCCACACGTGCACGAACTCCGGACGGATGCCGACCTTCAGGGTTTTCCACTCGGACTCGGCGATACGCTTCTGTTGTGCGTCGGATAAAGGCAGATGCGTCGAAGCAAAACCGACGCCGCCCGGTTGTGGCTGCACCTCGATCAGGTTCATCCCCGGGCTGCCAATGAAATAGCCGACAAAGGTGTGGGTCGGCCGCTCGAACAATTCTCGCGGGGTGCCGAACTGCACTATCTGGCCGCCGTACATCACCGCGATCTTGTCGGCGAAGGTCGACGCTTCGAGTTGATCGTGGGTGACGTAGACCATGGTGATGTTGAACTGCTCGTGGATCTGCTTGAGCTTGCGCCGCAGTTTCCACTTCAGGTGCGGGTCAATCACCGTCAGCGGTTCATCAAAGAGGATGGCCGAAACGTCGTCGCGGACCAGTCCACGGCCCATCGAGACTTTCTGTTTTTCGTCGGCGGTGAGGTTGCGCGCCTTTTTGCTCAGCAGCGCCTGGAGGTCAAGGACCTCGGCAATTTCCTGCACCTTGCTGTGAATTTTCGCCTCGGCCATGCCCTGATTGCGCAGGGGGAAGGCCAGGTTGTCGAACACCGTCATGGTGTCGTAGACCACCGGAAACTGGAAAACCTGGGCAATGTTGCGCTTCTCGGGAGTCAGGTCGTTGACCACTTTGCTGTCGAACAGCACTTGGCCCTGGGACGGGCTGAGCAACCCGGAAATGATGTTGAGCAGCGTCGACTTGCCGCAGCCCGAAGGCCCGAGCAAGGCATAAGCACCGCCCTGTTCCCAGACGTGGTCCATCTCGCGGATCGCGTAATCCTCGGGGCCGGTCGGCGTGCTGGTGTAGCTGTGGGCGAGGTTCTGCAAACGGATTTCGGCCATCAGGCAACCCTCGCGATACGGCGACCCGGCGCCTGGACCAGCCGCCCCTGCGCATCGAATACAAACAGTTTATGGGTCGGGATATAGATGCGGATCGGCGCGTCGACGTCGTATTCGTGGACGCCGGGCAAGTGCAGCACCAGCAGGAAATGCTCGTTGCGCACGTGCAGGAAGGTTTCCGAGCCGCTGATCTCGGCGACCTCGACGGTCACCGCGAGTTCGAGGTCATCGTCGTTGCTCGGCACCAGTGAGATATGGCTTGGGCGCACGCCAAAACGGAACTCGCCCTCGCCCACCGGGCGCAAATCGACGTTCAACGGGAAGTGCACAAAATTGGCGAAGCTCACTTCGTTACCGGCAATCCGTCCCGGCATCAGGTTGATCGGCGGCTCGGAGAACAATTCGGCAGCCAGCACGGTTTTTGGCTGGTGATAGACCTCGGAGGATTTACCGCTCTGGACCACCCGGCCTTCGTGAAGAATGGTGGTGGTGCCACCCAATGCCAGCGCTTCGTTGGGTTCGGTGGTGGCATAAATCGCAATGGTGTGCCGGGCCTTGAACAGCTCGCGCATTTCCTGGCGCAGTTCTTCACGCAGTTTGTAGTCGAGGTTCACCAGCGGCTCGTCGAACAGAATCAGCTCGGCATCCTTGACCAACGCCCGGGCCATCGCGGTGCGCTGCTGTTGGCCGCCAGAAAGCTCCAGCGGATAGCGCTTGAGGAATTTCTCGATGCGCAGCATCTTCGCGGTTTCCAGCACTTTGCTCTGGATCAACTCGTTGGAGACACCGCCCTGGCGCAATGGCGAAGCGATGTTGTCGAAGACGGTCATGGTCGGGTAGTTGATGAACTGCTGATAGACCATCGACACGTTGCGCAAACGCACCGGGCGTTGTGTGACATCGACACCGTTCATCAGGATCCGGCCGCTGTCGGGCTTGTCCAGGCCCGCCATCAGGCGCATCAGACTGGTCTTGCCGGACAGCGTGCGCCCGAGCAAAACGTTGAAGGATCCGGGTTCGAAACTCAGGCACGCATCGTCGATCCAGGTCTGGCCCTCGACGGTACGGCTGACGTGCTCCAGGGTTAATGACATGGCTCGGCCTTTTTATTATTTGGAGTCAAGCGACCCAGGCTGTAGAGCGAGTTTCATGCCAGAAATTGCAAGCTATTGATCTGCTTTGAAAATGTTTGAAGTGATGACAAATCAACGTTCGTTGCTGAACAGAAATGAACAACGGCGACTGAACAATTGAACAATCCAGCCGTTGACAATGAACAATAGTGAACAACACTCTACGGATGCTTTTTGCCTTCCCGCGAGCAAAAACCTGTGGGAGCGAGCCTGCTCGCGATAGCGGTGGATCAGTCGACATCAGTATTGACTGACCCACCGCTATCGCGAGCAGCTCGCTCCCACAAAGGAATACCTATAACAACAATAAAAGCGTTATTCAGAGGCTGACTGTCATGGCCGCACCTGCCCCCGTTTTGTCCCACGACACCATCATCCAGGACTCCTGGTCCCGTTGCCGCGCGTTCGGCCTCAATCATCAAAGCGCACCGGCGTTCGATCAGTTGCCTGCCGATGGCATCGCCCAGTTGCTGGAAAGCCAGCATTCGCTGGTGCAGACCACGCACCAGGAAGTCCTGCCGTATTACGAAAACATCCTGAGCAATTCCAATTGCCTGATCATGCTCGCCGACAATCAGGGCCAGGTGCTGACGTCCTGGGGCACCCAGCGCTTCATCGAGCCGAGCCTGACCCGCGGCTTTAGCGCCGGGGCCAGTTGGATGGAGCGTTGCAGCGGCACCAACGCCATCGGCACCGCCCTCGCCTGCGAGCAGGCCGTGCATATCGAACACGATGAACACTTCCTGAAAGCCAACCGCTTCATGACCGGTTCCGCCGCGCCGATTTTCGATGCTGAGCGCAAGGTGATCGCGGTGTTGGACGTGTCCAGCGACAGCTACCTGCCGCCGTCCCACACCCTTGGCATGGTCAAGATGATGAGCCAGACCGTGGAAAACCGGCTGATCCTCAACCTCTTTCACGGCCAGCATTTTCAACTGACCTTCAACACCGGGCTGAACAACCTCGACAGCCAATGGGCCGGATTGTTGATCTTCGATGAAACCGGCCAGGTGCTGTCGGCTAACCGCCGGGCTGACAATCTGCTGGGTATCAGCCTGTCCCGGGTCAGTGTCGAGAGCCTGTTCAAGGTGTCGTTGCTGGAATTGCTGAACCAGCCGGAAGGCCTGCCTTTTGCGTTGCAAGCCTCCGGGCGCAACCGTTTTCAATGCCTGTTGAAGCGGCCGAAACAGGTGTCGATTCAAGCTCGACTGTTTTCTGAGGCCAAGAGCGCGGAACCGCCGGCGACCATGCCCGCCACAATCAGCCTCAGCACCTTGCATTTCGGCGACAGTCGCGTGGAAAAAGCCGTGCGTCAGGCCGAGCGTTTGCTGGAAAAAGATATTCCGCTATTGATCCACGGTGAAACCGGGGTCGGCAAGGAGGTCTTCGTCAAAGCGCTGCATCAGGCCAGTTCGCGAAGCAAACAACCGTTCATCGCCGTCAACTGTGCAGCGATCCCCGCCGAACTGGTGGAGTCCGAGCTGTTTGGCTACGAGAAAGGCGCATTCACCGGTGCCAATCAGAAAGGCAGCATCGGACTGATCCGCAAGGCCGACAAAGGCACCCTGTTCCTTGATGAAATCGGTGACATGCCATTGCCGACACAAGCTCGCCTTCTAAGGGTTTTGCAGGAACGGTGCGTGCAACCGGTAGGCAGCAGCGAGTTGTTCCCGGTGGACATCCGCATCATTTCCGCGACCAACCGTTCGTTGCGCGAGCAAGTGCAGCTCGGGCGGTTTCGCGAGGACCTTTATTACCGAATCGGCGGTTTGACCCTGGAATTGCCGCCGTTACGGGAACGCACAGACAAACAGGCGCTGTTCAAGCGCTTGTGGGAACAGCATCGCGAGCCATCGCAGTGGGCCGGGTTGAGCCGTGAGGTGATGGAGTTGTTCGGCCGTCATCCGTGGCCGGGGAATTTAAGGCAGGTCAGCAGCGTGATGCAGGTGGCGCTGGCCATGGCCGAAGAACAACCGGTGCGGCCGGAGCATTTGCCGGATGATTTTTTTGTCGATCTGGAGATGGAGCCGGTGGATTCGCCGGAACCGCTGGCGGTGGATTTGAATGATGCCGAGGATTTGAACCGGTTGTTGCAGGCGGCTGGGGGGAATATTTCGCACCTTGCCCGGCGTCTTGGCGTTAGCCGCAATACTCTTTACAAGCGGTTGCGCCAGGCTGATTGACGAGTGAGCACTCGTGGCTGGGGCCGGCTGGAGACCCTTCGCGGGCAAGCCTCGCTCCTACAGGGGCACGTCGTTCGCCAATATTGTGTACGACGCGACCTTGTAGGAACGAGGCTTGCCCGCGAAGGCGCCAGATCAAACACCACATAACCTCGCGGACTGCCCAAAAACAAAAACCCGCACAAGGCGGGTTTTGTTTTGCGGCATTCGAAGCAGTCAGTCAGCCAACCGCCAGGTCGTGCCGCCCTTCCCGTCTTCCAGCACAACGCCCATCGCGGTCAACTGGTCGCGGATACGGTCGGACTCAGCCCAGTCCTTGTTGGCACGGGCGGTCAAACGCGCCTGAATCAGCGCATCAACCTCAGCCGCATCCACGCGCCCTTCAGCGCCGGCCTGCAAGAAGTCATCGGCCTCAAGCTGCAGCACGCCCAGCACGCTGGCCAGTTCCTTCAAGCGCGCCGCCAAACCTGCCGCCGCATTGAGATCGCTCTCGCGCAGACGGTTGATCTCGCGAACCATCTCGAACAGCACCGCGCAGGCTTCCGGCGTGCCGAAGTCGTCGTTCATCACCTGGGTGAAACGCTCGACGAAGGCTTCGCCGCCAGCCGGCGCCACGCTCGGCAGGCCTTTCAACGCATGGTAGAAACGCTCGAGTGCGCCTTTGGCGTCCTTGAGGTTGTCTTCCGAATAGTTGATCGCGCTGCGGTAGTGGCTCGACACCAGCAGGTAACGCACGACTTCCGGGTGGTACTTTTCCAGCACGTCGCGAATGGTGAAGAAGTTGTTCAAGGACTTGGACATCTTCTCGCCATTGATGCGAATCATGCCGCAATGCATCCACGCGTTGGCGTAGGTCTTGCCGGTGGCCGCTTCGCTCTGGGCGATTTCGTTTTCGTGGTGCGGGAATTCGAGGTCGCTGCCGCCGCCATGAATGTCGAAGGTCTCGCCGAGGCAGCAGGTCGACATCACCGAGCACTCAATGTGCCAGCCCGGACGCCCGTCGCCCCACGGCGAAGGCCAGCTCGGCTCGCCCGGCTTGGCGCCTTTCCACAGCACGAAGTCCAGCGGGTCCTGCTTGGACTCATCGACTTCGATCCGCGCGCCGATGCGCAAGTCTTCGATTTTCTTGCGCGACAGCTTGCCGTAGCCCATGAACTTGGCGACGCGGTAGTACACGTCGCCGTTGCCCGGTGCGTAGGCGTAACCCTTGTCGATCAGGGTCTGGATCATGGTCTGCATGCCAGCGATGTGATCGGTGGCCCGCGGCTCCATGTCCGGCTTGAGGATATTGAGGCGCGCCTCGTCCTCATGCATCGCGGTGATCATGCGTTCGGTCAGCACGTCGAACGGTTCGCCGTTCTCCTTGGCCCGATTGATGATCTTGTCTTCAATGTCGGTGATGTTGCGCACATACGTCAGGTTATAACCGCTGAACCGCAACCAGCGGGTCACCAGGTCGAACGCGACCATGCTGCGGCCATGGCCAATGTGGCAGTAGTCGTACACGGTCATCCCGCAGACGTACATGCGCACATTGTTGCCATCCAGCGGCTTGAAGACTTCTTTGCTCTTGGTGAGCGTGTTGTAGATCGTAAGCACTTTAGTTTCCTTGAATCACTGGCCCCACGAATCACGCAAGGTCACGGTACGGTTGAATACCGGAGCACCTGGTTTCGAGTCCTTGATATCCGCGCAGAAGTAACCTTCGCGCTCGAACTGGAAACGGTCTTCCGGCTGTGCATTGCCCAGCGAGGGTTCAGCACGACAACCGGTGAGGACTTGCAGCGAGTCAGGGTTGATGTTGTCCAGGAAACTGGCGCTGTCTTCGGCCTTCTCAGGGTTCGCAGAGCGGAACAGGCGATCGTACAGACGCACTTCGCACTCGACGCTGGCCGCGGCCGGCACCCAGTGCACCACGCCTTTGACCTTGCGGCCTTCAGGGTTCTTGCCCAATGTTTCCGGGTCGTAGGAGCAACGCAGTTCGACGATGTTGCCCTCGGCGTCCTTGATCGCTTCGTCGGCACGGATCACGTAGCTGCCGCGCAGACGCACTTCGCCGTTCGGCTCCAGGCGCTTGTAGCCTTTCGGCGGCTCTTCCATGAAGTCTTCACGGTCGATGTAGATCTCACGGGCGAACGGCAGAACGCGCATGCCCATGTCTTCTTTCGGGTGGCACGGCAGTTCGAGGTTCTCGACCTGGCCTTCCGGGTAGTTGGTGATCACGACTTTCAGCGGACGCAACACGCACATGGCGCGCGGGGCGCTGTGGTCGAGGTCGTCACGGATGCTGAATTCGAGCATGCCGAAGTCGACCACGCCGTCGGAACGGTTGGTGCCGACCATTTCGCAGAAGTTGCGGATCGATTTCGGCGTGTAGCCACGGCGACGGAAGCCCGACAGCGTGGACATGCGCGGATCGTCCCAACCGAAGACGTGCTTTTCATCGACCAGTTGCTTGAGCTTGCGCTTGCTGGTGATGGTGTAGTTCAGGTTCAGACGGCTGAACTCGTACTGGCGCGGTTTTACCGGGACCGGCAGGTTCTCGAGGAACCACTCGTACAGCGGACGGTGGCTTTCGAACTCCAGGGTGCAGATCGAGTGAGTGATGCCTTCGATGGCGTCCGACTGACCATGGGTGAAGTCATAGTTCGGGTAGATGCACCACTTGTCGCCGGTCTGGTGGTGATGGGCGTGACGGATGCGGTACATGATCGGGTCGCGCAGGTTCATGTTCGGCGAGGCCATGTCGATCTTGGCCCGCAGCACGCGTGCGCCGTCCGGGAATTCGCCGGCACGCATGCGGGCGAACCAGTCGAGGTTTTCTTCCACGGAGCGATCACGGAACGGGCTGTTCTTGCCCGGTTCGGTCAGGGTGCCGCGGTATTCCTTGGCCTGTTCAGGGCTCAGGTCATCGACGTAGGCCTTGCCGGCCTTGATCAGCTCGACGGCCCAGTCGTGCAACTGGTCGAAATACTGCGAGGCATAGCGCACTTCGCCGGACCATTCAAAGCCCAGCCATTTGACGTCGCTTTCAATCGCGTCGATGTATTCCTGGTCTTCCTTGGCCGGGTTGGTGTCGTCGAAACGCAGGTGCGTGACGCCGCCAAATTCCTGGGCCAGGCCGAAGTTCACGCAAATCGACTTGGCGTGACCGATGTGCAGGTAGCCGTTGGGCTCAGGCGGGAAACGGGTGACGATCTGCGTGTGCTTACCCGAGTCCAGGTCCGCCTGGATGATCGGGCGCAGGAAATTGACCGGCACGGCAGGGCCGGTCTTGGAATTCGAGGTAGGGTCGACAGTGGGCTTGCTCATAGGATCCTTGAACGTACAAGTGCGCGGCCAGTTGGCCAAATCAAAGCGGCTGTTAAAACAAAGGGGCTTATCATAGCCGATGCCGTCAAGTCGCTGACAGAGCAGGCCCGAAAACGGCTGCATTTAATCGGATGCAAATGAAAAACAGCCTCGAAATTCGCGCCCGGCACGCTAAACTGCGCACCTTGGCCGACATTGGCCGGACCGGTTGAGGGCTTAAATGCCCCGAAACCCACGAATTCATTGAATGAGTAGTAATCATGACCAAAATCAAACTGACCACCAACCATGGCGACATCGTCCTGGAACTGAACGCTGAAAAGGCACCGCTGACCGTTGCCAACTTCATCGAGTACGTCAAAGCCGGTCACTACGAAAATACCGTTTTCCACCGCGTCATCGGTAACTTCATGATCCAGGGCGGCGGTTTCGAGCCAGGCATGAAAGAAAAGAAAGACAAGCGCCCAAGCATCCAGAACGAAGCCGACAACGGCCTGCCGAACGACAAGTACACCGTCGCCATGGCCCGCACCATGGAGCCGCATTCGGCATCCGCCCAGTTCTTCATCAACGTGGCTGACAACAGCTTCCTGAACCACAGCGCCAAGACCACTCAGGGCTGGGGCTACGCGGTATTCGCCAAAGTCGTTGAAGGCACCGACGTTGTCGACAAGATCAAAGGTGTTTCCACCACCATGAAATCCGGCCACCAGGACGTGCCAGCAGAAGACGTGATCATCGAGAAAGCCGAGATCATCGAAGCGTGATACTGCTGATTTCAGACTTGCATCTGGAAGAGGAGCGCCCGGACATCACCCGGGCGTTTCTGGATTTGCTCGCCGGACGCGCCCGCTCGGCGAGTGCGTTGTACATTCTGGGCGACTTTTTCGAGGCGTGGATTGGCGACGATGCCATGACGCCGTTCCAGCGTTCCATCTGCCAGGCCCTGCGCACCCTTAGCGACAGCGGCACGGCCATATTTCTGATGCACGGCAATCGCGACTTCATGCTCGGCCAGGCCTTCTGCAAACAGGCCGGCTGCACGTTGCTGAAGGACCCGAGTGTCGTGCAGTTCAACGGCGAGCCGGTGCTTTTGATGCACGGCGACAGCCTCTGCACCCGCGACGAAGCTTATATGAAGCTGCGTCGCTACCTGCGCAACCCGATCACCCTGTTCATCCTGCGGCACCTGCCGTTGCGCACGCGGCATAAACTGGCGCGCAAACTGCGCAGTGAAAGCCGGGCGCAGACGCGGATGAAGGCCAATGACATCGTCGATGTCACGCCGGACGAAGTGCCGCGGATCATGCAGGAATTTGGCGTAAAAACCTTGATCCATGGGCACACCCATCGCCCGGCCATCCACAAGTTGCAGATTGGCGAGCAAGCGGCCAAGCGCATTGTGCTGGGGGATTGGGACCGTCAGGGCTGGGCGTTGCAAGTGGATGAGCAAGGGTTTGCCCTCGCCCCCTTCAACTTCGCCCCGCCGCCACAACTCGCAGCCCCCACGAACTAAAAGGCCACCACAGACCCCATTGTGGGAGCGAGCCTGCTCGCGAAGGCGGTGTGTCAGCTGAGATAGATGTTGACTGAGAGGACGCTATCGCGAGCAGGCTCACTCCTACATTTTTGATCTTCATGAGACGCAAATCCTGTGTCGCCGACAATACCCTGTGGGAGCGAGCCTGCTCGCGATGGCGGTGTGTCAGTTGAGATAGATGTTGACTGACAGGACGCTATCGCGAGCAGGCTCGCTCCCACATTTTTGATCTTCATGAGACGCAAACTCTGTGTCACCGACCATACCCTGTGGGAGCGAGCCTGCTCGCGATGGCGGATTCACATTCAACACTTTTATTGACTGACCCACCGCCATCGCGAGCAGGCTCGCTCCCACAGGGGAATATGTTTGGCTTAGTGGCCGGAGGCCGCCGGCCCCGCTTTCGCCGCAAACGGCGGTTTCGCCAGCCACACAATCACGATCAAGCCCATGAATGCCCAACCCAGCAACGTGAAGTAATCCACGGTGGAGAGCATGTACGCCTGACTGGTCAGCACATGATCCAGCTGCGCATACGCAGGGTTGCTCGGCCCGCCCAGCGCATTCAGTGCCTCGCGGGTCGCGGGCTCATAAGTGCTGATGCTTTCGCTCATATAGGCATGATGCTGATCCGCCCGACGAATCCAGATCCACGTGGTCAGCGACGCCGCAAAACTGCCGCCCAAGGTCCGCAGGAACGTTGCCAGGCCCGCGCCATCGGCGATCTGGCTCGGTGGCAAGTCGGACATCAGAATGCTCAAGGTCGGCATGAAGAACAGCGCCACGCCAATGCCCATGAACAATTGCACCAGCGCGATGTGCTGGAAGTCCACTTCGTTGGTAAACCCGGCGCGCATGAAGCAGCTCAGGCCAATCGCCAGGAACGCCAGTCCGGCCAGCAGCCGCAGGTCGAACTTGTGCGCGTACTTGCCGACAAACGGTGACATCAACACCGGCAGAATCCCGATTGGCGCCACCGCCAGCCCCGCCCACGTTGCCGTGTAACCCATCTGGGTTTGCAGCCATTGCGGCAGGATCAGGTTAATGCCAAAGAACCCGGCGTAACCCAGCACCAACACGATGGTGCCGATTCGGAAGTTGCGATACGCAAACAGCCGCAGATTGACCACCGGGTGCTTGTCGGTCATTTCCCAGATCACGAACACCGCCAGTGCAACCACTGAAATCGCCGCGCCGATGAGAATGAAGTTCGACTCGAACCAGTCCAGATCATTGCCCTTGTCGAGGATCACCTGCAACGCCCCGACGCCGATGATCAAGGTGATCAGCCCGACGTAGTCCATCGGCTGGCGGCTGGTTTCCACCGGACGCGCCTTGAGTTGCTGGCGCACCACCATCACCGCGAAAATGCCAATCGGCACGTTGATAAAGAAGATCCACGGCCAGCTGTAACTGTCGGTAATCCACCCGCCGAGGATGGGACCGGCAATCGGCGCCACCACCGTGACCATCGCCAGCAATGCCAGGGCCATGCCGCGCCTGGCCGGCGGATAGACCGCGATCAGCAGCGTCTGGGTCATCGGGTACAACGGACCGGCGACCAGGCCTTGCAACACCCGGAAGCCAATCAGCTCTGGCATCGAGGTCGAGATACCGCAGAGAAACGAGGCCAGCACAAACAAAATGGTCGCCCAGAGAAACAGCTTCACCTCACCGAACCGGCGGCTGAGCCAGCCGGTCAGCGGCAGCGCAATCGCATTGCTCACCGCAAACGAAGTGATCACCCAGGTGCCCTGCTCCGAACTCACGCCCAGGTTGCCGGAAATCGTCGGCAGCGCCACGTTGGCGATGGTGGTGTCGAGCACCTGCATGAAAGTCGCCAGCGACAGGCCGATGGTGCTGAGCAGCAGGCTGGGCGGCGTGAAAGACGCGTTATTGCTCATCGTGAATCCCTTGAAGCTGGGCAGGCGCGGCGCCTTTCAAAGGGCGCCGCTGACCCTGTGGGTGCGAGCTTTTGTGGCGAGGGAGCTTGCTCCCTCGCCACAAAAGCTCGCTCCCACAGGGGAGGTATCAGCGCTGGACGGTTTTACTGGCCGCCGCGTTGTTGTCGTGGATCAACTGAGTGATCATCGCGTCGGCCTCGGCCAACTGACGGTCGTAGACGTTGGTGCTGAAGGACGCCTTTTGCGGCGGCTGTTGCGCCAGCACCGGGCCGCTCTGATCGCGCAGGTTCACATCGACCTGAGTCGACAGGCCGACCCGCAATGGATGCTTGGCCAGTTCTTCGGCGTTGATGTGAATCCGCACCGGCACCCGCTGCACGATCTTGATCCAGTTACCAGTGGCGTTCTGCGCCGGCAGCAGGGCAAATGCACTGCCAGTACCGGCGCCGAGGCTGTCGATGGTGCCGCTGAACTTCACGTCGCTGCCGTAGAGGTCAGCTTCGATATCCACCGGTTGCCCGATGCGCATGTCACGCAGCTGGGTTTCCTTGAAGTTGGCGTCGATCCACAGCTGATCCAGCGGAATGACCGCCATCAGCGCCGTGCCCGGCTGGACGCGCTGGCCCAGTTGTACCGAGCGTTTGGCCACGTACCCGGTGACCGGCGCGATCAAGGTGCTGCGGGAATTGTTCAAGTAGGCCTGACGCAATTGCGCGGCCGCCGCCATCACGTCCGGGTGCGACGAGACCACGGTGTCATCCACCAAGGCGCTGGTGGTTTTCAGTTGCTGTCTGGCGTTGGCCAAGGCGTTTTGCGCCGAGGTCAGGTCGTCGCGAGCGTGGGACAGCTCTTCCTGGGAAATCGCCCCGCCAGCGGCGAGGTTTTTCCGGCGATTGAAGTTGTCCTGAGCCTTCTGCACTTCCGCCTGCTGGGCGTTGACCTGGGCTTTCATGCCGTCGACGTTGCTGTACAAACCGCGCACCTGACGCACGGTGCGGGCCAGGTTGGCCTGTGCACTTTGCAGACCGACCTGGGCGTCGTTCGGGTCGAAATTGATCAGCACCTGGCCTTCATGGACCAGGTCGCCATCATCCGCGCCGATACTGACCACGGTGCCGGTGACCAGCGGGGTGATTTCCACCACGTTACCGTTCACATAGGCGTCGTCGGTGCTTTCGTTCCAGCGCCCGTAGAATTCGTGATATCCCCAGACGGCGACACCGGCGAGGATCACCACGATCGCGAGCACCACCAGCATGACTTTGCGTTTGCGCGGGTTGCTGGTGTCAGGAGCGTTGTCAGGGGTTTGTGTGTGTTCTGCAGTGGCCATGACCAATACCTTGAATTAATTGTGCTGCGTGGCTGGGAGTGCGTTGGCTGCGGTCAGGGTTTCGCCCTGGAAGCCGCCGCCCAGCGCCTGCATCAGTTGGATCGACAGGTCGATCTGCTCGGCATTCAGGTTGGCCAGCTGGCGCTGGGCCTGGAGCAATTGCTGCTCAATGCTGAGCACGTCCAGGTAGTTTCCGATGCCGGAACCGTACCGCTGGACCACGGTGTTGTAAGAATCCTGGGCAATGTCGGTGGCGTGTTGCTGCGCCCCGATCTGCCGGCCGATGTCGCGCAACTGGTTGATGGTGTCACTGACATCACCCAAGGCTTTCACCAGGCTTTTGTTGTACTGCGCCACCGCGAGGTCGTAATCGGCGTCGCGGGAATCGAGGTCGGCACGCAAGCGGCCGCCGTCGAAAATCGGCACGGAGACAGTCGGCGCAACGTTAAAGAAACGGCTGGCCGAACCAAACATCGCATCCCCCAGCAACGACTCGGCACCGGCCGCGGCGCTCAGGTTGAGGTTGGGGTAGAACTGGGTCTTGCCGGCGGCGATGTTCTTGCTCGCGGCCTCGACCCGCCAGCGCGCGGCGACCAGGTCTGGACGACGACCGAGCAGCTCGGCCGGCAACACCGACGGCAACGCCACGGCGCTGGCTTGCAGGATCTTCGGCCGGGCGATTTCATTGCCGCGATCCGGGCCTTTGCCGAGCAGCACGGCCAAGGCGATTTTTGCGCTTTGCAGGCGTTTTTCGGCGTCGATCAGGCTCGCTTCGGAGCTGGCTTCCAGGCTTTCGGTTTGCTGGAACTGGTATTGGCTGTCGATCCCCGAGCTCAGGCGGCGCTGGCTCAGTTCAAGCATTTGTTTGGTGCGCTTGAGGTCTTCATTGGCCAGGTCATAGACGATGTGCGCCTGCCCCAGGTCGCTATAGGCTCGGGCGACGTCGGCGGACAAGGTCAGCTGCGCGGCCTGCTGATCGACTTCCGCCGCACGGGCCTCGCCCAATGCAGCTTCCCAGGCATCCCGCTGACCGCCCCAGAGGTCGAAGTTGTAATTGAAACTGGCGCCGATGTTGCGCACGGTGGAATACGTACCGCCCTGCCCGCTCGGGTCTTGATCTCGTGCCAGGCGCGAACGGCTGACTCCGGCGCTGGCATCGAGGGTCGGCATCCGCGCGGCATCGGCGGCATACGCGGCGGCGCTGGCCTGGTGGGCGCGGGCGTCGGCGATCTGCATGTCGGGGCTGTCGTGCAGGGCTTCGCGGATCAGGCCATCGAGTTGCGGGTCACCGAGGCTTTTCCACCAATCGCTTTTCGGCCAGGCCGCGGGCGACAGAGTCACGCCGCTGAGGGATTGCCCGGCCTTGAGGTTTTTCGCATCAAGGCTGACGCCTTCGGTGTTCAGGCCGCTGTAACTGGCGCAACCGGCCAGGGTCATGGCCGCCAGCACCAGGCTCAGGCCGGCACGCAGCGTTTTACTGCTCATTTGTCACCTACCCGCAGCAAGGTGATCGAGTCACCGGCTGCCACAAGGATTTTCTTGAGGATCTGCTCCAGGGTTTTCAGCTCATCCGGGGTGATCGCGCCGGCCAGTTCATTCATGGCGTCGGCGCCGATCTCCGGCAGACGGTCGGTCAATTGCTGGCCTTGCTCGGTGAGCACCAGTTGCACCTGACGGCGATCTGCTTCGGAACGTTGGCGGGCGAGGAAACCTTTCTGTTCCAGACGATCGAGCATGCGAGTCATCGAACCGCTGTCCAGCGACAGGTGACGGCACAGCTCGGCCGGGGTATCGACGCCGAACTGGGCCATGATGATCAGCACTTTGAACTGCGCGGCGGTGATGCCGTGGGGCTCCATGTGCGTGTCGATGATCCGGTCCTTGAGCAGCGCAGCGCGCCCGAGCAGGAGGCCGAGATGGCACGTGTGGAATTCGTCTGGGGTGAAGTGTTTCATCTGGCCACCAATTAGCTGCCTAGGCAGAGAATGTATGACGAGATGTTACTGCCTAGGCAGCGAATGTCAACGTAATAGTTAGGAAGCTTTCTATTTAGTCGATAAATGGCTTACGAAAAAAATTGCTTCGGATCGATGACCGCAGCACGCCCATCGCGAGCAGGCTCGCTCCCACAGAGTTCGGTGTGATCTCTGTGGGAGCGAGCCTGCTCGCGATGGCAGCGACTCGGTTTGGGAGAAGACGGGGTTTTAGAAATCCCGCTTGTAGAAGATGTCCAGCGAACTGGCCACGCCGCCGGCGGCTTCGAGGTAGACCTTTTTGCTCAGTTTGTAGCGCAAGGCAATGGTGTTGGCCGGCTCGAACACACCCACGCCATAGCGCAGACTGAGCTTCTCGGAGATATTGCCGCTGGCCACGACGCTGGTGGTATTGCCGCTGCCCTGGGTGTCGAGCTGGAAATCCTGAATCCCCAGGTCGTTGGCCAGTTTGCCGGTCACTCCCGAACTGCCCATCAACCCCAACCCGAGCGCAGCCTGGGCCAGCATGTTGTTGTCTTCACCGTTGGTGCTTAGCGGACGCCCCAGCACCAGATAGGACAACGCCTGCTCCTGACTCATGGCCGGCTCGGAGAAGATCTGCGTGGTCGGCTGCTCGGCGCTGCCGCTGAGGCGAATACCGGCGATCACGTCGTCGGTCCGGCGAATGGCTTCGATGTCCAGGTACGGCTGGTCAATCGGGCCGGCGAACAGCAGCCGCGCACGGCGCACCGTCAGCCGCTGTCCGTACGCCCGGTAACGCCCGTCGTTGAGCCAGAGTTCGCCTCGGGTGTCCATGTTGTCGCCAATGTGCACATGCCCTTGCAGGTTGGCGGTCAGGCCAAACCCGGCGAAGCTGAGTTTGTCCTCACCCACCACCACGTCGATGTCCATTTTCATGGCCAGCGGCGGTTTGCCCTCTTCGGTCTGCTGGCCGACGATCACCGTGTCATCGGAAACCTTGACCGTCGACGGCGGCAACTCGCGCACGGTGATTTCACCCTTGGGCACCCGCACTTTGCCGGCGATCGCCAGTTGCTCGTCTTTTATCGAGATCTTCAGGTCCGGCGCCACTTCGAGCTTGGCATAGGGTTCGACGGTGACGGGCAACTGTGAGCCCTTGAGCGTCAGGTCCACCACCAGCGCCTGGCCCCAGGCGATGTGGCCGTTGAGACTGCCCTGCCCGGCCTTGCCGCTTTTCCAGCCGCCGTTCAACTGCACCGTTTCGCCGGCGATCTGCGCTTGAAGCTGCAAGCCCTGCAACTCCATCGGCAATTCAGGCCCGGACACTTCGCCATCGCTGAGCAGCAGATTGCCGTTCACCTGCGGCGCCAGCAGATCGCCGGACAGCGTGCCACTGCCGTTCAAGCGCCCGGTGAGTTTCTCGACCATTGGCACAAATGGCCGCGCCACCGACAGATCCAGGCCACTGAGACGGAACGAGCCGGTGAGCGGTTTGTTTTTCAGCAGCGGATTGATCTGCGCCTGCACCCTCAGTTCGCCGAGCTTGCCGCCGACGAAATTGAGGTCGGTGTCGATGCGTTTAGGCGTGAGTTTGCTGGTGAGCTTCAGGGTCTGGTACGGGAAGTCCAGCCACTGATCCTTTTCCTTGATGCGCAACGTACCGCCGCTGGCATCGACGCTGATCTGGCCGTTTGGGCCGCTGGCCGGCAGGTCCAGTTGCAGGTCGGCATTGAGCCGGCCCTTCCAGGCGAAATCTTTCGGCAACCATTGCGCGAGGCTTTCGATCGGGAATTGCTTGAGGTGATAACGCAGCTTCGGTTCCGGCATCAGGCGCTGGTCTTCGCCACACAGACTGGCGGGGCCGGACATCCAGCAATGGGCGCCGAAGTTGATCTTGCCGTCCGCCAGCCGTTCAAGTTTCGCCGGGCCTTGCAGCTTCCAGTCCTGACCGCCGGCCTGGATATCTCCGCTGGCCAGGCGTCCGCGCCAATTGCCCTTGTCCAGATTACCGTCCAGCCCGAGCGCCAGTTTCAGTTTCGGACCTTGCAGATCGAGGGTGAGTTTCTGGTTCTTGATATCGCCCTGGCCGCTGGCGGTCAGCGTGCCCAGCGAGGTGTCGCCGGCCTGGATGCCGCTGCCTTTGAGGTCGATTTTCGCCCGCTGCGCGCCATCGAGGGTCGCGTCCAGGTTCAGGCTTTGCAGGCGATTGTCTTCGAAAGCCAGCTGCGTGCCTTGCAGCCCGAGCTTGCCTTGCGGTGCCTTGAGCGTGCCGGAGACATCAATGCGCCCGTTGAGCTGTCCGCGCAGTTGCGGCCAGAGTTGGGCCAGACGTGGCAGCTTGATGTCGATCTGCCCGGCGAGCTTCTGTTGCAGACTGCCCTTGCCGGTGATGCTGTTGTCACCGAGGCGGATTTGCAGCGCGTTGAGGTTCCATTGTTCACCGCCGCCGTCGGCCTTGGCCTGGATCACCGCCGGTTGGCCGCGCAGTTTGCCTTTGAGGTCGAGGTCGGCGTCCAGGCTGAGTTTTTCATTCTTCATCTCGCCTTTGCTACGCAACGGCCCGGCCAACGTACCCGGTAACTCCGCGACCCAATACGCCGGGTTGATCGCCGACAGATCGAGCGCGGTGTCCCAGCCGATGCCATCGGCAAACTGCAGGTTCAGATGCCCGATGGCTTTGCCCTGCCCGGCTTCGAGTTGAATCTGTTGCAGATAGATTTTCGTCAGGTCGCCGCTGAACGGGCTTTCGAGGCTGAACGCACCTGCCGGGCCATCGAGGGCCGATTTGAAGTGACCGATGTATTTTCCATCGGTGTAGGAGACTTCACCGTTGAAGCGGCGCAACGCCACTTCTGGCTCGTCGATCAACGGATAGAGACGGTGCCACGGGAAATCCAGCCAGTCGATCTTCGCGTCGGCGCTCAGGCCTTTGCTCCAGTCGAGGTTGCCGGTGAGCTTGAGTGATTGCTTGTCGTTGGCCGTCAGGTCGAGGGCAGCAATCTGCGCGCCGCTGGCATCGACCTTGCCTTGCAGCACCAGCGCCACCGGGTCTTTTTCAGCGGGCAGCGTGGCTTTGCCGAGCAACTGGTAACCGTTTTTCAGGTCGCCGTCACCGGTGAGCTCGAGTTGATTGAGTTGCAAGGTGTCCGGCAGGTCGGCGCTGGGTTTGAAGCCGTCGGCGGTGATCCGTACTTTGGCCGGAAGGTTGTCGACCAACGGTTGCAGCTCGCCGGTCAGTTGGCCATTCAAGTAACCGCTGCTGTCGGCTTTCAGGTTCAGGGTTTTCAGCAGGTCGCCGTCCACCTTCAACGCCAGGCTCCAAGGCTCGGGGGCCGGCAGGGTCAACGTACCTTCAGCCTTGAGCGGCCAGTTGCCGCTGGGTTGCAGCAGGCCGGACAGATTCAGGCTGAGTTCGTCACGCTGCAACTTCACCGAATCGATCTGCAAGCCTTGCACCGTCCAGTGCGCGGCCAGCTGCAGGCCTTTGAGTTCTTCGCTGCCGTTGAACAGCAGACTGCCGACTTGCACATCACCCAATTCGATCGCCAGGGGCAAATCCAGATCCGGGAGCGTGATTGGCCCGCCGATGTCTTCTTCGTTGCCCGGCGGGAATTGCAGGCTGACCTGATCGGCCTTCAATTGCTCGATGCACAAGGTCATGCGCATCAGGCACAACGGCGACCAGGCGAAGATCGGTTTGCTCAGCTCAACCCGACTGGTGTCCTGCTGCCACACCAGATGATCGGCACTCCACTGCCCGCCCAATCGGCCCTGGAAATTCTCCACGGTCAGGCCCGGCACCCAGCCGAGCGCCCAGCGACTGCCCGCCGCAGTGCCCAGCACCGTGGTCACGGCCAGAACGACCAGCATCAGCAGCGCCGGAATCGCCAGCAGCGTTATTTTCAAACCACGCTTCACAGCTCGGGCCCCATGGAAAAGTGCAGTCGAATGCCGCCGTCGTCGTCCATCGCGTGGGCCAGGTCGAGACGAATCGGCCCCACCGGGGACACCCAGCGCACGCCGATGCCCACGCCGGTCTTGAGGTTCGGCAGTTCGAGTGTATTGAAGGAGTTGCCCTGGTCAACGAAGGTTGCGACCCGCCATTTTTCGGCGACAGAGTACTGATATTCGACGCTGCCGGTGATCATGTAGCGGCCACCGATGCGGTCGCCGTCAGAGTTTTCCGGGGACAGGCTTTGATAGTCATAGCCGCGCACGCTCTGATCGCCACCGGCAAAAAAGCGCAACGACGGCGGTATCGATTTGTAGCCGTTGGTGGCGCTGCCGCCGACCTGAACCCGACCGAGGAAACGGTGTTTATCGAAGACCGTGGTCAAGCCTTTGACCAGCGCCGTGCCGTAGATCAGGTTGTTGTCGGACCCCAAGCCTTCCTTCGCCACTTTGCTCTCGAATTCCAGGCGATAGCCATTGTGCGGGTCGATGCGGTTGTCGCTTTTCAGGTAGGAATAACTGACGCCGGGCATCAGCAGGGTACTGAGTCCGGAGTCATCCCCGAGCCGGTATTCCTCGCGTTGCCACTTGAGCGACACCACGCGCTGCCAGCCACTGGGCAACTTGCTGTGCCATTCGGGGCCAACCGTCAGGAGTTTGCTCAGGGAGTCCTTGTCGGCGATTTCTTCGTTTTGATAACCGCCGGCAAAACGCAATTTGTCGGTCAGCGGCGGGTCCAGGGGGATGTCGTAGAACACCCCGACGTTCTGCCGTGGCGCCGATATTTCGGTCTCCCAGCCATAGCTGTGCCCTTGCGGGTTGACCCAGTGCCGGGTCCAGTTGGCCTTGACCCGGGGGCCGACGTCGGTGGAATAACCCAGCCCCAGGCCCATGGTCCGTGGTTTGCGGGTTTCGAGTTTGACGTCGACCGGGATCACATCGTTCTTGGACGCCGTCGGCGCCGCGTCCACCCGCACGCTTTCGAAATAGCCGCTCGATTGCATCGCCTGATTGAGTTCGGCAATCAGTTCAGAGTCATAGGGTGCGCCTTCCTTGAACGGCACCATGCGCCGCAACAAGTCTTCGTCGAACGGCGTGTCTCCCTCGAAACTGACCTTGCCCAGGGCATAACGCGGGCCGCTGTCATAGACGAGGTCGATGTCGGCGACACCGGCGCGTGGGTCCACCGACAACGTCTGATGCGTGAAGTGGCCGCTGAAGAAACCGTAACGCAAGGCCTGATTCTGGATCAGTTTCTTGGCGTCTTCATAACGGCCATGGTTCAGCACCGCGCCGGTTTTCAGCGCAGCGCTTTTGGGGACACGAAAGGATTTGAGCGAGGCCGCCGGGCCGTCGACGCGAATCGTGACATTGCGCAAATGCACCGGCTCGCCAGGATCGATGTTGAGGATCAGGCGCGGCGTCTCGCCGCCCTTCACGTCGCTGTCGATCTGCGGCTGGTAATACCCCAACGCCTGGGCGGCCTTGCGCGCCTGTTCCTCGGCGCCACGACTGAAGCGCAGCAAGGCTTCTTCGTCACGATCGCCGAGGCTGCCGATATAGCCCTCTATATTGGCTTTCAGTTCATCGTTGGACGGTTTGATCCGCACATCCAATTCACTTTGCGCCAGTGCCGCGCAGCTGGTGAACAGCATCAGCACGCCACTGGTAATTCTTCCTGGAAACTTCATAGGCGCGGATGCTATCACGAGCTTGGGAGCGTGATAGAGCCTGGCATGCAGTGAAAGTTCTACCGAAAGTTTACGTTTATGCCGTTGCTGTTTGTAACACCTGGGGATTGGCGTGGAAAAATACGTGTTCGCGGATCGGTCCTACCGCTACCTCGCCGATTTCCTCGTAGCCCTGACGCTTATAGAACTCCAGATAACGAGGATTCCCAGTGTCCAGAATCACACCCTGGGAGGTTTCATCCACGGCACACCAGTTATGCACCGCTTGCAGCAGTTGCTCGCCGAAGTGTTTGCCCTGGAACTGCGGGTGAATCCCCAGCAACGGCAGGACATGCACCGAGTCGGACGGCACACAAGCGGCAACGGCAGCGTGGTAATCGAGGTAACGACGGGTACAACGAAAACCGGCGCTGAGCACCATGCGCAGGCGCCAGGCCCAGCTTTCGGTGATACCCAATCGACGTTGCGGTGGAGCGATCAGGGCGATGCCGATCAGGCGGTCGTTGACCAGCAGGCCGATGGCCGGCAGATCCTGAAGAAAGTGTTGTTTGACCAGTTCCCGCACGGTCGCTCGCACACGATGCTCATAGCCGGGACGTTCGGCCTCGAACAAATAGCCGAAGGTCGGTTCGTGCCGGTAAGCGTGGTAAAGCAGGGAGCGCGCTTCGTGGGCGTAGCCGCTGTCGAGCATGTGGATATCGGCAATGGCGGTCGAGGTTTCGGGCATAACGGTAGATCTCCCCGGGGCGCTGCTCAAAATGGCGGCGCTCTTATTGGTACGAGCCTTTGGGTGGCAATACAGTTCCCCCACAGGTATAGACCAAGGCGGGCTCTTCATCGACTGGACGGGCCTCATCGCGGGCAAGCCACGCGCCCACAGGTTCTGTGGCGTACACAAAATCTGTGTCCGCTCGAAACCTTGCAGGAGCGTGGCTTGCCCGCGATGAGGCCCTGACTGCCAATACAGATCTGACAGAACACAGTGAATCCCCTCACCCCAACACTGGCCCGATTCCCACAGGTCAGCTAGCATCGCCCTTTTGCCAGGACTGCCGACCATGAAGATCGTCTCCTTCAACATCAACGGGCTGCGCGCTCGCCCGCATCAGCTGGCGGCGCTGATCGACAAGCACCAGCCGGACGTGATCGGGCTGCAGGAAACCAAGGTTCACGACGACCAGTTCCCGCTGGCCGAGGTACAGGCGCTGGGTTATCACGTGTATTTCCACGGGCAGAAAGGCCATTACGGCGTCGCCCTGCTCTCGCGTAAAGAACCGATTGCCCTGCATAAAGGCTTCGCCACCGACGACGAAGAGGCCCAACGACGCTTCATCTGGGGTACGTTCGCCGACGCCAATGGCGTGCCGGTGACCATCATGAACGGCTATTTCCCACAGGGCGAAAGCCGCGATCACCCCACCAAGTTCCCGGCCAAGGAGCGTTTCTACGGCGACCTGCAGCAGTTGCTGGAAAGCCAGTTCAGCAATGAACAGCCGGTGGTGGTGATGGGCGACGTGAACATTTCTCCGGAAGACTGCGACATCGGCATCGGCCCGGACAACATGAAACGCTGGCTGAAAACCGGAAAATGCAGCTTTCTGCCGGAAGAACGCGAGTGGATGGCCCGCTTGAAGAACTGGGGCCTGGTCGACAGTTTCCGTCACTTGAACCCGGACGTGGCCGACCGTTTCAGCTGGTTCGACTACCGCAGCCGCGGTTTTGAAGACGAACCCAAGCGCGGGCTGCGGATTGACCTGATCATGGCGTCCCATGGGTTGTTGCCGCGCGTCAAGGATGCGGGAGTGGACTACGAACTGCGTGGGATGGAAAAACCATCGGATCATGCGCCGATCTGGCTTGAGTTGAGCTGATTCCCCCAGGCTGCACACAGGTCAAATTGTGGGAGCGAGCCTGCTCGCGATAGCGGACTTACATTCAATACAAGTGTTGACTGTTAAGCCCTCATCGCGAGCAGGCTCGCTCCCGCATCTAGTGACTGTCATCTTTTAGAAATCTAACTGACTTATTCTCCCGGCACTTCCTTTGGCCAAACAAGGTGCCGGCATGACGCTGCGCAGATCGTTCCTGTTGATGCTGTGTGCCTGTTTGCCCTTCACCACCTCAGCGGGCGATCTGCCGATGCCCGAAAACAGCCCCGTCCTGCGCATCCAGGGTTCCAACACCATCGGCGCCGCGTTGGGGCCGGCGCTGGTCGAAGGACTGATGCGCGAACAAGGCTTGCTCAAGGTCCGCAGTGAAGTCCCGGACAAAGCCAACGAACAACGTATCGTCGGCGAAACGATTCAGGGACGACGGGTGATAGTGGACGTCGCGGCTCATGGTTCCAGCACCGGGTTCAGCGCCCTCAAAACAGCATCCGCCGACCTCGCCGCCTCGTCACGCCCGATCAAGGACAGCGAACGAGTCGAGCTCAAAACCCTGGGCGACTTCAAAAGCCCCGGCGCCGAACAAGTCATCGCCATCGATGGCCTGGCGATCATCCTCCATCCGCAAAATCCGCTGAACCAGCTTAGCACCGACCAATTGGCGCGAATTTTCAGCGGTGAGGCAAAAACCTGGGAAGAGCTCGGTGGCAGCGGCGGGACAATTCACCTGTATGCGCGGGATGACCAATCGGGCACCTACGACACCTTCAAGGAATTGGTCCTCAGCCGCCGCGGGAAAACGCTCAACAGCGCCGCGAAACGCTTCGAATCCAGCGAGCAATTGTCCGACGCCGTCAGTCTGGATCGGCAAGGCATCGGTTTTATCGGTTTGCCCTACGTGCGCCAGGCCAAAGCCGTGGCGATTGCCGATGGCCAATCCCAGGCCATGCTGCCGCTCAACAACCTTATTGCCACGGAAGACTATCCGCTGTCCCGGCGGCTGTTCTTTTACCTGCCGCCCACCGGGAAAAATCCTTGGGCACAAGCGCTGGTGGCGTTCGCGCAAAGCAGCAAAGGGCAGGAAATCGTCGCAGCCAATGGTTTTATCGCGCAGACCGTCCAGGCCATGACGGTTACGCCGAATGCACTGATGCCCGAGGGATATCAGGCGCTAAGTCGCCACGCCCAGCGGCTGTCGGTGAATTTCCGTTTCGAGGAAGGCAGCGCGACGCTGGACAACAAGGCCCGACAAGACTTGTCGCGGGTGCTCGACTATATAAAGCAGCACGATAAAACCAATCGGCAGGTGACGCTGGTGGGATTTGGTGATGCCAAGAGCGATCCGGCGCGTGCCGATCTGTTATCGAAACTGCGGGCCATGGCGGTGCGGCGGGAACTGGTGAAAAGCGGCGTGGTGTTTCGCGAGATTCGCGGCTTTGGCGCCGAAATGCCGGTGGCGGCGAATAGCGCGGATGAGGGGCGGATCAAGAATCGGCGGGTTGAGGTTTGGGTTTATTGAGTCAGATGTTGCTGTGTTGAATGGGTCGACGTCTTCGCGGGCAAACCTCGCTCCTGCAGAGAATAGTGATCCCTGTAGGAGCGAGGCTTGCCCGCGAAGAACGATGACGCTGTTTTACTGCCCGCTACGCATCATCTCTTTCGACACGTACTTGCCGATCTCGAACTTGCCGATTGCCGCGCGGTGCACTTCGTCCGGGCCATCGGCCAGGCGCAGGGTGCGTTGCATCGCATACATATAGGCCAGCGGGAAATCGTTGGAAACCCCTGCCCCGCCGTGCATCTGGATGGCCCGATCGATCACCCGCAGGGCCACGTTCGGCGCGACGACTTTGATCTGCGCGATCTCGCTCTTCGCCACCTTGTTACCGACGGTGTCCATCATGTACGCCGCTTTCAATGTCAGCAGGCGTGCCATGTCGATTTCCATCCGCGAGTCGGCGATCTTGTCGATGTTGCCGCCCAGGCGTGCCAACGGTTTACCGAACGCGGTGCGGCTCACTGCACGTTTGCACATCAACTCCAGCGCACGCTCGGCCATGCCGATCGAGCGCATGCAGTGGTGAATCCGACCCGGGCCAAGGCGACCCTGGGCGATTTCGAAGCCGCGTCCCTCGCCCAGCAGGACGTTTTCATACGGCACGCGAACGTTTTCAAACAGCACTTCGGCGTGACCGTGAGGCGCGTCGTCGTAGCCGAACACCGGCAACGGACGAACGATCTTCACACCCGGGGCATCCACCGGCACCAGGATCATCGAGTGCTGGGCGTGGCGTGGCGCGTCAGGATTGCTCAGGCCCATGAAGATCAGAATCTTGCAGCGCGGGTCGCAGGCGCCTGAGGTCCACCACTTTTTACCGTTGATCACCCACTCGTCGCCGTCACGCACAGCGCGGGCAGCCATGTTGGTGGCGTCGGATGAAGCAACGTCCGGTTCGGTCATGGCGAACGCGGAGCGGATCTCGCCGCGCAGCAGCGGTTCGAGCCAGCGTTGTTTCTGTTCTTCGTTGGCGTAACGCACCAGAACTTCCATGTTGCCGGTATCCGGTGCGGAGCAGTTGAAGGGCTCAGGACCGAGCAGCGAGCGGCCCATGATTTCCGCCAATGGCGCGTATTCGAGGTTGGTCAGGCCGGCACCGAGTTCGGACTCAGGCAGAAACAGATTCCACAACCCTTCGGCCTTGGCCTTGAGTTTGAGCTCTTCCATGATCGCGGTCGGCTGCCAGCGATCGCCTTCGGCGACCTGGCGCTCGAACACGGCTTCGGCGGGATAAACGTAAGTGTCCATGAACGCGGTCACGCGCTCACGCAGTTCCTGAACCTTGGGCGAATAAGCGAAATCCATGAGCAATTACCTTCTTGGGCAGAGGTTGTTTTAGGTCATGCATCGATGCTAGAACAGCGTTGATAATTTACCTAGCCTATTCTCGGCGTGTATTAACATTCATCACCGATATATGATCGGCTGATTGAGAACCAACAATAAGAGTGCAGCGCAATGAATCTGAGCAAGGTCGACCTCAACCTTTTCATCGTCTTCGACGCGATCTACACCGAAGCCAATTTGACCCGAGCCGGGCAGATTGTCGGCATTACTCAGCCAGCCGTCTCGAACGCTCTGGCCCGCCTGCGCGAGACCTTCAACGACCCATTGTTCGTGCGTACGGCGCAAGGCATGGTGCCGACACCGATGGCGCAAAACATCATCGGACCGGTGCGTAACGCCCTCTCCCTGCTGCGGGTGTCGGTGCAGGAAAGCCGGATTTTCAACCCGCTGCAAGCGGTCAAGACGTATCGCATCAGCATGACCGACCTGACCGAAGCGGTGATTCTGCCACCGCTGTTCCAGCGCCTGCGCCGCCTGGCGCCGACGGTGATCATCGAAAGCTTTCTGTCCAAGCGCCGCGAGACCACCAAGGAACTGGCGGCCGGGCGTCTCGATTTCGCCGTGGATGCGCCACTCAACACTGACCCGCAGGTGCGTCACGTCAAGTTGATGGAAGACCGCTACGTCTGCGCCATGCGCAAGGGCCATCCGCTGGCGGGCAAGGAGAAATTCACCCTCGATGATTATCTGTCGCTGACGCACATTCATATTTCCAGCCGCCGCAGCGGTCTGGGTCACGTCGACCTGGCCCTGGGGAAAATGGGCATCCAGCGCAAGATTGCCCTGCGCTCCCAGCATTATCTGATGGCGTCCCAGGTGTTGCAGCAGACCGACATGGTCATGACCGTGCCGGAGCGCTTCGCCCGTCGTCATGACCTGTATTCGGTGAACCTGCCGGTCAACGACGTGCCGCCGGTGGAAACGCACCTCTACTGGCACGAAAGCACTGACCAGGACCCGGCCAACCGCTGGATGCGCGAACAGATGATCGAGTTGTGCCAGCAAGTGACGGCGCATGAGAAGAAGCTCGATAAGGTGTAAGGCTTTGGACCGCGTTATCGTTCGCGGGCAAGCCTCGCTCCCACAGGGATCTCTGCACACACAGATGTTGTGTTCCTTGCAGATCCAATGTGGGAGCGAGCCTGCTCGCAAAGAGGCCAGCAAGGACACCAACAATTCACGCCCCTTGACGTAAACGTCAACCTGCCATTAGCTTAGCGCCATGACCTTCTTCGAGCGCTTCCATGAGCAGCCAGACCTATAGCATTTCAGACCTCGCCCGCGAGCTCGACATCACCACCCGGGCCATTCGCTTCTATGAAGAGCAAGGCCTGCTCAGCCCGGAGCGCCGTGGCCAGGAACGCGTGTATACGCCCCGTGACAAGGTCAGTCTGAAGCTGATCCTGCGGGGCAAGCGCATTGGCTTTTCCTTGGCTGAATGCCGCGAGCTGATCGAACTTTACGACCCCACCGGCGGCAACCAGAAACAGCTGCAAACCATGCTGAGCAAGATCGCCGAGCGCCGCGAACAGCTGGAGCAGCAGATGCTCGACATCGAGCAGATGAAACTGGAACTGGACACCGCGCAGGAGCGCTGCACCCAGGCGCTGGAGCAGACGATCAAGAGCCAGCAACCCGCTCAATAAACATTCCGGATACTTGTAGGAGCGAAGCTTGCTCGCGAAAGCGCCACATCAGTCGACACCAACGTTGAATGACATAACCGCGTTCGCGAGCAAGCTTCGCTCCTACGGGATTCGCTGAACATTCAGACAATTACAGCAGGTCGATTCCCATGTCCCTACCCTCTTATGTACGTTTGGTCGAAGTCGGTCCCCGTGATGGCCTGCAGAACGAAGCCCAACCCATCAGCGTTGCGGACAAGGTGCAACTGGTCGACGCGCTGACCGCTGCGGGCCTTGGCTATATCGAAGTCGGCAGTTTCGTTTCACCCAAGTGGGTGCCGCAAATGGCCGGCTCCGCCGACGTCTTTGCGCAAATCCAGCGCAAACCGGGTGTGACCTATGGCGCACTCGCCCCCAACCTGCGCGGGTTTGAGGATGCAATCGCGGCCGGGGTCAAGGAAGTCGCGGTGTTCGCCGCGGCCTCCGAAGCGTTTTCGCAACGCAACATCAATTGCTCGATCAGCGAAAGCCTGGCGCGCTTCGTGCCGATCATGGATGCGGCCAGGCAACACGGCGTCAGTGTGCGTGGCTACGTGTCCTGCGTGCTGGGCTGTCCTTACGAAGGTAACGTCGCTCCCGAACAAGTCGCCCACGTCGCCCGCGAGCTTTACGCGATGGGCTGCTATGAAGTCTCCCTGGGTGACACCATCGGCACCGGCACCGCCGGCGCGACCCGCAAGATGTTCGAGGTGGTTTCGGCCCAAGTGCCGCGTGAAAAACTGGCCGGGCACTTCCACGACACTTATGGCCAGGCCATGGCCAACATCTATGCCAGCCTGCTGGAAGGTATCGCGGTGTTCGACAGCTCCATCGCCGGCCTCGGCGGCTGCCCTTACGCCAAGGGCGCCAGCGGTAACGTCGCCACCGAAGACGTGGTTTACCTGCTCAACGGCCTCGGTATTGAGACCGGCATTGATCTGGACGCTCTGATTTTGGCCGGCCAGCAGATTTGCTCCGTGCTGGGGCGACCGACCGGTTCGCGCGTGGCCAAGGCTCGCAGCGCACAGTGAGGCGTGCGGGTGTTACCGCTGTGTCTGAAACGTGGGGCACAAGCGAGTAACACGGAAACAAATTGTCTGGTTTCATCCGAAGGAAAAATCTCACAAAAAGTTAAATAGTTGATTTGTAAGGATTTTTTAAAGTTGGCACGGCTTCTGCTATCTCTACTGCATAACAAGAACAAAAAAAGCGGCAAACCCAATAAAAATAAGACGTAACGACTCTGACATAACAAAAACAACACGGCAGAGACGCAGCTAACAGATTTTTTTGGAGAGGATGTGCTTTTCAGGGTGCTTTTCGGAGTAACCCGCAACCGGGCAGAGAACAATAAAACTACCTTCAGGTAGCTCCCGAACTGGTTGGATCGCTCAGCGAAAAAGTAGATCAGCGCTCAAAAAAATACGTTTGCTCTTGATCCCGGATGGGGATCGACAAAAACAGCGGTAAAGGGTCACGGTCACTAAAAACAACAACAGACCGCCCCTCAATAATAAAAAAAGAGCACGTGCGACGAAAATTAAAGGGGAGCTTCGGCTCCCCTTTGTGCTTTCTGCAATCCAGGTTTTCACCACCGCCCTTGTGGGAGCCAGCCTGCTGGCTCCCACAAGGGCGAATTTGTCAGACCTGCTTTTCGCGCAATTCTTCGATACTGATCTCGCGCATCCGGAATTTCTGGATCTTGCCGGTCACGGTCATCGGAAACTCTTCCACGAACTTGAAGTAACGCGGCGTCTTGAAGTGCGCGATGCGTTCCTTGCACCACGCTTGCAGCTCTTGTTCTGTCGCACTGTGGCCCGGGTGGAATTTGATCCAGGCGACAATCTCTTCGCCATAGCGCGAACACGGAATTCCGATCACTTGCACGTCCGCCACCGCCGGATGGGTGAAAAAGAACTCTTCCAGCTCACGGGGGTAAACATTCTCACCGCCGCGGATGATCATGTCCTTGTTGCGCCCGGCGATGCACACGTAACCCTCGTCGTTCATGCTCGCCAGGTCGCCGGTGTGCATCCAGCCCGCCTGATCGATGGCTTCAGCGGTGCCTTGCGGGTTGTTCCAGTAACCGAGCATCACGCTGTAACCGCGGGTGCAGAGTTCGCCGATGGTGCCACGCGGCACCAGGTTGCCGGCCTCGTCGATGATCTTGCTTTCCAGCTGCGGCTGAGTCCGGCCGACGGTGGTGACGCGCAGTTCCAACTCGTCCGATGGACCGGTCTGCAACGACACGGGGCTGGTTTCCGTCATGCCGTAGGCAATCTGCACTTCGCTCATGTGCATTTCATTGATGACCCGGCGCATGACCTCGATCGGACAGGTCGCCCCGGCCATGATCCCGGTGCGCAGGCTCGACAGATCGAAGTCGGCGCGTTGAGGGTGATCGAGCATGGCGATGAACATGGTCGGCACGCCGTAGAGTGCGGTGGCTTTTTCTTCGGCCACCGTGGTCAGGGTCAGCAGCGGGTCGAACGCATCGTTGGGGTAGATCATGGTGCTGCCGTGGGTGATGCAGCCGAGATTGCCCATGACCATGCCGAAGCAGTGATACAACGGCACCGGGATCACCAGGCGGTCATGGGCCGTCAGCCCGAGGCTTTCGCCGACCATGTACCCGTTGTTGAGAATGTTGTAGTGACTGAGGGTCGCGCCTTTCGGGAAACCGGTGGTGCCGGAGGTGTACTGGATGTTCACCGCCTGATCGAAATGCAGGCTGTCCTGGCGCTCACGCAATTGTTCGGCGGACACGCTGGCGGCGAGATCGCCCAGTTGCGACCACGGCAGGAAGCCCGACGGGGGTTGTGCATCCAGACTGATGACGCCGCGCAAGTCTGGCAGGCGTTCGCTGTGCAGCTTTCCGATGGATTGCTCCGCCAGCTCAGGCACCAGGCCCTGCAGCATCCCGTGGTAGTCGGAGGTCTTGAACGCACCGGCGCAGACCAGCCATTGGCAGCCGGATTGCTTCAACACGTATTCAAGTTCGGAGCTGCGGTAGGCCGGGTTGATGTTGACCAGGATCACACCGATTTTCGCGCTGGCAAATTGGCTGATGCACCACTGCGCGCAATTCGGTGCCCAGATACCGAGGCGGTCACCGGTCTGCAAGCCGAGCGCCAACAGAGCTCTGGCGTGCAGGTCGACAGCCTCGGCCAATTGCTGCCAGGTGTAGCGCAACTGTTGATGGCGCACGACCAGCGCCTCCCCGGCCGGGTATTGCGCGACAGTATTGTCGAATGCTTGACCGATGGTCATCGCCAGTAAGGCTTTTTCCTGGGAACCACGGGTATAGCTGAGCTGCGGGCTTGCACTGGGTTGATCCATGACGACCCCTATTGTCTTTATTTGCGGGTGGGCGACCAAACCTGTAGGAGCGAAGCGTGCTCGCGAAAAGGCCAGTACATTCAACACTGATGTCGACTGATCTGACGCTTTCGCGAGCACGCTTCGCTCCTACAGGATTTGCCGCTGTTCGATCTTGAACTGGCCCTACTGTCGCTCAAGTTGACGTTAACGTAAAGGGTGATTGACAGCCATTCGTCACAGGCTTACGTTAACGTAAAGGTGAGAGCCAATTGACGGCCTCACCAACCGACAAAAAAGCCAAAAGGTGACCCATGAGCTACCCATCCCTGAACTTTGCCCTCGGTGAAACCATCGACATGCTGCGCGATCAGGTTCAGTCCTTCGTCGCCAAAGAGATCGCCCCGCGCGCCGCTCAGATCGACATCGACAACCTGTTCCCGGCTGACCTGTGGCGCAAATTCGGCGACATGGGCCTGCTGGGCATTACCGTCGCGGAAGAATATGGCGGTGCTGGCCTGGGCTACCTGGCCCACGTGGTTGCCATGGAAGAAATCAGTCGCGGCTCGGCGTCAGTCGCCTTGTCCTACGGCGCGCACTCCAACCTCTGCGTCAACCAGATCAACCGCAACGGCAATCACGAACAGAAAACCAAGTACCTGCCGAAGCTGATCAGCGGCGAACACATTGGCGCCCTGGCCATGAGCGAACCGAATGCCGGTTCCGACGTGGTGTCGATGAAGCTGCGTGCCGACAAGCGTGGCGATCACTACGTGCTCAACGGCAGCAAGACCTGGATCACCAACGGCCCCGACGCCAACACCTACGTGATCTACGCCAAGACCGACCTGGAAAAAGGCCCCCACGGCATTACCGCGTTCATCGTCGAACGTGATTCGAAAGGCTTCAGCCGCAGCAATAAATTCGACAAGCTCGGCATGCGCGGTTCCAACACCTGCGAGCTGTTCTTCGATGACGTCGAAGTGCCGGAAGAAAACATCCTCGGCGTGCTCAACGGCGGCGTGAAAGTGCTGATGAGCGGCCTCGACTACGAACGCGTCGTGCTGTCCGGCGGCCCGACCGGGATCATGCAGGCCTGCATGGACCTGATCGTTCCCTACATCCACGACCGCAAGCAGTTCGGCCAAAGCATCGGTGAGTTCCAGCTGATCCAGGGCAAAGTCGCCGACATGTATACCCAACTCAATGCCAGCCGCGCTTATTTGTATGCCGTGGCCCAAGCCTGCGAGCGTGGCGAAACCACCCGCAAGGACGCCGCCGGCGTGATCCTCTACAGCGCCGAACGCGCCACGCAAATGGCCCTCGACGCGATCCAGATTCTTGGCGGCAACGGCTACATCAACGAATTCCCGGCCGGTCGTCTGCTGCGTGACGCCAAGCTGTACGAAATCGGCGCTGGCACCAGTGAGATCCGTCGCATGCTGATCGGTCGCGAACTGTTCAACGAAACGAAATAAATTTCGTCAGCGGCAGGCGGCAAGTTTCAAGCTGCAAGAGGACCGTGCTCTTGCTTCAACTTGTAGCTTGTCGCTTGCAACTCGAAGCTGCTACGGAGTAGCCCCATGATTCTGCATACCCAGCTCAACCCCCGTTCGGCGGAGTTCGCGGCCAACAGCGCGGCGATGCTCAAACAGGTCGACGCCCTGCACACCCTGCTCGCCCAAGTGCAGCAAGGTGGCGGTCCGAAGGCGCAAGAACGTCACACCTCGCGGGGCAAATTGCTGCCGCGTGAACGGATCAATCGCCTGCTCGATCCGGGCTCACCGTTTTTAGAGATCAGCCAACTGGCGGCCTACGCGGTCTACGGCGAAGACGTTCCGGCGGCGGGCGTGATTGCCGGGATCGGCCGTGTCGAAGGCGTCGAGTGCATGATCGTCGCCAACGACGCCACAGTCAAAGGTGGCTCGTATTACCCGCTGACGGTGAAAAAACACCTGCGTGCCCAGACCATCGCCCAGCAGAATCGCCTGCCGTGCATCTATCTGGTGGATTCGGGCGGTGCCAACCTGCCGCGTCAGGATGAAGTGTTTCCAGACCGCGAGCACTTCGGACGGATCTTCTTCAACCAGGCCAACATGAGCGCCATGGGCATCCCGCAAATTGCCGTGGTCATGGGCTCCTGCACGGCGGGTGGTGCTTATGTGCCAGCGATGGCTGACGAAGCGATCATGGTGCGCCAGCAGGCCACCATTTTCCTCGCCGGTCCGCCGTTGGTGAAAGCCGCGACCGGCGAAGTGGTCAGCGCCGAAGACCTCGGCGGGGCTGATGTGCATTGCAAGATTTCCGGTGTCGCCGACCACTACGCCGAGAGCGATGAACACGCGCTGGCCATTGCGCGGCGCAGCGTCGCCAACCTCAACTGGCGCAAGCTCGGCGAACTGCAGCAGCGCACACCCATCGCCCCGCTCTACGCCAGCGATGAGCTGTACGGCGTGGTGTCGGCCGACGCCAAGCAACCGTTCGATGTGCGCGAGGTGATCTCGCGGCTGGTCGACGGTTCAGTGTTCGACGAATTCAAGGCGCTGTTCGGGACCACGCTGGTGTGCGGCTTCGCGCATCTGCACGGTTACCCTATCGCGATCCTCGCCAACAACGGCATCCTGTTCGCCGAAGCCGCGCAGAAAGGCGCGCACTTTATCGAACTGGCTTGCCAGCGCGGCATTCCTTTACTGTTCCTGCAAAACATCACCGGCTTCATGGTCGGCCAGAAATACGAGGCCGGCGGCATCGCCAAGCACGGCGCAAAACTGGTGACCGCCGTGGCGTGTGCCAAGGTGCCGAAATTCACCGTGATCATCGGCGGCAGTTTTGGCGCCGGTAACTACGGCATGTGCGGACGCGCCTACGACCCGCGCTTCCTGTGGATGTGGCCGAACGCGCGCATCGGCGTGATGGGCGCCGAGCAAGCGGCTGGCGTATTGGTGCAGGTCAAGCGCGAGCAGGCCGAGCGCAGTGGCCAGGGTTTCAGCGCCGAGCAGGAAGCCGAGATCAAGCAACCGATCCTCGATCAATACGAAGAACAGGGCCACCCTTATTACTCCAGTGCACGGCTGTGGGACGACGGCGTCATCGACCCGGCGCAGACCCGCGATGTGCTGGCCCTGGCCTTGTCCGCGTCGCTGAACGCGCCAATCGAACCGAGCCGCTTCGGCGTGTTCCGGATGTGATCCGACCCTGTAGGGGCGAGGCTTTTCCGCGAAGGCATTGGCACATCCAGCATCGATGTGACTGACAAACCACCTTCGCGGGCAAGCCTCGCTCCCACAGAATAGAGTTGTGGAGACGGACAAACATGAGCGACTTCAACACCCTCGAACTGCTGACCGACCCACGAGGTTTCGCGACCCTGTGGCTCAGCCGTGAAGAAAAGAACAACGCATTCAACGCCGAGATGATCCGCGAACTGATCCTCGCACTGGACAAAGTATCAACCGATGCCAGCCTGCGGTTTCTGCTGGTGCGCGGCCGCGGCAAGCATTTCAGCGCCGGTGCCGACCTGGCCTGGATGCAGCAATCGGCCGAGCTCGATTACCACACCAACCTCGACGACGCCCGGGAACTGGCGGAATTGATGTACAACCTCGCCAAGCTGAAAATCCCAACCCTGGCCGTGGTGCAAGGCGCGGCCTACGGCGGCGCGCTGGGCCTGATCAGTTGCTGCGACATGGCGATTGGCACCGATGACGCGCAGTTCTGTCTGTCAGAAGTGCGCATCGGCCTGGCACCGGCGGTGATCAGCCCGTTCGTGGTGCAAGCCATCGGCGAGCGCGCAGCACGCCGCTATGCCCTGACGGCTGACCGTTTCGGCGGGCAACGGGCGCGGGAAATCGGCCTGTTGTCGGAGAGCTATCCGGTCGCTGAGCTGGAGCAGAACGTGGAGAAGTGGATCGACAACCTGCTACTCAACAGCCCGGCCGCCATGCGCGTCAGCAAGGACTTGCTGCGTGAAGTCGGCAACGGCGCGCTGACCCCGGCGCTGCGCCGTTACACCGAGAATGCCATCGCCCGCATCCGCGTCAGCCCCGAAGGCCAGGAAGGTCTTCGGGCTTTTCTGCAAAAACGTCCGCCGAGCTGGCAAGCACCGACCACCCCCAAGGAGCCGCGTTGATGAGCGCACCTGTGATTAACTCTCTGCTGGTGGCCAACCGTGGCGAAATCGCCTGCCGGGTGATGCGCACCGCCAAGGCGTTGGGCCTGACCACCGTGGCCGTGCACAGCGCCACTGACCGCGACGCCCGGCACAGCCGCGAAGCGGATATCCGCGTCGACCTCGGCGGCAGCAAAGCCGCTGACAGCTATCTGCAAATCGATAAATTGATCGCTGCGGCCAAGGCCAGCGGCGCTCAGGCGATTCACCCCGGTTATGGCTTTTTGTCCGAGAACGCCGGTTTCGCCCGCGCCATTGAAGACGCTGGCCTGATCTTCCTCGGCCCGCCCGCCTCGGCCATTGACGCGATGGGCAGCAAGTCGGCCGCCAAAGCCTTGATGGAAACCGCCGGCGTGCCCCTGGTGCCCGGCTACCACGGCGAAGCCCAGGACTTCGATACCTTCCGCGATGCCTGCGAACGCATCGGTTATCCGGTGTTGCTCAAGGCGACAGCGGGTGGCGGCGGCAAAGGCATGAAAGTGGTTGAGGACGTCAGCCAGCTGGCCGAAGCCCTGGCCTCGGCGCAGCGTGAAGCAAAATCCTCGTTTGGCGATTCGCGGATGCTGGTGGAGAAATACCTGCTCAAGCCGCGTCACGTGGAAATCCAGGTGTTCGCCGATCAGCACGGTAACTGCCTGTACCTCAATGAACGTGACTGCTCGATTCAGCGTCGCCATCAGAAAGTCGTCGAAGAAGCGCCCGCTCCCGGCTTGAGTCCGGAACTGCGTCGCGCCATGGGCGAAGCTGCCGTGCGTTCGGCACAGGCCATCGGCTATGTCGGCGCCGGCACCGTGGAGTTTTTGCTGGATTCGCGCGGCGAGTTTTTCTTCATGGAGATGAACACGCGTCTGCAGGTCGAGCACCCGGTCACCGAAGCGATCACCGGCCTCGATCTGGTGGCGTGGCAGATTCGTGTGGCGCGCGGTGAAGCGTTGCCGATGACTCAAGAGCAGGTTCCGTTGATCGGCCATGCGATTGAAGTGCGGCTGTACGCCGAAGACCCGAGCCATGATTTCCTGCCGGCCACCGGGCGCCTGGCGTTGTATCGCGAATCGGCCGAAGGTCCGGGACGTCGGGTCGACAGCGGTGTGGAAGAAGGCGACGAGATCTCGCCGTTCTACGACCCGATGCTCGGCAAGCTGATTGCCTGGGGCGAGGACCGTGAGCAGGCGCGGCTGAGATTGTTGAGCATGCTCGATGAGTTTGCGATCGGCGGGCTGAAGACCAACATCAACTTCCTGCGCCGGATCATCGCTCACCCGGCATTCGCTGCGGCAGAACTGGATACCGGGTTTATTCCGCGTTATCAGGAGCAATTGTTGCCAGAGCCTGCGGACCTCAGTGATGAGTTCTGGCAAGCCGCCGCTCAGGCGTTTGCCCAGAGCCAGGCAGGTTCTCCGCGTGCTGATGACCTGAGCTCGCCTTGGGCTGTGGGCAATGGTTTTCGTGCTGGACTGCCGAGGGAAATCACCCTCCACCTCAGTTGTGAAGGACAGGACCGGGCGCTGACGCTGGGTAACGTTGATGCCCACACCGCACAGCTCAAGGGCGAACAGCTGCTGACCGAGCACAACGGCGTGCGCCGCCAGCACCGGGTCATTCGCCGTGGCGAGGTTGTGTATCTGCAGTGGGAAGGGGAATTGCGCCGCATCGAGGCTTACGACCCGATCAGCGCCGTCGAAGCCAGTCACAGTCATCAGGGTGGGCTCACCGCACCCATGAACGGCAGCATCGTGCGCGTGCTGGTCGAGGCTGGGCAAACGGTTGAGGCCGGTGCGCAACTGGTGGTGCTGGAAGCGATGAAGATGGAGCACAGCATTCGCGCGCCCCATGCTGGGGTGATCAAGGCGCTGTACTGCCAGGAAGGCGAGATGGTCAGCGAAGGCAGTGCGTTGGTCGAACTGGAAGAAGCGTGAAATGAAGATCGGTCCTACGCATTGCGAGGACCGATCTGATTAGAATTTGGCCGTTGCCTGAACCACCACGCCGAGGATTCGACACTCTTCGGTGAAAAGGGCTTTCGGATATGTCGGATTGAGCGGGACCAGGTAACGCTGCCCGCCCTCTTCGATCAGCTTGCGAAAGATCGCTTCAACACTGCCCGCCCATTGCGCGATCACCAGCTTTCCGGGTTCCGGCACAATGGCCGGGTCCACCAGGATCATCATGCCTTCGGCAATGCTGATTCCGCTGGGCGCGGTCATCGCGTCGCCGACCACCTCGAGCCAGAAGGCCGCGCCCTGAGCGTGGTAATCGGTCAGTTCGAAACGCGGCTTGCCGTAGACCGATAGCTCACCGTCACGCAGCTGCGCAGGCTCGCGCCAGTCACTGACCGGGTAACGGAAGTACGGGTTGTACTTTTGCGTCAGGGGCATCTCGTCGTCCGGTACGACCAAAGGCTCCCGAATGACCATCGCCACTTCCAGAAAATCCATCCCGAGCGCCCGCAAGACACGATTCATGTCTTCGATGCTCGGCTGACGGCGCTTATTCAGCCAGTGACCCACACCGCCCTGGGACATCCCGAGGCGATCGGCGAGTACTTCCTGAGTGACTTTCAACTCACTCATCTTGGCTTTGACCAACTCAATCCATTTATCCATGGGCGGCACGATACGTGGCGGACTCCGGGCAACAAAACACAAATTGTAGTATTTAAATTCTCGTCACAAATACAGTTAGTACTAGGATTGGTTCACGGATCTGAATCTATCACGGAGCTTGCCATCGCCATGACGTTACCCCGCAATGACCTGTCGGATATGCAAATGGACACCACCCTCACCTCGCCCAAAGGCAACGCCGCCGCGCAAAAAGCCTTGGACTATTACTTGAAACCAACTGTGTCAGAAGCGGTGGTCGAGGAGCGATTTTTTGATGTGAACCCTGCGGTCAGCGGTGAAGAAGCGCTGGTGCATGCGTCGGATCTGTTGCGCTGTGCCGCAGCGACCGCCTACGAGTCGGCCAGCAACTTGCACGGCGCAAGTCGGGACCTGGCCTTTTCGACAGTGCATATGATCGATATGGCCAAGGCGATGATTGATCGTTCTTTACAGGGTCAGCGCGTTTGAGCCGGACGCACTTTTGAGGAAAGACGGGAAAGAATTTTCCAATCGAGCAGATAAAATCATTTGACTTGCAAACGAGAATGATTATTATTGCATGCGGCTGGTCGCGAGATCAGTCGATGGACCAAGAGACCTTAGGTCGGTCTCCTGGACTATCTCCTCATCAGGCTAATCACGGTTTTTGACCCGGCTTTTTGCCGGGTCTTTTTTTGCCAGTTATTCTGGCTTTGGCTTCAGGCTAATGAAGTCTTCAGGTGTTGCGAATTCGATTGGCGCGGATGATATCAAAAGAATATCCATTGGCAAGAGAAGCCCGGCATCATTGGCCCAAACTAATGAAAAATAGCGCTTGAGAATCAATCACACAGTCTCTAAGCTGCGTCTGCGTCAAGGAAGACGCCCCCCTTTTACCCCGCAATTTCCCCCGGTTCTTCCCTTCCCAGCGTGTAAAGTAGCAGCCATAAAAATCATATTCAGGAATCGACTATGACCGTGGCTAAATCCTCATTCGACATCAGCGCAAATTTCGACAGCGGCAACATTGAAGTGCTGGACATCAGTAATCCACTTCAAGCCCTGCTGGCCATCAAACCGGACACCCGCAGCCAGCATTTCCAGTGGTTTCATTTCAAGGCCAGCGGTCTGCATGTCGGTCAGGAGCACTGGTTTCGTCTGAACAATGCCAGCAAATCCTCGTACAACAAGGCTTGGGACGGTTATCAGGCGGTGGCGTCCTACGACCACGTCAACTGGTTCCGCGTACCGACCATCTTCGAAGGCGATTGCCTGCGCTTCAGCCTCGAAGCGACGGCCACCCACGCCTGGTTTGCCTACTTCGAACCCTACAGCCGTGGCCGTCACGACTGGTTGATCGAACAGGCGCTGACCAAGGCTGGCACCGAACTGCTCGCCACCGGCAAAAGCGTGGAAGGTCGTGACATCCAGTTACTGCGTAAAGGCAGCGGCGCCGAAGGTCAGCGCAAAGTCTGGATGATTGCCCAGCAACACCCCGGCGAACACATGGCCGAATGGTTTATGGAAGGCGTGATCGAACGCCTGGAAAAGCACGACGACCCGGTACTGAACAAACTGCTGGCCAGCGCCGACCTGTACCTGGTGCCGAACATGAACCCGGACGGCGCCTTTCACGGTCACTTGCGCACCAACGCCATGGGCCAGGACCTCAATCGCGCCTGGCAGAGCGCCAGCCAGGACATCAGCCCGGAAGTGCTGTTCGTTCAGCAGCAGATGGAAAAGTACGGCGTCGACTTGTTCCTCGACATCCATGGCGATGAAGAAATCCCCTACGTATTCACCGCCGGTTGCGAAGGCAACCCGGGCTACACGCCGCGGATCGAAAAACTCGAAGAGCATTTCCGCAGCCATCTGAAACACTTGACCAAGGACTTCCAGACCAAGCACGGCTATACCCGCGACGAACCGGCCAAAGCCAACATGACGCTGGCCTGTAACAGTGTCGGTCAGAAATTCGACTGCCTGTCGCTGACCCTGGAGATGCCCTTCAAGGACAACAACGATGCGCCGAACGCCTTGACCGGCTGGTCGGGCAAGCGCTCCAAGCAGTTGGGCAAGGACGTGCTGACGACCGTTGCCGATATGATCGATACCCTGCGCTGATCGCCCTCGATGGCTGCATGCCCGGCATGCAGCCATGATGCCTTCAGCCGCGATCCTTCCCGCGCAACATGCTGTCCAGCACATCATCACGCCGCACCCAACCGTGAAACAACGCTGCCGCCAGATGCAGCAACACGGTCAGAAACAGCAAATACGCCAGATACCCGTGAGCCTTGCGCAAAAACGCAAACATCTGCGCATTGGCGGGCAGGATCGACGGCAACTGGAACGAATTGCTGAGCATCACCGGATCCCCGGCCGCTGAAATCATCGCCCAGCCCAGCAGCGGCAAAATGAACATCAACGCGTACAACAAGACATGCGAAGCCTTCGCCGCCAGTGCCTGCCATCCGGGCAAATCCGCCGGCAACGGTGGTTGCCGAGTGGAAAAACGAACGACCAGGCGCACGATCACCAGCAGCAGAATCGCAATCCCCAACGGTTTGTGCAGATGGATCAGCCACTCATGCCGCTCGGACACCGAGGCCACCATGCCTGCGCCGATAAACAGCATTGCAATGACCATCAGCGCCATCAGCCAATGCAGCAGCCGCGCCAACGGCGCGAAATGATTCGGTTGAGCACTCATTGATGAGCCTCCTGTTTAGCGTTGGCGGCAGGCAACTGTTTGACTTCACTGGTGCGGCGCAGATAGGAACTGGCGTACCCCGCCGAGCGAGCGGCGAGCAATGGGTCGTCGGAGCCTTCGATACCGGCCGGCAATACGAGCGGGTCATAGTTGATGTCGCGGCATTCGCCATCGAGTTGCGGCTGGGTGCGTTCCAGCACCAAGGTGCCGGCATTCACCACTTTGCGACCGTCAGGCCAGGCCTTGCTGGCGTCGTTGACCGGATCACCGGGGTTAGCCAGGGTGATGTTCAACTGCCAACGCAGCGGCCCGGCGGATAAACGCTGAACCAGGTCTTTTTCAAGAAAGTCAGCCCCTTCAGGCGCCGTGGCACCCGCAGCATCCTGGGCAACCGGCGTCATGCTCCAGCGCACCGCTTGGCGCTGGCCGGCCGCGTTCACCAGGTAAAACGCGTTGACGCTGTTGTACGTCTCCGTCGCATAGCTGGCCGAAGGCTTGGCCGTCTTGATCCAGGCCAGGAATGGCGCGGCTTCCGGGTGAGCGCCAAAGAACGCCGGAACTGCCGCAGGATTGGGCTTGCCGGTGGCCGGATCCGGCGATTGTGCTTGCTGCAATTGATAGAACGCTTCAGGCGTACCCACCGGGAACACCGGCATGCTGTTCATCCCGGTGCGCCATTGCTGGCCGTTGGCCTGGGTAAAACGCAACGCCATGCTGCGGATCGGGACGCTGCTGTCAGGTGCATAGGGATTGCCGGCGGGCAACGCGAAACGCCCGACCACTGGGGTCTGCGCCTCGTTGAAGACCTGGGCGCTGGAATAGCTGCGCGCCTCGCCACTGCTTTCGAAATGCCCGATCACGCACACCCCTTTTGAGTGGTTACGGCGAAATCCGGGGTGCACGCCGTTGTTGGTTTCCAGCACATTGATCAGCTTTTTCGGCGTCAGGCGGTGTGGGTCGAGCGTGCCGTTGACGTAGGCAAAAGCACCGGCCAGCGCCGCGACTACCACGGCAATGCCGCCCAGGCGTAACGTCAGGCTTGCAGCACTCAGCGGTGGCCGGGTGGGCGGTGATGAACGATCTACCATGAATGACTCCAGGGCCATCGGCCACAAGTGAGAAGAACCAAGCAGACGTACGCCACAGCGCTTTATTCCATCGCCCGGTATTTATTTTTCCGGACGTGGAATAACCTCCAATGCCGGGCGTCTTCCTAGTCCACAGCGTAGTGACTAGTCAGAACTTCATGAACGATATCGACGAACAACTCAGAGAAATCATTCCCAGGTTGCGACGGTTTGCCGTGTCGCTGACCCGCAATCCCAGCAGCGCCGACGATCTGGTGCAGTCGAGCCTGGAGCGCGCCCTGTCGAGCTGGGGCGACAAACGCCCAGAGGGCGACTTGCGCGCGTGGTTGTTTTCGATCCTTTATCGGCAGTTTCTCGACGCCCACCGGCGCTCCCGGCGTTATGCGCGGATGCTCGAATTCTTTACCGGTCGTGACGATGCGCAACCGTCGGTAGAACGTACCGTGCTCGCCCAATCGACTCTGCAAGCCTTCGACCAACTCACCACCGAACAGCGCGCGCTGCTGCTCTGGGTGTCGGTGGAAGGTTTGAGTTATAAAGAGGTCGCCGAGATTCTCGACGTCCCCACCGGCACCGTGATGTCCCGCCTGTCCCGCGCCCGTCAGGCCCTGCGCCAACTCAGCGACGGCGAAATCACCAGCCCTTCTCTGCGGATACTCAAATGATCAGCATGCCCCCGAGCGAACGCGACCTGCACGCCTACGTCGATCATCAACTCAATGACGCCGACCGACGCCTGGTCGAGACTTACCTGGCCAGCAACCCTCAAACCGCCGCGCAAGTGCGCGCCTGGCAGCAGGACGCCCAGCACCTGCGCGCGGCCATGAGCGGCGCGTTGCACCATACGGCCAACCCGGACCTCGACCCGGCGCTGATTCGCCAGCGGATCAAACGCCAGTCGCGCCGTCATCTGGCCAGCGCCGCGGTGCTCTTGATCGCCGTCAGCGTCGGTGGACTGAGCGGCTGGCAGGCGCGGGAAATGACACTGGTCAGCGCGCAACCGCCGATGACCGATGCCCTGCAGGCGTACCGCTTGATCGCCCAGCAAGGCATTCTGCCGGCCGACTTCAAGGTCAGCGACGACGGTGACATGCAGGCCTGGCTCGACCGTTATTTCACCCGCGCCAATCGACTGCCGGACCTGACGGATTCGGGGTACAAGCCGGTCAGTGGTCGCTTGCTCAGCACCGAGCAAGGGCCGGCAGCGATGGTGGTTTACGAAGACCAGGGCGGTCACAAGATCAGCTTCTACGTGCGACCACCAGGACCGAAAAACAACCTGCTGCCTCGGGGCAGTCGCAGCGATGGCGAGTTGCAGGCCGAGTATTGGTCCGGCGCCGGCTACAACTATGCGATGGTCAGCCCGAGCGATACGCCGGCGGCGCAGAAGCTCAAGCAAACCACCCAATTCTGACCACCACCGCATTCCCCTTGAGGCTCACTCATACAGGGGAGCGGCGGTTATTTGGAGAATGCGCTCAGCCCTGCCCGAACACCTGCGAAGGCCTACGCAGCAGCGGATCAAACGGATTGATCCGCGGCCCGATCAGCGCCGCTTCGCGCTTGAGCATCTCCACCACCGTCGGCAAACGATCCGGCCCCAGGCGATCACTCACCGTGGCCACGCTCAACGCCGCCACGGCCCGTCCTTCCCGATCGAGAATCGGCACCGCCACGCCGGCCATGCCTTGCAGTACGCCAGTGTTGCGCCCGGCGTAACCCAGCGCGCGCACGTTCTCGACTTCCGAACGCAGGAACACCTCGTCGTACAGGTGAAAATCCTTGAGCCGCGGCAAGTTGTAATGGATCACCGTATCGCGCTCTTCTTCCGGCAGAAACGCCAGAATCGCCAGACTGCCCTGGCCGACGCCCAGCGCCACCCGCCCGCCGATATCACCGGTAAAGGTGCGGATCGGGAACGGCCCTTCACTGCGGTCCAGGCAGATTGCATCAAACCCGCTGCGCGCCAGTAAAAACAACGAATCCCCCAACGAAGCCGACAGTCGCAGCAACGACGGTCGCACCAGTTCGCGCAGATTCCCGGTGTTGCCGGCCCGCGCCGCCAACGCAAAAAAATCCAGGCTCAGGCGATAGCGTTTGCTGCGAGCGTCCTGTTCGACCATGCCTTCGTCCATCAGGCTGCGCAACAAACGATGCGTGGTCGGTTGCGACAAGCCGATACGCTGGGCCAGTTGGGTCACACGCTCCCCGCCCTCGACGGCGTCACCCAGACTGCGCAACACGGCAAACAGTCTGGACACAGCCCCGACACCGACTTCATTTTTGTTTTCGTTCCGTTCAGTGGAATCAGACATGTGATTACTCGACAAAAAATTTACTCACTGAATGAAACTGAAAATAGTCATCGCTTCAGTGAAATAGGCCATTGAGCCCATCCTATTCTTCGTCCTACTCTGCGTCCAGACAGGGGCGATTCGAACAACAGCGGCAGCCGACTGAAGTCGAGCGCCAACGCACCCCGCAACATCTTTTCGTATCTGCCCATACAAAAAAGCGCGCCTTCGGGCGACGCATAACAATCTCAGGTGGAGCGCAGTCATGGCTTTTGTGCAACTTGAAGGACTCGGCAAACGTTACGGCGAGATCGACGCCGTCGTCGCCACCAACCTCTCGGTCGAGAAAGGCGAGTTCGTGTCCCTGCTCGGCCCCTCCGGCTGCGGCAAAACCACCACCCTGCAAATGATCGCCGGCTTCGTCGAAGTCAGCAGCGGACGCATCCTGCTCGACGGTCGCGACATCACCCACGCCAAACCCGCCAGCCGCGGCTTGGGCGTGGTGTTCCAGAGTTACGCGCTGTTCCCGCACATGACTGTCAAAGACAACGTCGCCTTCGGCCTGCGGATGCGCAAAGTGCCAGGCGCCGAGTTGCAGCAACGAGTGGATCGGGTGTTGAAACTGGTGCGCCTGAATCAGCACGCCGAGCGTTACCCACGGGAACTCTCCGGTGGCCAGCGTCAGCGTGTCGCGCTGGCCCGGGCGCTGGTGATCGAGCCTCCCGTGCTGCTGCTCGATGAACCGCTGTCCAACCTCGACGCCAACCTGCGCGAAGAGATGCAGTTCGAGATCCGCCGCATCCAGCGTGAAGTCGGGATCACCACGTTGATGGTCACCCACGATCAGTCCGAAGCACTGTCCATCAGCGACCGCGTGGTGGTGATGCAGGCCGGGCGCATCACCCAGATCGACGCGCCCTACACCCTTTATGAACACCCACGCACCGAGTTCATTTCCGGGTTCGTCGGCAAAGCCAATTTGCTGCCCGGCGAGCGTGATGGCGCGGGCGTGGTCCAGGTGCAAAGGGGCGGTGAACTGACCCTGAGTCTGCGCCCGGAAAAAATCGATCTGCGGGAGCACGGCCAAGGTCGGCTGCAAGGCCAGATCGTCAGCCGTTTCTTCCTTGGCAGCCAATGGTTGTACGGCGTCTCGACGAACTTGGGCGAACTCAGCGTGGTGCGCCGCAACGACGGCTCGGCACCCTTGACCGAAGGCACAGCAGTCGGACTCGATTGGGACGCGACCCTGCTGCGGGTACTGAGCGTGGATGAGGTGCCGGCATGAGTACGCTTGCTGCCATCCGCCAGGGACGCCAGGGGTATTGGCTGTCGGCACCGGCCCTGGCGTTGTACCTCGGCCTGCTGATCATCCCGCTGCTGCTGACTCTGGTGCTGTCGTTCAACGTCTTCGATTACAGCTCGGGGATCAACGGCGACGCCTTCACCCTCGACCACTACAGCAGCTTGCTGGGCGATCCGTACTTCTACGAGATCTTCCTGCGCACGATGTGGATCAGCGCCCTGACCACCCTGCTCTGCGTGGTGATCGGCGTGCCCGAGGCCTACATCCTCAGCCGCATGGGCGCACCCTGGCGCTCGATCTTCCTGATTCTGATCCTCACGCCGTTGCTGATTTCGGTGGTGGTGCGTGCCTTCGGCTGGAGCCTGCTGCTGGGTGCCGACGGGCTGGTCAATCAGACGCTGCAAGCCTTCGGCGGTTCGCCGATGAAGTTGCTGTACACGCCGTTCGCGGTGGTGATTGCGCTGGTGCACGTGATGCTGCCGTTCATGATCATTCCGGTGTGGACCTCACTGCAGAAGCTCGACCCCGCCGCCGAGCAGGCCGCGCTGTCGCTGGGGGCCAGCCACTTCACGGTGATGCGCCAGGTGGTGTTGCCGCAGATCATGCCCGGCGTGCTCTCGGGCACCTTGATTGTGTTTGGTCTGGCCGCCAGTTCGTTCGCCATTCCCGGCCTGCTCGGCGGACGTCGCTTGAAGATGGTCGCCACGTTGATCTACGACCAATACCTGTCGGAGCTCAACTGGCCGATGGGCGCGGCCATCGCGGTCGCGCTGCTGTTGCTCAACCTGCTGATCATGCTGTCGTGGAACCGGATGATCGAAGGCCGCTACAAGAAGTCATTGGGATAACTCGTCATGTCCAAGAACGGTCCTTTCGCCCTGCTGTTCCATGCCCTGGTGGTGCTGTTCATGCTCGCGCCGCTGGTGGTGGTGTGCCTCGTTGCCTTCACCCCGGAAAACACCCTGAGCCTGCCGACCACCGAGTTTTCGTTGCGATGGTTTCGTGCGGTGTTCGAGCGTGCCGACTTTGTCGATGCGTTCTACAACAGCCTGATCCTGGCGTTCTGCGCGGCCAGTATTGCCACGCTGATTGCGGTGCCGGCGGCGCTGGCGATCACGCGTTTCGAGTTCCCCGGACGGGACTTTCTCAACGGCCTGTTTCTGTCACCGATCATCATTCCGCACCTGGTATTGGGCGTGGCGTTGTTGCGTCTGTTTGCGCTGATGGGCGTCAACGGCAGTTTCGCCTGGCTGATCTTCGCCCATGTGCTGGTGATCACGCCGTATGTGCTGCGCCTGGTGTTGGCGTCGGCCATTGGCCTGGACCGCAGCGCCGAACACGCCGCGCAGTCGCTGGGTGCCGGACGCTTCACGCTGTTCCGGGAAATCACCTTGCCGATGATTCTGCCGGGGGTTGCCGGGGGCTGGCTGCTGGCGTTCATCAACAGTTTTGACGAGGTCACGCTGTCGATCTTCGTCACCTCGCCGGCCACGCAAACCCTGCCGGTGCGCATGTACGTCTACGCCACCGAGTCCATCGACCCGATGATGGCGGCGGTGTCGGCATTGGTGATCGGCCTGACCGCGCTGACCATGATTCTGCTCGATCGGGTGTACGGCCTGGATCGGGTTCTGGTGGGTAAACAATGAGGGCGCCATGGCTCTGCTGAAACGACTGGCCGAAGGCGATCGCCCGGCTGTGGAATTTACCCTGGACGGCGAACCGGCCAGCGGCCTGCTCGGCGATACCTTGCTGACCGCAGTGCTGACTTGCAGCGAACACCTGCGCGGCAGCGACTTCAGCGCCGAACCCCGCGCCGGTTTCTGCCTGATGGGCGCCTGTCAGGACTGTTGGGTCCGCATGGGCGACGGCCGCCGCGTGCGGGCCTGCTCGACGCTGCTCGAAGCAGGCCAACAAATAAGCCGCGAACCGGGACGCACCCTATGAATACATTGACTACCCGCAGAACCGGAATCCTCTGTGGGAGCGAGCCTGCTCGCGAAAGCGGTTTGTCCGCCAACACATCTGTTGAATGTGCCGCCACCATCGCGAGCAGGCTCGCTCCCACAGGGGATTTGCAGTGCTCATGGATGAGGTGGGTATGAAGGCTGTGGTCATCATTGGTGCAGGCCCGGCCGGGATTCGTGCGGCGCAGACGTTGGTGGCGCATGGTGTTCGTCCGGTGCTGCTGGACGAAGCGGCGCGCGGTGGCGGGCAGATTTATCGACGTCAGCCGGAGAATTTCAAGCGCTCGGCGGTCAAGCTGTACGGCTTTGAAGCGCGCAAGGCCAGTGCCTTGCATCAAACGATCGACACGCTACGCGGGCAACTCGACTACCGCCCCGAGACGCTGGTGTGGAACGCCGAAGACGGTGCGCTGGACACGGTGCATGAGGGCCGAGCCTCACGACTGGAATTCTCCCGAGTGATCGTCGCCACGGGGGCCACCGACCGGATTCTGCCGGTGTCAGGCTGGACGCTACCGGGTGTCTACAGCCTTGGCGCAGCGCAGATCGCGCTCAAGTTTCAGGGCTGCGCCATCGGTGAGCGGGTGGTGTTCGCTGGCAGCGGCCCATTGCTGTACCTGGTGGCGTATCAATACGCCAAGGCCGGTGCGAAAGTGCTCGCGGTGCTCGACAGCTCACCCTTCAGCGCTCAGGCCCGCGCCCTGCCCGGCCTGCTGTCGCAACCGGCCACACTCGCCAAAGGCATTTATTACCGCAGCTGGCTGACCGCCCACGGCATCCCGGTGCATCAGGGCGCAACCCTCAAACGCATCAATGGCGAACAGCGCGTGCAATCAGTGGATTGGTCCAACGCCAAAGGCGAACATCTGCTCGATTGCGACGCCGTTGCTTTCGCCCACGGCCTGCGCAGTGAAACCCAACTCGCCGATTTGCTCGGCTGTGAATTCGCCTGGAACCCACTCAACCGCGCCTGGCTACCGCAACGTGACCCCGCCGGTCGCAGCAGTGTCGCCGAGGTTTATCTGGCCGGTGATGGCGCCGGCATCATGGGCGCCGACGCCGCTGAAATGGCGGGCGAACGGGCGGCGCTGGCGTTGCTCGAAGACATCGGTTACCTGATTCCGCCAAAACATCCCGACCACCTTGAACGCGCCCTGCAGCGCATCGGCGAATTCCGCAACGGACTGGAGCGCGCCTTCGCCTTCCCCGAGCACTGGGCCAGCGAAACCGCCGATGAGGTGATCGTCTGCCGTTGCGAAGAAGTGCTGGCCGGCGACATCCGCCAGGTGGTGCGCGAAGGTCACTGGGAAATCAATCGGGTCAAGGCGCATTGCCGCATTGGCATGGGCCGTTGTCAGGGGCGCATGTGCGGCGCCGCAGCGGCGGAAATCATCGCCTGCGAAAGCCGGCGCCCGGTCTCGGACATCGGTCGCTTGCGGGCGCAGGCGCCGATCAAACCACTGCCGTTTGGCCTGGAGGTCGAGGCATGATCGAAGTCGATGCAGTGATCATTGGCGGCGGCATTGTCGGGGCCTCGGCCGCGCTGTTCCTGAGCAAGGCCGGCCGGCGTGTTGCACTGCTGGAGCGTGACTTTTGCGGCTCGCATTCCAGCGGCGTGAACTACGGCGGTGTTCGGCGTCAGGGGCGCCCACTGTCGCAATTGCCGCTGTCGCAACGGGCCCACGAGCTCTGGGGACAGTTGCCGCAACTGATCGGCATCGACGGCGAATATCAACGCAGCGGTCACTTGAAACTGGCCCGCAGCCTCAACGACCTGAACGCCTTGCAGCACTATGCCGTCAGCAGCCAAGGCTTCGGCCTCGATTTGCAGCTGCTCGACCGCCATCAATTGCGCGCGCGGTTTCCGTGGGTCGGCGACGTCGCGGCCGGCGCATCGTTTTGCCCGGACGACGGCCACGCCAACCCGCGCCTGGTGTCCCCCGCCTTTGCTCAAACGGCCCGTCGGCACGGCGCGCAAGTCCATGAACAATGCGCCGTCACAGCGGTAGAACACGACGGTCAGCGCTTTCGCGTCCGCACGCAAACCGGCCTCGAATTGCACGCGCCCTGGCTGCTGAACTGCGCCGGGGCCTGGGCCGGACGCCTGGCTGAACAATTCGGCGAAGCGGTGCCGATGCACGCCGGCCACCCGGCGATGCTGGTCACCGAGCCGTTGCCATGGGTGATGAATGCCAGCACCGGCGTCGAGGGTGGCGGCATCTATGCGCGTCAGGTGGCACGTGGCAATTGCGTGCTCGGTGGCGGCCAGGGTTTTGCCCTCGATGACGCTCGCGCACGCCCCGGCCAACACGCCGTGATCGAGATCCTGCGCCAGGCCGTCGAACTCTACCCGTTTCTTCAAGGCGCCCAGGCGATTCGCACCTGGAGCGGTACCGAAGGCTACTTGCCTGATCGCCAACCGGTGATCGGTCATAGCAGCACTCAACCCGGTCTGTTGCACGCCTTCGGCTTTGCCGGTGCGGGTTTCCAGATCGGTCCTGCGGTGGGCCAGGCGCTCACCGAGATCATCTGCAGTGGCGCCTCCAAGACGCCACTGGATGCGTTTTCCATCACCCGGTTTCACTCCATCTCCGTTGCTTGATAGAGGAAGGTCGCGCCAATGAATAACGTCAAACGCACTGCACTGCTCGGTTTCTCCTGTCTGACTGCCCTGCTCACGGTCACCCAGGCACAGGCCGAACCCACGCTTTATCTCGGCATGAACGGCGGGACCATGGAGCGGCTCTACGCCGACAAGGTGCTGCCGGCGTTCGAGAAAGCCAACAACGTCAAAGTGGTGATCGTACCGGGGACTTCCGCCGATATCCTGGCCAAGGTCCAGGCCAGCAAAGGCAACCCGCAGATGCACGTGATGTTCCTCGACGACGGCATCATGTACCGCGCCATCGCCATGGGCTTGTGCGACAAACTCGAAGACAGCGCACCGCTGGCGCAGATTCCGGCCAAGGGTCGCATCAAGGATCAAGCGGTGGCGGTCAGCCTCGGCGTGACCGGGCTGGCGTACAACACGCGTCTGTTCAAGGAAAAAGGCTGGGCGGCGCCGACCTCTTGGATGGACATGGCCGACCCGCGCTTCAAGGACAAGCTGGTGTTCCAGTCGATGGCCTCCTCGACCTTCGGCCTGCATGGCTTCCTGATGTTCAACCGGATTCAGGGCGGCAGCGAAACCGACGTCGAGCCAGGCTTCAAGGCCTGGCCGAACACCGTCGGCCGCAACGTGCTGGAATACATTCCGAGCTCGGCGAAGATTTCCGAAATGCTCCAGACCGACGAAGCCGCGCTGTTCCCGCTGACCCCGACCCAAGTCACTGCGCTGAAACTCAAAGGCATGCCGGTGGAATACGCGCAGCCCAAGGAAGGCGCCGTGGTGCTCAACGTGGCCGAGTGCGCCATCGCCAACAACACGCAGCCGGAACTGGCACAGAAACTCGCGGCGTTTTTGCTGACGCCGCAAGCCCAGGCCACGGCGCTGGAGGATGGCGACCAGATCCCGTCCAACCCGAATACGCCGACCACCGACAAAACCCGGGGTCAGGTCGAGGCGATGAAACAGTATCTGACCACCGCGATTGCCGTTGACTGGGATCAGGTCAATGAACAGCGCCCGGCGTGGAATGCACGGTGGAATCGCAGTATCGAGCGGTAGTGACTGACACGCCGCATCACCCCGTTGGACTGCGAAGCAGCCCAACGGGGCATTCTGCTGAGGGCGAGCGCCCATTATCCGTCGGAAGGTTTGTTGCACACGGTTGGTGAAAGTCGGGCCGCCGTAAATTGTGTGTTGCAGCACCGGCTGCACACCTTTACCGCTATCATGTCGCCCATTTCCAAGCCCCCGCGCCCTCCCCTCGATCAATAGCGAACCCGCCCATGGATACCCTTGCCCAACTGCGCGCCGGTCAACTGACAGGTATCACCCGCCTGGACCTGGCCTGCGGCCTGACTGAATTTCCGCGAGAAATCTTCGACCTGGCGGACTCGCTCGAAGTGCTCAACCTCAGCGGCAACGCCTTGAGCCGGCTGCCAGATGATCTGCACCGCCTGACCCGCTTGCGCGTGCTGTTTTGCTCGGACAACCTGTTCACCGAACTGCCCGCGTGCCTCGGCCAATGCACCGCATTGACGATGATCGGCTTCAAGGCCAATGCCATCGAGACGGTGCCCGCCGCTGCGCTGCCGCCATTGCTGCGTTGGTTGATCCTGACCGATAACCGCCTCAGTGAATTGCCCGCCGAGTTGGGCCAGCGCCCACACCTGCAAAAACTCATGCTTGCCGGCAATCGCTTGCAGCGCCTGCCCGAAAGCCTGAGCCAATGCCATCGACTCGAACTGATCCGCATCGCCGCCAATCAACTGACTGAGCTGCCCGAGTGGCTGCTGACCCTGCCAAGCCTGACCTGGCTGGCCTATGCCGGTAATCCGCTGGAAACCGAAGCCGATGCCGCAGCCCTCGATGCCACGGCGAGTATTGCGTGGTCTGAGTTGCGCCTGGAGCAACAGCTGGGCGAAGGTGCTTCGGGAGTGATTCATCGGGCGGCGTGGGAGCAACCGGGTCAACCGGCCACCCAGGTTGCGGTCAAACTCTACAAAGGCGAAATGACCAGCGACGGTTCACCGCTGCACGAAATGAACGCCTGCATTACCGCCGGTCTTCACCCCAATCTGATCCGGGTCGAAGGCCGAATCGTCGGGCATCCCGAAGAGCAGGCCGGGCTGGTGATGCAACTGATTGATCCGAGTTATCGCAACCTGGCCGGGCTGCCGAGCCTGGCGTCCTGTACCCGTGACGTCTATGCCGATGGCACCCGTTTCAGTGCGCACGTAGCACTGCGCATGGCCCGCGCAATCGCCTCGGTGGCCGAGCATCTGCATCACCAGGGCATCACCCATGGCGATCTCTATGGCCACAATATTTTGTGCAACGAGCACGGTAATTGTCTGTTGGGGGACTTTGGCGCGGCGTCTTTCCATGCGACGTGCGACAGCCTTGAAAGCCGTGCGCTGCAACGGATCGAAGTGCGGGCATTCGGGGTGTTGCTGGGGGAATTGCTGGAGCGGATCGACTCGGGGTTGAGTGATGAAAGGCGTTTGCAGCTGGAGGCGTTGCAGCAGCGCTGCTGCCAGCCGCAGGTGCTGGCGCGGCCGGGGTTCAGTGAGATAGGACAGGCGTTAGCCGCGTTCAACTGAGCTAAAGGCAAGTACAAAACCTGTGGCGAGGGAGCTTGCTCCCGCTGGACGGCGCAGCCGAGCGGGAGCAAGCTCCCTCGCCACAAATAGAATTACAACCGGTTCGGCTTAACCCGCCAAACCCACAAACATATCCTGCACATCATCATGGTTATCGAGGCCTTCCAGGAACGCCTCGACTTCAGCCATCTGCTCATCGCTCAAACCGCTTACCGGGTTTTTTGGCTGATACCCCAATTTGGCCGACAACACGGTAAAACCTTGCTCAGGCAGCGCTTTCTGAACGGCGTCCAGGTCCGCAGGGTCGGTCAGGAACAGGGTCGTGCCCTCTTCGTCTCCTGGCTCGAAATCCTGGGCTCCGGCTTCAATCGCAGCCATTTCCGGATCGGCGTCAGGGCTGTCCGGAGACGCTTCGATCATGCCCACATGGTTGAAGTCCCACGATACCGAACCGGAAGCGCCCAACTGGCCCTTGCGGAAAGCCACGCGGATTTCCGCGACGGTGCGGTTGATGTTGTCGGTGACGCATTCAACGATCAGCGGCACCTGATGCGGAGCGAAACCTTCATACGTCACACGATGGTATTGCACGGTTTCGCCCAACAGACCCGCGCCTTTCTTGATCGCACGATCCAGGGTTTCCTTGGGCATCGAGGCTTTTTTCGCCTGTTCGACCACCAGACGCAGGTGTGCGTTGGTGGCGGTATCGGCACCGTTGCGGGCAGCAATAGTGATTTCTTTCACCAGTTTGCCGAAGATCTTGCCCTTGGCGTTAGATGCCGCTTCTTTGTGTTTAACCTTCCACTGTGCGCCCATTACTCACTCTCTTATCTGTGGCGCCGAGACATCTATTGGCCGACGCTTTGCGCAAGTTTATACGGCCTAAAGTTGGCAATCGACCAAAAAATCCACCCGGCTCACCGGCATGACCAATCGACTTCTTCACCGGCGGTTGTAGGGCGATTCTGAAATGTTCACTTGCGGTGACCATAAAGGTCCGTGGTTTCGTACCCTCTGCGCCCATATTCCATGGCAGAAGCGCGTTCGATGCACAACGACAAGGAAAGTCCCTACACCCTGACCCTCCTGGACAGTGGATTGACTCTGCAGGTGTTGCAGTTCAGTGGCCGAGAAAGTCTCAACCAGCCCTATCGTTTCGAGATCGAAGTAATCGGCCTGGCACCCGCCATGAACCTCGAGCAGTTGCTGCAGCAACCGGCGTTCCTGAGCCTGAGGGGTGACAGCGGCATTCACGGCATCTTGCACAGCGCCAGTCGCGAGCACCGTGGCCCGCACCGAATCGGCTACCATCTGGTGCTGGTGCCTTGGTTGCAGCAACTGGACCGACACCCTTGCCGTCGGGTTTTTCATCAACTCGACGCGCCCGCCATCCTGCGTCAGTTGCTCAGCGAAAACGCGATCGCCGAAGACAGCTTCCGTTTTGAACTGCCCAACGGACGCTATGCGGTGCGACCGTTCTGCATTCAGTTTGATGAGACCGACCTGGCGTTCCTGCAACGGCTCTGCGAAGAAGAAGGCATCCACTATCACTTCGAACATCAGCACGACGGCCATGTGCTGGTGTTGGCGGATGACAGCCTGAGCTTTCCCCAGGAACCGCTGCTGATGCCCTTTCACGGCGAGACGGCCGAACCCGCCAGCGTGCCGGTGATCACTGAGTTGTTCCAGCGCCATGCCTCGCCTGCACCGCAACAGCTCCAGCGCGAGCAATCGAGCCGTCGATCACTGGAACGGCTGCGCTGCCGGCATCGGCAGATTCAGGGGCAAAGCAATCACAGTGATTTGCGCGGCGGATGCATCGTGCAAGTGTCGGAACATCCCATCGCGAACTTCAACGATCAATGGCTGCTGACCGAGATCCGGCATCAGGGCCGACAGCCGTCGATTCTCGCCGAGGACACCGCCGACAAGCTCCGGCGTTACAGCAATCAGTTCAGCGCGATTCCGTGGTCCACGGTGTTCCGGCCAGCGCTCACACAGGCCAGACCGAGCATTCCGGGCTATCAGGAGGCGCGAGTGCTGGGCGCTGTCGGGCAACCCGCGGTGCTGGATGCTCAAGGGCGGATTGAGGTCCGATTGTGGCCCACCGCGCAAGCCGACGACAAGGAATCCACCGGTCTCTGGCTACCCGTGGCCCTCGCCGCGCCGGACGGTCGGATCGATCCGTCCAGGCTGCCGCTCGCCGGTACCGACGTGCTCATCAGTTTTCTCGACAGCGACCCGGATCGTCCTGTGTTGTGTGCGGCGGCGAGCAACCCGCCAGCGCCTCGACCCACTCGCCAGCCACGCAGCGATGGCCTTCTGTTGCTCGATTGGCTGGTCAACCGTCGGGACTGATCAGCCCTTGTCAGCCTCGCCAGCCGCCGCGAACCTGGTCAGGCGCACATCCACAGCGCTTTCGCGAGCAAGCTTCGCTCCTGCAGGTTCCTGTATGTTTTTACGGCACGCAGGACCAGGCCTCCAGCGCCTGTTTCAGCCAGAAAGGACTCATCGGTTTTTCCTCAGGTACGCAGGGGTTTTACGGTCATCGCCTGGTTAGGCACGGAAGCGCTTTCGACACGCAGGCCAGTCGGACGGCTGTTCCAGTGGGGGATCAGCACCAGGGCGGAGAACAATGCGCAGCCGGCGAAGACGATGAACACGGTGACCGAGTCGAAGTAACCCGGCAGCAATCCGCCGAGAATCGCCCCGACCGAGCCGCAACCGTTGACGAACCCGGCGGCCGTGGCGCCCGCCTTGGCGGTGCCGAAATCAATCGCTGCCGCCCCGCTGATCATCGAATCCGGCCCGTACAAGGTCAGGCCCATGACAAACAGCAGCGCCACCACCCACAACACGCTGCCGGTGTGCAGAGCGCCCATGAACAGCGCCAGGGAAACGGTCAATGCCAACAGACTGATCACGCAGGCCGGCATGCGCCGGGCGCCGAACAGTTTGTCCGAAGCCAGCCCGAGCAGGATCGGCCCCAGCAGCCCGGCCAGTTCAAACGCGGTAGGAATGATTGCCGCGCCCACTTTGCCCACCGAGGGCATCTGCTCGAAGACGATCACCGGCCCCCAGAGCAGAATCGCGTAGCGCGCCGGTTTCAACAGGAAATACGCCAGGCCCAATACCAGCACCGTGCGGTTGCGCAGGATTTCCTTTAACGGTTCAAGCACGCTGGTCTTGCTTTGCGCGCAGGCCTCTTTCGTTGTCAGTTCCGGCTCCACTGCGGGCAAGCCGACGTCTTGCGGTTTATTGCGTTGGAAAATAAAAAACAGCACGGCGACCAGCCCAACCACCGCCGCACTGGAAATGAACGCCGCGTGCCAACTGCCGATGAGCGTATACGCCCACCAGCCGGCAAACGGCGAGGCCACCAGACCGCCAAAGGCGTAGCAGGAACTCCACAGCCCCAGCACCCTTCCGCGCTGCCGGGCAGGGAAAAAACTGCCCATGTTCTTGCACAGCCCCGACCATCCGGTGGACTGCGCCAGGCCTTGAATCAGCATGCAGGTGGCAAAGATCGGTAACGTCGCGAAACTGCCCATCACCAGGGCGGCCGCTGCGGAAATGAGCAATCCGCCAAGCACCACGACCCGAGGGCCAAAGCGGTCGGCGAGGATGCCCCAGGTGAATTGACCGAAGGCGTAGGCGGTCAGGTAGAGGGCGTCGAGGTTGGCCATGGCCATTTTGTCGAGCATGAAGGTGGGGTCTTCGGCGATCCCCAGTTTGGCCACGGAAAAGGCTTTGCGGGTGAAGTAGAAAGCGGCGTAGGCGAGCCAGGTGATCGCGAAGATCTGCACGCGCCACCGCTTGATGGTGCCGATGGAGTTGTTCATTGTGATTTCTGACCTCAGGGTGTGAGTGTGCCGGCAGAATTGAGAAATAACGCCTGTTTTTTTATTGTTGAGCACTTCGATACCGCTGCTTCCCTGAGGCGATACCGGTCAGATGAGGCCTGTAACTGCACGCGCAGGCTCATGGCCACCGACGCTGTTCGACTGACCAGTCACCGGGGCTCAGTTCGATAAAAACAATTACTGATTAATAAGTGAAATCGATTTATCGTATTTCCAATATAGGCTCGACTTGTTACTGGAGGTTTCGATGTCGGTTTCCCACGCCCAACTCAAAGCCTTCCACGCCGTGGCCGTCCACGGAAGCTTTACCAAAGCCGCCGAGCGGCTTTTTCTTACGCAACCGGCGATTTCCGACCAAGTGCGCAAGCTCGAAGAGCGCTTCGGGGTGTTGCTGTTTCACCGCAACAAACGCTCGGTGCGCCTGACGGATCTGGGCGAGCGGTTGTTGAGCATTACCCAGCGCCTGTTCGTCATCGAGGACGAGGCGCAGGAGCTCTTGCATGACTCCCGGGCCTTGCAGACCGGCAGCCTGATTCTCGCGGTGGATGCGCCGGTGCACGTACTGCCGCAGATTGCGCGTTTCTGTGAACGCTACCCCGGCATCAGCGTAAAAATCGAAACCGGCAACACCGACGAATCGCTGTTTCGCCTGTTCAACTATCAGGCCGACCTGGCGTTGCTCGGCCGGGATGTGAGTGACGAGCGGCTGATCTCGCTGCCGCTGCGCAATGACCCGATGGTGGCCTTCGTTTCACACAATCATCCGTGGGCGGATCGCGAATCGATTTGCCTGGCGGATTTGCACGACACGCCCCTGGTGCTGCGGGAAATCGGTTCGGTGACGCGTCAGACACTGGAAGAGGAAATGGCCCAGGCCGGGTTTTCCATCCGCCCGGCGATCCAGGTTGAAGGCCGGGAAGCGGCGCGTGAGGCGGTGGTCGTGGGGATCGGGGTGGGCGTGGTGTCCGCCGCCGAGTTTGGCGCGGACTCGCGGGTGTGTGCGTTGCCGATTACCGATTGCACACGGCGATTGACCGAAACGCTGGTGTGCTTGCGCGAGCAGAGTTCGCGGCGGGTGGTGGCGACGTTTCTGGAGATGGTGCGCGAGAGTCTGGTGTAGGCAGGTCTGGCCTCTTCGCGGGCAAGCCTCGCTCCCACAGGTTATGCGTCGTATACAAGACCTGCGGCCAGCATAAACCCCTGTGGGAGCGAGGCTTGCCCGCGAAGGCCGCGCCTCGGTTTATCGAATAGGCGCCAATTCAAAAAACGCCCGAATCAAACGCAAATCCCGCCGCCGTTCCATGCACCCGATCATGTGCCGGTTAACCAGCCCTTCACCCAAAATCGGCACTGCCGCCACCCGCGGGTCATGACTGACCTCAACCGAAGACACCACGCCAACCCCCAACTCGGCCGCCACGGCCTCGGTCACCGCCTCGCGACTGTCCAACTCCAGCAACACCCTCGGGTTGACCGATGCCGACGCGCAAGCTTCATCGAATGTCCGCCGGGTAATCGAACTCGGCTCACGCAACACCATGATCACCTGATCCAGCTCCTTGAGCTTCACGCCCTTGGACGCCTTGGCCCAGGGATGACTGTCAGGCACCAGCGCGCAAATCCGTGATTCGCTCAACGCTTGCAGATGCAGGCCTTTGCGCGGCTCGACTTCAGTCAACACCGCCACGTCGGCATGCTCGGACAACAACGCTGCCAGGGTTTCCTGAGCATTGCCCAAGCGCAGATTCACGGTAATTCCGGGGTATCGCGCGCGCAGACTGGCGAGCATCGGCATCACCATGTGCGGCCCGTCCGCTGCGACTTCCAGGCGCCCGGTCAGCAACTGTCGATTCGCTTCCAGCAGCACTTGCGCTTCTTCGGCCAGGCCAAACATCGCTCGGGTGATCGCCGCCAGCTTGGTGCCCTCCTCCGTCAGCTCCACGCGTCGCGCGGTGCGGCGCAGCAAGGTGATTTGATAGTGCTCCTCCAACGCCTTGATGTGCCCGGTGACCGCCGGTTGGCTGATGAACAGCCGCTCGGCCGCACGGGTGAAGCTGCCTTCGCGGGCCACGGCGTCGAAGGCTCGAAGCTGGAACAGGTTCATGAATAACTCTCACTGATGGCTGGCATAACAACAAACAATTTGATTGATAGCACCCGAAATTGCAATTTATGCCCCGTAGCTTCATCCCACAGAGAGCTTTTGCGAGGACACAAGAATGAGCACTGCCGAGCCAATCCTGCTCACCCCCGGCCCACTGACCACCTCGGCCCGCACCCGTCAGGCGATGATGGTCGACTGGGGTTCATGGGATGACCGCTTCAATCAACTGACCGCCAGCCTGTGCGAGCAATTGCTGGTAATCATCAACGGCGGCGACAGCCACCACTGCGTGCCCTTGCAAGGCAGCGGTACGTTCGCGGTCGAAGCGGCCATCGGCACGCTGGTGCCTCGCGACGGCAAAGTGCTGGTGCTGATCAACGGCGCCTACGGCAAACGCCTGGCGAAAATCTGCGAAGTGCTCGGGCGCTCCTTCAGCACCTTCGAAACCGCCGAAGACGAACCGACCACCGCCGCCGACGTCGACCGTCTGCTGCACGCCGATGCCAGCATTACCCACGTTGCGCTGATTCACTGCGAAACCAGCACCGGCATCCTCAATCCGCTGCCGGAGATTGCCCACGTCATTGCGCAACACGGCAAACGCCTGATCATCGACGCCATGAGCTCCTTTGGCGCGCTGCCAATCGATGCGCAACAGGTGCCGTTCGACGCGCTGATCGCCGCCTCGGGCAAATGCCTGGAAGGCGTGCCGGGCATGGGTTTCGTCTTTGCCCGCAAAGACGCACTGGCCAACGCGGCTGGCAATTCGCACTCGCTGGCGATGGATTTGTTCGACCAGCACACCTACATGGCCAAGACCGGCCAATGGCGCTTTACGCCGCCCACCCATGTGGTCGCCGCGCTGCACGAAGCCTTGCTGCAATACAACGAAGAAGGTGGTTTGCCGGCGCGGCATCAGCGCTATGCCAACAACTGCCAGGTGCTGCTCGATGACATGGCCAAACTCGGCTTGCGCAGCTTCCTGCCCGCCGCGATCCAGGCCCCGATCATTGTCACGTTCCACGCGCCGAAAGACCCGCGCTATCAGTTCAAGGAGTTCTACGAACGCGTCAAGGCCAAGGGTTTCATCCTCTACCCCGGCAAATTGACCCAGGTCGAAACCTTCCGCGTCGGCTGCATCGGACACGTCAACCAGGCCGAGATGCACGCAGCGGTAGCGGCGGTCGCCGAAGTACTGCGCGAGATGGAAGTCCTCGAAATCTGAATGAGCAGGCACCGCTGATCCTGTAGGAGCGAGGCTTGCCCGCGAATGCAGACGACGCGGTTCTTCGAACACACCGAATTATCGTTCTTCGCGGGCAAGCCTCGCTCCTACAAGGGACACAACACATGAACTACAACAACCCAACCAAACTCCAGGCCGCCATCCTTGACTGGGCCGGCACCGTGGTCGACTTCGGCTCGTTCGCGCCGACGCAGATTTTTGTCGAAGCCTTCGCCGAGTTCGACGTCCAGGTCTCCATCGAAGAAGCCCGCGGGCCGATGGGCATGGGCAAGTGGGACCACATTCGCACCCTGTGTGATCAGCCGGAAGTTGCCGAGCGTTATCGCGCCGTGTTCGGCCGCACCCCGACCGACGATGATGTCACCGCCATCTACAAGCGTTTCATGCCGCTGCAGATCGAGAAAATCGCCGAGCACTCGGCGCTGATTCCGGGTGCACTCGACACCATCGCCAACCTGCGTCAGCAAGGGATCAAGATCGGCTCCTGCTCCGGCTACCCGAAACAGGTCATGGACAAGGTGGTCGAACTGGCCGCCACCAACGGTTACGTTGCCGATCACGTGGTCGCCACCGACGAAGTGCCTAACGGCCGTCCATGGCCGGCACAGGCCTTGGCCAACGTGATTGCGCTGGGCATCGACGACGTCGCGGCCTGCGTGAAGATCGATGACACCGTGCCGGGTATTCTCGAAGGACGTCGCGCCGGCATGTGGACCGTGGCGCTGATCTGCTCCGGTAACGCGCTGGGGCTGGATTACAAAGGTTTCCGCGCCTTGGGCAGCGAGCAACTCGACAGTGAACGCAAACGCATCCACGCGATGTTCGAAGGTTCGCGGCCGCACTACATGATCGATACCATCACCGACTTGCCGCAAGTGATCGCCGACATCAACAAGCGTCTGGCCAAGGGTGAGATGCCACAAAGCAGTTGATAACGTTTACTGATTCATAAAAAAGCGCCAGCTCCGTTTCGGAACTGGCGCTTTTTTTGGGCGATCACTTGAGCCAGAGCATTGAATGCCCAAACAGCCACAGGCAAATCGACCAAAGCGGTTTACAGTTAAAAAACACCGTCGAACAAGAACGGTGGGCTTTTTGACCAGACTGTGAGGAACACCGTATGCCCTGGAAGAACTCCGAATCACGCTACAGCACTGTATCGATCACGCTGCATTGGTTGATGCTGGTCCTGCTGGCGCTGGTTTACGCCTGTATCGAATTTCGCGGGATCTTTCCCAAAGGCAGCGGTGGCCGGACGCTGATCACCGAATCGCACTTCATGCTCGGCTTGACGGTGTTCGTATTGGTTTGGCTGCGGTTGTTCGCGCGCAGCCTGGGCCCGGCACCACAGATTTTCCCGGCCTCGCCCCGCTGGCAGACCGTGCTGGCCAGACTGATGCACTGGGCGCTGTACATTTTCATGATCGCGATGCCGGTACTCGGTTGGCTGGTGACCAGCGCCAAGGGGCATCAGGTGATGTTCTATGGCGTTGACCTACCGCTGCTGATCCCGGAGGACAAGACGCTGGCCAAGCAAATCGAGGAATGGCATGAACTCGGCGGCACCATCGGCTATTGGCTGATCGGCCTGCACGCGGCGGCGGGGATTTATCACCACTACGTGGTGCGCGATAACACGCTGCTGCGGATGATGCCCAAGCGCGGGTGAAAAACACTGATCCCTGTGGCGAGGGGGTTTCAGGTTTTCAAGCTGCCCCCCCGGCAGCCCTGCAATCCGCCCGTGTGGACGAAGATCAGCCGTGTGCCCTTTTCAAATGTTCCAGCCTCGACTTGCTGCTTGAGCATCAGCAGCGCCTTGCCGGTGTACAGCGGTTCGAGGGGAACTCCCGAAGCCTGTTCCGCCTGGTCGATGAAACTGAGCAGCAGCGGATCGACTTTGGCAAAGCCACCACGGCTGGCATCGAACAGTTCGTAAGCCACGTCATGACTACCCGCCTCTCGGACAATCGATTCAACCTGCTGTGCCACACCATGATCGTCGGGCACCGCGAGCGCGCCATACACCGGGTGTTCGCCCGCCTCCGCCAGCGTCAGGCCGGCCAGGGTCGTGCCGGTTCCGCAAGCCAGCCACCAACCGTCGTAATCGCTCCAGCCCAGGTCGCCGAGTTGATCGAGGACCATCGCCTTCAACTGCCTGCAACCCCACGCCCCCCGAAGACCGCCGCCCCCTTCAGGCACCGGATACAGGTCGGGATAATGCACCTGCCAGGGCAGCCAGAAACCCGCTTCATGCCGCGCTCGATAACCGCCATAACCCAACCAGTGCAACTGCATGCCGAACGCTTGCAAGTCTTTCACCGTCGGTGTTTCCAGCGGATGACCGCGCAGCAGGCCGACCGTTTTGAAATCGAAACGTTTGCCGGCAGCTGCCAGTGCATGCAGATGATTGGAGTGGGCACCGCCGAGGCTGATGATGCCTTGGGCGCCGATCCGGTCAGCGGCGTTGAGGTGTTCGATGAGTTTGAACCACTTGTTGCCGCTGATCAGTGGATCGATCCGGTCGAGACGCAGGATGGCGACTTCGATGCTGGCCGTGGTGAGCCAGTCGAGGTCAAGGGGCTGGAGCGGGGCTTGGGGTAGCCAGTCGTTGGGAGGGAGAAGCATCAATGCCGGCTCTGGGTGAAGAGTCGGCATCTTAGCAGCCAATGTGTGGCGAGGGAGCTTGCTCCCGCTCGGCTGCGCAGCGGCCGCAAAACTGGTGACAGTGATTAACCTGACACACCACGATCGCTGATAGAGGGAGTCCTTCGGACTCCAACGGGAGCAAGCTCCCTCGCCACAGGGATTGAGTTGCTTACAACTCAGCAGCCAACCGCGACCCCTGATTGATCGCGCGCTTGGCATCCAACTCCGCCGCCACGTCCGCGCCACCAATCAAATGCACGTTCTGCCCGGCAGCCACCAGCCCCTCCTGCAATTCACGCAGCGGATCCTGCCCGGCGCAGATCACGATGTTGTCCACCGGCAGCACCTGCGGCTCACCGGTTTCGCCGATGCGGATGTGCAGGCCTTCATCATCAATCTTCAAGTATTCGACGCTGTTGAGCATCTGCACCTGCTTGTTCTTCAGACCGGTGCGATGAATCCAGCCCGTGGTTTTGCCCAGGCCGTCGCCGACTTTGGATTTCTTGCGTTGCAGCAGGAACACCTCGCGAGCCGGCGCATGGGGTTCAGCCTTGATGCCGGCAACACCGCCGCGCGCTTCAAGATGCGTGTCGATGCCCCACTCCTTCCAGAACGCATCGCGGTCCAGACTGGTGGAAACGCCTTGGTGAACCAGGAATTCCGACACGTCGAAACCGATACCGCCTGCGCCAATTACCGCGACACGCTTGCCCACCGGTTTACGCTCGAGAATCACGTCCAGGTAGCTCAGCACCTTGGCGTTTTCAACGCCGGGAATCGCCGGGGTTCTTGGGGCGATGCCGGTGGCCAGGATGATTTCGTCGTAACCGCCCTCAACCAGTTTCGCCACGTCGACACGGGTGTTCAGGCACACCTCGACGTTGGTAGTTTGCAGTTTGCGGTTGAAATAGCGCAGGGTTTCGACGAACTCTTCCTTGCCCGGCACACGCTTGGCAATGTTGAACTGACCACCAATCTCGCTGGCCGAATCAAACAGCGTCACCGAGTGCCCACGCTCGGCCGCCACAGTGGCCGCGGACAGGCCCGCAGGACCGGCACCCACCACGGCGATTTTCTTGATCTGCTGCACCGGCAGGTAGTTAAGCTCGGTTTCATGGCAAGCACGGGGGTTCACCAGGCAGCTGGTCAACTTGCCGCCGAAGGTGTGATCCAGGCATGCCTGGTTGCAACCGATGCAGGTATTGATTTCGTCGCCACGGCCAGCGGCCGCCTTGTTGACGAAGTCCGGGTCGGCGAGGAACGGCCGCGCCATGGACACCATGTCGGCATCGCCTTCGGCCAGAATCTGCTCGGCCACTTCTGGCGTATTGATGCGGTTGGTGGTGATCAACGGAATGCTCACCGAACCACGCAGCTTGGCCGTGACTTTGCTGAACGCCGCACGCGGCACTTTGGTGGCGATGGTCGGAATCCGCGCTTCGTGCCAGCCGATGCCGGTGTTGATGATGGTCGCGCCGGCCTGCTCGATGGCTTTGGCCAGGGTCACGATCTCTTCCCAGCTGCTGCCGCCTTCCACCAGGTCGAGCATCGACAGGCGGAAGATGATGATGAAGTTCGGGCCGACCGCTTCGCGTACACGGCGGACGATTTCCACCGGCAGGCGCATACGGTTTTCGTAGCTGCCCCCCCAACGGTCGGTGCGGTGGTTGGTGTGGGCGGCGAGGAACTGGTTAATGAAATAACCTTCCGAACCCATGATCTCGACGCCGTCGTACTCGGCTTTTTGCGCCAGGGTCGAGCACGTGACGAAATCGCTGATCTGCTTCTCGATACCTTCCTCGTCCAGCTCTTTAGGCTTGAACGGGTTGATCGGCGCCTGAATGGCACTCGGCGCGACCTGTTTCGGGCTGTAGGCATAACGACCGGCGTGGAGGATCTGCATGCAGATCTTGCCGCCCGCCTCGTGCACTGCACGGGTCACGATCTGGTGCTTGAGCGCTTCTTCCTCGGTGGTCAGTTTGGCCGCGCCGGAATACACCCCGCCCTCATCGTTCGGACCAATGCCGCCGGTGACCATCAGGCCGACACCGCCGCGAGCACGCTCGGCGAAGTACGCCGCCATGCGTTCGAAACCACCAGGCTTTTCCTCAAGACCGGTGTGCATCGAACCCATCAGGGTGCGGTTGCGCAGCGTGGTGAAACCCAGGTCCAGCGGGGCCAACAGGTGCGGGTAATGAGCGGCGGCCATTTGTAACTCCACATCGAGCGATCACGGAAAAAATGCAGGAGCTCTTCGGCCCCCGTCAGTCATGTTGGACAGACTAAGAGTCGCGCCCCCGTCACTCAATGACCGAAACTGACAACTTATTGATCCAAATGTGCAGCGCCCCTTGGCAAGCGTCGGCATGGGCCCTACCCTAGTCGCGAACCCTGCACACGGCTGTCGACTGTTTTCCATGCGCAAACTTCTGTACCTGACTTTCTCCATGGCATTGATTGCCGCCCTCACGACCTACGCCATGTGGGCCGCGGACCGTCCGGTGGGTCATTACCTGTCGGACCTGCGCATCCAACTCGCGGTCGATCAAGGCACACCCGCCGATCGCGGCAATCTGCTGGGTATCCAGCCCGAGCTGTTTCCCACCGACTATCAAAGCCCCGAACGCCTGCACCGCAAGCTCGCCGCCTATTTGCAGCAGGCCCAGGACCAGGGCTTGCTCAATGAAAAGACCATCGTCGTGATGCCTGAACATATCGGCACCTGGCTGATGGTCAGCGGCGAGAAAGATGAGCTGTACCAGGCGACCACACTTGAGGAAGCCATGAACTGGCTGGCGGTGAGCAATCCTGTGCAGTTCGTCCGTGCGTTGATCAGCGCCAAGGGCGACAGTCGTCTCGATGACGCTCACTTGCGGATGAAGGCCAAAAGCATGGCCAAGGATTATCAGGCACTGTTCGGGGGGCTGGCGAAGGCGTTCAACGTGACCCTGGTGGCCGGCACTATCGTGCTGCCCGAACCGAGCATCATCGACGGAACACTGAAAGTCGGCCGCGGTGCGTTGTACAACAGCAGCGTGGTGTTCGGTCGCGACGGTGTGCCGATCGGCCAGCCGCAACGCCAGATGCATCCGGTCTTTGCTGACCATGACGTCATCCAGGCCAATGGCGAGCATACGCTCAACGTTGTCGACACACCGGCTGGACGCTTGGGCGTACTGATCGGCAGCGACAGCTGGTACCCGGACAACTACCGCAAACTCGACGCTCAGGGCGCCCATTTGGTGGCTGTTCCGGCGTATGTCGTTGGCCGCGACACCTGGGACAAACCGTGGCGGGGTTACAAGGGGCTGTCGACGCCCAGCTCGGTCAGCCTCAAGGCCGGTGAACTCAGTGAAGGCCAGGCCTGGCATCGTCTGACATTGACCGGCCAGCCGCCCAGCAGCCGGGCCATTGCCGGCATGAGCGTGTTCCTGCGCGGTCAATTCTGGGACAAGGGCAGCGCGGGTCAAAGTTTTCTCAGCAACAACGGGCAGCAGTTCGCCGACGGCAACGCCCGTGGCGCGCGTTTGCTGAACCTCTGGTTGTAACCCATGAAACCGCTGCCGATGCGCCTTGGGGATCTGTCGGTGGGCTTTGTTCACAGCCTGGCCGACGCCGTGCGCAGCCACGGTGTGGACCCGCAACCGTTGCTTGAGCAATACGGCCTCGATGCCGCGCGCCTGGCCGAAGCGGGGGCCCGGCTGTCGATCCCGCGCTACATGCGCCTGGGCCACGGAGCCATTCAACTGACCGATGATCCGGCGCTGGGTTTGCGCATGGGCCAGCTCAGTCGTCTGAGTCAGGCCGGCCTGGCCGGAGTCACCGCCGCCCAGGCGCCGACGGTTCGCGAAGCGGCGCGCTGCCTGATTCGTTTTGAAGCCCTGTATGGCTCCAACTACCGTGGTCAATCGAGCTTTCATGAAGACGCTCAGGGCGCGTGGCTGCGGTTCTATTCCATCAGTCCCTACAACGCCTACAACCGCTTCGTGGTGGATTCGATCATCGCCGGGTGGTTGCAGCAATTGTCCAGCGTGAGCCCTGCCCCCCTTCGCGCCGAACGGATCGAGATTGAGTTTGCCGAACCGGATTATCGTGAAGCATATGCCGCGCTGGGCGATTGTCCGATTCAGTTCGGTGCCGAACAGAATCAACTGCGCCTGAGCCTGGCCAGCCTCGCCCAGCGCAACCCGGAGCACTGCCCGAGTACCTGGCGACACTTGCTGCAACTCTGTGAGCGGGAACTGGAGCAACTGACACGCACCCGCAGCCTGCGTGAACGCATCACTCAGTTACTGGGGCCATTGCTCAATGGTGGCCGGGAACCCGACCTGGAAGAAGTGGCGGCACGCTTGAAGCTGCCGACCTGGACCTTGCGTCGCAAACTCGCCGAGGAGGGCACGCAATTTCGCGCCATTCTCAATGACACGCGCCGCGACCTGGCCATGACCTACATTCGCGACACGGAACTGGCGTTCGGTGAAATCGCCTACCTGCTGGGTTTTGCCTCAGCCGAAGCTTTCCAACGCGCCTTCAAACGCTGGAACGGCCAGACACCCGGCGAGTTTCGCCGCAGCCATCGCCAATCCGCGTGATGCTTAAAGCTCTGTAGCGTCTTCCGCTGGCTCCAATGGGTCCAGTTCAAATGCCTGATACTCGAGCAGCTCTTCTTGATAATCGTCCATTGTGAAATCCCCCTACCGCTCGTTTAAAAATGCCTGAATAAATGACCAACGCCCCGAGCATAAAGTGCCCGCGTGAAAGAAAAATGACGCGGGCGCACCGCTCAGCGGCTACTTATAAAACGTAGCAGGCGGTCAGGAATTTATCACAGGATTTTTTCGATAAAGGCTGTAGGACTGCAGCCTGGTTGACGCGGATCAAACTAACAGCCATTTCGGGAACGGTGCCATCTGACACGATCCCGAAATGTACATCGATTACTGGCTGGCAGCCGGCATGGCCGAAATAGGCTCGCTCGGTGGCGGCAGGCTGGATTGCGGCGGTGGCGTAACGGTTTCCGGGGACGGAACCGGCTCCGGGTTTTCAACCGGGGTGATCGGCGCTGTTTCAGGCGGTGGTGCGACGGGTTCCGAGGCCGCGGGGGCTGGAGCAGGTTCAACCGCAGGCACTGGCGCTGGCTCCGCAGCAGGGGCCGGCGTTGGGGCCAAAGGCGCCGGAGCAGCCTTGGCTTCCGGCATGCCCAGGTCGGTCTTGGGTTTCTCGGGGATGTGTGCAGCCTTTTTCGCTTCCGGCGGCAGGAACAACTCCACCAGCGCAAAGAAACGCTCGTAGAACTTGGCCGACGAGACGGTTTCGCTGGCAACCTTGACCATCGAATCGTCGGAGGAACCGATCGGCATCGACACCGAACCCAACACACCCACGCCCACACTGGCGGAGTTATTGGTTTTCTTCAGCGCATAACGGTCCTGCAGGGCGTTGGCGAACATGGTCGCATGATGGCCCTCACTGCCATCATCGGCACACACCACACTGAAGCTGATCTCCATGTGGGTCTCGCCGGTCTGCTGGAAGCTTTTGTGTCCGCTGACCAGCTTCGGGTCGGCGCTGGTGATGATATAGCCCTGGCTCAGCAACGCCCGACGGGCGGCTTCGCAGGTCTGCGCATCCGTCACCGGGTAATTGCGCGAAAACGTCCCGGAGTCATCGAAGTTCTCATGCTCGTAGATGGGGGCTTTCTTCGACGAGCAGCCGGCAGCGGCGGCCAGCAACAACGCCAGCCCGGCAACACGCATGGGAATTGATTTAAACATTGAACATCCTGAGGGAAACGGTCCGGGGCGTATTGTGCAACAGATCGATGCTTAGCGGAGCATCGATTAGTGTCTTAAAACATTTACAAGGCTACTGACTGTCAGCTATGGGAAAAAGTCCCGTCTGAGTGACCGAAGGGCCCCTCGGAAGTCGCGGTCTGGATCGCACACATAAAAAACCCCGGCCTTTCGGCCGGGGTCTTTGTGGAACGGGCAACTCAGTCAAGCATCAGAAACGCTTGATCTCGGCCTGGCTTTCCAGCTGTTTGCGGTAGGCCGCAAAGTCCTGCTGGCCAATGCGCGAGGCGAGGAAGCGACGGTATTGGGCCTTCTCTTCTTCGGTCGGCGCGGCGGCTTCGTTCACACCGTTCAGGCGCACGATCACCAGGCTACCATCCGTCAGGGTCACGCTGCTGTAGGTCGGTTTGTCCTTGGCGACAGGTTTTGGCATGCGGAACAGCGCTTGCAGCACGGTTGGGTCAATCCCTTCCTGAGCGCGAGTTGCCGCTTCAGTCACTTTCCAGTTCTGACCGTCAATCGCCTTGTCCAGCGGAGTCTTGCCATCGCGCAGGCTGGCGATCAACTCATCAGCCTTGGTCTTGGCGGCAGCACTGGCGTGCTCCTTGGCCAACTGCGCACGAATGCTGGCATTGACGCTTTCCAGCGGCAGTTGCGCAGGCTTCAAGTGTTCCTTGGCGCGCAGCACGATCACGGTTTCCGGGTCCAGCTCGATGGCGGTGCTGTTGGCACCTTCATCCAGCACTTCAGGACTGAACGCCGCGGTGATCACGGCACGGTTAGCCGCCACACCTTCGCCACCCTCGCGGCCAAACGGCTTGGAGGTGTGGACAGTCAGCTTCAGGTCTTGCGCCGGCTGGGCCAGATCGGAGGACTCGAACGAAGAATCTTCCAGTTGCTTGGTCGCCTCGACAAAACGCTGCTCGACCTGCTGGGTTTTCAGCTCACGGGTCAGCTTGTCTTTCAGGCTGGCCAGCGTCGGCACTTCCGGTGCTTCAACGCCCAACAGTTTGATCAGGTGGAAACCGAAGTCAGTGCGAATCGGTGCCGACACTTGATCCTTGGCCAACGCATACAGCGCGGTTTCAAATGCAGGGTCGTATACACCAGGGCCTGCGTAGCCCAGGTCACCGCCGTTGTTCGCCGAACCCGGGTCCTGGGAGAATTCCTTGGCCAGCGCCTCGAATTTCTCGCCTTTGGCCAGACGCGCCTGAATGTCTTCGATCTTGGCCTTGGCTTGCGCCTCGGTCACTTTATCGTTCACTTCAATCAGAATGTGCGCAGCCCGGCGTTGCTCGGACAGGTTCGCGATTTCTTTCTGATACGCCGCTTGCAGGTCTTCGTCCTTGACGCTGACCTGATCGAAGAAGGAAGACTTCTTCAATTCCAGGTAATCGATGACAACCTGATCCGGGGTCATGAATTCCTTGGCATGTTCGTCGTAGTAGGCCTTGACCTCATCGTCGGTCAGCTTCACCGCTGCCGGGTCAACCTTGACGTTCAGGGAAGCGAAATCGCGGGTCTGTTTTTCCAGACGGGCGAAGGCCAGAACCTGTGCGTCGGTGACGAAACCGCTACCCGCCAGGCCAGCGCGCAGCTGACCGATCAGCATTTCCTGAGCCAGCATCTGGCGGAATTGCATGCGGCTGTAGCCCAGTTGACGAATCACCTGATCGAAGCGCTCAGCACTGAACTTGCCATCCACCTGAAACTCAGGTGTTTGCAGGATCACTTGGTCCAAGGCCGCTTCGGAGAAAGCGAATTTCGATTCTTCTGCGCCTTGCAGCAGCAGTTTGCGGTCGATCAAGCCTTTGAGAGCCGATTCGCGCAGCATTTTTTCGTCGAGCAAGGAAGCGTCGAAATCCTTGCCCAGCTGTTGCATCAGCTGACGGCGTTGCATATCGACCGCCTGGCTCAGCTCGTTCTGGCTGATTTCTTCGCCGTTAACCTTGGCCGCATCATTACGACTGGTGGTGGCCTGAAAAATGGCGTCGAAACCGGTCAAAGCCATCAGTGCAACGATGACCCCGATAATGGTCTTGGCAATCCAGCCTTGTGAATTGTCCCTGATATTCTGCAGCATGCGTCCCCCAGAAACGGTTGAACTTCAAAATTAGGCAACCGTGGAGCGTGGGTAGAATCCGGATAGAAGAAAGGCGCATCCGAGGATGCGCCTTCTCGTAACTGGCGGAGCGGACCAAGGGTTCGAACTTGCGACCCTCGGCGTCTCGGACCGGCAACTTGCCGACTGGACTACCGCTCCGCTGCCAGGTCAGGCATGACCCCGACCCGGATAGGCAAAAACCTGAAACGAACTTAGTTGACAGCTTCTTTCAGTGCTTTACCGGCTTTGAAACCTGGTTTTTTGGCTGCTGCGATTTCCAGCGTCTTACCGGTCTGTGGGTTACGACCAATGCGAGCTGGACGATCGGTAACGGAGAACGTACCGAAACCAACCAGAACAACAGAGTCGCCAGCCTTGAGAGCGCCAGTGACGGATTCGATTACAGCGTCCAGCGCACGGCCAGCAGCAGCTTTCGGGATATCAGCGGATGCAGCGATAGCATCAATCAGTTCCGACTTGTTCACTCTAAGTCCCCTTATATCTATTTGAGTATGATTCTAAGTTTTTTGGTGAAAGCAAAAACGAGTGCTGAATGGCCTACAGACACTTAAGAGCCGCTTTATAACAAGGGCTCTAAAAAGCTGTCAACAAGCCACTCAGGCAAATGCGTACTAATGCGTGCTAATTCTTTCCTTAGAGTCAGACTCGCGTTTTTCATCCTTTGCAACTATCTCTGGAACCACATCTGGCAGCGGCTCCGGCGCGTATTGCAGCGCAATTTGCAGGACCTCGTCAATCCATTTAACCGGTTTAATCTGCAGATCTTGCTTGATATTGTCAGGAATTTCCTTCAGATCGCGCACGTTCTCTTCAGGAATGATCACGGTCTTGATCCCGCCACGGTGAGCAGCCAGCAGCTTTTCCTTCAATCCGCCAATCGCCAACACCTGGCCACGCAAGGTGATTTCGCCTGTCATGGCAACATCCGCACGTACTGGAATCCCGGTCAATGCCGACACCAGGGCCGTGCACATGCCTACGCCGGCGCTAGGGCCGTCTTTCGGGGTAGCCCCTTCCGGCATGTGGATGTGCGTGTCGCGCTTCTCGTGGAAGTCCAGGGGAATCCCCAGGCTCTTCGCACGGCTGCGCACAACGGTCAGCGCGGCCGTGATCGATTCGACCATCACATCACCCAGCGAACCGGTCTTGATCAGCTGGCCTTTACCCGGCACGACAGCAGCTTCGATGGTCAGCAATTCACCACCCACCTGAGTCCATGCCAGACCGGTGACCTGACCGATCTGATCCTGCGACTCAGCCAGACCGTAGCGGAATTTGCGCACACCCAGGAAGTGTTCCAGCATCTCGGCAGTGACCTTCACCGAGAAGCGTTTTTCCAGTGCGTGCTCTTTGACCGCCTTGCGGCAAACCTTCGCAATCTGGCGTTCCAGCCCACGCACACCGGCTTCGCGGGTGTAGTAGCGGATGATGTCGCGGATCGCTTCGGCGTCGAATTCCAGCTCGCCTTTCTTCAAGCCGTTGGCAGTAATCTGCTTGGGCGAGAGGTATTTGACGGCGATGTTGATCTTTTCGTCTTCGGTGTAGCCAGGCAGACGAATCACTTCCATCCGGTCGAGCAGCGCCGGCGGAATATTCATGGAGTTCGAGGTGCACAGGAACATCACATCGGACAAGTCGTAGTCGACTTCCAGATAGTGATCGTTGAAGTTGTGGTTCTGCTCCGGATCGAGCACTTCCAGCAACGCCGACGCCGGATCGCCACGCATGTCGCTGCCCATTTTGTCGATTTCATCGAGCAGGAACAGCGGGTTGCGGACGCCCACCTTCGTCATCTTTTGAATCAATCTTCCTGGCATCGAACCGATGTAAGTCCGGCGATGACCACGAATTTCCGCTTCGTCACGCACGCCACCGAGGGCCATACGGACAAATTTGCGGTTGGTGGCGTGGGCGATCGACTCTGCCAGAGAGGTTTTACCCACCCCTGGAGGACCGACCAGGCACAACACCGGACCACGAATTTTCTTCACGCGCTTTTGCACGGCGAGGTATTCGAGGATCCGCTCTTTGACTTCTTCCAGACCGTAGTGGTCTGCATCAAGAATGTCTTCTGCGCGCGCAAGGTCCAGGCGCACTTTGCTCTGGGCCTTCCACGGCACCTGAACCAGCCAGTCGATGTACGAACGCACCACGGTCGCTTCCGCGGACATTGGCGACATTTGTTTCAACTTGTTCAGTTCACCCTGGGCCTTGGCCAAGGCATCTTTGGGCAGGCCCGCGGCATCGATGCGCTTTTTCAGCTCTTCGATTTCGTTGTGGCCTTCGTCGCTGTCACCGAGCTCTTTCTGAATGGCCTTCATCTGCTCATTCAGGTAGTACTCGCGCTGGCTGCGCTCCATTTGTTTCTTGACGCGACCGCGAATGCGTTTTTCGACTTGCAGCAGATCGATCTCGGCATCCAGCAACGCCAGAACGTGCTCGACCCGGGCCGACAAATCGATGATTTCGAGGATTTCCTGCTTCTGCTCGATCTTCAGGGCCATGTGAGCGGCCATGGTGTCGACCAGGCGACCCGGCTCGTCGATGCTGTTGAGCGACGAGAGGACTTCAGCCGGGACTTTCTTGCCCAGCTGCACATATTGTTCGAACTGAGCCAAAAGGCTGCGGACGAACACTTCCGACTCGCGCTCAGGCGCGTCGACTTCGTCGATCAGCGAGACTTCGGCACGGCAGTGGCCGTCCACTTCGCTGAAGCGCTCCACGGCGCCCCGCTGCTCGCCTTCGACCAGAACCTTGACCGTGCCGTCAGGCAGCTTGAGCAGCTGCAGAACGGTCGCAATGGTGCCTACGCGATAAAGTGCATCTTCACCGGGATCGTCGTCAGCAGGGTTTCTCTGAGCCAGCAGAAGAATCTGCTTGTCGCCCGTCATCGCAGCCTCGAGGGCTTCGATGGATTTCTCGCGCCCCACGAACAGCGGGATAACCATGTGCGGATAAACCACAACATCACGCAATGGCAGGAGAGGCAATTCGATGGTTGTCTTCATGATTTCGCCTCTACGGCGGCCATATGGCCGTAAACAGATGGAAGTAAGCTTGAAACCAAGATGGGGGCTGCTTTGAAAAAAAACAAGCGCAAAGAGGGTGTTAAAAACGCTTTAAAAGAAAAGGGGCCCGAAGGCCCCTTCTTTGCTCCAGCTGCCGGACGCTTAAGCGTCTGGCGCAGCCTTGGCAGCCGGCTCACTGTTTTCGTAGATATACAGTGGCTTGGACTTGCCTTCTATAACGCTTTCGTCGATCACTACTTTACTCACCTCGGACTGCGAGGGGATTTCATACATAGTGTCGAGCAATACACCTTCGAGAATCGAACGCAGTCCACGGGCACCGGTCTTGCGTTCCAGGGCACGTTTGGCGACCGATTTCAGTGCGTCGGCCCGGAATTCAAGGTCTACACCTTCCATCTCGAACAGCTTGGCATACTGCTTGGTCAAAGCATTTTTCGGCTCGGTGAGAATCTGCATTAACGCAGCCTCATCAAGCTCGTCCAGCGTGGCAAGGACCGGCAGACGACCGACGAACTCCGGGATCAGACCGAACTTGACCAGATCGTCAGGCTCGACTTCACGCAGGGATTCACCCACCTTCTTGCCTTCTTCCTTGCTGCGAACTTCCGCGTTGAAACCGATGCCGCCCTTGGTGGAACGGTTTTGAATAACCTTTTCCAGACCGGAGAACGCACCACCGCAGATGAACAGGATGTTACGGGTGTCGACCTGAAGGAATTCCTGCTGCGGATGCTTGCGACCACCTTGCGGCGGAACGGAAGCGACCGTGCCTTCGATCAACTTGAGCAGGGCCTGCTGCACGCCTTCACCGGAAACGTCCCGGGTGATCGACGGGTTGTCAGACTTGCGCGAGATCTTGTCGATTTCGTCGATGTAGACAATGCCCATCTGGGCTTTTTCCACGTCGTAATCGCACTTCTGCAACAGCTTCTGAATGATGTTCTCGACATCTTCACCCACGTAACCCGCCTCGGTGAGGGTGGTTGCATCGGCGATGGTGAACGGAACGTTCAGCAAGCGGGCCAGTGTTTCGGCAAGCAGGGTTTTACCCGAGCCTGTCGGGCCGATCAGCAAGATGTTGCTTTTGCCAAGTTCGACGTCGTCATTCTTTTTGTCGCGCTGGTTCAGACGCTTGTAGTGGTTGTACACCGCTACGGCCAGAACCTTTTTCGCACGCTCCTGACCAATCACGTACTGATCAAGGATGCCGCTGATTTCTTTAGGCGAAGGCAATTTATGCGCGCTGCTTTCGGCCTGGGCTTCCTGCACCTCCTCTCGGATGATGTCATTGCACAGGTCGACGCACTCGTCGCAGATAAAGACCGAGGGGCCGGCAATCAATTTGCGTACTTCATGCTGGCTTTTGCCACAGAAGGAGCAATAGAGCAGCTTGCCGTTGTCCTCGCCGTTGCGGGTGTCAGTCATTCGTTCGATCCAAATCCGATAGGCTTGCAACACAAGATGAAGGCTATTGCGGGCTTTTTCAAGCCCGCCGGTGATCGGACCAGCCGACCCACCCTATTTTGAGCTGCTTAATTTAAGCGGGGCGCTGGTTGATCACTTCATCGATCAACCCGTACTCACGCGCGGCTTCTGCACTCATGAAGTTATCGCGGTTGGTATCGCGCTCGATTTCTTCAAGTGTGTGGCCGCTGTGCTTGGCCATCAGCGTGTTGAGACGCTCACGAATGAAGAGAATTTCCTTGGCATGGATTTCGATATCCGAAGCCTGGCCTTGGAAACCGCCCAGTGGCTGGTGAATCATCACGCGCGAATTCGGCAGGCAATAACGCTTGCCGGCGGCACCGGCCGTCAAAAGGAAGGCGCCCATGCTGCAGGCCTGACCAATACAGGTGGTCGATACATTGGGTTTGATGAACTGCATGGTGTCATAGATCGACATGCCCGCTGTCACCGAACCGCCCGGGGAGTTGATATAGAGATGGATGTCCTTGTCCGGGTTTTCCGCTTCAAGGAACAGCAATTGCGCACAAATCAGGTTGGCCATGTAGTCCTCTACCGGGCCAACCAGAAAAATCACTCGTTCCTTGAGAAGGCGCGAGTAGATGTCATAGGCGCGCTCGCCACGAGCAGACTGCTCGACAACCATCGGGACCAGGCCGCCAGCGGCCTGGATATCAGAGTTCTGCTGAATATACGAATTACGGAACATGCTCTGCAGTCACTCCCAAATAGTTATGTCTTGAATACGCATAAGCCAGCACGAAGGCTGGCTTATGGTGTGTGCTTCTTACCGCAAAAACGATCAGTCGGCTTGTGGAGCTTCTACCGGCTTGACTGCTTCTTCGTAAGAGACCGATTTGTCGGTCACGCTAGCTTTCTGCAGAACAGTATCCACAACTTGTTCTTCCAGCACAACCGAACGAACTTCGTTCAGTTGCTGGTCGTTCTTGTAGTACCAGGACACAACCTGCTCAGGCTCTTGGTAGGCCGAAGCCATTTCCTGAATCATTTCACGAACGCGAGCTTCGTCAGGCTTGAGGTCGAATTGCTTGACCACTTCAGCCACGATCAGACCCAGAACAACACGGCGCTTGGCTTGTTCTTCGAACAGCTCGGCCGGCAGTTGGTCAGGCTTGATGTTGCCGCCGAACTGCTGAACAGCCTGCACGCGCAGACGGTCAACTTCGTTGGACAGCAGCGCCTTAGGCACTTCGATCGGGTTGGTGGCCAGCAGACCGTCCATTACCTGATTCTTGACCTTGGATTTGATCGCCTGACGCAGTTCACGCTCCATGTTCTTGCGAACTTCGGTGCGGAAGCCTTCCAGGCCCGTTTCCTTGATGCCGAATTGAGCGAAGAATTCTTCGTTCAGTTCTGGCAGTTTCGGCTCGGAAACAGTGTTCACGGTCACGGTGAACTCAGCGGTTTTGCCAGCCAGGTCGAGGTTCTGATAGTCCTCTGGGAAGGTCAGGTTCAGCACGCGCTCTTCGCCGGCTTTAGCGCCGACCAGGCCGTCTTCGAAACCAGGGATCATGCGGCCGGAACCCAGCACCAGCTGTGTACCCTTGGCAGAACCGCCAGCGAACACTTCACCGTCAACCTTGCCAACGAAATCGATGTTCAGTTGGTCTTCGTTCTGAGCGGCGCGCTCAGCCACTTCGAAACGGGTGTTCTGCTTGCGCAGCACGTCCAGCATCTTGTCCAGATCGGCGTCAGCCACGTCAGCGCTCAGGCGCTCTACGGTGATGCCGTCGAAGCCAGCAACGGTGAACTCAGGGAACACTTCGAAAACTGCAACGTATTCCAGATCTTTGCCAGCTTCCATCGATTTAGGCTCGATCGAAGGAGCGCCAGCCGGGTTCAGCTTTTGCTCGACAACAGCTTCGTAGAACGAAGACTGGATCACGTCGCCTACAGCTTCCTGACGCGCATCAGCGCCGAAACGGCGCTTGATTTCGCTCATTGGCACTTTGCCTGGACGGAAGCCAGCAATCTTGGCCTTTTGGGCAGTCTGCTGCAGACGCTTGTTGACCTGAGTCTCGATGCGCTCAGCCGGCACGGTGATGCTCATGCGGCGCTCAAGAGCAGAAGTATTTTCAACAGAAACTTGCATGGATATTCCTCGTTGCACAGACGTTAGCCGGCCGTTTCCGACCCCAGAATCAAGGGCATGCATTCTAGTGGGTCAAACTCAAGAAGTCACCCTACTGAAAACGGGTAAAAAAGCAGCAGGCAATTTATAGGCGGGGACAAACGGTTGTGCCTCGCCCTGTTAGCAATTACAGCCAGTCACGCCAGGGCTCTGCACCAATCCTTCTATATATAGAAGAAGTTGCCAATCATCTCCCTGACAGCCGGTCTTGCGAGCAAGCCGGCGGGCGGCGCGGCATCATCGAGAAACATAAATACGACGAAACACCCCACCCCTGCGACCCAGGACATGCAGCCGCTTGACACTCGAACCGCTAAAACAAAAAAGGCGCCAGACTGTTAAATCTGGCGCCTCTCGAAATATGGGGTGTGGACGAAGGGGATCGAACCCTCGACAACGGGAGTCACAATCCCGTGCTCTACCAACTGAGCTACGCCCACCATATTGCCTTGCAAAGAAGCCAATCAACTCCCTTGCTGCGCCCCAACCAGGCCAACCGGCTTGAGTGAAGCTTTATTTGGTGCGGATGAAGAGACTCGAACTCTTACACCTTGCGGCGCTGGAACCTAAATCCAGTGTGTCTACCAATTCCACCACATCCGCGTTTGAAGCTGTTAAAGCAAAGGCGCCAGACTGTTAATCTGGCGCCTTTTGAAATATGGGGTGGACGAAGGGGATCGAACCCTCGACAACGGGAGTCACAATCCCGTGCTCTACCAACTGAGCTACGCCCACCATATCGCGCTACTTGTGCCAAAGCTGCCTAATGGCGCACCCGGCAGGACTCGAACCTGCGACCATCCGCTTAGAAGGCGGATGCTCTATCCAGCTGAGCTACGGGCGCCTTATTAATCTGTACTCTTGGAGGACTACAAACTAAGAGCTTTCCAGTCTCGCAGAACCGTAATTCCGCTTGACCTTCTCATCCAGTGCTAGGCTGTGCCCGACAAGTGCGACGAATAGTATAGAGCGCCCCGAAGGCCGTCAAATGCTTTTTATAAAAAATTCATTTAATTAAAGGGCTTAGAGGAATTTGCAGACCAAGCGCCTTTGCCCTCACCTCATGACATGCGAGAATGCGTTCTCTTTTTTTCCCCTCTCGATGGTTAATCACGCGCAATGACTGCACAACTAATCGACGGCAAATCGATCGCCGCCAGCCTGCGCCAGCAGATCGCCAAACGAGTCACCGAGCGTCGCGAGCAAGGCCTGCGCACCCCGGGCCTCGCGGTGATCCTGGTCGGCAGCGATCCCGCCTCTCAGGTTTATGTCTCGCACAAGCGTAAAGACTGTGAAGAGGTCGGCTTCATTTCCCAAGCCTACGACCTGCCTTCCGAAACCACTCAAGAAGCACTGACCGACCTGATCGATCGCCTGAACGACGATCCGGCAATTGACGGCGTTCTGCTTCAGCTTCCTTTACCTGAGCACCTGGATGCCTCCAAATTGCTGGAGCGCATTCGTCCAGATAAAGACGTCGACGGCTTCCATCCTTATAACGTCGGCCGCCTGGCCCAGCGCATCCCGTTGCTGCGTCCGTGCACCCCCAAAGGCATTATGACCTTGCTGGAAAGCACCGGTGTCGACCTTTACGGGATGGACGCGGTGGTCGTCGGAGCCTCCAACATCGTTGGCCGTCCGATGGCGATGGAATTGCTGCTCGCCGGTTGCACCGTGACCGTCACCCACCGCTTCACCAAGGATCTGGCCGGCCACGTCGGCCGTGCCGACCTGGTTGTCGTCGCCGCCGGCAAACCGGGCCTGGTCAAAGGTGAGTGGATCAAGGAAGGCGCGATCGTGATCGACGTCGGCATCAACCGCCAGGAAGACGGCAAACTGGTCGGTGACGTCATCTACGAAACCGCCCTGCCCCGCGCTGGCTGGATCACGCCGGTACCGGGCGGTGTTGGCCCGATGACGCGTGCCTGCCTGCTGGAAAACACGCTGTACGCGGCAGAAACACTGCACAGCTGAGTGCCTGCTTCGAAATAAGCGATGTACAAAAGAACCCCGCCAATGGCGGGGTTCTTTTTGCCTGGGGTGAAAGATCGACCATCCGCCGGAAAATGACTTTTTTTTCATGTTTCCAAGGACTTTAACCTCCTCCTTGAACAACCATCGACAGTTATTCAGCCATACTCCAGAATGTCGCGCTTTTTACGAAATAACCCGTTACATAACGGCTTATCAACACCTTATGAGTCCGCCAGCGTGAAAATCCGTCTTTCCATCCTGAGCCTATTTTTTGTATTTACAGGGACGTTCATCACGCCAATCGCCAGCGCCGCGGAGACCACCGCAGCCCCCCGAGACACGAAACAACTCAAGCTCGCTTCCGGCAGCTCTTTGCTGCTGGATATGCAGACCAACAAAGTCATCTATGCCAGCAACCCCGATGTGGTTGTCCCTATCGCCTCGGTCAGCAAATTGATGACCGGTCTGGTTGTGGTCGAAGCCAGGCAGAACATGGACGAGTACATCAATATCAACATCAGCGACACGCCAGAAATGAAAGGCGTGTTTTCCCGGGTCAAACTCAAAAGCGAATTGCCGCGCAGGGAAATGCTGCTGATCGCCCTGATGTCCTCGGAAAACCGTGCAGCGGCGAGCCTGGCTCATCATTATCCGGGTGGCTACGTCGCATTCATTGCCGCGATGAACGCCAAGGCAAAGGCGCTGGGCATGACCAGCACCCACTTCGTCGAGCCGACGGGCCTCTCCCCGCGTAACGTCTCTACCGCCCGCGACCTGAGCAAATTGCTGATCGCCGCACACAAATACCCGTTATTGACCGAGTTGAGCACCACCAAGGAAAAAACCGTCACCTTCCGCAAACCCAACTACAGCCTGGGTTTCCGTAACACCGACCATTTGGTCCGCAAGCCAAACTGGGACATCAAGCTGACCAAAACCGGGTTCACCAACGAAGCCGGTCACTGCCTGGTGTTGGTGACCAGCATGGGCAATCGCCAAGTGGCGCTGGTGATTCTCGACGCCTTCGGCAAGTACACGCATTTTGCCGATGCCGCCCGCATCCGCAGCTGGGTGGAAACCGGCAAAGGCGCAGACGTGCCGTCGGTAGCCTTGCAGTACAAGTCGGACAAGAACCTCAAGCACCGCCAGAGCGGTGTGGTTGAAGCCTCGAAATAAGTCAGCGACAGAAAAAACAAAGCCCCGATCATTCGGGGCTTTTTTTCGTCTGGCGTTAATCGTTGGGCAGCGGCATCTGATCGTCATCCGGAATGCCATCCCCGGCGCTTGGATCTTTCATGCCATGGGGATGCTCCGTCGGGACCACCATCGGACGGGCCAACGGATCCCTTAACGGATCGTTCGGATCCATCACCGGATCAACACCCTCTTCAGGGGTCGTTGGAACACTGTCCGGACGTTTGTCGTTGAAACTCGAATCAGTAGACATACGCACCTCACCAAGGGTTAGGGTTTCAGATCAGCGAGTGGGTCGTAAGGCTTCGCCGGAGCCTTGGGATTGTCGCCCGGCTTTACATCCCTCGGCGCCTTGGCAGGACCGATGGGATCGACCTGAGGGTCGGCGAGGTCCGGCGAATCGGGGTCGAATCCCAATTCGTCGCCCGAAGAATGTTCGGATGAATGCGGGCCGTCGGGGGTATTGGAATGTGCCATGGGGCGCCTCCTGGGATCTGGCCCGGAGAAACCGGGTCTTGTCCTTTAGAGGCCAGGCATGCCCGACGGTGCCGGGCACATGACGAACGGAAGCTTATTGTGCGGTCAACGCCTTCTTCGCGCGGGCAGCGGCCTGTTCCTGACCGGCCTGGCCAAGATCGCTCGCCGCCTTCAGCCAGCGCTGCTGATCAACGTTGGCAGGGATCTGATTGGGTTTCTGAATCAATACGGCCCAGCCGCCAGCATCCTTGAAAGAGGACTCAAACGAACTGAAGCTCATCAAGTTCCGGCGATTCATCCCGGCACGCAACAACACCGTCTGCTTCTGGCGATTGTATCCGGCGAGAATGGCATAACGCGGCTCAGCCCAGAGCGCCGAGCCTTCAGTGAAGCGCACCATCACCGGATAACCGGCCGCGACCTGGGTCAACAGTGCCGGCAATTGGCTGTCGAGGGGATACACCACCATCCCGTACTCACGCGCCAGGTTTTGCATATTCTGTTGCAGTTGTGCTTCGGCGCCGGGCAAGTGCAGGGGTTTTTGCAGCAACCCGGGCGTAATCACGATGCCCTGCTGTGCCAGCATGCTGGCCAATACCTGTGGTCCGCTCTGATAGTCCTGGCCACGGTAGAACGTGCCGCTGAGTTCTACCCGCTCGGGCAACCGCTTGATCTCCGGCGCCACACTCCCTGCGCATCCGGCCAAACCTGCAACGCAGCCGACAATCAGCGCCGCCGCTCGAATTCGAGAAAATACCCGCACGATCATCACTCTCTTGTTCAGACGCCAGTCAATACGCTCCCGGCTTGGCCGTCGATCATAGGACGCCACGCGGCGGCGGTATAGCCTTAACCTACAGTTGAGTGCATTCGATAGAGCGAACTGGTTGATGACAGCCGACCTTTGGTCAATAGCCTGAAACACAGCAGCGACTAGACTGTCATTTGCAAAGAGTGTGTGCCCGATGCAGGGCAAAGAGGAGGCACTGATGAGCCTGACAATGACAATCGTGATGTTGATTTCCGGCTGGCTGGCCGTGGCCGCCGCCATGCTGTGGGGCGTTTTGCGGATTACCCGTCGGCACCATCACCACCCCGTTCAATCGGCGCCTTTGGCGAAGACCGATAAACCACCGGTCCACCACGCGACCGCGCACTGATCCTTCGGATTCGCCAACAAAAACGGCCGCCTGGGCTCTTTCGAGCGCAGGCGGCCGTTTCGTTTTTCCGCGGGTTAAGCTTCAGCCGCTATTTTCTTCTGCTTGGCCCGACGCGACATCATGTTCAAGCCCTCGATGGTCGCCGAGAAAGCCATGGCCGCATAGACGTATCCTTTAGGCACGTGAGCCCCGAAACCTTCAGCGATCAGTGTCATACCGATCATGATCAGGAAGCCCAGCGCCAGCATCACCACGGTCGGGTTGTCGTTGATGAATTTGGCCAGAGGATCAGCCGCCAGCAACATCACCAGCACCGACACCACTACGGCGATGATCATGATCGGCAAATGCTCGGTCATGCCCACAGCGGTAATGATGCTGTCGATGGAAAACACCATGTCCAGCATCAGGATCTGCCCGATCGCGGCAGCAAAGCCCAGGGTCACGGTCGAGGTCGCCGACATCGGATCATCCGGGGCCGGGTCCATGCTGTGATGGATCTCGGTAGTCGCCTTCCACAACAGGAACAGGCCACCGGCGATCAGGATCATGTCCTTCCAGGAGAACGCATGGCCGAGAATATCGATCACAGGCTCGGTCAACTGGACGATGAACGCGATAGTGCTCAGCAGGCCCAGTCGCAGAATCAGCGCCATGCCGATACCGATGCGGCGTGCTTTCTGCCGATGCTGCTCGGGCAGCTTGTTGGTCAGGATCGAGATGAAGATCAGGTTATCGATGCCGAGCACGATTTCCATGACGATCAACGTGGCCAGGGCGACCCAGGCGGTGGGGCTTGCAGCAAGTTCTAAAAGGTATTCCATGGGTCAGTCCTGACTCGTTGTAGACGGTTTAGATTTCCTGGGACGAAGATTCGGTTTTGCGCTGGTCTTCGGCCGATGGTTCTTTCTTGCTGATCAGGCCGCCGGTGGCATCACTGATCGCTTGTTCGGCGGCTTTGTGGGTGTCGTCGATCGCCTGTTTGGCTGTTTCGGCAGCCTTGCCCATCAATTGCTGCGCGCTTTTCTCGGCCTGGTCGCAACCGGCCAATACCAGTAAAGACGCAATCAACAGCGCCGTGGTTTTAAGCTTCATCATGCTTTCCTCGATAGAACAAAACGGGCCGAAACGATGGCCCGTTGATAGCGAGGCATTCTAGGGAGGCAAACACTTCAGGAAAATTCGTATTTTTAGCGGTTATACTTCGATTTTCACGAACTGTAGACCATCATGCTCAACTATCGCCAATTGCATTACTTCTGGGTGGTGGCCAAGACAGGCAGCATCGTGCGCGCCTGCGAGCAGCTGAACCTGACGCCCCAGACCATCAGCGGGCAGATTTCCCTGCTCGAACAAACCTATGGCATCGAGCTGTTCCGGCGGGTCGGTCGCCAGCTTGAGCTGACGGAGGCCGGGCGTCAGACCCTGACCTACGCCGAGCAAATGTTTCAGCTGGGCGGCGAACTGGAGTTGATGCTGCGGGCGCAACCCAATGAACAACAGATCCTGTTTCGGGTGGGCGTCGCCGATGTGGTGCCCAAATCCATCGTCTATCGCCTGATCGCACCGACCATGGAGTTGAGTGAACCGCTGCGCATCACCTGCCGCGAAGACAAACTGGAACGGCTGCTCGCCGACCTGGCGATCCAGCGCCTGGACCTGGTGATTTCCGACAGCCCGATGCCCTCGCACCTGGACATCAAGGGTTACAGCCAGAAACTCGGTGAATGCGGGATCAGCTTCTTCGCCACCGCCGAGCTGGCAGCACAGTACGGTCAGGATTTCCCACGCAGCCTGCACGGCGCACCACTGCTGATTCCCGGGCCGGAAACCGTGGTGCGCAGTCGCTTGCAGCGCTGGTTTGCCGAACAGCAAATCCAGCCGCGCATTGTCGGCGAGTTCGACGACAGCGCGCTGATGCAGGCTTTCGGTCAATCGGGCAGCGGGATTTTCATCGGCCCGAGCGTGATTGCCGACGAAGTGAAACGCCAATACGGCGTGGAGTTGATTGGCCAGACCGACGCTGTGACGGAGTCGTTCTACGCCATTTCCGTGGAACGCAAGGTCAAGCACCCCGGCATTGTGGCGATTACCGAAGGTGCCCGACGCGAGCTGTTTACCGAGCTGTGAAGGTCAGGCGCAGATCTCGCGAGGTTTCATGGTCATCAGCGCCATGGCCAGGAGAATCGAAACCAGGATAAACGCGGCAGCCGCAAAACCCAGCCCGCCCAGGCCAACGCTGTCGATCACACGCCCGCCGACCATCGCACCCAGGCCGATCCCGAGGTTGGCCCCGGCGATGTTCAGCGACGCGGCGAAGGCCGGCGCCTCGGGCGCGGCCTTCATCAATCGCACATGACTGACCAGGAACAACGCCGCCTGAGTCACGCCCCAGATGCCCATCGCCGCCGCCAGACCGAGCGGCGAATGAATGTTCGGTACCAACGCCACCATGCCAGCGATCATGAACGTGCAGAACATCATCGAAGCCATCAACGGATGACGATCCACCGCGCGACCGCCCAACGAGTTGCCGATCAGACCGACTGCGCCGAAGCCCATCAGGCACCAGCCGACCACCGTACCGTTGAAACCGGCGAGGCGTTCAAGGATGTCCGCCAGGTAGGTGTAAGCGGTAAACATGCCGCTGAACACCAGGATCGACAGGAGCACATGGCCCAGCATCAACGGGCTGCGCAAGATCTTGAACTGCGAACGGAAGCTCACCTGATGCTGATGCAGGTTGGTTTTCGGCAGGTAGATAAACAGCAGCAACGCCTTGGCAAACGCGATCACCGCCAGAATGCCGAAGGCACTGCGCCAGCCGAACGCATCGGAAATCAACGTGCCCACCGGAATACCGAACACCGTGGCGCAGACAATGCCGAAACCGATTTTGGCAATTGCCCGCCCGGCGTAATCCGGCCCGACGATGTCCACGGCGGTTTCACTGGCCAGCGCCCAGAACACCGGCAACCCCAACGCGGGGATCAAGCGGGCGATGGCCATCACCCAGATGTTCGGCGCAAACGCCGCGAGGGTGTTGGCCAGGCCGAACATGATCAGCACCGAGATGAACAGCTTGCGCCGCTCGAACCTGGCGAAGTACGCGGTCAGGAACGGCCCGAACGCGGCGACGGTAAAGGCGAACAGGGTCACCAGCAAACCTGCTTGGGGGATGCTGACTTCAAGGTCTCGGGCAATCGCCGGCAACAGGCCGACGATGACGAATTCCGTGGTCAGCACGGTAAAACCGGCGGCCGACAACAGAAGGATGGGCAACAGCATGCAGAACTCCAGAAAACGACGACACCAGCGATAACCCGAAGGCCCACTGGCATGACTTGAAAATGAGGATGCGCAATCTTAACAGAGTGTTTCCGATCAGGGTTGCACGAACCTGCCGATCTCGTTGAACGTGCGGGCGGCAGATCGTCACAGGTCTGAAGGATCAAGACCACGCTGTGATAAAGTCCGCGCCCTGCGATACGTACACCTTGTTCATCGGCCATTCACTGGCATTGATGTCGCGACACCCCCGCACCTAATAATCAGAGATGCCGTTTTATGACTGCTTCATCCCCTTCGCTATTGCAACGCTTGAAACGCTTGAGCCTGGTCTCGCAAATCGTCATCGGCCTGATCGCCGGGATTGCCCTGGCGCTGATCGCGCCTGAGGTGGCGAAATCCACGGCATTCATCGGCAAGGTCTTCGTTTCGGCACTCAAAGCCGTCGCGCCGATTCTGGTGTTCGTGCTGGTGATGGCGTCGATCGCCAACCATAAGCACGGCCAGGAAACCCACATCCGGCCAATTCTGTTTTTGTACTTGCTGGGGACGTTTGCCGCCGCGGTGGTCGCGGTGGTTGCCAGCATGATGTTCCCGTCCAGTCTGGTGCTGTCCAGTCATGACGTCGCCGTGACTGCGCCGGGCGGCATCAGCGAAGTACTGCAAAGTCTGCTGCTCAGTGTGGTCGACAACCCGGTCAGTGCGCTGATGAACGCCAACTTCATCGGCATTCTGGCCTGGGCGATCGGCATGGGCGTTGCGATTCGCCATGCCGGTGACACCACTCGCGAAGTGCTCGGCGACCTGTCCAATGGCGTGACCCTGATCGTGCGCCTGGTGATTCGTTTCGCACCGCTGGGGATCTTCGGCCTGGTCGCGTCGACCTTGGCCACGTCTGGCTTCGGGGCGTTGATCGGCTATGTGCATCTGCTGGCCGTGCTGCTGGGCTGCATGTTGTTTGTCGCGCTGGTGATGAATCCACTGATCGTGTTCTGGAAACTGCGCCGCAACCCGTATCCTCTGGTGCTGATGTGCTTGCGAGAAAGCGGCATCACCGCGTTCTTTACCCGCAGCTCGGCGGCGAACATTCCGGTCAACCTGGAATTGAGCAAGCGCCTGGGCCTGCATGAAGACACTTACTCGGTATCGATTCCGCTGGGTGCGACCATCAACATGGCCGGCGCGGCGATTACCATTACCGTGCTGACGCTCGCGGCCGTGCATACCCTGGGCATCGCCGTGGATATCCCGACAGCCATTCTGCTCAGTGTGGTGGCGGCGATCTGTGCGTGTGGTGCTTCGGGCGTGGCCGGTGGTTCGTTGTTGCTGATCCCGCTGGCGTGCAGCCTGTTTGGCATTCCGAGTGAAATCGCCATGCAGGTGGTAGCGGTGGGTTTCATTATTGGTGTGTTGCAGGATTCTGCGGAGACGGCGCTGAACTCCTCCACGGATGTGCTGTTCACCGCCGCGGCTTGCCTGGGTGAAGAAGCAAAAGCAGAACGCCTGGCCTGACCCACATCTCTGTGGGAGCGAGCCTGCTCGCGAATGCCGACCAACACTTAACGATGATGTTGGCTGATGTACCGCCTTCGCGAGCAGGCTCGCTCCCACAGGATCTGCGGCATCGTTGAATAATACTTACCCATGAAAAAGCCCCCGCAACGTCAGGCTGCGGGGGCTTTTTTGTACCTGGGCGGTTTAGAACGCGCCCATGTAATCACGCTTGCCCACTTCCACACCGTTGTGACGCAGCAATGCGTAAGCGGTGGTGACGTGGAAGAAGAACTGCGGCAGGCCGTAGGTCAGCAGGTAAGCCTGGCCACTGAAGCGCTTCTCTTTCGGCGTGCCTGGACGCGTCACGATCTCGATACCTTCCTTGCCGTCGATCTGCTCTGGCTTGATCTCGCCGATGTAGGCCAGAACCTTGGTGATCAGGGCTTGCAGTTCAGCGAAGGTGGTTTCGGTGTCGTCGTACTTCGGCACTTCGATCTCGGCCAGGCGCGAGGACACGCCTTTGGCGAAATCAACGGCGATCTGCACCTGACGCACCAGCGGGAACATGTCCGGGTACAGGCGGGCTTGCAGGAATGCGTTCGGGTCGATGTTCTTGGCGGTGGCGTGGGCTTCGGCCTTGTTCAGAACGTCGCTCAGGGCGTTGAGCATTTGTTTGAAAACAGGAACGGAAGCGGCATACAGGGAAATAGTCATGACAGTCTCGTGTGGTGACAGGAGGAAAACGTGGGCCGATTATAGCCATGCCCGCCCCTCCTGCGGCTTGTCTTTTATCCAGCAAGGATTAGGCTAGGCGGCTTCGACTGCATGCTTCGATTGCATAGGGAAAAGCGCGATGAGCACTGAGCAAGAAACGACCTTCGACGAGCCGCGCCTCAACAGCACGGAAATCCGCATCCTGGGCTCGTTGATCGAGAAGCAGGCCACCAGCCCGGAAACCTATCCGCTGACCCTCAATGCGCTGGTGATTGCCTGCAACCAGAAAACCAGTCGCGAACCGGTGATGAACCTCACTCAGGGTCAGGTCGGCCAGAGCCTGCGCGCCCTTGAAGGCCGCGGGTTTACCAAACTGGTGATGGGCAGCCGTGCCGATCGCTGGGAACATAAGGTCGACAAGGCGCTGGAACTGGTGCCGGCCCAGGTGATTCTGACGGGGCTGTTGTTTTTGCGCGGTCCGCAGACGGTCAATGAACTGCTGACCCGCAGCGCACGCATGCATGAGTTTGAAGATGCCGAGCAGGTTGTGCATCAACTGGAACGTCTGATTGCTCGCGGATTGGCACTGCTGATTCCGCGTCAGGCCGGCCAGCGGGAAGACCGCTATATGCATGCGCTGGGGGATCCGGCGGATATCGAAGTCATCCTCGCCGCCCGGCAAAACCCGGCCGAACGCAGTGCCGGTAGCGGTGTGTCGGTTGAACGAATCGAAGAGCTCGAAGCGCGGATTGCCGCACTCGAAGAGCGCCTGGCGCGCCTCGAATAACCAACGTTGTGATTTGTAGGAGCTTGCCCGCGAAAGCGATTCAACATCCAACATTATCGTCGAACTGAAAATCGCCTTCGCGGGCAAGCCTCGCGCCTACTAAAGGGAGTGCTACTCGCCGTCCCAGTAATCCACGCCATCGCCCGGTCGGGCGATGGCGACGAAGCCTGAGGGATTACCTTCGGCGTCGACCTTGAAGTGGTCCATCACCACGTATTTGCCGGAATCCGGGTACTCGCAAATCTCCGGCGATTGCTGGGTGCTGACCGCCAGGTAGCGCAGTTCTCCCTTGCTGGTGTTGATGATCTGGTGCGCCGCTTCAGGACCGCCCGGCGGGCAGGCGATCACGTCGCCGGCGCGGATCGGAAACCGTTCGGCACCGAGGCGCACCTCCCCTTCCCCGGCCACGACGTAAAACATCTCCTCGTTGACCCGATGACTGTGAAACGGGCTGCCACGCATGCCTGGTTCCAGCACGTATAACCGATAACCGAGCTTTTGCGACCCCAACTGCTGGCCGACGCGGGCCATTCTCTGTTGGTAGCGGCCGGCGGTATCACCGGTGGGCGCCAGGGCTTCGGGCAACGGTTCGAGTTCGACCTGATTCAGGTTGAGAATGGGGGGATGCATGGGAACCTCGGGCACGGTTTGTTGGTTGGGGCGGCAAGTCATTGCTGGCGGGGAGTATAGGCGGCAGATGCACTTGAGAGACCGAGTTGCGCCCATCGCGAGCAGGCTCGCTCCCACAGGGTTTTCTGTCGGACACAAAAAATGTGTACGACGCCAATCCACTGTAGGAGCGAGCCTGCTCGCGATGAGGCCGATACAGCCAACCAATAATCTGAAGGATCAACCGCGAGCAAACTCCACCGCTTTCTTGAACTGCTCATCCGTCGGCCGCACGCCGGTGTACAGGACAAACTGCTCCAGCGCCTGGATCGCGATCACTTCCAACCCGGTAATGACGCGTTTGCCCTCGGCGCGACCGCGCACGATCAGCGGTGTTTCCGAGGGAATCGCCACCACATCGAAGACAGTTTCGGCAGCCGCGATGGTTTCAGCGTCGAACGCCAGTTGATCGGCCTCGGGACCGCCGCTCATGCCGATCGGCGTGACGTTGATCAACATCTGCGGACGCTGAGAGCCCAGTTCCACCTGCCACTGATAGCCCAGTGATTCAGCCAACGCCCGCCCGGCCTGTTCGTTACGGGCCACGATCACGCCGTTTTGATAGCCGCCATCACGCAAGGCACTGGCCACGGCTTTGGCCATGCCGCCGCTGCCGCGCAGGGCAAAGGTCGATTCCTTCGGCACCTGATGGGTTTCAAGCAGCTGGGCGATGGCGATGTAATCGGTGTTGTAGGCTTTGAGATGGCCATGGGTGTTGACGATGGTATTGATCGATTGAATGGCCGCTGCGGACGCGTCCAGCTCATCGACCAGCGCAATGCAGGCCTCCTTGAACGGCATCGACACGCCGCAGCCACGAATACCCAGCGCACGAATGCCGCCAACGGCACCCGGCAGATCCTGACTGCTGAACGCCTTATAGTAAAAATTCAGGCCCAACTGTTCATACAGATGATTGTGAAACCGCAGGCCGAAATTGCCGGGACGCCCGGAAAGCGACATGCACAGCTGGGTGTCTCGGTTGGGGTTCATCTGCATGAAATATCTCCTTCATAAGCACTTTCAGATGGACGGGATGAGCCATTCCATCGAATTCTGATCGATCATAACGGCGTGCCCGCGCAGGGTGGCAGCGGCCGTAAAGAAGCCGGTACAGACCTTACACAAAATTTACCCAACGGCTGTGCTGATTTTCAAAAAAACGCTGTCTTAGAGGTATCCCCGCGACGATCCTTGGGTCTATTGCAGACGCAAGCGCCGGGTCGAAGAACCGAGGAATTATCATGATCCGTAAAATCCCCACAGTTGCCTTGCTGCTCGGTGCTCTTGCTATCACAGGGCAGGCAGAGGCTGGCGGCGGTCACGGTTGGCAGGGTCCAGCGGTATTTGGCGCGATCGTTGGTTCGGCAATCGTCGGCTCGGCCATCATCAACAGCAACCGACCGGTGTATGTACAGCAACCGGTCTACGCCCAGCCTCAGCCGGTTTACATACAACAGCCACCACCGGTTTATTACCAGCCTGCGCCAGTCTACGTGCAGCAACCGGTCTACTACGCACCACCGCCGGTTTACTACGGCCCGCCCCGTGGTTATTACGGTCCACCGCGCGGTTACTACGGCCATCCCCACGGTTATGGCCGCTGGTAACAGACTCATCAGGTCCCGCCTAATCAGCGGGGCTTTTTTGTGACCGTTCGTCGGCGAAGGTCTGGAAAAATCGCGCCAATGTCGCTGTGGAGACAGTGTGGACGGTTCAAGTTGGCAAGATTGACTCGACCGCCCTTCCCCCGACTTGGGAAAAACGGTCATATTTATGTCATGTCAGGTCCGCAAGCTTGGATCTGTGCGTAAACAACAGGTTGATAAAAACAAGGACGACCTCATGCCCACGCAAAACCCGCACCGCATTGTCGGCTTGTGCACTTCCAGCAAGGTGTACAACGCTTTGACCGAACTCAAGCACCTGGAAGGCCATCGCAGCGCCAAGTTTCTTTCGCTGCTGGCCGAAAACCTGGTGCGCAAAGGCCTGCTCAACGAGCAGGAAGTGGTCCATATGCTTGACCTGGTGGTCGACTGAACTCAACACTCACTGGCGTCAATGACGACTATCGAAAGTGTTGATTGTCCGTTCGCGAGGCAGGTCCGTAAGGTAGCTCCATCGATTGATGGAGGTATTTATGTCCCAGGTTCAGATCATGTCCGTAATTGGCAGCGCCGTTCCCGCACCGCTCAGAGAGCTAGGATTGCTCGCCTGTTGGTATCTGGTGCAGGACGGCGAACCGATCAGCGGACCGCTCACTTCGCTGCCGGCCGCCAAGGCACTGTCGCAACAAATCGGCCAGGGGCAACTCAGCGCTTAAGGCAGCTGCACCCTTGGTTTGGTTTCGATGAAGATCGCCCAGCTCGACATGAACAGCGCTGCAATCAGCGGCCCGATGACAAAGCCGTTCAGGCCGAAAATGGCCAGACCGCCGAGGGTCGAGATGAGGATCAGATAGTCCGGCATCTTCGTATCCTTGCCCACCAGGATCGGGCGCAGCACGTTATCCACCAGGCCGATCACAAAAACCCCGAACAACCCCAGCACCACCCCTTGCCAGATTGCCCCGGTGAACAGGAAGAACGCCGCTACCGGTGCCCAGACAATCCCCGCCCCCACGGCTGGCAACAGCGATAGAAACGCCATCAATACCGCCCAGAGCAACGCGCTCGGGATGTCCAGAAACCAGAAAATCAAACCGCCCAATGCGCCCTGCGTAATCGCCACCAGCAGGTTGCCCTTTACGGTCGCCCGCACCACACGGTTGAACTTCAGCTGCAAACGGCGTTTCTGGTGCTCCTGCAACGGGACGGCGGAGCGAACTTTACGCGCCAGTTCCGCACCGTCTCGCAGGAAGAAGAACAGCAGGTAGAGCATGATGAAAAAACCCACCACAAAATCGAACGTGCCCTGACCGAAACTGAAGACTTGCGTGGCGACAAACTCATTGCCCGTCACCGCGCTCTTGATGATTTTCTCCCGCAGCCCGTCCAGCTCGCCGAGCCCGGCCCGATCCAGCAAATGCTGGAAGTACGGCGGCAGGCTGTGTTTGAAATGCGTCACATACCCCGCGATGTCCAGCTCGCCGCTTTCGATGCTCTTGTACAGCGCAGCCCCTTCCTGAACCAGCAAGATGCTGAGGATAATCACCGGCAGGATCGCGATCACCAGGCAGATGCTCAGGGTGAGCAACGACGTCAGGTTGCGCGGCCAGCTGAACTTCAGTTGTATCCGGCGTTGCAGCGGCGCGAACAGAATCCCGAGGATCACCGCCCAGAACACCGCGCCGTAGAACGGCAGCAAAATCCAGATAAAGGCGGCGGTGACCACCCCGAGCAAGATCACCAGCGATTTGTTGTGTACCGTCTGTTCGTTCATGTCCGATCCATGTCAGTGCGCTCTCGTATTGAAGAGCCGTGCTGATGCTTAGTCCGCCACGGTTCGCGCGAGTGCCATCCGTTTGTTCATCAAGCATAGATCCAGATCAATGAACCTCGCGGGCAAGGCGATTACCCTCCCGGACTTTTGCGATCGACACTGCCATGACGCTCCTTGCCCCAGAACTGCTCGCTCCCGCCGGCACCTTGAAAAACATGCGATACGCCTTCGCCTACGGTGCCGATGCGGTCTACGCCGGCCAGCCGCGTTACAGCCTGCGGGTGCGCAACAACGAATTTGACCACGCCAATCTCGCGCTCGGCATCAAAGAGGCACAGGCCCAAGGCAAGCGCTTCTATGTGGTGGTGAACATTGCGCCGCACAACGCCAAGCTCAAGACCTTCCTCAACGACCTGGCCCCCGTGATTGCCATGGCCCCGGACGCGCTGATCATGTCCGACCCGGGCCTGATCATGCTGGTACGCCGACACTTCCCGCAGATGCCGATTCACCTGTCGGTACAAGCCAACACGGTGAACTGGGCCAGTGTCGAGTTCTGGCAGCAACAGGGCTTGAGCCGGATCATCCTGTCCCGGGAACTGTCGCTGGAAGAAATCGCCGAGATCCGCCAGCACGTCCCGGCGATGGAGCTGGAGGTCTTTGTCCATGGCGCGTTGTGCATGGCCTATTCCGGCCGCTGCCTGTTATCGGGCTACATGAACAAGCGCGACGCCAATCAGGGCAGTTGCACTAACGCCTGTCGCTGGAAGTATTCGGCGACGCAAGCCACGGAAAATCAGCTCGGTGAAATCGTTCAGCAATTCCAGCCCGAGCCGACCCTGGGCATCGGCGCGCCGACCGATCAGGTGTTCCTGTTGCAGGAAGCCAATCGCCCGGACGAATTGATGCCGGCCTTCGAGGACGAGCACGGCACCTACATCATGAACGCCAAGGACCTGCGCGCCGTGCAGCATGTCGGGCGGCTGACGCAGATGGGCGTGCACTCGCTGAAGATCGAAGGCCGGACCAAATCGCACTTCTATTGCGCACGCACCACGCAGGTCTATCGCCGGGCGATTGATGATGCCGTGGCCGGCCGCGAATTTGATCGCAGCCTGATGACGGATCTGGAGTCCCTGGCCCAGCGCGGCTACACCGAAGGCTTCCTGCGTCGGCATGTGCATGACGAATACCAGAACTATCAGCACGGCAGCTCGGTTTCAGAGCGCCAGCAGTTTGTCGGCGAGTTGACCGGCGAGCGCCGTGATCGCCTGGCGCAAGTGAAGGTCAAGAACCGGTTCAGCCTGGGCGATCACATGGAACTGATGACGCCCCAGGGTAATTTCCACTTCGATTTGCATCAGTTGCAGAACATCAAAGGTGAAGCGATCGAAGTGGCGCCGGGGGATGGGCACACGGTGTATGTGCCGATTCCGGATGCGGTGGATTTGAAGTTCGGGTTGTTGATGCGGGATGTGGGCGTGTAGATCCGTACCAAAGATCGCCGTCTGCGCCCGCGCCTACGCAAACTCCTCACGCAACATCGCCACAAACGCTTCCCGCGCCGGGTGAACCCCGGCGTTTTCATGCCAGTAAAACAGGTTGTCGATCGCCGTCAGCTCAGGGAACTCAAACCCCGCGCACCCCGCCCCTTTGGCGTACTGGTCAAACACCCCTTTGGGCACCAGCGCGACGCCGGCCCCGGCGCTGACACACCCGACTATCGCGCCATAACTGGCCAGACTGACAATCGGCAGCGCCTGCCCCTGCCGCAACAACCAGTGCTCCAGCGCCGCCCGGTAAGGACAGCCTTGCGGCCACATGAATACGGTCTTGTCCTGCAAGTCGGCGATATCGCGCACCGGCCCCAGGGATGTCGAGGCTATAAGCAGCAGCTCTTCGCGGTACATCGGCGTGCGCTTGAGCAGCGAGCGCTCGACATCCACCGCGACGATCGCGCCGTCGAGCCGATGATTGAGGGTGTCATCGAGCAGTTGGCTCCAGGTGCCGGTGGTCAGTTCCAACGCGACGCCAGGATATCGCTTGTGAAACTTGGCCAGCAGACGCGGCAGGCGACCGGTGGCCGAGGATTCGATGGCGCCGATGCGTAGCGGGCCGGACGGTTCGGCCGAAGGGTCCACCGCCCGTTTGGCTTCAACAGTCAGCGCCAGAATTTTCGAGGCGTATGACAGAAACGTCTGGCCCGCCGGGCTGATACGCAAGCCTCGGCCCTCGCGTAGAAACAGCGCCACCCCCAACTCGGCTTCCAGCGACTTGATGCGTGCCGTGATGTTCGACGGCACGCAATGCAACAGCTCCGCCGCCCGGGCGATGCTGCCGACCTCGGCAACGGTCTTGAACATGCGAATCTGCGCCAACTCCATACATCACCCAAAGTGAACAGTTGTCGCAGTATAAGTCAGTTGTTGCGAATGGTCAGACTTCTGATACTCGGTGCATCAACCCACCGGTAATCGACCATGAAGCTCTCCACGCACACCCTGAAAATTCTCTTGGCCATGGCGTTTGTCGTCGCCTGCTGGGGCTTCTCACCGACCGGCATCCACATCGGCTTGCAGGCCTACGACCCCGGCCACTTGGCGCTGCTGCGCTTTCTGATCGCTTCGGTGTTCATGGCGGTCGTCGCCGCCTTCAAAGGCATCAGTCTGCCGAAGCTTGGCGATCTGCCGTTACTGTTCGTCCTTGGTTTTTTTGCCGTGAGCCTTCACCACGTCGCCTTGAATATCGGCCAGCAAAATGTCAGCGCTGGCGCCTCCAGTGTGCTGGCGCAATCGACCCCGCTGTTCAGTACCTTGCTGGCGCGTTTCGTGTTCAAGGACCGGGTCAGCGCCTGGCGCTGGGGGTGTGTCTTGTTGGGATTGATCGGCGTGGTGATTGTGGTGGCCGGTGATCGAGGGCTGGGCAGCATGGATGCGCACGGGTTGCTGATCTTGCTGGCGGCGGTGTCGTGGAGTTTCTACTTCGCCTTGCAAAAGCATCATTGCGCTCGCTACGACGGGTTGACGCTGGTCTGCTACACGGTCTGGTCGGGCACGGCGCTGTTGCTGATTTACCTGCCGGGGCTGGCCGGCAAAGTCGCCAGCGCGCCGATGCAGGTGCAAATGACCGTGGTTGCCTTGGGCGTGTTTCCCAGCGCCCTCGCCTACCTGGCCTGGGCATTTGTACTGGCCCACATCGATTTGAGTCGCGCGACCATGACGCTGTATCTGATTCCGCCCACCGCCATGGCGATTGCAGCGTTTGCCTTGGGCGAGCAGCCAACGTTGATGGTCGGGATAGGTGCGATGGTGGTGCTGATCAGCGTGCTGGCGTTGAATCTGGAGCGGCGTTCCGCCGTCATCGCGGCGCCGCCCGCCCGGCCATGACTGCACGCCATGCGAATTAAAGAATCGCCTGGCGATGCCGACGTCCTCTGTTCACATGAACGTGACGCCATCGCCTGGAAATGCTTATGAACCGTTTCGCTGCTGCCTGTGTGCTAGGGATATTGTCCGGTTGCGCCAGCCCGCCACCCGCGACTCCCGCCACACCTCCCTACCGGCAGCCGGTACTGACGGTGCAAGAAGTGTTCAAGAAAACGCCACTGGAAAACTCGGTGATGCGTAACGGCGATACCCTCAGCTTTCAGGTCCACACACCGGCTTACACTCGCGATGGTTTACCGAGCGTTGTACAGCTGCAAGCGGACTGCAAGGTGCCCGATGTCAAACTACTGTTCCTCGACAACTTCCCCATCGCGACGACGGATGGCAGCCACCAACACACACCGCTGACCGTACTGATTCCCAAGGAACTGGCAACCGAACTGGCCAGCAAGCCGCACTTCAGCGAAGCCTGTACGCGCACCGCAGCGTCGGACTGGCGCATTGTCCATCGCACTGAAGCCGCTCGCTGGGTGATGATCGACGTCAACAGCCTGAAAATCGAGGGCAACGTCAGGCGGTTCTGGGGCGGACTCGACGAACCCGTGCTGCTCACCGACAAGCCCAACCTGCAACTGTTCGGACAGACTCGCGAGCGCTACGAAGTCGATTGCGCACGCAAGACCTATCGAGTGTTGAGCTCATTCCAGCTTGGCCCGAATGATCGGGTGTCCATGGGCGGGGTACTGAACAACCCGTCGCAGGCCTTCGCCCAAGGCAGCGCGGACACCCAGACCTTGTTGAGCGCTGCGTGCACCGCACCCTCGCAGCGCTCGACACTGCCTGCGTATGTCGCCCGCGCCAAACTTCCGCTGAGCTACCAGATAGAACCTGTGTCCGCTCAGGTATTGAAAGCCATCACCGATTTAAAGCTTGCGCCGCCCACCCGGACACTCAAGCGCACGGTGTCGAAGATCAATAACACGCACTTTTATTTTTCAAACTCAAGCACGGAAAATGCGCTGGTGTTCGACACCGACGCTCAGAGCGGACAATTGCGCGAGCGCCGGGAACAGGCTCCCGTCGGCCGGTACATCGTCAGTTTCAGGGGCTTGTTGCCACTGGCAGAACAATACTCGCTGACAGAGAGCAAGCGAAACAGACCACCGTTATCCACCGTCACCGACACTCAGCAATTGAGTTTCACCGGCGATTGGCAACGCATGCCGGTGGGTGCGTCACTGGAAATGCGTGCCAGCAAACGGGAACGAAGCACCCTCGACGGCGAAACAATGAAACGGGAAAGTGTGCAGTGCACCGTGCAGCGTGTGCTCGACGCAGCCCAGGTCAACAGCGAACTGAAAGGCCCCGCCAAAGAACTGCGCTGTCAGTTTGACCTTGGCCAGAAGCTCAAACGTGACAGCAAGATTTTCTACCTTGAAGACTACGCTTACTTCTTTGTGTCCTCGTCCAAGTTAGGGGGCACCGAGAGTCGAGTCAGGCTGGTCAAGGTCGAACAGTAAAGAAAAACCCGGCACAGTGGCCGGGTTCTTTTTATCGCCTGTCATCGGACAAAGGGGTTGGCTCATCCGCCGGCGGTACGTCCTCGTCAGCAGCCGGATCCTTCCAGTCTTCAGGTCGATCGGCGTCTGCGGCCGCCGGGTCCAGTGAAGGGTCCCTACCAGGCGGAGCATCGTCATCCAGCGTCGGCTCGTCAGTGCCGGGCATGGGCCTGGTGGGGTCGGTATTGGGTGTTCCACCCTGGAGCATTGAGTCGTTTGCCATGACGCACCTCACTGATGAGGTCCAGAAAATCCGGGCCGTACTGGTTGGAAGCGGGTGCGGGAATAGCGTGCTATCAACTGGACAAACGGTTGTCAGGCACCGGCCGAAAACCGGTCGCGGCTGTTGGTCAGGTGCAGCCACATGGCGGCCCGTGCAGCGTCCGGATCCTGGCGTTTGATCGCGTTGAGAATTGCCTCGTGCTCGAGGTTCGCCAATTGCCCCAACTTACTCAAATCCGCCGCGCCACGTTCGGCGGCATTGACCCGGGTCCGGGGAATCATGGCGTTGCCCAGGTGCTGCATGATTTCGGTGAAGCACACATTGCCGGTGGCTTCGGCGATCAGCAGGTGGAAGCGCTTGTCGGCCTCGACGCAGCTGTCATTGTTGGCGAGCAGGCTCTGATAGTCGTCGAGCGCTTCGCGCATCTGCATCAACTGCTGATCGGTACGACGGCTCGCCGCCAGCGCAGCAGCCTGGGTTTCCAGGCCCATGCGCAACTCCAGAATGCTGCGCACTCCCAGCGCGGTATCGACATTCAATCGCAGCCCCTGCTCCGGTGCGCGCTCCAGCACGAAGGTGCCGATGCCGTGACGGGTTTCCACCAGGCCTGAGGCCTGCAACTTCGAGATCGCCTCACGCACCACCGTGCGGCTGACCCCGTGCTCCTGAACAATCGTGTTCTCCGACGGCAGCTTGTCTCCCGGCAACATCTGCCCGAGCAAGATGCTCTGGCTCAGTTTGGCCACCAGGTCATGGGCCAGGTTGTGGGTGCGCTTGCGGGCAGGCGCGTCGAGGTCTTCTTGCATGGCGATCATCCGGAAGCAGGGCTACCGGAATCGTAGCACTGCGTTCAGCTGGAATCCCAAGAAAACCACGGCCAGCTTGTATGACAACACTCAACAATCGGCTAAAAAAGACCGCTATTTAAGGTGCCACCCATCAGCAAAAAAGTGAGTACAGCAAAGATAAACGCCATTTTATTAGGTCAGACTGCTTGCAGGACAAAAAAATGTAGTTGTATGATGTCTATCAACACAGCAACATCCAGCCACACCCCGCATAAAAATAATCAGTGGGAGAAAACCAAGTGAATACCTCCATATCCGGGATGCACGAGGGCGCCGATTCGGTCCTGAAGTCCGCCATCTCGAAAGTGAAACGCCATGTCCTGCCGCTATTCGTCATCATGTTCATCGTCAATTACATTGACCGCGTGAACATCGGCTTCGTCCGCGCCCACATGGAGCAGGACCTGGGCATCGGAGCTGCCGCCTACGGCCTCGGCGCCGGCCTGTTCTTCATCGGCTATGCGCTGTTCGAAGTCCCCTCCAACATGCTTCTGCAAAAAGTCGGTGCCCGCATCTGGCTGACCCGCATCATGCTGACCTGGGGCCTGGTCGCCGCCGGCATGGCCTTCATCCAGAACGAAACCCACTTCTACATCCTGCGGTTCCTGCTGGGCGTGGCTGAAGCCGGGTTCTTTCCCGGGGTGATCTATTACTTCACACGCTGGTTGCCTGGCGTCGAGCGTGGCAAGGCGATTGCCATTTTCCTCAGCGGTTCGGCCATTGCCTCGCTGATCTCCGGCCCGCTGTCCGGTTTGCTGTTGCAGATCAGCGGATTCGGGATGCATGGCTGGCAGTGGATGTATTTCATCGAGGGGATGTTTTCAGTCGGGCTGTGCGTGTTCGTGTGGTTCTGGCTGGACTCCAAACCCCACGACGCCAAATGGCTGACCCGCGCCGAGCAAGATGCGCTGGTCAAGGCCATCGATGACGAACAACTGGCCCGGGAAGCAGCGACACCGATCAAGCCGTCGTTGGGCACGTTGCTCAAAGATCGCCAGATCATCCTGTTCTGCCTGATCTACTTCTTCATCCAATTGACCATTTATGCCGCGACCTTCTGGCTGCCGAGCATCATCAAAAAGATGGGCGACCTCAGCGACATTCAGGTCGGGCTCTTCAACTCGATCCCGTGGTTGCTGTCGATCGTCGGCATGTACGCCTTCGCTTCGCTGTCGGCGAAATGGAAACACCAGCAGGCCTGGGTCGCCGCTGCCCTGCTGATCGCGGCAGCCGGGATGTTCATGTCCACCACGGGCGGGCCGATCTTTGCCTTCGTGGCGATCTGCTTCGCGGCGCTGGGCTTCAAGTCGGCCTCGTCGCTGTTCTGGCCGATTCCTCAGGCTTATCTGGATGCGCGAATCGCGGCGGGCGTCATCGCGCTGATCAACTCGGTGGGCAACCTTGGCGGCTTCGTGGCACCGACCACGTTCGGTCTGCTGGAAGAACATACCGGGTCGATTCAGGGCGGGCTGTATGGCCTGGCCGCGACATCGATCATCGCCGCGATCATCGTCTTCGCCGCGCGCAACACACCGAAAACCGCACCCGCCGTTGCCTTGGGCAAACCAGCGCCCAATCACGCCTGAATCTCTGTGTTGAAGGACAAGACTATGAACCCACAAGACACCGCCAAAGCCCCGATCATCACCAGCATGCAAGTGGTGCCGGTGGCCGGTCATGACGGCATGTTGCTCAATCTGAGCGGCGCCCACGGCCCGTTTTTCACCCGCAATATCGTGATTCTCAAGGACAACGCCGGGCACACCGGGGTCGGCGAAGTGCCGGGGGGCGAGCGCATTCGCCAGACGCTGGAAGATGCACGTTCGCTGGTGGTCGGCAGTCCGATTGGCACGTATCAGAAGATCCTCAATCAGGTGCGCCAGACCTTTGCTGACCGTGATGCTGGCGGTCGCGGTTTGCAGACGTTTGACCTGCGCATCACCATTCACGCGGTCACGGGCCTGGAAGCCGCCCTCCTCGACTTGCTCGGCCAGCATCTGGACGTGCCGGTTGCGGCCCTGCTCGGTGAAGGCCAGCAACGTGACGAAGTGAAGATGCTCGGTTATCTGTTTTATGTCGGTGACCGCAATGAAACCGACCTGCCCTATCGCAGCGAACCGGAGGCCGACAATGACTGGTTTCGCGTGCGCCACGACAAAGCCATGACCGCCGATGCCGTGGTGCGCCTGGCCGAGGCCGCGCACGCCCGTTACGGCTTCAAGGACTTCAAACTCAAGGGTGGCGTGCTCAGCGGCGACGCGGAAATCGAAGCCGTCACCGCGCTGGCCGAACGCTTTCCCGATGCGCGCATTACCCTCGACCCGAATGGTGCGTGGTCACTCAAGGAAGCCATTCGACTGTGCCGCGACCAGCATCACGTACTCGCTTATGCCGAAGACCCGTGCGGGGCGGAAAACGGGTATTCGGGTCGAGAAGTCATGGCTGAGTTCCGCCGTGCCACAGGCCTGAAAACCGCGACCAACATGATCGCCACCGACTGGCGGGAAATGGGCCACGCCATCCAGTTGCAATCGGTGGATATTCCGCTGGCCGACCCGCATTTCTGGACGATGCAGGGTTCGGTTCGCGTGGCGCAGATGTGCCACGAATGGGGCCTGACCTGGGGTTCGCACTCCAATAACCACTTCGACATTTCCCTGGCCATGTTCACCCATGTCGCCGCAGCTGCGCCGGGTGAAATCACGGCCATCGACACCCACTGGATCTGGCAGGACGGTCAGCGCCTGACCAAGGCTGCGCTGCAAATCGTCGGGGGGTGCGTGCAGGTGCCGAAGAAGCCCGGGTTAGGGGTTGAGCTGGATCTGGATCAACTGGCCAAGGCTCATGAGTTGTACAAAGGCATGGGACTGGGCGCCCGGGATGACAGCGTGGCGATGCAATTTCTGATTCCGGGGTGGAAGTTCGATAACAAGCGGCCGTGCCTGGTGCGCTAAACCCTCGCAGCACCAAGAATCCCCTGTGGGAGCGAGCCTGCTCGCGATGAGGCCATAACATTCAACCTCATCGTTGACTGTTACACCGCCATCGCGAGCAGGCTCACGCCTCCAGGGGAAATGGTATTCGTCAGTGTGTCCTGGCCGCTTGCAGCAGCCACTCCTTGAACATCGTCATCGCCGACGTTTCAGGACGCGACTGCAAGCGGGTCAGCCAATAGCAGCCGGTGGTGATACCGATGTCGAACGGTTGCTCGATCGCCCCCGCCGCCAGTTGCCGGGCGAACATCAGCGGCGGCGCCAAGGCAATGCCGGCGCCTTGTAGCGCCGCCTCCATCATGGCCAGCGAGGAGTCGAAGACGATGCTCCTAGGCGCCGGCGTATTGGCCGGTAACCCGGCGGCCAGAAACCACTCGGGCCACTCGTCCGTGCGATAGGAACGCAACAGCGTCTGCTTGAGCAAGTCCGCAGGTTCTTGCAACTGCCCGGCTATTTCCGGGACGCAGAGCACCGACAACGGCGCCTCGATCAGCTTTGACGCCTCGATCCCGTGCCATGCGCCGGCGCCAAACCGGATGGCGTAATCCAGGCCCTCGGCAGCCACATCCACCCGATTGTTGTTAGTCGACAGGCGCAAATCTATGAATGGATGTTTCGACTGGAAGTCCGCCAGTCGCGGCAACAGCCAACCCACCGCAAAGGTCCCCACGGCACCCACGGTCAACACTTCACGAAAATGCCCGCCCTCGAAACGTTCAAGGGTTTCGGCAATCCGGTCAAAGGACTCGCGCAACACCGGCAGCAAGGTTTCGCCTTCACTGGTCAGCATCAGGCCGCGGGGCAAGCGTTTGAACAGCGTTACGTTAAGCTGGGCTTCAAGGCTTTTGACTTGATGGCTGACCGCCGCCGGCGTGACGAACAACTCCACCGCTGCCCGAGTAAAGCTCAAATGGCGTGCGGAAGCCTCGAAGGCCCGCAATGCGTTCAGCGGCAGATGAGGACGAATCATGCCCACTCCCAAATTTTTCTAATGGCTAACCCGAAATATCGTCGTTTGTCGATTTTCGCCCGACTGCCTAGATTTGGCGCGCCCATCAGCCGTCCGGTGTTGGATCCGGACGGAGTGTAGCGGTTAAAGTAATGGCAACTCATGGAGAGTGATTCCAATCATGTTCAAATTTCAACTGCCAAGACTGGCGTCCCTCAGCGCTTTCGCCCTGTTCCTCGGCGCAAGTCACTGTATGGCCGCAACAAAATCCGACGATCAGCTCGACGCCCTGGTGAAAGCCGCCATCGGGCCGGTCATGCAACAACAGAATATCCCTGGCGTCGCGGTCGCGATCACCTTAAAGGGTCAGCAGCATTACTTTAATTACGGCATGGCGTCGAAAGAGGACGGTAAACCCGTCAGCAAAGACACGCTGTTCGAAATCGGCTCCGTGAGTAAAACCTTTGCCACCACGTTGACGGCTTACGCCCAGGCGAGCGGCAAACTGTCTTTGTCTGACCGGGCCAGCCAGGTGTGGCCTGATCTGCGCGGCAGTGCATTCGACACCATCAGCGTGTTGCAACTCGCCACTTACACCGCTGGCGGGTTGCCGCTGCAGTTTCCTGACGAGGCCGATCATCCAGACAAAATGCTCGCCTACTTCAAACAGTGGAAGCCCGTTTATGCCGCAGGCACCCACCGCCAGTATTCGAACCCCAGCCTTGGGCTGTCCGGTTATCTGGCGGCCAAAAGCATGGGCCAGCCGTTCGATGAGCTGATGGAAAAAAACCTGCTGCCCAAACTCGGCCTCAAGCACACCTATCTCAAGGTGCCGCAGGATCAGATGGGGCTTTACGCCCAGGGTTACGGCAAGGATGGCAAACCGGTGCGGGTGAGCCCGGGAGCGCTGGATTCGGAGGCGTATGGGGTGAAAACCAGCGCGGCGGATTTGCTTCGTTATGTTGAAGCGAACCTGAAACCGGCGACGCTGGAGAAGCCATTGCAACAAGCGATCGCCCTCACTCACAGCGGTTACTACACCGTGGGCGAGATGACGCAAGGCTTGGGCTGGGAGCACTACCACTATCCGGCCAGCCTCGAAACGTTACTGAGTGGCAACTCGACGGAGATGGCGATGGAGGCGCAAAAAGTCCAGTGGCTGAACCCGCCACAACCTGCGCAAGACGCGGCATGGTTCAACAAGACCGGGTCGACGGGTGGTTTCGGCGCGTATGTCGCGTTCGTGCCTTCGGAAGACATCGGTATCGTGATTCTGGCGAACAAGAATTACCCGAACGCCGAGCGAATCAAGATCGCTCACAACATATTGAGTGCCCTTACCGAGTAATCCTCGCCACAGGGGTCAATGCTGGCAATAAAAATGGGCGACCTCTTTGGGGTCGCCCATTGTCGTTATTACGTCGGCTCAATGCCGAGTCGGCGCTGGAGCGTCAGGCGCATCGTTCCTCGGATCAAGATTGTCCCGAGCCTGAGCCACCAACAACTCTGCAATCCCCGCCAACTGCTGAATCGCCCCCAGCATCACCCTGTTCGAGCCATCCAGCTTGACGGCAAAATTCACAAGCACCGCATTCAGCGACGCAAGGGTTTCGCTGGCCTGATGCAAGAGAGTGAGGGTGTCGACGCCCGGGGCAACAGACAAGATCTGGTTGATCGGGACGGAACGTCTGGGCTTGCGCACTCGAATGCGGGTGTCGTGCTCGGTCGTGTCGCCCGCCCGGACAAGCTTCAGGTGAGTGGCATCGGTTGGGCGTTGCGGATCATTTTTGCCGAACTTCTTCATAGACGAGGCTCCTTTCTGGCCATTGGTTATTTCGTCCCTGGATCCCTCAGTGTTGCGGACTCCCACGTCCGACCGCGATGGTTGCGGTGGCTGACGAAGGCTAACGGCGCGCTCTGACAGAAACCAGTTCATGAAGTCCGACAGGACTTGCAGGAAATTTCCGAGACCAATGAAATCAGGCCCCCAGCGGTACACGCGGTTTTTATAGCCGCTGTGGAGGATCGATTTGAACCCGATTGTCGACCAATGCAAAACCTGTGGTGCTGCACAATGGCCCCCTCGTTAAAGATTACATACCCCACCCAAACCAAGTAGCATCGCCCTCTTTTTTCTCACCCCACCACCACGCATCAGCCCTCCATACCGCTTATCTGCGACAGGACTATGCTGAATCAGAGCATTAAGGGCTGACCCATGAAAGTACTGTTGGTCGATGATCACGCTGTGGTGCGCATGGCAATCGGGATGATTCTGGCCCGTGAGGGCCATGAGATTGTCGGTGAGTGCGACAACGGTGTAGACGCCCTCAGCAAGGCATTCGAGCTGAAGCCGGATGCCATTGTGCTGGACCTCGACATCCCGCGACTCGACGGCATGGCAGTCATTGACCGGCTGCGCATCGGCGGCAGCCAGGCCCATGTGCTGGTGCACACCGGGCTGAAAAGCCAGGCCTACGCGGCGCAGTGCCTGCGGGCCGGCGCATCGGGCTTTTTGTCGAAAATCGATGATCCGGCAGAAATCGTCGCCGCGCTCAAAGCCGTGGCCAGCGGCAAGACGTGGTTTCCGGTCAGCACGTTCGATTCGGTGCGCAAAAGCGATTTCGCCCACAACGATGCGCAGCTCCTGAGCGCCGTTACCCGCCGTGAACTCAAAGTGCTGCACGGTCTGGCACTGGGCAAGAGCAACAAGGAAATCGCCGACGACATGCTGCTCAGCAACAAGACGGTCAGCACCTATAAAACCCGCCTGATGGAAAAGCTCAACGTCTCGACGCTGCTGGAGCTGATCGAATTTGCCAAACGCAATGATCTGGTCTGACTCATGACCGCGATCCGCCGAGTGCTGCTGGGCGTGCTGATGCTCCTGTCCTATAGCGCGTGCGCAGAACCGCTTTCATTGCTCAGCCGCGCCGCGGACAGCAGCGTCGCGCTCACACTCACGGCCGCGCAACGCCAGTGGCTCCATCAAAATGCCGTGCTGCGGGTTGGCGTGTATCTGCCCGACCGGCCGCCGCTGGATATCACCGCCAATCAAAAGGATTACGAAGGCCTCTCCGCCGATTACCTCGACGTGCTGGCCCGTGGGCTCGGTGTACGTTTGCAGGTTAATCGCTATGCCAGCCAGGAACAGGCGCTGGCCGCGCTGCAACAGGGCGAAGTCGATCTGGTGCCGCGAATCAATCACCTCGAAGCCGTCCGTGCCGATCTGCTGCTGAGTGCACCTTACGCCTACGACCAGGCGGTGTTGATCAGCAAGTTCGGTACGCACTGGCCCGCAGACCACCCCCCGGCCGGCACTACCGTATTGTTCGATCCCGACTGGATTCAGCGGGAACGGGTTGCCTCATTGTTCCCGCAGTTGCAGGTCGAGTCGGTGCACTCGACCGATGAAGGTTTGGGCCGGGTTGCCTATGGCGAAGGAATGGTGCTGCTCACCGACGCCATTTCCGCGCAGTACCTGGTGGAGCGCAGCTATCAGCAAAGCCTTAAGCAGACGATCCAGCGCGACTCCGAAGGCCTGGGCTTCAGCTTTGCGGTACAGCGCGGGAACACGCCGTTGCGCACGCTGCTCAACAGTGCCCTGGCGAACATTTCCCCCCAGGAACGCGGCGTGATTGCCCGGCGCTGGGGCATCGGCGCCAATCCAAGGCTGGGTTACAGCCGTCTGCAATTGACGCCGGTGGAACAGCAATGGATCAAGGATCACCCGCAGATCGATGTGCTGGCCAACGACTTGTATTCGCCCTTCAGCTTTTTCGACGCGGAAGGTCGACTCCGCGGCATGGCGGCGGACTTGCTCGAACTGATCAATGACCGAACGGGGCTGGTGTTCCGTCCGAGCAAAATCACCTCCGTCGATGCCATGACCAGCCGGGCACAACGGGACCCGGTCAGCATCATTGCCGCGCTGACCTACAGTGAACGCCGCGAACCCGGCCTGATGTTCTCCCGCCCCTACGTGATCAACCCCTTTGTGCTGGTGACACGCACGCAACCCGAGCATTCGGGCCTGACGGGCATGAAAGGCCGGCCAGTCGCGCTCGTCAAAGGCTCGGCCGCCGCCAACTGGCTGGAACGCGAGTGGCCGGACATTCAACAGGTCGCAGTGGACGCGCCCATCGAGACGTATGAATTGCTCGCTGAAGGCCGGGTCGAGGGCGTCATCCAGCCGCAACTGGGCGCGACGTACCTGATCGACCGTTTTTTCCGTGGCCGACTGCAAATCGACTCGGTGATCGGCTCCCAACCCGCGCTGATCGGCTTTGCCACCGGGCATCAGAATACCGAACTGGTCTCGATCCTCAACAAGGCCCTGCTCGATATCCGTCCCGAGAAGTTCAGCGACCTGGCCAACCGCTGGCAGAACCCGCAGGAGAGTCAGGGCGGCTGGAGCGCTTACAAAAGCTGGTTCTATAAAGCGGTGCTGGGGCTACTGGTGGTAGTGCTGGCGATCCTGGCATGGAACCGCGGCTTGCGCCGGCAAATCGCCGAACGTCAGAAAGCGCAAAAAGCCCTGAATGACCAACTGGAGTTCATGAAAGTGCTGGTGGACGGCACGCCGCATCCGATTTACGTGCGCGACCGCCAAGGCTTGCTGCTGACCTGCAACCGCGCCTACCTGCAAGTGATGGAAATCGAACTGGAGCAGGTGCAGGGCAAAGGCCTGATCGAAACAAACATTCTTGCCCCCGACGACGCCTGGAGCTACAAGCGCATTCATCGCGCGACGCTCGACAGCGGCGAGCCGTCCTTCGACAACTTCACCATGACCGTCAACGGCAAGACGTACCACATTTACCACTGGGCACTGCCCTACCGCGATTCCGACGGCACCATGACCGGGGTGATCGGCGGCTGGATCGACCTTACCGAACAGCAGCATTTGCAGCACGCACTGCATCAGGCCAAGGACCTGGCAGAAGCAGCCAACCGGGGCAAGAGTCACTTCCTCGCGGTGATGAGCCATGAGATCCGCACGCCGATGAGCGCCTTGATCGGCGTGCTCGAACTGATGCGCGACCATCGCTCCGACGCGCAGCTGATCGACATCGCACAAAAGTCCGCGAGCGGCATGATGGAGCTGATCGGCGAAATTCTTGATCTGTCGAAAATCGAATCCGGCAAGTTCGAGCTGCGCAGCGGCACCTGCCATCCCGAGCGATTGGTCAGCACGGTGATTCAGAGTTTCGCCAGCCTTGCGCAGCAGAAAAACGTCGCGCTGGAATTCATCAACCAAGGGCTCGATACCGCGGTGGAGCTGGACTCGCTGCGGTTCCGCCAGATTGCGTCCAACCTGATCAGCAACGCGATCAAATTCACTCCGCAAGGTTCGGTGATGGTGCAGCTGTTGATTGAACCGCAAGGCGACCTCGCCCACGTGCGCCTGAGTGTTCAAGACACCGGTGTCGGCATGGATGATAAACAGCGCGAGCGGCTATTCCAGCCCTATACCCAGTTCGCATCCAACGACAGCGAGTTGCAGATCGGTACGGGGCTGGGCCTGGCGATCTGTCAGCAGTTGACGCAGTTGATGGGCGGGCGACTGAGCTGCGTCAGCGCGCCGGGACAAGGCTCGCGTTTTACCCTGGAACTCGACGCGGACCTGGCGCCTGACGACGCCCCGGTGCCTTTGGACAGCACTGAACACCTGGCACCGCTGCCGGCGCGCGATATCCTGATCGTCGAAGATCACGAGTTCAACCGCGTGGTGCTGCAACGTCAACTGGAGTCGCTGGGCATGCGCGTGACGTGCGCCGAGAACGGGCTCGAGGGATTGCGGGTGTGGGACCGGGAAATCTTCGACTACGTGATCACCGACTGCAACATGCCGCAAATGAGCGGCGACCAGATGACCCGCCAACTCAGGTCGGTCGAGGCCCGGGAAGGACGAACTGCAACCCATGTGGTCGGACTGACGGCCAATGCTCAGCCTCAGGAAATCCAGCGCTGCCTGGATGCCGGCATGAACGACTGCCTGTTCAAACCCGTCACCCGCTCGGCGCTTGAGCGCTATCTTCGCCAGGTCGAACAAGTGCAACAGGCGGCGGCCCCCTGCTTCGATATCTCGAAGGTCAGCGATATTACGGCGGGTGATGCGGCCATGACTCGCCAGTTGCTGGCCACGGTGCTGCGCACTAATCAGGAAGACTTCGACGCCATGCAGGCGCTGTATGCCGCTGGCGATTACAGCGCCATGGGGCGGCGCAGTCACAAGATCCTCGGCAGCGCGCGGATCATCCACGCGGCGCCGCTGATCAGCGCTTGCGAGGAACTGGAGCAGGCGTGTGGCCAGTCGATTCCGCTAGACGCCCTGAGTCGCCTGCATCAGGCCTTTGCCGAGCAGATGCAACGCCTGCAAAACAGCCTTCAAGAGCACCTCAACGGTCGACTTTTGTAGGACGCGTCCTACAAAAAGATAGGAAGCGCCTGCGTTATCCGCCTCGCCCACACCCGGAGAATCCGCGGCTCATTTCCATGCAGTCGGCGGATCGTTATGTTTACTTTTGGTGTACCGTTTTCTCGTGTCTCCCTGTCCGGCCTGTCCGGGGCATTGTTGATGCTGGGCTGCGCGCCTGCCGGCGCCTTTGCTGCCAGCTGCGACTCGCTCAACTGCCTGACAACGCCTCAGGCCAATGTAGCGGTGAACGATGGCTCGACGATTTACGTCGGTACGGGCGGCACTCTGACCGATAGCACCGTGAGCAATGGGTTCATCCAACTTCTGGACGGCGGGCGCGCGAACGGCACCACAGTCGATGGCAGTGGAAGGCTGAGTGTCTATGACTCTGCGGCGGCATTCAGCACCGTCGTTGAAAACGGCACCATGGTCGTCGTCGGTTCAGCCACAGCCCTGCGCACCATCGTCAACGACGGCAACCTGGAGGTGGCGCAGAACGCGGTGGTCAGTGATACCCAGCTCAAAGGCGGCACTATGTGGGTGTATACCGATGCCACCGCCAAGAACACTTTCGTCAACAACAGTCAGATGACCGTTTACGAAAACGGCAATGCCGACCGCACGACGGTCAATGACGGTGGCGAACTTTCCCTCAGCGAGAACGCCTCGGTCATCAACACCGTGGTCAATCAGGGCGGGATGATGGATAGTGGGGCTGGCCCGCATATCCACTTCACCACCGTCAATCAGGGTGGCCTCATGGTGCTCGGCGACCTGGCCGAAGCCAGTGACACAACGATCAATTCGGGTGGTGTTCTGCGACTCAAGGGTGATGCAGTGCTGGGCGGCGCGAACCATATCGCCGGTCAAGTCACGTTCGCCGATCCGGCCATCAACGGTTTTCACACGCTGACGATTAAAGGCCCGTTGACCGGCAATGGCAGCTTCCTGATGAGCACGGACCTGGCCTCACTGCAAGGCGACCTGATCAAGGTGCAAGGGCCGATCAGCGACAGCCACACCCTGGTGGTTGCCGACTCCGGGAACGCGCCGAGCGGCGAGCAGCAGCAACTGATGCTGGTGGATGGCAACGGTGGCAGCGGTGATTTTAAACTCCATGGCGGGACCGTCGATGCCGGCGCCTACCGCTACACCCTGCAACAGCACGACGACGATTGGTTCCTGGCCAAACCAGGCGAAAACACACCTGATCTGGATCCGGTTGATCCGGTAGATCCCATAGATCCGGCAGATCCCGTAGATCCGGTAGATCCGGCAGATCCCGTAGATCCGATCGATACGGTCGATCCAGTCAACCCGGTGACCCCACCCGTCACTGAACAGCCAGACAAGCCAGTCATCGCCCCGCCACCGCAAACGCCGCAACCGATCCAGACTCACCCTGTTCCTCAGGCAAAAGTTCTCAGCAAAGGCGCCAACGCGGCGGTCGCCAGCCACGCCGCCTCCGCTGCGCTGATCGGCGCGCAGATGAATGCGACGACCCAGCATTTGGGCGATCTTCGTTCGGGTAAGGATCAGGGAGGTCTGTGGATCCGTGGCTATGGCACTGAACAACGCCTGGACACAGGTGCCAGTCGCGCGTTCCAGCAACAGGTCAACGGCCTGGAAATCGGCGCCGACACGGCCCTGTCCTTTGCCGACGGTACGCTGTATGTGGGCGGCTTGCTTGGCAAGGGTCAGGCGCGGCAACACTTTGGCGAGGCCAGCAATGGCACGATCGACAGCGCGACGCTGGGGGGTTATGCCGCCTATCTGGACCGCAGCGGGATGTATGTCGATGGCGCGCTGAAATACAGCCACCTGAACAATGACGTCGACATCACCAGCAACCTCGGCGACAAGGTCAAGGCGCGCTACAAGAACCACGCCGTGAGTGCTGACGTTCAACTCGGCAAGACTATCGACCTAAGCCAGGGCTGGTTCGTTGAACCCCAAGCGGGGCTGCAGGTAGCGCGCATCAGTGGCGGCAGCTACACGGCGAGCAATGGCCTGAGCGTTAAACAGGATTCGATGGTTTCGCTGCAAAGCCGTGTTGGCGGGGCGTTCGGGCGAAATCTGCAGCCAGGCAATGGCGTTGCGGTGAAACCTTACGTCAAGGCCGCCTGGATCACCGAACATGCAGGTGACAGCACAGTGAACGTCAACGGGGCAAAACTCGACAGCCGCTTGCCGGGTTCACGAGCCGAGGTAGCGGGTGGCGTCACTGTGACGGCGGTTGAAAAACACAACTTCTTCGCCGAAGCGGGCTACACCAAAGGCAACGATATCGAACAGCCTTGGGCGCTGACGGTCGGCTATCGCTACAACTGGTAACGCCCCCAACCCTTGTGCCAAAAGGGCATCCCTGTGGGAGCGGGCTTACCCGCGAAGGAGCTGGCACATCCAACATCAAGGTTGCCTGCCAGACCGCTTTCGCGAGCACGCTCGCGCCCACAGTGGGTGGCGACGTTTACAAGAATCGGAGTCTGCTCACCCGGGGTCAATAGGGATTCAATCATCCGGCATTTCAGGAGGCTTGGCCGGTTTCGCCGGTTTTCCCGGTTTTGCACCCTTGGCGCCTTTAGCGGCCGGTTCGGCGACGACGGGCGTTGCGACTGTCGGCGGTGCGGCTTCTTTTTCGGCGGCTGGCAAGGCGTCGATGGTGTCGAAAATCTTCTTCAAGTCGACCGACTTCGATTCATCCCCCGAACTCTCGAACTTCTTCTCACCATCCTTGCCCACCAGGATGACTTTGGGAAACGCCCCCGCGCCGAGTTTCAGCGAGCGGATCAGCGCCATGGTGTCCTGCTGGCCGAGATCCTTGCCGTCGAGCTGACCGAACATGTTCAGCACGGTGTACACCCTGATATTGCGTTGCTTGACGCCATCCTTGTTGGCCGGATCGTCCATCGCCTTTTTCAGGCTCACCCAGACCGGGTCAACGGTACTCGAAGCAATCACAATCAGTGGCCGGGATCTGCCTTTGTCATTGTCCAGCGGTGAGCCGTCTTCGGCGGCGAGCAAGGGGCCGGCGAAAGCCAGCAAGGTAGTCAGGGTCAAAGACCTGATGAGCATGCGCATCTCCTTTTGATATCCACGCTCTAATGATTGCGCATCGCGGTGATCGTTCCGGGTGACGCACCGCAATTGTGTTCCGCCTTGACCAAAGCTTAGGTCAGGGCGGTCATTGCGCAACAGGCTGAGCTAATCTCATCCCTTATGACGATACACCTGATCCGCCGTGAGAACCCGCCATGAGCGCTCCATCATCCTCGACCAGCGGTATGCTGTGCTCCGTACTCTCCCCCCGTTGCCACTTTAAAGTTGAGACAAACGCGGGTTCCTGCCTGCTCCTGGCTGGTCAGCTCGACCGAGCCCTCTAAGCGTTCCATTATCCTTTTGACCAGGGCCAGGCCTACGCCCAACCCGCCTTGTTTGGTGGTAAAAAAAGGCTTGAAGACCATTTGTTGCTGTTGCTTGGTCATGCCCTTGCCGGTATCGCTCAGGATCATGCACACATGGCCGGTCTGCGGCGATTCAATCTCGATACTCAGCACGCCGCCCCTGGGCATGGCTTCCAGGGCGTTGGCAATCAGGCTATTGAGAATTTGCGTCAGCAACACCTGCTGACTAACCACTGGCGGGCAGACCTTGGGTGTGAAACGGACTTCAACGCCGGAGCGTTTGATCAGCGCGTCGAAGGCACCCAGGGTGTCATCAATGATCAAGACCAGATCCACCGCCTCATAGTCGTCATTCATCGGCCGCAACGACATCAGCAATTCACGAACCCAACGCGACATGCGATCGACCTGATTGATGATGTCGCCGATGTTCTTTTGCGTATTCTGGCTGGCGATTTCCTGGGCCAGTTCGGCGCTCGAGCGAATGTTCGCCAGCGGATTGCGCAAACTGTGGGCCACGGCCGAGGACATTTCACCCAGCGCCACGAAGGTTTCGTTGGCGATCAACTGTTTCTGCTGGCTCTCGAGCAGCTCGGACGCACGCCAGACAATCCAGAATAGCCCGAGGTAAATGACGGCACCACCAAGCAGGGTCGCCAGCCAGATCGACTTGAAACCACGCTGGATGCGCGCCACCAGGTCCGCAGGTTCTTTGTAGATCTCCACCATGGCGATCACTTTGCTTTTGTCGGCATTGAACATCGGGATGTAGTTCTCGATGAACAAGTACTTGGGTTCGCGCAGCAGCATCTGTTCGGGACGTTCTTCATCGATCTGGTGGTAGCTGGTGGACACGGTTTCCTTCATCTCAAAGGATTCGTCCAGCTCCTTATCATTTTCAATGCGCACGCCGACCAACTCCGGGTTGGTCGACCAGACCACCGTGCGATCCAGAGCGTACACCACCGCCAACAGCGTGTCCGGCAAGTGTGCGACATGATCGAGAAACTCTGTGCGGGCAGCCGCACGAGAGCCCGGATCGACGTCGGAATAGGCATTGTCACCTCGAGGATCGAGCATTTCGCCCATGGTTCTGTTCGGGGTAATCGAGGCGTGGCGGATTTCGGCATCACCAATGGCCTGAATGAATTGCGCGGTCAGCATGGAGTCGCGCTCGATGCTTTCCTCGACGACGAAGCGCGTAGATATATAACCCAGCCCCAGCGCCACGGCGGCGATGATGAAAAAACTGCCCAGGGAAAACCAGCGCAGCAGATTGAACTGACCACGCAAGCCCGTGCCTTCTCCTGCCGCCGTGTGCGGCAGCGCAGGTACTTTTTGGCGCTGGAGTATCTGCATGGGTGGCTCCTGAGTACTGGACGAAGCCTTTTCATCAGATCAGTGCAGGTGGCATTGATCGAGCCCGACGGCTCAATGATTGTATTCAGCTGCTATTGCAGCTGCGCCGCCTGCAACGATTGTTGACGGTCAGTTTCTTCCTGCAAAAAATCCATGATGGACTGCGCTGCGTCTTCATCCAGGCGCAGGTTGGGCATCGGAATCTTGTCAAAGCGCTCAAACAGTTCCAGCGCAATCGGGTCCTTCTCGGCAAGCATGCGGTCCGGTTCGCGGATCCAGCGATTGAGCCAGGCGGGGTCTCGCTGACGGGTCACGCCGATCAGGTCCGGGCCGATGCTGCGCATGCCGATGCCCTGCCCGTCTTGCGGCCCGAGGCTGTGACACGACGCGCAACGGGTGCGAAACAATTCTTCTCCGTTGCTCGGCGGACGAATCTCGGGCGCATTGGCGTAGCTCCCTTCGGCACTGGCCTGCTTCCAGTTCTGCAAGGTATTGGCCAACTGATCGGCGAGGATCCACGGGTTCTCGAACGGCGAGGCTTTCATCCAGCGACCGGTGCTCTGGTTGCCAACGATCAGGCTCAGGTTGTGATCCTTGCTGCGTCCGTTGTCGACGCCTTCGATAAACAGCCCGAGTTTTTTTCGCAGGTCGGTAACGGCCTCGAATTCGCCGGTGAGAAACTGCCAGCCCGGTCCCACCTTGAAGCGCTGGGCGTAGGCTTTAAGCACCTCGGGGGTATCGCTCAGCGGGTCGATGCTGATCGAGTAGAAAAAGATATCCTTCCCGACCCGGTCCCCGAGCAACTGTTGCATTTGGCGCAGGCGCGCGGTTTCCAGCGGACAGGAGTCGCTGCACGTGGTGAAGATGAAGTTGATCACCACCACTTTGCCCTTGATCAGGTCCTCGAAAAAACGCACCTGCCGACCGTCCTGATCGGTCAGCAAGGTGTTGGGGAAGTAATCGCCGCCCCAGGGTGTCGCCGATTCCGTGGGCGACGGTGCACCTTCATGAGCGAGCAGCAGCCAAGCGGCCAGCACGCCGGTGACCAGCAGCAAAATCAGGTGCATGCCCAGGGCGCGGGAGCGCGGCGTAGTTGATGTCATGTCGGCTCCCCTGCGGATCATGGTGTGACCGCTGCTTTGGTACCGTAGCCGTCGCCGGTGCGGAAGGTTGGCAGCGCAGCGGAGTTCACGTAGCGCACGCCATCCCAGCTCGGCAACGGAGTCGGCATCAACTGCACTTGCCCGGGTTTTTCAACGTCCCAACGCAACAGCATTGAGTTGTCCTCATGCTGAGTGTTGTGGCAGTGCTCCATGTAGGTGCCGGCGAATTCGCGAAATTGGATCGCAATCTCGACATTGTCCGTACCATCCTTTTCCGAACCGACGCGATACACGTCCTTGCGTGCCCATTTTTCCCATTCCGGTGGTGGCTTGCCGCCACGGCTGAGGATGATCCCTTCCTCGAAGTGCACGTGCACCGGGTGGCCCCAGCCCGTGTCATTACCCTTGATGTGCCACACTTCCAGCGTGCCGAAGCCCGTGGCGCCGGCATCGGTCGGACCGCTGGCCAGTTTGGTCGAGGTGTTCAGCCGACGTGGGTCCATGCGAAACCCGAAACCGCCGTCGGTCTTGACCGTCCAGGGTGCTTCATCGGTGCCATCAGAACGGCCGAAAGTAAAGGTGCGGTGACGAGCCTGAGCCAGCAGCGCCTTGTCGGCCGCATTGTCGCGATGGATTTTCAGCGGGATCATAAACAGGCCTTCAGCCTTGCCCGGTTTGGCCGGCTCATAAGCGGCCGGGTCCATGGCCAGGTCCTGACCGGTGTAAGCCTTGACGTTGAGTTGCAACACCTTGCCTACCGCCGGATCACCGTCCTCCCACTTTGGCCCCTTGCTGGTTTGCTTGATGATCGCCCGGTACTTCTCGGACAGCACGTCAGCCAGGGCGACGGGTTCTTCCGGACCCTTGCCGTCTTGGTGCACCAGCAGGTTGACGAAGAACAGCTTGTCGCCTGGTTTGATCCCGTTTTTCGAGAAGTTAACGATGATGTCGAAACGCTCGGCGATGCCCAGGGTTGGCAGGATCGCGTTGTGGTTCTGTTTGTCACCGTCGGCATCCAGGTCCATGGTGCCGTCGAACGGCACGGCGTGTTCCATGATATTGCCGTCGTTGGCGATCAGGTGGAACGGCACCCGGGCATACGACACGCCCGACCCGACAGGCCCTTGGAACTCGCCGCTGGTGCCCTTGATCTCGCGCACCAGCGCCATCTTGAAGTAGCGCGACACGGAGCCGTTGAGCATACGGAACCGATAGCTGCGGGCACGGACGTCCAAGGTTGGTTTCCACTTCCAGTTGACCAGCACCTGGTCACCGAGGAAGCCGGCAGTGTTGAAGGGGTTGAACCACAGTTGACCGTTCTTATCCCACGCCTTGTCGGCAAACATCAGGTTGACGTCGTAGTCGCGGTTACCCCAGGGCAAGGCGCTGCCGCTGGGGAGGCGCAGGTTGACGCCGTCATTCACCGATTCATTGGCGCGGTCCAGGGCGCTGTAGTAGTTCATCATCGCCGCGTTGCCCTTGTAGACGTTCTGCGCGGTGAAATCGAGCATGTGGTCGTGGAACCAGTGGGTGCTCATGGTTTCGCGCCAGTCACCGCGGATTTTGATCATCCCGTTGTCGCAGGTTTTGCGGCCGGGGGCGAGGTCGTTAGTCCACAGGGTTTCGCCCGGCGAGCACGGAAACGCTGCACGCGGGTCTTCAGCCTTGGTGTTGATGCTGTCGTAACCGGCCAACTGGATCGGCCAGCGATAGTCGTAGAATTGCCCAGGGAAGAAAAACGCATTGGTGTAACCGTCGCTTTCCGCCGGTGCGTGGCCGTTGTGTTCGTGGGTGGTGATGGTGTGCAGACCAAAACCCATGTTCGCCGACGGGTCGATCGGCAAGCCGTTGTAATGACGCATCAACACGGGTTGCCCGTACCGCACCATGAGCAATTTTGGCGGCAAGGTGCCGTCGAAGGTCCATAGCGAGTTGAGTTTCTGCACCGGCATTTTCGGATGAAAACGCGGTTCAGATCCTTTGGAGGTGCCTGCTGTCGCTGGCACGCCCGCCACATTGTAATAGAGACCACTGGGACCGAACTCACCCACGGCATAGCGGTGCATCTGGCGACTGTCACGCAAACCGGTATTCACCCGTGCGCCGGCTTGCACGGTCTTGTAGGCCACCTGCGGGTAAAACTCGTTCCAGCGCTGGTGCGACCAGCCTTTTCCTGGCGGACGGCCTTCAGCCGACGAGCCGATACGGCGGTTGAGGAAAAATTCAATCTGCTTCTGCCAAGGGTTGCGGTCGACCACGTTGGAATACTGGCTGGGGAACGGAGTCAGGCCTGGTTGACGCAAGAACGCGTCGAGCGCCGCACTCGGCGGAGCGCTGCGTGCGACGCTGGTGGGATCTTGTTGTGGCAGCGGGCCAATGGCGGCGGGTGGAAACGGCAACAGTGCCGCCGGGGTGGTGGGGTCGAGTTTTTCCACACCGAATTCTTCGAACAGCGCCAGTGGTTGAGTGAACGGCAGAGCACCATACAGCGGACTGGGTTTTCCGTTGGTGGGGTAATTGAAACTGGTCTGCAGCGCTGGCGGCAGGATGTTTTCCTTGCGCGTGGTGTCTTTGCTGCCTTTGACGCCACCCGGCAAGTCGAAGGAATCGAGGTTAGCCGGGGGCATGGTCAAAATGGCGTTCAAGGCGCCTACTTTGTCAGTCGGTTCGTCGTAGTACGCTGAAGGGTCGGAGGGTTCGGGCTGTCGTTCGTCGTCGATCGGGCTGGCGCGAAGGTTTGTTGTGCCGAGCGTCATTGTCAGAAGGACGCTCAGGGGCGTCAGGAGACCAAACCATTTGCAGGGGTGCCGCGCTTTTCTGTCCATCACCAGCCGCCTCTAAATCGTGAAGGGGGTAATGGGAGGAGTGCAAGGAGTTCGCCAGATTCGTAATGTTCTATACAAAGCATCAATACCCAGCAGAACAATGGCTTATCAACATCAATTTGCCATGCCCAAAAAGCGACTGGGGCATGGCACCCGCTACTGGGTAAAGTTCCTCCCCATATTCAGGGAATTCGCTTGAACAACAGACGGACACACCGTGCCGTCGCCCTCGCGACTTTCCCGACTGAACACCCCGCCGCACCGCTCCATCATCCGCTTGACCTGCACCAGGCCACCTTGCCTGGTGGTGAAAAAAGGCCGGAACGCCAGGCTGCGTTGCTCCAGGATTTTTGCGACAGGAACAGCCTGGCGTCTTATCAGCTTGTTCAGCAGTCAAGAGTCCGTGGGAAGCATTCATCACGTTTGGATTACAGGTGGCGGGCGCGTCGAAAACCGATCAACAGAAACAGGGTGAACAAGCCGAGGACAAACCCAAGACTAATCGCCGGATTTACCACTGGCTCAAGGTGATCTTCTTCGCAGGCAGTGCTATTGAATTGCGCGACAGTAATTCGCTGATGATCCATAGAAGACCGCGTTTGGCCAACTTGGATCGCCGCCTGTTGCTCTAGATCCAACGCCTGATACTTCCAGAGCGTTGAAGATCCTTCTCGGCAGTAGGTAAATTCAGCGGGATGTGAAGCGGCGATAATACAAGCGTCGTTGATGCCCATTTTTTGCAGCGTTTCTGTTGCGGATCGGGTGAAGTCCAGCTCGAAGACCGGAATGATCCCGGTAGCAGAAGCGGTGAGCGAAACCAACAGGCTGCTCATGGCGCAGGTCGTTGAAATGTTCAAGGTCGGGCTCCCCTATTTCCATTCCCTGGTCAAATGTTGATCGAGCGTTTCCCACGAACCGACATACGGCGTGGCAGAGTGGTTCACGCATTTTCGGCCGAACAAACGGCCAGAGTTTTAAAAAAACGGAGGGCATCCATTGCCCTCCCCTCCGATGTCCACGCTCCCTGCGACATTGCTGATCAGAACCTCAAGTGGCCAGAATGAAGTCTGCGGCAGTGACGGTTGTTGCATCGGCCACACCGACCAGGCGGATGGATTCAGGCCCTGCGGAGCTGATCAAGGTATCCGCACCGATATCGGTGATGATAACGATGCCGGCAAAGGTCGCAGCAGTGACGCCGAACGAGGAAATATCGAGCCGGTCCTGGCCTCCCACCGCGTCGGCATCGAAGCCGATGATCTGATCGGCCCCGAAGCCCGCTGCGAACATGAAGATATCGTTGCCACTGCTGGCAACCATCATGTCGTTACCGGCACCGCCAGTGACCGTATCGTTGCCAATTCCGCCATCGATAAAGTCAATGCCGGTTCCACCCAACAATATGTCGTTAGCGTCACCACCGAGCAGCGTGTCGTTGCCTGATCCACCATTCAAGACATCCGCCCCATCACCGCCGTCGAGGCTGTCATCGCCATTGCCGCCGTTCAGGGTATCGGTGCCAATGCCACCGAACAGTTGGTCGTTGCCGTCGTTACCATTGAGGGTGTCATTACCCGCTCCGGCGGTGATGACGTTGTTCAACCCGTTGCCGTTGCCGACGAAGTTGCCGACTCCGGTGTAGGTCAGATTCTCGACATTAGCGCCAAGCGTGTAGCTGGCCAGCGAGGTCTGCACGGTGTCCGTACCGCCACCTAACACCTCGACCACCACGTCCAAGGCTGCGTCGACGACATAGGTATCGTTGCCGGCGCCCCCCACCAACCGGTCAGCACCTGCACCGCCATTGAGGAGGTCGCTACCCACCCCGCCGGTGATGATGTTGGCTAGCGCGTTACCGGTACCGGTGAAGTTTGCGGTTCCCGTATAGGTCAGGTTCTCGACGTTGGCACCGAGCTGGTAGCTCGTCAGACTGGTTCGCACCAGATCGGTACCACCACCCAGCGCCTCGGTGACAAGGTCACCGACGTTGTCGACCACAAACGTGTCGTTGCCGGCACCGCCGTTCATGGTATCCGCGCCGAGCCCACCGTTGAGGGTGTCGGTGCCGTCCTCGCCATTGAGGACGTCGTTGTCGTCTCCGCCGTTGAGGATGTCGTTGCCCGTGCCGCCAAACAACTGGTCGATACCGGCCAGGCCATTCAGCGTATCGCTCCCGCCCAGGCCAATCAGCACATCGTTACCCGCAGTGCCGGTGAGGGTGTTCGCAAACGCATTGCCCTGCAGGACCACGCCACTCAGTACCGTTACTGCCGCCGTCGCCGCAGAGGTCACCGACTCCAGCGTGCCGAAGCCATCGGTGTAGCGCACGATCACTCGCAGTTGCAGATTGCCTTGCGCCGCACCCGGGGTGAAGGTCGCAGCAGTCGCACCGTTGATGTCAGTGAAGGACACACCGACACCTTGCTGCCACTGGAAGCTGAAGGTGCCCAGCCCATCCGCATCGACAATCTCGCCCGTCAGCGCGGTTAGCACCTGCCCTTGATTCGGTGTCGTATCGCTGATCAGCAATGCGCCTGTCGGTGCATCATTGGCGTTGGCCACCGGCCCCAGGGTGTTGGATGAAACGCTTTCGGCCGCACCGAAGTCATCCACGTAACCGATGACCACGCGCACTGCCTGCCCGACCTGAGCCTGGCCAAGCGCGAACGTGCTACCGGTAGCGCCGTTGATGTCGACGAAGCCAGACCCGTTGTTCGCCTGCCATTGGTAGGTGAACTGCGGATTGCTCAAGCCATCGACGTCGATGATGCTCGCCGGGTCAGCGGTCAACACCTGGTTCTGCACTGCAAGCCCGGTTAAGGTTGGCCCTGCAGTCGGTGCATCGTTGACGTTTTCCACCGGCCCCAGGATGTTGGACGAAACGCTTTCGGCCACACCGAAAGCATCTACGTAACCGATGACCACGCGCACTTCCTGATCGACCTGAGCCTGGCCAAGCGCGAACGTGCTACCGGTAGCGCCGGCGATGTTGACGAAGCCAAGCCCGTCGTTCGCCTGCCACTGATAGGTGAACTGCGGATTGCTCAGGCCATCGAGGTCGATGATGCTCGACGGGTCAGCGGTCAACAGCTGGTTCTGCACGGCAAGCCCGGTAACGGTCGGCCCTTCGGTCGGTGTGCTGTTCCCGGACGAATCGACGATCTCCAGCGTGCCCTTCGCATCCTGGTACACCGCCCGGACGCGGATGTTCAGACCTGCCACATCGTCCGTCACCCGGTAGGTGGTGCCGATCGCCCGCGTTGCCTCGCCCGCAGCGAGGGAGGTGATGTCATCATAAACGCCCGTGCCGGCAATGGTTTCGACCTGCCAGTAGTAAGCCACCCCGCCAGTCACCGCACCGGTCGGGTTGGTCCCGCTTTGGTTGTCCGCGTCGTGTACCGCCCGATCACTGACTCGCAGCAACTGGCCGGCAACAGGCGTTTCGTCACGCACACCGGTTGCAGCATCGAGGATTGCCAGATGACCCGATGGGTCGTTGTTTTGAGCGGTGCCCACTCCGGACGATTGCGCCACGTCAGCGAACTGCAGACGCTCGATGCCTGTCAGGCGATCGACGCCATCACGCCCTGCCACCGAGTCGGTCACGATGACAGTGTCGCCATCGATCTCGATGCCGTATTCCCCCAAATTACCGGAGAACAATGCAGTGTCGTAGCTGTCATTGCCGGTCAGAATCTCCCGCACGATGACCAACTGGCCCGGGTTGTAAGTACCGTTCAACATAAACGGCACCAGCGGCTCCATGCTGTCGAACGTGGCGATTTCCTCGCCAGTACCATCGACATTTTCCCGCACGCTTATACGCACGTTCAGCCACTTGTCACCATCGATGATGTCGTCACCACCGCGACCTTCGATCAGGTCGCTGCCGCTGCCGCCGAGGATGATGTTGCCGCCGTCGAAGAACGTTGCTCCGGCGGGCAGAAGATCAACCAGGCCGTCGATCAGGTTGATGTTGGTCAGCACACTGCCAGTTGCTCCGGCGCCGGGCAGTGTTGTGGCATCTTCGTTATCACCGCGCAGGTAGTCCCCGTGTGATGAACCCGACAAACCTTCCATGATGTCGAACCGCACCAGCGCCGAAGCCCCCGAACCCGGCACCGGCGGAACATCGAAAAAGCGATCGGTGAAGTCGATGGTCACGCCCTGGGCGAGCCCCTTGAAGGTTGCCCAGTCATAGCCGGAGCCACCGATATAGCGGTCACCCAGGCCGAGACTGCCGACCATGATGTCGTCGCCGCCCTCGCCGTTGAACTTGTCGTTTTCGCTAGCGCCGATGAACACATCGTGGCCGATTATCGGGTCGTTGCCGAGCGGGTCGAAGTTGTCGCCAGGCGCACCGTCCGACGTGCCCTTCTCGATCCAGTCGTCGCCTTCGTTACCCATGTCCTGCTCGTTGGCTTTGCTGCCCAGAATGAAGTCGTTGCCGTGGCCACCAATAGCCTCGGAGGCGTCCTCGCCGGTCACGATGAAGTCATTGCCGAACCCGCCGATGATCAGGTTGACGCCATTGCCACCGTGCAGCACGTCGTTGCCGTCGCCCCCCTGGATGTTATCGTCGCCGCCGCGGTCGGTGATGATGTCGTCGCCGGCGCCACCGCGCAGTTGGTCGTTGCCGTCACCGCCTTCGATGACATCGTTGCCGCCGTCACCCCAGACCGTGTCATCGCCTTCACTGGCGATGAGGATGTCGGCATTGTTGGTGCCGCCCAGCACGATGTGCTGATCACCCGTGTACTTGATGTAGTTGGTGTCCGGTCCTGCGGTCAGCGGGTTGTCGCGGAACACGACCTGCTCGCCGTTCTCGCCAAGCGGATCAGCGTTGCCCAAGCCATCGTTGTACTGCTTGCTCTGGTCCCTTTCAAGATAGAAACCAGGGTCCGAGAACACCAGGCCCGGCAAGTGCGTAGCCGAGGTGTTGGCCATGATCAGCTTGGCGAACGAATTGCTTTCCAGTTCGGCATTCATCGACAGGCCAGCCGTACGCTCCAGATAGTAGAAGCGGTCACCGTCCTGCAGTTTTTCCAGCTGGTTCTCGAACACGAAGTTGAAGGTCGAGCCGAGCATGCCGCCGAACGGGGTTTTCTCTTCGGCCAGGCCGCCGATCCAGAGATCGATGGCATCTACGCCCGTGATCGTCACTCCCTTCAGATCGTCGGCAGTCCCCATCACCCCATCTTTGCCGGCCAGCGTGACGTTGGCCCAGGTACCGGTTCCGTTGAGGAAGTCCAAGCGGTCAGCCGGCGCATCATCACCACCAAATACCAGCGCCATGGCTGCAGCGCGTTTGGCTTCCAGTGTGGTCGCCTCCGTGATCGTGCTATGCGTGCCATAGGCTGCGATGAAGTTGATCAACGACTCTGGATGCTTGAGGTGCTGCACCAGGTCGACCCAGCTGATGTAAGGCTTGAGTTGGGTATCACCGGTTTGGCTGTAGATGTCGCGGCGGACCGCATTGAGCGAAGGAATCCCCACGTCGCGGCCACGGGCAATGTTGATCGCCGGCAGGTCGAGCGGCAGGCCGAGCAGGTTGTTGCGCAGCGCCTCGGTGACGAACTCGTCGATTTCGTTACCGGCTTGCCGAGTCATCCCACGCACGATCGCACTGGTCGCATCTTCGGGCGTCACGCCACTGGCGGCATACGCCAACGGGTTGAGGAACGCCGCGATCAGGCCGAGTTGCTGATCAGGATCAGCGCTGTTCGGATCGCCGATCACGTTGAAGTCGACGTCGAAGCGATCGACGGTCTCGGTCAGCATCGAGTGGCCAAACCGGTACACGGTATGGGCGAACTCGGCGACGATCGAGGCATCGAGGTCAACGTCATAGACCTGGGTCGGTGCAAAGAACAGGTCAACGTTGGGCTGGATGGTCCGCGCAAACTCCTCGAACACCAGGTGCTGATACTGCATCTCGGTGCCGAACTTGGCAGCCTGGAACAAGCGCTCGCCATTCCACACAAGCGCATCGATCTCAGCCTGGTTGGCGGGCAAAGCGCTCACAGGAGTGAGCAGCCACTCGTTGAGGAAGGCTACGTCACCCGAATCAAGCACGGTGTCCTTGGTCTGCGCGACCAGCCGATTATGCTCGGAGTGGAAGATCGCATGCACCGCGGTCAGGCCGATGTTCTCGTTGACCCGGCCGTCGCCAGCGATGTAATGCGCATCGAGCAACTCGTTGTCGTAGGCCAGGTTGGCCCCGGTCTGCGGATTGAACGGCACTGCGTTGCCAGTATCCGAATCCGCGTCAGGCACGAGCACGCCACCGCTGAACACCGGCGCCGCATTGTGGGCAATGTCGGCGAGGAACTGGTGACCGGTACGCACAGCGTTGGTCAGGCTAATGGGGTCAAGCGGATTGCCTTCGACAAGGACGTCATCAGCCGTGCCACCAAGACCGTCAGCGCCCTTCATCACGACCATCGGGAAGCCGTTGGGCCCCTTGATGAAATTGCCATAAGCGTCGGTCGCCAACAGCGGGGAGTTGTCGACGTCGGCGTCGGTAAGGCGAATACCCAGAATGTCGTTGGCCTGCGCCTTGACCACTTTCCAGGTCGCCATACCACCGATTTCGGTGTCGTCTGCGGTACCAAACTTGCCATCCGCCCCCAGGTCACGGTTAGTGATCAATCTGCCGGTCGCGATGGGGCCGTTGTCGGTCAGCTCATAACCGCGCAGGAAAACCTGGTGTGATGGGTGCGAGCTGTAGGTCTGGTTTTGATCCACGAATGGCGACGTGGTGTTGGTGTGCTCATGGATGTCGTCGGCCGTGCCGAGAACCCCATCCGCCCCGGGCAGGTTGGTCGCGCGGGTCAGCACCATGAAGTTGGTGTTGCCACCGGGCACATACAGCGGATCATCCGGTTGCAGCGGGATGAAGATCGTGCCCGAACCGCCTTTGGTCACCAGGTCCAGACCGTGATCGAAGAACTGCCCGAAGAAGGTCATCCAGGCGTTGAACGGCGCGGACAACCCTGCGTCCGACGCGGTGTTCTCGAACAGGTACACATCATGGTCGTCGGCAGTACCGAACTGACCATCCATGCCGGGGCTGGCGACTATTCGAGTGCCATCCTTGAGCACGTCGTCGTTCCCCTCTGCGCCGAAGTTGAGCACACCGTCCGCACCCGGGTCGTAAGCAGTGGCATAGGCCGCCGGGTTGTTCGACGTCTGGTCGACGATCAGATTACTGATCGTGCGCGGCTGCGAGTCAAACACAAAGCCGCTGTTCTGCTGATACGACGATCCCGGAATGGCCGGCGAGCCGGGGCCGAAGAAGCCGGCAGGAGCACCTTCCGCCGGATTGAAGACCGGATCGGTCAAGCGCGGGAAGGTGTTATCCGCGGCACCAAACTCGGTGTTGTTGATGCCGTTGAGGTTCATCAGGTTGTTGTTCGAGCCGTCGACCGCACGCAGGCCCAACGGCGCGCGGATATTCGGGATCAGCGAGAGGATGTCCTGACCGGCCGCATCAGCCTCGGCAATCTTGATCTGATCAAGGATGAAGTTGAGGTCGGAGCGGACCATGTTAAGGCCCTCGCCCCCCGCGGTGGCATTGACTACCGGTGTCTGCGCCGTCGGCACAACCGGCTCGCCGGGAGCCACCACATCAGTCGGTTGCGAGAACACCACTTCAGTCGTGCCGTGACCATCCTGGTAGATCGCTTTGACCCGCAGTGCCAGCCCGGCAAGATCCGGCGAGACCTTGAACGTGGTGCCGTCGGCACTTTGGAACGCCAGGTCACCCGCTGGCAGCTGGATGATGTCTTCGAACACGCCGGTGCCGGGGTCGGCTTCGAACTGCCAATAGTAGGACACCGAGGCATTGTTGACGAAACCCTGCGGGTTACCCACCGTGATGTTGTCGGAATCGCGCACTCCGGCCATGCTCACCGTCAATGTGTCGCCCACTGTGATCGCGCCGCCGTTTCCATCCGCGACGGTCGGTCTGCCCAACGGTTGTGCGTTCAGATCCGGCACCAGCACTTGCTGGGTATCGGCGAACTGCAGGCGTTCGATATGCAGCAAGGTATCGGTGCCGTCGCGACCCGCTTCGGTATCGGTCACTGTCCAGACATCGTCCGCCACATTGGCCGTGCCTCGGGTGTCACGCGTCACCACATACTCAGACTGAAGGCCGGAGAAAACGGCAGTGTCGAAAGCCGCCCCGCCTGTCGAAGTGCCGGGCAGGATTTCCCGCACGGCCTTGAGCTGACCTGGGTTATAGGTGCCGTCGATCATGAACGGAATCATGTCGACCATGCTGTCGAAGGTGGCGATTTCAGGGCCGGTATGGTTGACGTCGTTGGGGCCATACACCGCAATTCTGACGTTGATCCATTTGTCGCCATCGATCAGGTCATCGCCACCACGCCCCTCGATCAGGTCACTGCCATTGCCACCGAGGATGATATTGCCCGTGGCAAAACCAGTGGTCGGCAAGCCGGCATCGGCCAGGAATTGCTCCAGTCCGCGAATCAACGCCACATTGGTCAGCGCACTGCCCGTGGTCCCGCCGTGGTCGGCAATCGTGACCGCATCAACATTATCGCCCTTGAGCACATCGCCAAATTGCGAACCGGACAAGCCTTCGACCTCGGCAAAACGGTCGAGGATCGAGGTCGGTGAGGCACCGACCGGATTGAACGGCCCGTTGTTCTGGTTTGGCGCGTTGCCGTGTGGTTGCGCCAGCGTGGCCATGGTCAGGTCAACGGTCACACCGACCCTGTCATTTTTGTAGGTCACCCAGTCGAAACCGGACATGCCGTCCATATTGTCCTGGGCATCGCTGCCGACGAAGATGTCATCGCCACCCTCGCCGATCATTTCGTCGAAGCCACCACCACCGACAAAGATATCGTTGCCGATCACGTCGTCATTGAGCAACGGCGAGGCGTTATCGCCTGGCGCACCGTCCTGGGTACCGCTCTCGATCCAGTCATCACCTTCGTTGCCCGTAGCTGGCAGGTTGGTCTTGGCCCCGAGGATGAAATCGTCACCCTGACCGCCGAAGGTGGTGCTGATGTCTTCGGTGGTGATGATGAAGTCCTGGCCATCGCCCCCCAGGATCAGGTTGCCGCCAACCAGCATGCTACCGGCGACGATCACATCGTTACCGGCATTACCTTCCAGACGGTTGTCACCGAACGAGTCGGTGATGATGTCATCGCCCGCGCCGCCCAGTACCGCATCGTTGCCGGCGCCGCCTTCGAGGCGGTCGTTGCCACCGTCGCCGTAAAGGGTGTCATCGCCCTCACCGGAGACGATGATGTCATTGCCAGCGGTGCCACCCAGGACGACATGGTCTTCGCCGGTATATTGCAGATAATTACTGTCCGCCCCCACGGTGTCGGGGTTATCGCGGATCACCAGCGGCACGATTTCCACACCGTTGATCATGAGGCCGCCAGTTGGATCGGCGCTGCCCGCGCCAAGGCCAGTGAACTGATTGGCCTGATTCACTTCCAGGGTGTAAGTAGGCGTCAGGAACACGGTGTTCGACAGGTGTGTGACATCGGTGTTGAGCATGATCAGCTTGGCAAAGGAGTTGTTTTCCAACTCGGTGCCGAAGTTCAGGCCCGCGGTACGTGACAGATAGTAGAAGCGGTCGCCGTCCTGCAACGCCTCCATCTGGGTCTCAAACACGAAGTTGAACGACGAACCGAGCATACCGCCGAACGGCATCTTCTGCTCGGCGAGGCCACCGACCCAGAAGTCGATATCGTCGACGCCCGTGATCGTTACACCCGTCACGTCGTCGGCAGTACCCAGCAGCCCATCCTTGCCGGCCAGCGTTACGTTGCCATAGGCGCCGGTACTGTTGAGGAAGTCCAGGCGGTCAGCCGGCGCATCATCGCCACCGAATACCAGCGCCAGGGCTGCAGCGCGTTTGTCTGCCAGCGTGGTCGCCGCCGTAATCGTTTCATGCGTGCCATAGGCTGCGATGAAGTTGACCAACGACTCGGGGTGTTTGAGGTTGTCCGCGAAGTCTGCCCAACTGATGTACGGCTTGAGTTGGCTGTCGCCGGTTGATGAGTAGAACTCACGCCGCGCCTCATTCAAGGTCGGGATACCCGTGTCGCGACCACGCGCCAGATTCAAGGCCGGCAAATCGAGGGGCAGACCGAGCAGATTGTTGCGCAACGCTTCAGTGACGAACTCGTCGATCTCGTTGCCGAGCTGGCGGGTCACACCGCGAATGATCGCCCCTGCCGCTTCGTCCGCAGTGGCCCCGCTGCCGGCGAACGCCAGCGGATTGAGGAAGGCCGCGATCAGACCCATTTGCGAATCCGGGTTGTTCGGGTCAGTGAGCAGCGGATTGAACTCGGGGTCGAAGCGATCGACGGTCTCGGTCAACATCGAGTGACCGAAGCGATACACCACATGGGCGAACTCGGCGAGGATGGCCGGGTTGATCGAGGTGTCATACCCGTTGGGGGCAAGGAATGCGTCAACCTGCGGCTGAATGGTCCGCGCGAACTCTTCGAAGACGAGGTGCTGGTACTGCATCTCGGTGCCGAACTTGGCGGCCTGGAACAGGCGTTCGCCGTCCCACACCAAGGCTGATATTTCGGCGAGTGTCGTAGGCATTGCGGCGACGTCGTCCACCAGCCACTCATTGAGAAACGCCAGATCGCCGGCGGCCAGGATGGTTTGCTTGGATTGCTGGACCAGGCGGTTGTGCTCGGAGTGGAACACATGGTGCACGGCGGTCAGGCCAATGTTTTCGTTCGCCCGGCCGTCGCCGGCAATGTAGTGGGCGTCGAGCAGTTCGTTGTCATAGGTCAGGTTGTTGCCGCCCGCACCCACGGGCTGCGCATTGCCGACATCGGCGTCGGCATCCGCTTGCAGAACCCCACCGACGACGACCGGCGCGGCATTGTGGGCGATGTCGTCGAGGAAACCATGTCCGGTGCTTACGGCGTTGGCCAGACTGATCGGCGCATCCCGGTTGCCTTCGACCAGTTGCGTGACGTCATCAGCCGTCCCGGCAATACCGTCGGTACCGTTACTGGTGCGCATCACCACCTGCGGCATACCGTTCGGCCCCCGGATGAAGCTGCCATAGGCATCAGTCGCGAGCAACGGCACGTTGTGCACATCGAGGTCGGTCAGGTTGATGCCGAGAATGTCACGGGCCTGGGCTTTTACCACTGCCCAGGTCGCCATGCCGCCGCTTTCGCCGTCGCCATCATCGGCCGTGCCGAATTTGCCATCAGCGCCGAGATCGCGGTTGGTAATCAAGCGCCCCGTTGCAATAGGGTCACCGGCCGCGTTGAGGACGTACTCACGCAGGAACACCTGGTGCGACGGGTGCGAGCTGTATGTTTGGCTCTGGTCTACGAACGGTGAGGTGGTGTTGGGCTGACCATCATCGGAAGTGCCGACAATTCCGTCCGCGCCGGCCGTACGCACTGCACGTGGCAGCACCATGAAGTTGGTCGGGCTGCCCGGCACAAACAACGGATCGTCCGGCTGCAGCGGAATAAACACAACGTCGGTACTGCTCTTGCTGAGCAGATCAAGGCCGTGGTCGAAGAACTGGCCGAAGAAGGTCATCCACGAGTTGAAGCCGGCGGTCAGGCCGGCGTCCGGCGACTCGTTGGGGATGAAGAATACTTCCTTGTCGTCGGCCGTGCCGAACACGCCGTCCAGACCGGGGCTGATCACTGGGTCAGCACCACCGTTCGCAGCGACAGCGGCCGGGTTGTTGGCGGTCTGGTCGTTGATCAGGTTACTGATAATCCGTGGCTGCGGATCGACCACCGTCCCTGTCCCGGCGTACGACGCACGATACGAAGCGTCAAGCAGGCGCAGGAAGGAATTGTCCGCAGCGCCAAATTCGCTTTGTCCGGCGACCAGGTTGTTGTAGCTGCCATCGACGGTTCGCAGGCCGTATGGCACCTGACTGTTGGGTAGCAAATCACTAAGGCTGGCGCCGTCGGCATGCGCTTCTGCGATGAAGATTTGCTTGAGAATGAACTCCAGGTCCGACTTGTTGAAATTGGCCATTTCGATTGCCCTCGATCTATATGGGAAAGGCTCGGGACGAATAAATCCTCCCGCGCCAAGTCACGTGCTGGCTTGCGCAGTTCGTTGGTTCAGTGTTTGGCGAGAGCAGGCGTGGGGCAGGCAAAGCCGTCCCCTGCGCCGGTGAATGCGCGCCTGGAATTCGCTGGATGAAATTGCTCGCTGAGCGTTTAGGCAGAGCGATTCCGAGCCACTGGTGGGCCATGGAATCGGGAAGTCGAAGCGAACTTCCTGAACAGCTCCGTCACGGTGCAACAGAACAAAATGATCGACATGCCGTGCTCCTTCAGGACCACCGTGCCCTGCACTTTCGAAGCGATGGCAAGATTCAGACGGGCGCCCTTGAACATGACTAAAGTTCTATAGCAATGCGCTGTCAATATTACGACGTAAAAAAATATCATCGTCATTGGACATGCCAACTTACTGTTATTAAACGACATATAAATATTCATACGAACTACTAGAGCGAAATGTTATTTCAAACTGTATCGCTAGAGAGACAAACGCCACCTACGCTGCTGCATGTGAACATAAAAATTTACGGAACTTTTCCAGGAACGCTATGGCTTGTGTCCGCGAGAAGCATTCGCAACTACATCTATGGTTTTTCACACATTTTCCTTGCTGCTTTTTGCCGCAAGCACACCCGGCTTTTCGGTGAGGGTCTATCAAATGCACAAGCTCTCAAGTACCCGATCCGAACTGGCCGACGCGCTCTTTCGACTTCGCCGCAGTTTTTACTCGTTGGCCGGATTCAGCGGCGTCATCAACGTCATGATGTTGACGCCAGCTATTTATATGCTGCAGGTCTACGATCGGGCCTTGGTCAGTCGTAACGTCACAACATTGACGATGCTGACCTTCCTGGTGATAGGCCTGTTCTTGCTAATGGCCACGCTGGAAATGTTCCGCACCCGCGTGCTGATCCGAGTCGGCAACTGCCTCGACATGGACCTCAATCGACGCATTTTCACCGCAGCATTCGAGCGCAACCTGAGTCGCGCCGGAGGCAATCCGGCCCAGGCCCTGCAAGATCTCGCACAGGTGCGTCAATTTCTCACCGGCAATGGTCTGTTCGCATTCTTTGATGCGCCTTGGACCCCCATCTACCTGCTGGTCGCCTATTTGATCCACCCGCTGCTCGGACTGGTCACGCTGATCGGCTCGCTGATTCTGGTGGGCCTGGCTTATCTCACCGAGAAGGCAACGCAAAAGCCACTGGCCGAAGCCAATCAGGCTGCCCTCACCTCCGCCAGCTACGCCAACAACAACCTGCGCAACGCCGAGGTTATCGAGGCCATGGGCATGCTGCCTTCGATCGGCAAGCGCTGGTACCAAAGCCATTTGCACATTCTGGAAATGCAGACCCTGGCTTCCGACCGTGCTGCCCTGATCAGCAGTACCGGGCGCTTCGTGCGCATCACTTTGCAATCGCTGATCCTCGGCGCCGGCGCGTTGCTGGCGATCGAAGGCAAGATCACCCCGGGGATGATGATTGCTTGCTCGATCCTCACCGGCCGCGCGCTGGCCCCGGTTGAACAAGTCATCGCGTCGTGGAAGCAATTGCTTGGCTGCCGTTCGGCCTGGGCCCGGTTGAACGAGATGCTGAACGACTATCCTCGCCGGCCACCGAGCATGTCGCTGCAGCGGCCGCTGGGCATGCTGGCGGTGGAGAATGTGTATGCCGGTGCGCCCGGCACCAGCAACACGATTCTGCGCGGAGTGAGCTTCAACCTTTCCCCCGGCGAAAGCCTTGGCATTATCGGTCCATCCGCCTCGGGCAAATCCACCCTCGCTCGTCTGTTGGTTGGCGTTTGGCCGGCGCAGGCCGGCAAGGTGCGCCTGGACGGCGCGGACATATTCACCTGGAACAAGGGCGAACTTGGCCCCTGGCTCGGTTACCTGCCACAGGACGTGGAGCTGTTCGAGGGCACCATCGCCGACAACATTGCGCGCTTTGGCGAAGTGGACAGCGATGCGGTCATACGCGCCGCCAGGACGACTGGAGTGCACGAGATGATCCTGCGTTTGGCGCAGGGTTATGAGACCCGTCTGGGCACCGATGGCAGCCCGCTGTCCGGAGGCCAGAAGCAACGCATCGCCTTGGCTCGCGCGCTGTATGGAGAACCCAATCTGATTGTGCTGGACGAGCCGAACGCCAACCTCGACGACGTCGGTGAAAAGGGCTTGGTCGAGGCGCTGGCTCAACTGAAAAACCGCGGCGCCACCGTCATTCTGATTTCCCACCGTCCCAATGTGCTCTGCGCCGTCGATAAGGTGCTGATGCTGCGCGACGGCGGTGTGCAGATGCTCGGTACTCGCGATGAAGTATTTGCAGCGCTGCGCAAGGCCAGTGTGATGCCTGCAGGCGCATCGACTCCGCTGGCCTCCGTCAAATCACGGGAGTGACCGATCATGCAAATGAGCCAACACACCGAGATGATTCTCGCCGATCCCAGGAACGTGGTGGATCTGGACGTCGGTAAACCCGTGCGCTGGGGCATGTTGCTGATGCTCGCCGGCTTCGGCGGCTTCCTCCTGTGGTCCTGGCTGGCGCCACTGGATGCCGGCGTGGTCGCGACTGGCACGGTCAAAGTCACCAGCAATCGTAAAGCCGTGCAGCATCTGACCGGCGGCACTGTGGAGGCCATTCTTGTTCGCGAAGGTGATGCAGTGAAAAAAGGCCAGGAGCTGGTCCGCCTCGACTCGCTGCGCGCCGCCTCCGAACAGGGTGCGGTCAGCGCCCAGTACATCGTCAGCAAGACGGTGGAAAACCGTCTGGAAGCGGAACGCGACGGCCGCGACGTGGTGAACTACGACCCTGAACTGCTCAAGCGCTTCGGGAATGACCACCGCCTGGTGGCCGCCATGAATCTGCAACAACGCCTGCTGGACACCCGACGCGCCGGCCTCGCTGGCGAAATCAGCATCCTTCAGGAAAACCTCGCGGCGTCGGCGGTGCAGCTCAAGGGCCTGCAGCAGGTCTATGGCGCCCGCGCCTCGCAGATCGACTTCCTCAACCAGGAACTAAAAGGTACCCGCGTGCTGGCGGCCGAAGGCTATGTGCCACGCAACCGCCTGCTTGAGCTGGAACGCAGCAATTCCGACCTCTCCGCCGGCCAGGCCGAAAACCTCAACAACATCGCCCGCATACGCAGCCAGACCACCGAAATCAAGCTGCGCATCCTTCAGCGCCAGCACGATTACCAGAAGGAAGTCGAATCGCAGCTCACCGACACCGCCAAGGAAAATACCACCCTGGCCGACCGCTTGCGTGCGCTGGACTATGAAGTGACCCACACGGTGATTCGCTCGCCGATCGATGGCATCGTCCATTCACTGAGCATTGCGACCATCGGCGGGATCATTCAGCCCGGCTTCAAAATCATGGAAATCGTTCCGGACAATGAACCGCTGCAGGTTGACGCGATGATTCCGGTACAGGCGATCGACAAGATGGTCCCCGGCCTGGCCGTGGACATTGCGTTTCCGGCCTTCAACCATGCCCAGACGCCCAACATCCCTGGCCGTGTGAAGACAGTCTCCGCCGACCGCCTGCTCGACGAGGAAAGCAAGCAACCGTTCTATCTGGCACAGGTAGAAGTCACTCCCGATGGCATGAGCCAGCTTGGCAGCAATCACATTCGTCCCGGTATGCCCGCCAGCGTCACCATCAAGACCGGCGAGCGCAACTTGATGAGCTATCTTCTCAAACCAATGCTCGAGCGTGTCGACAGCTCGTTCAAGGAACAATGAAATGGACCGTCATTGCCTGATCTTTTGCTTGCTTGCGCTGTCCTTCCCGGTTGGCGCCATGGACCTCAAGCAAGCCTGGGATCTGTTGCAGTACCAAGGCCCCGTCTATCGCGCCGCCGTACATGAAAAAGAGGCCGGCCTGGAAAACCGCGCCATTGGCCAGGCCGGCCTGCTACCGCAGATCAGTGCCTCGGCCTACGACAACAAGGTCAATGGCACCCAGCGCCAGAGCGGCATCGAAAGGGATCTCGACTACGACTCCAAGGGCGCTAACGTGCGCTTGCGCCAGCCGCTGTTCAACAAACAGAAAATGGCCGAGTTCCGCCAGGGTAAACAGCGTGCCGACTACAGCGTCGCGGTGTTCGATGCCAAGAGTCAGGACGCCGCAGTGCGCCTGGCCGAAAGCTATTTCGACGTGCTCCTGGCCAGCGAAACCATCATCCTTGCCAAAGCCAAGTTAAGCGCCTTTGACGAGCAACTCGCTTCGGCTAAACGACGCATGGAGTTGGGGGCCGGTACCGTCACCGACATCGACGAGTCGATCGCTCGCCGCGACCTCGCCGCGGTTGAGCTGATCGAAGCGCAGGACAACCTGGTCAACGCGCGCCGCAAGCTTGAGGAATACATCGGAGAATCCCCCGAATCCCTGACCACCTTGCGTCCGACCTTCAATACGCCACCGCTGCTACCGAGCAACCTGCAGGACTGGTTAATCAAGGCTCAGACTGACAGCCCGCTGATCCATGCGCGCCGTCATAGCAGCGACCTCGCTGAAGAAGAAGTGAAGCGCGCCAGGGCTGGTCACTGGCCGACACTTGATTTCGTTGCCGGCTACACCGCGGGCGATAGCCAATCAATCTCCGAGCTGAATCAACGCAACCGCTACGCCTCAATCGGGCTGGAGGCAAACTTCCCGTTGTACAACGGTGGTGGCACTAGCGCGTTGACGCGCCAGGCGAGCGCCAATAGCTATAAGGCCCTGGACGAACTCGACGCTACGCGCCAGGAAGTCATCTCCGGTACCACCCGTGAGTATCGCGGCGTAGAGAGCGGCGCCCAACGTATTCGCGCGCTGGAGAGAGCAGTGGAGTCCAACGAACGCTCACTGACTTCGACACGCAAAGGCTTCAAAGAAGGCGGCACCAGCACCAACTCGGACGTTCTCAATGCCGAAGAGCTGCTCTTCGATGCACGCCACGATCTGTTCGAGGCCAAGCTGCGCTACTTGATGTCGCGCCTGCGCCTGGCCTCTTCGGTGGGCAGTCTGGGCGACGACGATATTGACCACATCAACGACTACCTCGGCCCGGAACTGTTGGTCACCAACTGACGTTCACCTGCGCAGCACTTTTTGAGCAGAGGGTGCGGCAGCGATCTTTATCGACAACCAAGAGTGCCCACACCTGTCCTTAAAATACAAAACGCCCGATGCGGTGCATCGGGCGTTCGGGTGAAACAGGCGTAGCCCTGCTTCAAGACTAGACAATTTACATTTTTATCTGGGGTACACGCTAAAACGCCAGTTTGTAGCCGATCAACACCAGCATCGTGGCCAGGCAAGGACGCAGCACTTCGTCGGAGATACGACCGGTCAAGTGGCTGCCCAGGTAAATCCCCGGCAGCGAACCCACCAGCAAGTAACCCAGCACCTGCCAATCCATGTTGCCCATGCTGGCATGGCCCAGGCCGGCGACCAGGGTCAACGGCACGGCGTGGGCGATTTCCGTGCCGACGAGGCGGCGTGTCGGCAGCAACGGATAGAGGATGAACAGCGCTACGGTGCCGAGGGCGCCGGCACCGATCGAGGTCAGCGCGACCATGGTGCCCAGGACCAGACCGGTGATGACCGTCAACACATTCAGGCGCGAACCGCTGGGGTTGTAATGGCCGCCAGCCCGTTTGTGGGCGAAGTCGAGCAGGCGTTTTTTGAAGAAAATCGCCAGGGCCGTGGCAAACAGAACGAAGCCGAGGGCTTGTTTGATAACGGCATTCATCGCGTCGGGAGAAGTCTGCAAACTGCTCAGGAACCACAACGTCAGCGCTACTGCCGGCACGCTGCCGAGGGTCAGCCAACCGGTGATCGCCCAGTCGATATTGTTGTTCTTGCGATGAACCAGCACACCGCTGGATTTGGTAATGGCCGCGTACAGCAAGTCGGTGCCCACCGCCGTGGCCGGATTGATACCGAACCACAGCAGAATCGGGGTCATCAAAGACCCACCGCCTACCCCGGTCATGCCGACGATAAAGCCGACGACCAACCCTGCCACCACCAACCCGAAGTTAACGAAATCCATTAACACGCCCGCAATAAAACGCATGGAAAAACTGGACCGCAGCATAGCGATTTTTCTTATAACCAGTTATATCGATGCGAACTATCGTTATTCCACAACTTACTACTTTTCCTATTTACTCAACCCCCCCTGTAGGAGCGAGCCTGCTCGCGATGGCGATGTTTCAGTCACGTGATATTGAATGTGCCAACGCTATCGCGAGCAGGCTCGCGCCTATAGGGGGATCTGCTGTGTCAGTGAGTGCGGTGGGGATGATTTACTGCACGGGTAGGAAATTCAAAAACAGCAAGCTCTGCGCGTAGTTCAGGCCGATCCGCCGATAACGCTCGTCCAGCATCTGCGTCAGCAGATCCAGCCGCGCGACGATCTTGCCGAACTCCACGGCAAAACTCAGGTTGCTGCCCTCCTCCGAAATTTCGTTGGAGAACAGCAAGGGCTCGCCGTTTTTGTTTTGCCGCTGGCTCAGGATCCAGGTGGCTTTCTCGATGTTGCGGGCGGCGTTATTGACGAAGGTCGGGTTGATCGCATCGGTCATATAGAACTCGAGACGGTTGCCGTGAGCGGTGACCAGCATGCTGCCGATGGCGTAGATGAAGGCGCCGACCCGGTCGCCGAGAAACTCAGGGCTCATGGCGTAGCTCAGCGCCGCGAGGTCCTTCTTGCCACCGAGGGTCGGCAGCGGCTGCTGTTGTTCGATGGCCAGGCGCACTTGTTTACCGGCGGTGCGGGCGTCGAGGAAGCCGGATTTTTTCAACTCGTCCGGGTTACGCAGGTAGAGCTTGCTCATCAGCAAGTAGAGGCTGTCGAGGTTGTCGCGCATCGCCAGGGTCGCCATGCGGTCGACGCTGGTCTGGAGGAATTCCTGGGGCGTGCCTTCGCGGAACTGGTTGACGATGTCGCTACCCTGTTGCTGGCTGCAACCGCTGGCGAAGAGCATCGACAGGCTGGCCAGCAGCAGGCATCGGCGCCGTAGAAGTGAAGCGAAGAAGGGTAAAACTCGAGCCATGGGTGCTTGAACTTGGGCATTGGCCGACGGAGGGGATCGCCGCAGGCTGGCCAAGGATAGAGCCGCCAAAGCTGAAAAAGTGCAGTGCCGATGGTCCGTAAACCCTGGCCTCCATAACGAACACCGACATATTAGTCATACTTTTAATTGCAACACTTCACATATCAGCTATAAATCCTTCCTTGATCGACGATCGAAATCGATCATTAGTATGACTACATTCCAAAAACAACAAAAAGGAAGGTCAACCATGCTGCACTCCCGACACCTGCTCTCCGGCCTCGGACTGTCCCTGATGATCGCCACCCTCCCCACTCAAGCGGCTGGCCTGTCCAGCGAACACAAAGCCTTCGGCAAGACCAACGACGGCACACCCGTCGAGCAATACGTCTTGCGCAACAGCCATGGCCTGCAAGCCACCATCATTACCTACGGCGGCATTTTGCAGTCGCTGAAGGTGCCGGACAAAAACGGCAAGCTCGACGACGTGGTGCTGGGTTTTGACGACGTTCAGGGCTATCAGAGCGGCACCGCGTACTTTGGCGCGACCATCGGGCGTTTCGGCAATCGCCTGGCCAACGGCGCGTTCGAACTGGACGGCAAACGCTATCAGGTGCCGCTCAACGACGGCTCCAACTCGCTGCACGGCGGCCCGCAGGGGTTTGACAAGCACGTGTGGAAAGCTCAGCCGAGCAAAGGCAAGGATTCGGTGGGCGTTACCCTGACCTATCTGTCGGCGGACGGCGAAATGGGCTTCCCCGGCAACCTCAAGACCGAGGTCACTTACAGCCTCACCGAGAACAATGAACTGCGCATCGACTACAAGGCCAGCACTGATAAACCGACCGTACTGAACCTGACCAATCACAGCTATTTCAACCTCGCCGGCGCGGGCAACGGGGATGTTCTGAAACAGCTCGTCACCCTGCATTCGACCCATTACACGCCGGTCACCGCCAAACTGATTCCGACCGGCGAACTGGCCCCGGTCGCGGGTACGCCGATGGACTTCACACAACCCACCGCCATCGGCAAAAACATCAAGGCCGATCACCCGCAACTGAAATTCGCCGAGCCGAAACAGGGCGGCTTTGACTTCAACTGGGCCCTGGACGCCAAGGGTGATGTGAGCAAGCTGGCGGCCGATGTCAGCGACCCACTCTCCGGGCGCCGCTTGCAGCTCTACACCACTGAACCCGGCGTGCAGTTCTACACCAGCAACTTCCTCGATGGCACGGTCAAGGGCAAGGGCGGCAAGGTTTATCCGCATTGGGGCGCGTTTACCCTCGAGACCCAGCACTACCCGGACTCACCGAACCAGCCGAACTTCCCGTCCACCCGACTTGACCCGGGCAAGACCTATACCCAGAGCACTGTGCTGAAGTTTTCGGCCCACTAAACATCCCCCCACAATCAAGCAGCTGCCGAGCAGCTGCTACACGTCCACGGAACCACCGGGGTATTCTGCTGCCAACTGGAGAGTATCTATCGATTCGAAAAAGGAGGTTTTCATGCGGACCCTCGAACTGGCCGGCGTCGACGTACCGGTCATCGGTCAAGGCACCTGGCGCATGGGCGAAGATCCCTCGCAACACAACAAGGAAGTCGCCGCGCTGCGCCTGGGCATCGAGCTGGGCATGACCCTGATTGACACCGCCGAGATGTATGCCGAAGGCGGCGCGGAGGAAGTGGTGGGTGAAGCCATAACAGGCCTGCGCGACAAGGTCTTCCTGGTCAGCAAGGTCTACCCGCACAACGCCAGCCGCAAAGGCATCCCCCAGGCCTGCGAACGCAGCCTGCGGCGCTTGAACACCGATTACATCGATTTATACCTGCTGCATTGGCGCGGCCAGTATCCGCTCGAGGAAACCGTCGCAGCCTTCGAACGCCTGCGAGAAGACGGCAAAATCGGCCGTTGGGGCGTGTCCAATTTCGACGTTGACGACCTGGAGGAATTGAACTCACCGGCCTGCGCTACCAACCAGGTGCTGTACAACCTGGAAGAGCGCGGCATCGAATTTGATCTTCTGCCCTGGTGTCAACAGCATCAGCAGCCGTTGATGGCATACTGTCCCATCGGTCAGGGAGGAACGATGCTGACCCATCCGGCGCTCAGGCAGATTGCCGCCCGTCACGCCGCGAAGCCGGCTCAGATAGCACTGGCATGGATTCTGCGACAGACAGGCGTGATCGCCATCCCCAAAGCGGTCGCTCCTGAACATGTGCAACTGAATGCGCAGGCCGCACAACTGCGGCTCGACGACGAGGACTTGAAGGCGCTGGACCACGCGTTTCACGCGCCACAACGCAAGCACCGGTTGGCCATGGTCTAAGCCATCGCGGTACTGTCAGAGGGCTTCTGCATGAGAAGCACTGATCAGCTCGACGACTTCAATTTGCCACGCTTTGTGCAAGCACAAGACCCCGTGTTCGAGTGGGTCCGGGAAGAGTTGAAAGCCGGCCGCAAGCGCCGGCACTGGATGTGGTTCGTTTTTCCGCAGTTCGCCGGATTGGGCGGTAGCCAGATGTCTCGACATTACGCGATCCGCTCCCGCGAGGAAGCCGTGGCCTATCTTGAGCATCCAACGCTGGGCGCTCGACTGCGAACCTGCACTCAATTGGTCCTGGACATCAAACAACGCTCGATCGCCGAGATTTTCGGACACCCCGACAACCTCAAGTTTCACTCGTCGATGACCCTGTTCGCCCAAATCGCCCCCAAGGGCAGCGTGTTCCATAAGGCACTGGATCAATACTTTCACGGCATACGGGATGACTGGACGCTGCAGCTGCTGGACTCAAAACAAGCCCAGTTGCCCACCAATCAAGGTTGAAAAGTCGTCGTCCACGAAGGGCAGAATCGCATCCGCCACCGGTTGCAGTTGCCGGGTGACGTAATGGTCGTAGTCGATGGGCGCGCTGCGAATCTCCAGCGGTTCGGGCCCGGCGACGCTGATCACGTAGCTGATCCAGCCGCCGTTCTGGTATTGCCGGGGGCGGCCCTGCTGGTCGTTGTAGTCATCGGCGATCCGCGCCGCACGGACGTGGGGCGGCACGTTGCGTTCATAGTCATCCAGAGTACGGCGCAGGCGCTTGCGGTAGATCAGGCGGTCGTCGAACTCGCCGGCCAGGGTCTTGCGCACGTAGTCGCGAACGTAATCCTGATAGGGCTCGCGATGGAAAATCCGTGAGTACAGTTCCTGCTGGAATTGCCGGGCCAGCGGCGACCAGTCGGTGCGCACGGTTTCCAGGCCCTTGTAGACCATTTCGTCAGTGCCATCGGCGCGGGTGACCAGCCCGGCGTAACGCTTCTTGCTGCCCTCCTCGGCGCCACGAATCGTCGGCATCAGAAAGCGTTTGTAGTGGGTCTCGAACTGCAATTCCAGGGCGCTTTCCAGCCCGTATTCCTGTTGCACATGTTCGCGCCACCATTGGTTGACGTGGTCCACCAGCGCACGTCCGATCTGCGCGGCCTCGTCCTGACCGTGAGCGCGACGCAGCCAGACGAACGTCGAGTCGGTGTCGCCGTAGATCACCGTGTGCCCCTGGGCTTCGATCAGCTGCCGGGTGCGCAGCATGATCTCGTGGCCGCGCAAGGTGATGGACGACGCCAGACGCGTATCGAAGAAGCGACAGCCGCTGGAACCGAGCACTCCATAGAAGGCGTTCATGATGATCTTCAGCGCTTGCGACAACGGCGCGTTGTGCTCGCGCTTGGCGGTCTCGCGGCCTTCGGCTACCCGCGCGACGATCGCCGGCAGGCAATGCCGGGTCCTGGAAAAACGCGCACCGCGAAAACCCGGCACAGACTCGCTGTCTTCGGGATGCTGCAAGCCTTCGATCAGCCCGACCGGATCAATCAGGAAAGTGCGGATAATCGACGGATAGAGGCTTTTGTAGTCGAGTACCAGCACCGACTCGTACAAGCCCGGCTGCGAGTCCATGACAAAACCGCCGGGGCTGGCCTGCGCGGGCTTGTTGCCCAGATTCGGCGCCACGAAACCCTGTCGGTGCATCAGCGGCATGTAGAGGTGGGTGAACGCCGCCACCGAACCGCCACTGCGGTCCGCGGGCAAACCGGTGACGCTGGCCCGTTCCAGGAGGAAGGTCAGCAGCTCGGTCTTGGCGAAAATCCGCGTCACCAGCTCGCAGTCCTTGAGGTTGTACGTGGCGAGTGCCGGCTTGTCCTCGGCGAACATTCGGTTGATTTCGTCCATGCGCTGGTACGGCGTGCTGATCGCCTTGCCCTCGCCGAGCAGGGTTTGCGCGACGTTTTCCAGGCTGAACGAGGGGAAGCTCCAGGTCGCCGAGCGCAGGGATTCGATGCCGTCGATGATCAACCGGCCGGCGGCGGAGGCGAAGTAATGGTTGCGGCTGCCGTGCTCGCGCCATTGCATTTCTTCGCCGCCGCGCCCCAGTTTCAGCGGTACACCCAGCTGACGGGCGTGCTGGTGCAGCACGCGCAGGTCGAACTGCACGACATTCCAGCCAATGATCGCGTCGGGGTCATGGCGGGCGAACCATTCGTTGAGCTTTTTCAGCAGGACGGTTCGGGAGTCGCAGTAGTCGAGCTGGAAATCCACCGCGCTGTCATCGCCATTGGGCGGACCAAGCATGTAGACCTGGCGCTCGCCGCAGCCTTCCAGGGCAATGGAATACAACTCGCCCTGAGCCGTGGTTTCGATGTCCAGGGACACCAGCCTGAGGTTGGGCCGGTAGTCGGGAGCGGGTTTCATCTGCGCGTCGAGCAGCAGGCCTTCGGCCCCTGGCGTGCCACCAAAAAGGACCGGCGCGGTGATGAAGCGCTCCATCATGTAGCGTTCCGGCGGGCGCACGTCGGCTTCGAACATCTCGACGCCGGCTTTGCGCAGCGCGGTTTCCAGGCGCATCAACTGACCGTGTTGCTGGCAATACAGGCCGAGCACCGGGCGGTGCTCGAAATCCTGAAGGGCCAATGGCTTGAGCTCGACATTTTTTTCGCCGCGCAAAACAGCCTCGGCTTGCTCGCGCCGGGCCGCCGGGATAAATGCCACCGACGGTTGATGTGGCAGACGGATACGTTGGGGACCGGCGTCGGTCGCCAGCCAGAACTCGACTTGCGTACCGGCCGGGGTGTCGCGCCAATGCCGGGTCAGGACGAAGCCCTGCTGTAAATCCACCACTGCAACCTCAAGATTTGATTCAAGCGGCAATTCTACGCGTCATCGCGGGGGATAGCCCTCTCTGAGCTGAATGCACCCCCTTTGGGAGCGGGCCTGCTCGCGATGGCGGTGCATCCGTCGCCGCTTGTATTGGCTGACCCTGCGCTATCGCGAGCAGGCTCACTCCCACAGGGGGCTGAGTTCAGCCCATGGATCAGCGAAAAACTTCGGTTAATCGAAGAAAATCCGCCGAATGACGTTTTTTGCGCGTTATCTGCCGCTTTCCGCCTTGCCCTCGGCGCCTGGGTCTACGATTCTTCAATAACAACGACAACACCTGAGAAGCCATCATGAAAACCGTCGCCCAACTGCTCAAGTTGAAAGATCAGAAAAATCAGGAAGTGCACCAGATCAAACCCGATCACATGGTGCTCGAAGCCCTGATGAAGATGGCCGAAAAAAACGTCGGCGCCTTGTTGGTGGTGGAGAATGACGAAGTGCTGGGGATCATCAGCGAGCGGGACTACGCGCGCAAACTGGTGCTGCATGGCCGTTCTTCGGTGGGCACGCCGGTTCGCGACATCATGGTGTCGCCGGTGATCACCGTGGACACCCATCAAACCGTTGATACCTGCCTGGGCATCATGTCCGACAGACGCCTGCGCCACCTGCCTGTGGTGGAAAACGGCAAGTTGATCGGCTTGCTGTCGATCGGTGACCTGGTCAAGGAAGCCATCGCCGAACAGGCTGAATTGATTCGCCAGTTGGAGCAGTACATTCGCGGCGAGTGACTCTGAAATTACGCAGTTTCCCTGTGGGAGCGAGCCTGCTCGCGAAGGCGGTGTGTCAGTCGACACTTGTATTGACTGATCCACCGCCATCGCGAGCAGGCTCGCTCCTACATTTGATTTACGTGATTTTTCAGGTTGGCCAATGCCGGGCGAAAACCGGTGCCAGCGTCGGGTGGCGGTCGATTCGCGTCAGCCACGCATAAAAACCGGGTCGGGCATTGCGCAGATGCTCACGACTGCCCGCCCATCGCGTCACCACCGCCGCCAGCACATCCAGTGCCCCAGGCGTCTCGTCGTCCAGGTACAACTCGCCCGAGAACTGATCGGCAAACACCTCCCAACTCCAGTGCAACCGTCGACGGGCGCCGGCCATGAGGTTTTCCATGGCCGATTGATTCGGCTCGATCAGCCAGCGCTCGGGATAATCGATGATGCCGATGGCCGCATAGCAATTGCTGACGATGTACACCAGGCCCCGGATCGCTTGATCACGCTCGGCGGGCGTGTTCGACAGCAGGTTTGACTCGGGAAACGCGAGCCCCAGATGAATCAGGATCGCCGCGCTTTCGGTGAGGACGCTGCCGTCGGGCAATTGCAAGGTGGGAATCTGCTTGAGCGGGTTGAGTTTCTCCAGGGCTTTGGCAGCCTCCGCAGACGACTCGACGTCGATAAAGCGATAAGGGATTTCACAGAGTTCGAGGGCGGCCTCTATCGCGGCGGCGCCGGAGTTCTGGTGTCCGTAGAGCTGGTACATAAGCACCCCCCTTCAAGAGTGTCTCTTTGTAGCATCTGATACTGACCATGCTGGAAAATTTCTTTTTATGCCACTGCATCCAAATCGCTTTCCGATGGGTAGTACCAGTAACAGCCCCTGAGGCTGCCGAGCAGATTACTCATTTACGGAGCGCTATTCATGAATGCCAAACAGCTGATTTGCCTTGCCGGTTTGTTCGTCGCGGGCCCAATGGCCTACGCCCAGTCAGGTCTGCCCGACAGCATCAAGGTCCCGGACGGGCACAAGGTCGCCCTGGAAACCACCGGTGTCGGCGAGATCACTTACGAATGCCGTGACAAGGTCAATGCCGCCGGCCAGACCGAATGGTTCTTTGTCGGCCCCAAAGCGGTACTCAATGATCGCAGCGGCAAACAGGTCGGCACCTATTTCGGACCGCCCGCCACCTGGCAGGCGAAAGACGGTTCGAAAGTCACCGGCACTCAACTGGCTGTCGCGCCTTCGAGTCCGGGCAACCTGCCCTATCAATTGGTCAAGGCCAACCCGGCCGAAGGAAAAGGCGCAATGACCGGCGTCAGCTACATCCAGCGCGTCGCCCTCAAAGGTGGCGTGGCCCCGAGCGCTGAATGCTCGGCGGCCAACAAGGGCAAGCAAGAAATAGTGAAGTACCAGGCGGATTACATTTTCTGGGCGGCCAACTGAAACCAGGCCTGCGGGAAATTGGTCTACGCTGCTCAGCATTGGCCCCGGTCCGATGGCCCGGGGCTGCTGCCCATTATTGACGGCTGAACTCAGTGTCCTTACCCGAAACTCTTTTCGATTACGAAGCCCATATCGCCGCCTGCGCCCGCGGTGAGCGTCAGGCCCTGCGTGATTTGTATGTGCAGGAGAGTCCGCGCCTGCTGGGCGTTGCCAAACGCCTGGTGCGTGACACTGCGCTGGCGGAAGACATCGTCCACGATGCCTTCATCAAGATATGGAATGGCGCCGCGCAGTTCGACCCGGCGCGAGGATCGGCGCGGGGCTGGATATTCAGTTTGACGCGACATCTGGCCCTGAATTTCATCCGTGACAACAGCCGCGAGATTCAAGGTGATTTCGATGGGGTGGACGACACGGCAACCTTCGATGCCCAGGCTCATTCCGGGCGCATTCATCAATGCCTGGAACAACTGGAGCCTGCAAGGCGCGCCTGTATCCTGCATGCCTACGTCGACGGATATTCTCATGCTGAAATCTCACACAAACTCGGCACCCCGCTGGGCACCGTCAAAGCCTGGATCAAGCGGAGCCTGACGGCACTGCGGGAGTGCATGGGATGATCAGCAAACTGACGAATGAAACCCCGGAAGAACTCGACGAACTGGCCAGCGAATATGTGTTGGGCACCCTGTCCGCAGAGCTTCGCACCCAGGTCCGACAGCGCCTGCCCGACGAACCTGAGTTACGGGCCGCCGTCGACGCCTGGGAGCGTCGCCTGCTCGGCCTGACCGATCTGGCAGAACCTCACCCGCCGTCACCCTACCTTTGGCAGCGTATCGAGCGCAGCGTGAACAAGGTGACACGGCCACCGTCGCTCATCGCGGCTCAGTCTTTATCCTGGTGGAATCTGTTGCCGCTCTGGCGCGGGCTGGCCGGTGCGGGGCTGGCGGCCACGTTGCTGCTCGGCGCCTTGATGCTGACGCAAACCACCGTCAAGCCTACCTACCTGGTGGTGTTGGTCGGTCCTCAGGACAAGGCACCTGGCTGGGTGATCCAGGCCAGCAACCCGAGGGAAATCCAGTTGATTCCGCTGGGTGTCATTGAGGTCCCGGCCGACAAGGCGCTCGAGTTCTGGACCAAGGCCGATGACTGGCAAGGACCGGTGTCTCTGGGCTTGGTCAAACCGGGACAGACCCTATCGATTCCGCTCGACAAATTGCCGCCACTGCAACCCAATCAACTGTTCGAGCTGACCCTGGAAAATCCGCAGGGCTCACCGATCGGCAAGCCGACCGGGCCGATTCAATTCATCGGTCGGGCAGTGAAAGTCATCTGAGCGCGATCAACCGAGCGCCGCGATCAACTCCGCCGTCGTGACAATCGAGTGGGCATACGTCGGTCCATTGATCTCATGCGCGGCGTGCATGGCCTCGGCACTGAACGCGGCCGTGGCGTCGCGCACCAGCGTGACGTGATAGCCCAGTTCGGCGGCGAACCTGGCGGTGCTTTCGATGCACGTATTGGCGAGCATCCCCACCACCACAACCTTGTTGATCCCGTGCTGTTTGAGCAGATAGTCCAGATCGGTGTTGGCAAAACCACTGCCGCCCCAGTGTTCCTTGACGATCACGTCACCGGCCTGTGGCTGGAAATCCGGGTGCCATTCCCCGCCCCAGGTTCCGGCGGCAAATACTTGCGCACGGCTGGCGCCTTGTTGATAGGGAGTGGGGTGTTTCCAGCGCGCCAGCTCATCGGGCTCGGCGCGGTGATGCGGAACATAGAAAACCTGGATGCCGGCCTTGCGAACAGCCGCCACCACGGTTTTCAGGTTGGCCAGCGTACCGACGCTATCAGCCACCGGTTGAGCGCGGCCATGCAGTTTGCCGCCTTCGCTGAGGAAGTCGTTGTAAGGATCCACCAGCAGCAGGCCGGTGTGCTCGGGAGCATGGGAACTGGCACTCATGATCGACTCCTCGAAGGTAAAGGCACGCGCCAGCTATCCAGTGTAGAAGCGCCGATCGACCCCGCCGCCGCCATCCGACGACTGAACCATCACGCCCGCGTGAGGGGGAACGTGTCACCTATCAATGCCGTCGATGTTCACCATCACCTCAATGAAGTTCTCATAAAAAATCCGTGGCGTAACATCGCCTCCATACCAAACAACTACACCCCGGAGCACACCATCATGAAACGCCAAATCCTTCTCAGCATCGCTTTCTCGGTTTTTGCAGTTAACGCTTTCGCCGCTTCTTCTGCTCACCCGGTTGTCGCTGAAGGCGGCTCGGATCGCCTGATCGAAAGTCGTGTGGCTGAAGGTGGTTCGGATCGTCTGATCGAAAACCGCGTTGCTGAAGGTGGTTCGGATCGTCTGATCGAAAACCGCGTCGCTGAAGGTGGCTCGGATCGTCTGATCGAAAACCGCGTCGCTGAAGGTGGCTCGGATCGTCTGATCGAAAACCGCGTCGCTGAAGGTGGTTCGGATCGTCTGATCGAAAACCGCGTCGCTGAAGGTGGTTCGGATCGTCTGATCGAAAGCCGCGCTGTATAAATGAAGGGTTTTACCGCAGTACTCAATGAAAAACCCGGCCTCATCAGCCGGGTTTTTTTTGCCTGTTTTTTGCGGCCGGTCACTTGCCCGCCCGTGTCATGCAGCGCTGATAACGCTCATCCACCCGCTTGGCAAACCACGCCGTCGTGAGTTTGCGGGTGATTTTCGGGCTTTGCAGCACGATCCCCGGCAACACTGCACGAGGCAACGGCCGACCTTCCGCCTTCTCGGCCAGGTCGAACACCCGCGCATAAAGCTGGGTGTCCTCGAACTGCAGGTTTTTGCCCTCCTCCAGTTGATCGCGAATGGTCGTGTTGCGCATGCCCAATTGCTTGCCAAGGCTGCGCACCGCCAATTCCGTGGTGCCCGGCATGATCGCGTCGTAGCGCACCAGATCACCATCCAGCGCCAAAGGGATGCCTGACGCTCGACTCACCGCGTTCTGAAACGCCGCATTGCGGCTGGCGTACCAACCAGCATTGAAATCGGCGAAGCGATACAGCGGCTGTTTGTAGCTCACCGGGTACCCGAGCAAGTGAGCAATGCCGAAGTACATGCCGCCGCGACGGCTGAACACTTCACGACGGATCGAGCCGTTCACCGGATACGGATAATCCCGTGCCTGTTGCTCGGCGAAGTCGATGCTGACCTGCATCGGCCCACCGGTGTGCACCGGATTGAGCCCTCCAAACAAGGTCCGCCCCATGGGCACAATGCCGATGAAGTCATCGAAAATCGCGCTGAGTTCTTTTTCGCTGCGCGCCGCATTCAGCCGGTCGCTGTAGCTTTTACCGTTGGATGAACTGACCTGCAGTGCACCGCTGACCAGCAGGCTGGGGATATGGACTTTAGCGGCACGACGGTCGATCTCTTCGCGGGCGATCTTGCCCAGGCCCGGCACGGGTGGGTCGACCTGGAAGGTCGACTCTTGCTCGGTGACCGCGAGCACCGAACACAGGTTTTGCGTGGAAGGATAGATGTTCTGCGCGGCAAAAGCGGCGTAGATGTCCGTGGCCCAGCCTTGGCGGTCAACGGTTTTCGCCGGCAGCAGGCGCACGATCTCGGCCTTGACCTCGGCGGGTTTGCGGGCCGGCAACTCCTGAGTGCGCTGGGTGCCGCAACCCGCCAGCACCAGCAGCGCCGCGAAAATCATGATCAATCGATTGGCTTGCATGGTGCTCCATCAACTCTGCTGAACCGGGTTAACCATACGATCAAAGGCATGGCGCAGGCTATGACTGCTGCCGCAACGCCCCGTTCCCCTTCATCCCCCACCACTTCACGGTTGCGGGCCTTTTCCGTTGGGCGGCCTGCCTTTTCATATCCCCGCGCTGGACCATACTTGTGCCACACACCGAGGAGGACAGGCTCATGAACCGTAGCGACGTGCTGATCGTCGGCGCCGGCCCGACCGGGCTGGTATTGGCGCTGTGGCTGAGCAAACTGGGGATTGGGGTAAGGATTATCGACAAGACGTCGGCCCCCGGCACCACGTCCCGGGCGCTGGCGGTCCAGGCACGGACGCTGGAGCTTTACCGTCAGCTCGACCTCAGCAATGCCGTGGTACAAAAAGGCCACCGGGTGGACGCAGCGAATTTCTGGGTCAAGGGCGAGCCCGTAGCGCGCTTGCCATTGACCGGCATCGGCGAGGGGCTGACGCCTTACGCGTTTCTCGAGATGTTCCCTCAGGATGAGCACGAACAACTGCTGATTGAACGCCTCGAAGGGTTCGGTATCAAGGTCGAACGCGGCACCGAACTGGAGGGTTTTGAAGAGACCGGCGATGGCATCAGTGCAAGGCTGCGCTTGCACGATGGCCAACAGGAAATCTGCCAGGCGTGTTACCTGGCGGGTTGCGACGGCGCCCGGTCAATCGTGCGCAAGACCCTCGATACCGGTTTTCCCGGCGGCACCTACCAGCAGGTTTTCTACGTGGCGGACGTGCAGGCTCACGGGCCGACGTTCAACGGCGAGCTGCATCTGGACCTGGATGAAGCGGACTTTCTCGCGGTGTTTCCGTTAGCCGGCGAAGGCCGCGCCCGCTTGATCGGCACCGTGCGCGACGAGCGCGCCGACCGTGCTGAAACCCTCGGGTTTGCCGACGTCAGCAGTCGGGCCATCGAGCACCTGAAGGTGCAGATTGAGCAGGTTAACTGGTTCTCGACGTATCGTGTGCATCACCGGGTGGCGGATCACTTTCGCAACGGTCGCGCCTTTCTATTGGGCGACGCGGCCCACGTCCACAGCCCCGCGGGCGGTCAGGGCATGAACACCGGGATCGGCGATGCCATCAACCTGGCCTGGAAGCTGGCGGCCGTCTTGAGCGGCGGCGCCACAGCCACGCTGCTCGACACCTACGAAACCGAACGCATCACCTTCGCCCGCAAACTGGTGGCCACCACCGACCGGGTCTTCACCTTCGTGACTGCCGAAGGGCGCATGGCCGATTTGTTGCGCACCCGTCTGGCACCGTTCCTGATCCCTAAAATGGCCTCATTCGAAACGTCCCGTGAGTTCCTGTTTCGCACGGTGTCGCAGATCACCCTGAACTATCGTGGGACAGCGTTGAGCACGGGGGTCGCGGGCCACGTTCATGGCGGCGACCGCCTGCCCTGGGCTCACGACGGTGAGGGGGACAATTTCGAATCGCTGAAGTGTCTGACCTGGCAGGTGCATGTGTATGGCGACACCAGTGACGAAATGATCGCCTGGTGTCACGAGCATCACCTGCCGTTGCACGTGTTCGACTGGCGGCCGGCGTTTGAAGCGGCGGGGTTGGGGCGTAACGGGTTTTACCTGCTGCGTCCGGATACGTATGTGGCGATTGCCGACAACTCGGCGGACCCCAAGGTGATTGAGCGGTATTTCAAGGAGCACGGGATCCGGCCGTTTTTCGGCAGCCCCTGAGCCCCCCAGTATTTACTGTGGGAGTGAGCCTGCTCGCGATGGCGGCGTATCAGTCAATACATGGGTCGAATGACAAGACGCCATCGCGAGCAGGCTCACTCCTACAGGGGTTCCGAGGTGTTTCTTAGATCCCGGCCAGGGCCAGGTCCATCGCGAAGTAGGTAAAGATCAGATCCGCCCCCGCCCGCTTGATCGCGCCAAGGCTTTCACGCACCACGCGGTCCTCATCAATCGCCCCGGCCTGCGCGGCGAATTTGATCATCGCGTACTCGCCGCTGACCTGATACGCCGACAACGGCAAACGCGACACTTCGCGGATGTCGCGGATGATGTCCAGGTACGCGCCGGCCGGTTTGACCATCAGCGCATCGGCGCCTTCCTGCTCGTCCATCAGAGACTCGCGCACCGCTTCGCGGCGATTCATCGGGTTCATCTGGTAGCTTTTGCGGTCGCCTTTCAACGCGCTGCCGCCAGCTTCGCGGAACGGGCCGTAGAGCGCAGACGCAAATTTGGTCGAATAGGCCATGATCGCGGTCTGGGTGAAACCGGCTTGGTCGAGGGCCCGGCGAATGGCCTGGACCTGCCCGTCCATGGCCGCTGACGGTGCAATCACATCCGCACCGGCCCGGGCCGCCGCCACGGCTTGTTTGCCGAGGTTGATCAGGGTCTGGTCGTTGTCGACTTCATGGTTGTGCATCACGCCACAATGGCCGTGGTCGGTGTATTCGCAGAAGCAGGTGTCGGACATCACGATCATCTCCGGCACCGCGTCCTTGGCAATGCGCGACATGCGCGACACCAGGCCGTTGTCGCTCCAGGTGTCGCTGCCGCTGCTGTCCAGGTGATGGGACACGCCGAACGTCATCACCGACTTGATCCCGGCGCGGGCGTAACGCTCGATCTCACCGGCCAGTTTCGACTCTGGAATACGCATCACGCCGGGCATGCTTTTGATCGGCACGAAGTCATCGATTTCTTCCTCGACGAAAATCGGCAGCACCAGGTCGTTCAGACTGAACTCGGTTTCCTGGAACAGGCTGCGCAGGCTCGCATTGCGGCGCAGACGGCGTGGACGTGCTTCGGGGAACTGGCTTGACATGAGGGGTTCCTGAAAAACGGAGGTCGAGATGAAAGTCGTAGGGGGCGAAGCTTATGCCCTCAAAGGCGCGGGGCACAAACCTCGATCGCCCAAGACTGCGTTACCGAGGCCGCAATAATCGCGCGATATAACGCGGTTCCCTGTGGGAGCGGGCTTGCTCGCGAAGACGGCGGCACATCCAACAAGGATGTATCTGACGCACCGCCTTCGCGAGCAAGCCCGCGCCCACAAGTTTTAGATTTCCAGCACACCGCTGATGCAGGTCACCACCGAACCACCAATCCAGATCTCATCACCCACCTGCTCCACCTGAATGCGCCCGGCCCGGCCCATGGTCAGGCCCTGGCTGACCACGTAGGACGCCGGCGCCAAGCCTTCGGCAAGCAACCACTGCGCAATCCCGGCGTTCAAGCTGCCGGTAGCCGGGTCTTCCGGCATGCCATCGCCGGAAATGAAAGCGCGCACTTCAAACTGCGCATCATCGCCATCGCGCTCAGGGTGCCATGGCGCTATCACGCCGACGGCCAGGCCCAGCATCTGTGAATGATCCGGCTGCAAATCCAGCACCTGTCGGCGGTCCTCGACCATCACCGCCAACCAGCCGGCACCGTTATCGACCCATTGCGCCCGGACAATCGCCCCCGGCTCCAATCGCAGCCCTAGGCGCACACGCTCGACGACGTCAGCGTCCACCGGCCCTGTCTTGATCAGTGGCGGCGCGAGAAAGGCCAGCTCCGCGCCTTGCCTGCGGACCCGCACCAGACCGACGCCGCACTCCTGAATGATCTCCTCGCCCTTGGGCACGCCCCCGGCCTCAAGCCATGCATGGCAAGTGCCCAAGGTCGGGTGACCGGCGAACGGCAACTCGGTGAGGGTGGTGAAGATCCGTACCCGATAGTCAGCGCGAGGGTCGCGCGGTTCGAGGATGAATGTGGTTTCGCTGAGGTTGGTCCAGCTTGCGAACGCCGCCATGCGTTCATCGCTGAGCCTGTCTGCGCCGAACACGACTGCCAACGGATTGCCCTTGAGTGCAACCTGGCTGAAGACATCTACTTGTTTGAAATCGAATGAGCTCATTGCCTGCCTTGGTCTTGAGAGAGTCGAAGAGATTTACTTGGGAATTTCCAGCCCGCGTATCACCGCCGGCCGCGCCAGGAAGCGCTCCAGCACGCGAGTGACGTTGGGGAAATTCTTGATGCCCACCAGATCGCCAGCCTCATAGAAGCCGATCAGGTTGCGCACCCACGGAAAGGTCGCGATGTCGGCAATGGTGTAGCGTTCGCCCATGATCCAGTCGCGCCCTTGCAGACGGCTGTCCAGTACTTTCAGCAGGCGTTTGCTTTCGTCGACGTAGCGGTCACGGGGACGTTTGTCCTCGTAGTCCTTGCCGGCGAACTTATTGAAGAACCCGAGCTGGCCAAACATCGGCCCGATGCCACCCATCTGGAACATCAGCCACTGGATCGTCTCGTAACGCGCCGCCGACTCCTGCGCCAGTAACTGGCCGCTCTTGTCGGCAAGGTAAATCAGGATCGCCCCGGACTCGAACAGCGGCAGGGGTTTGTCATCAGGGCCGTGGGGATCGAGGATCGCCGGAATCTTGTTGTTGGGGTTCAGCGACAAAAATTCGGGGGACATCTGATCGTTGCTGTCGAAGCCCACGCGATGGGGTTCGTAGGGCAGACCGATCTCTTCGAGCATGATCGAGACCTTGACGCCATTGGGGGTCGGCAAGGAGTACAGCTGAATCCAGTCCGGGTAGTGGGCCGGCCATTTTTGGGTAATCGGGAACGCGGACAGATCGGTCATGGGGAGCATCCACAGTGAACAGTAAGCGCTGATCATAATGGAGGAGACTGGTTTTTTGCGTATCAATCTTGTTGATGAAGAAGATCAAAACATTGCAGTCATCGTTCTGCGCCGATACCTGTACCGTGTCCATAAATCCGCAACATCCTGTCGATAACCTCTGCTCCAACCCATGCAAGGTTACCGGTACATTGCGGCGCACTCGCCGGAATCGAACCAAATGGGCTTCAGAGGACTCTGAGAACTGCCCTTTCGGAAACGGACCGGCCCAATGACATGGAAAACACCCGCTGCTGGGAGCTCGTGGTGTAAAGGTTTGTCAGCCTTAACCGAATGCGCTGAAGATCACCTATTAAATGATGAACCTTTTCAAATTTGCCGATCGCTTCAAGCAACGCGCGTATGTCGTCCTGCCCTCCCTGCTGGCGATGAGCGCGTTGTTTTTGTCGCTGGAGTCCAGTGAAAGCCGCGCCCAACCGGCAGACGGCACCCAGACCCTGGTATTCCTGCGTCACGCGGAAAAACCCGAAGGTGGTCTGGGCCAGCTCAACTGCCAGGGCCTGAACCGTGCCATCGACCTGGCCACCTTGCTGCCGGAAAAATTCGGCAAGGCCAATTACGTCTTTGCCGCCAACCCGACACGTAATGTCGAGGAAGGCGAACTGGACAATTCCTACAGCTACATTCGCCCCCTGATGACCATCAGCCCCAGCGCGATCAAGCTCGGCTTGCCGGTGAACATCAACTTTTCAGCCAACGACACCAGCGACCTGGCCGATGAATTGCTCCACGACAAGTACCACAACTCGGTCATCTACACCGCCTGGTCCCACGGTTACCTGCCCGAGCTGATCAACAAGGTCGCGGGAGATGCGGTCGGAAAGAAACAGAAGATCACCGAAGACTGGGAATCCAGCGACTACGACTCGCTGTTTGTGCTCACGCTGACCTGGCATAACGGCAAGGCGAGCCTGCAGAGCCATAGCTACAAGCAAGGGCTGGATAATGGGCGGGAGACGTGTCCGACGTAAGCAGTCGATACCCTCCAGGCATTAAAGTTTATAGCGCCTGTCTGGGCCCTATCGCGAGCAGGCTCGCTCCCACAATGGATCTCCGGCGCGACACAGATCCAGTGTGGGAGCGAGCCTGCTCGCGATGGGGCCAGAAAAACCGACACATCACTGTCGGTTGATCTCCCTCATTGGATCTCCGGCGCGACACAGATCCAGTGTGGGAGCGAGCCTGCTCGCGATGGGGCCAGAAAAACCAATACATCACTGTCGGTTGATCTCCCACATTGGATCTCCGGCGCGACACAAATCCAGTGTGGGAGCGAGCCTGCTCGCGATGGGGTCAGAAAAGCCAACCCATCACTGTCGGTTGATCTCCCACATTGGATCTCCGGCGCGACACAGATCCAGTGTGGGAGCGAGCCTGCTCGCGATGGGGCCAGAAAAACCAACACATCACTGTCGGTTGATCTCCCACATTGGATCTCCGGCGCGACACAAATCCAGTGTAGGAGCGAGCCTGCTCGCGATGAGGCCAGAAAACCAACACATCACTGTCGGTTGATCTGCCGCTCGCGCAGGTACTCAAGAACCGCGCCCTTCTCCCCGGCAAACTCAATCCGCGCGCCCTTCTTCTCCCGCTGAAAGGCATACATCGGATCGTAATACTCACGCAGCAACCCTTCGATCCAGCCCCGGTGCAAATCCACCGCCCCGCTGTTCGCCTGCTCCGCCAGCGCGTCTTCCATCAAGATCAACATCCGCCGGTGCCGTTCACCGCCCAGGCGCTTCTGCACATTGTTCAAGCTTTCCAGCAGACGCTCGGAAAACAGCGCAAAGCCTTCATCGCCATGCACGCTGATGAACTCGGCACACAAGTCCACGACGTAATCGCGCAAGATCCGTTCGACCCGCCCTTCCTGGCTGTCCTCCAGCCAGACCATCGGGTACTGCTGCATGCCCTGAAACAGCGGCAAGGGCAACGCGCAGCTGCCAATCGCCCGGCTTTCGTCTTCCAGCACAAACTGCTCGATGCCGTGAGCGCGCTTCTTCAGCACGTCTACCGCCAGGCGGTTTTCAAAGTCGATATTGGACGGTTGGACGGTGGCGCGTTTGCCGAAGCTGGAACCGCGATGATTGGCGTGGCCTTCGAGGTCCAGGCCGTTGCGTAGCTGCGTGAGCACCTCGGTCTTGCCGGTGCCGGTCATGCCGCCCAGCAATACGAAATCGCACTGGGCAACGGCCTGATCGACCGTGTCCAGCAAGAAGCTGCGCATGGCCTTGTAGCCGCCACCGACGCGCGGATAGTCGATGCCGGCCTCGTCCTTGAGCCACTGCTGGACGATCTGCGAACGCAAGCCGCCGCGAAAACAATACAAATAGCCCTCGGGGTGCGCCCGGGCAAAATCGGCCCAGGCCTGGATGCGTTCGGCCTTGATCTCGCCGGACACCAATTGATGCCCCAGGGTGATCGCCGCTTGCTGGCCGTGTTGCTTGTAGCAGGTGCCGATCCGCTGCCGCTCGTGGTCGTTCATCAGCGGCAGATTGACCACCCCGGGGAACGCGCCCTTGTGGAATTCGATCGGCGCGCGGGCATCCAGCATCGGCCGGTCGTTGAGAAAGATGTCGCGGTAGTCGGTGAAGTCGATTGACATCAAAACACCTCGACCGCGAGGGTCTGTCGCTCGACCAGCTCACCGATTGGCTCAAGGGCCAGGCCCAATTCGCTGGCCACTTTGAGGAATTGCTCGTTGCCTTCGGGCGTGACCGCCACCAGCAGGCCGCCGCTGGTCTGCGGATCGCACAGCACCCGCTTATGCAATTCCTGCACGCGCCCGACCTTGCTCGCGTAACTGTCGAAATTACGCAGGGTGCCGCCCGGCACGCAGCCCTGGTCGAGGTAATACTCGACACCCGGCAGACGCGGCACACGGTTGTATTCGATGCGTGCGGTGACGTTGCTGCCGTCGGCCATTTCCACCAGATGCCCCAACAAGCCGAAACCGGTGACGTCGGTCATCGCCGTCACGCCGTCGAGCTTGCCGAAACGGCTGCCGGGTTTGTTCAGGGTGCACATCCAGTCGCGAGCCAGGCCAATGTCGGCCGTGCGCAGCTTGCCCTTCTTCTCGGCGGTGGTGAGGATGCCGATGCCCAGCGGTTTGGTGAGGTAAAGCAGGCAACCGGCGGTGGCGGTGTCGTTGCGCTTCATGTGGCGCTTTTCAACCAGCCCGGTCACCGCCAGGCCGAAGATCGGCTCCGGGGCGTCGATGGAATGCCCACCGGCCAACGGAATGCCCGCCTCGTCACACACCGAACGTCCACCGCGAATCACTTCCCGGGCAATCTCAGGCGCCAATACATTCACCGGCCAGCCAAGGATCGCAATCGCCATCAGCGGATCACCGCCCATGGCGTAGATATCGCTGATGGCGTTGGTGGCGGCGATGCGGCCGAAATCGAACGGGTCGTCGACGATCGGCATAAAGAAGTCGGTGGTCGAGACCACGCCGCGTTCTTCGTCGATCGCGTACACCGCCGCGTCATCGCGCGAGGCGTTGCCGACCCAAAGCCTGGGATCGAGGTTCTGCGCGCCACTGCCGGCCAGAATCACCTCAAGCACTTGCGGCGAAATTTTGCAGCCACAGCCGGCGCCGTGGCTGTATTGGGTCAGACGAATCGGCTCGCTCATGGGAATACCTCGTGAAGACAATGGGGGCGAGTCTACCACTGGCGGTCAATCCAAGGCGCAACACCACCTGCCTTGTAGCAGCTACAGAAGTGTCAGTTCGCGTAACTGACCAACCCGACAATAAAAAACCTTATTTCGTCGATTTTTCATGGAATTGAAATAATTGGCATCTGTTATGCAAACGTTTGCGAGTCGCTGATATAGACGTTTTCGCGACATAACCGCGCAAGCCCGAAGAATCGGGCTTTTGATCCGCACGAAAAGGGACTTTTAATGCACCGCACGTCCAGCCGCGTGACTTGCTCGCGCACTCTTGCTGTTTCCTTGCTGTTGGCCAGCGTTACAGGACTACTCAGCAGCACCGTTTTGGCGCAATCCGCGCCCGCCGAAGAATCCGCCCAGGGCGAAACCCTGAGTCCCGAAGCCAGCCCGCCGAAAAAAGGCGTTTACCTGTCGGACTGGTTCAACCAGGACCTGACCGTCATCGGCAGCAAAGACATCAGTTTCGGCCCGCAACCGGCCGACGATATTTACCTGGAGTACGAGTACTTCGGGCGCAAAGGGCCGTTCGAGTTGTACGGCTACATCGACATCCCGAAGATCTTCGACATCGGCAACAGTCATGACAAAGGCGTGTGGGACCACGGTTCGCCGGTGTTCATGGAGCACGAACCGCGCATTTCCATCGACCACCTTGCCGGCCGCAGCCTGGCCATCGGGCCGTTCAAAGAATGGTACGTGGCGTTCGACTGGATCTACGACCACGGCAGCAACAGCGCCAACCGCGCCAATACGCTTTACAGCGGCCTGGGCACCGACATCGACACCCACTCGCGAGTCAACTTGTCGGCGAACTTCTACGGGCGTTATCAGTGGGAAAACTACGGCGCCAGCAACGAGTATTCGTGGGACGGCTACCGTGCCCAGCTCAAATACATCGTGCCGATCAGCAGCTTCAGCAACGGCGCGTCACTGACGTACATCGGCTTCACCAACTTCGATTTCGGCTCCGACCTGCACAAGGACAACCCGGCCCGCACCGCCAACGCCACCGTCGCCACCAACGTCTTGCTGTACTCGTTCACACACTTGCGCTTCACCCTGGTCGGCCGTTACTTCCACAACGGCGGCAACTGGGAGGATGGCAGCGAGTTGAATTTCGGCGACGGCGACTTCCGCGCTAGCTCCAATGGCTGGGGTTACTACGCCGGCATCGGTTATCAGTTCTGAGGCTTGATTGAACCTGGAGGTTTTATGAATGCAATGACGCGTATGTCCCTGGCCTGTGCCGCCCTGCTCTCTTCCACTGCCTGGGCAAGCGAAGCACCGATCCAGCCGAAAGTGATGCTGATCACCATGTTCGCCCCCGAGGCGCAAAACTGGATCGATCGTCTGGAGCTCAAGCAGGAAGTTCGAGTGCCGGGCCTGTCCGTCGAGTACCCGACCATTCGCTGCAACACGCAGCAGGTGTGCCTGATGGTCACCGGCATGGGCCAGACCAACGCCGCAGCTTCGACACTGGCCCTGGCCCTGTCGCCGAAATTCGACCTGCGTAAAAGCTACTTCCTGATCGCCGGCATTGCCGGCATCAGCCCGAAACACGGGACCATTGGCACCACCGCGTGGGCCCATTACCTGGTGGAGTTCGGCACCCAGTGGGAACTGGATTCGCGAGACGCGCCGAAAGACTGGCCGACCGGATACATCGGCATCAACACCCAAGGCCCGAACCAAAAACCGCCGCTGGACTACAAGACCGAAGTGTTCGAGCTCAATCCGAAGTTGCAGGCCAAGGCATTCGCCCTGACGCACAACGTAAAGCTGAGCGAGAGCAAGGAATCGGCGGCATGGCGCCTGAAATACCCGTCGGCCCCGGCCAATCAGCCACCGGCGGTGACGAAGTGCGACACGCTGGCCGGCAACACCTGGTTTTCCGGGACGCGCTTGAGTGAACGTGCCGAGGTCTGGACCAAGCTGTTGACCGACGACAAAGGCGAGTACTGCACGACGCAACAGGAAGATAACTCCACCTACGAAGCGCTGCTGCGGGCCAGTCGCGAGGGCCTGGTGGATGTGCAACGCCTGGCGGTGGTGCGCGCGGGCTCCGACTTTGATCGACCGGCCCCGGGCCAGAGCGAGGTGGACAACCTGCTCAAGTATGCGGATCAGGGCGGGTTTGTGCCGGCACTGGAGAACCTGTACCGGACGGGGAATCCGTTGGTGCTGGAGATCTTGAACAATTGGTCGGCGTGGGAGAATGGTGTTCCCGAGGCTTGATCTGACAATGCAAAACCCTGTGGGAGCGAGCCTGCTCGCGATGACGGTGTATCAGGCAACACAAATGTCGACTGACACTCCATCATCGCGAGCAGGCTCATTCCCACATTTTGATCGGCGTTACGGCAACAAAATCACTTTGTCCCCGGCACCTTGGTTCACTTCTTCATACCGCTCCAGCCCTTCCGCCAGCGGCGATTCAAACAACCCTTCCGGCAACGGCAACAACCCCTGATCAAAGAACTTGCCGAACTGATCGAGCATCGCCGCACCCGCCTGCACGCCATACAACAACGAATTGATCCCCACCACCGAACCGCCCTTGCGATACAACGCCAGCGCCGGCAGTTGCACCATGCCGTCGACCGGCGCCGCGATGATCGCGATGCGGCCGAACGCCGCGAGTGCCGGGACCGAGGCCGGTAGCCAGAAGCCGGTGGTGTCGAAAATCACGTCGGCGCCGCCGGTATACACGGCCTGCACCTGCGCCCCCAGCTCGTCCGGTTTATCCAGTTGCAGCGTCTGATACCCCTGCGCCTGCAGATCCTTGACCTGCTCGGGTCGCCGCGCCGCCGCCAGGACTTGAGCACCCCGCACCTTGGCCAACGCCAGCGCGGCACTGCCGACCGCTCCGCCGCCGATCACCAACAGCCGCGTTACAGCAGTCACCAGACTGCGTTCCAGCGCATCCCACGCCGTGGTGTAGGGCACGCCGAGGCTGGCGGCCTGGGCGAAGCTCAGATGGGTGGGTTTGAGCGCCACGCCATTGGCCGGCAGTTTGACGAATTGCGCATGGGAGCCATCGGCAAAAAAACCCAGTTCACGACCGGTGCCCCAGACTTCCTGACCGATCAGTGCCTGCGGCCCTTCAACCACCACACCGGCGAAATCCCGACCGGGAATCCGTGGCAAGGTGGTGTAGGGAAACCGTCCCAACACATTCTTCACATCGCTGGGGTTGAGGCCGGCCGCCTTGATCTGCACCAGCACTTCATCGGCACCGGGAACGGGAGTCGGGACATCGACATAACGCAAGGCCGAGAGGTCGCCGGTCTGGTCGAATTGCAGTGCTTTCATGGGAGTGTCCATCGCATAAAGGAAAGGGTTTCAGGAGACCCAGCCCGCCACCAGTTGCCGGCCCATGGGCCACAACTTTTCGCCGGCGAGCATGCCCAGCAGGCCCACCAGGGCAATGGCCGGTGGGGCGGGCGAACGAAAGTCCAGTGCGCCGTAGAGCAGGCCGACGCCCAGACCAATGACCAGCGAGATGAGGTAGCTCATGGCAGACTCCGTGGGCAAACAAGGTATGCCTGAAGTCTAAAGAGCGGTGGCAGCGGGCATCGGCCAAGTGCTTCTGAATATCGGCCAAAGCGCGGCGGGTGCACTGCCAATTGTGTAGCGGCGGAGCCCTGCAGGCGTGAGCCTGTTCGCGATAGCGGAGTGTCAGTCGACATCTGTGCTACCTGATACACCGCTATCGCGAGCAGGCTCACGCCTACAAGGTTTTCGCTCTGCTACAGGGGTGCGTCATGGCTGGACGGGGTGTTGGCTCGCCGCAAACTGCGAAGGCGCGACACCCAGTTCCCGGCGGAACATGTCGCTGAAGCTGCTCGGCGAATAGCCCAGTTCGCGGGCAATCGTGCTGACCGGCACGCCTTGAATCAACTCCGCCGCCGCGGTCGCCAATTGCACCTGCCGCCGCCATTCGGCGAAGCCCATGCCCAGGCCTTCCTTGAACAGCCGTGCCAGGGTGCGCACGCTGGCACCGGCATTTTCCGCGTGCTGCTCGAAGGGAATGGCCAGCGAGGGCGCGGCCATGACCGCCTGACACAGGTTCATCAGGCGTCGGTCGGAATCATCCGGCAACGGGATTTTCAACAGCGAACGCCTGGCTCGTCTAAGCTCCAGCAACGCCAGGCCGACCAGCGCCTCGTAGTACTCGGGCGCGCCATCATCGCCCTGCTCCACCAGCCCGACGATCAGCTCACGCAGCAGCCCGCCGACTTCGATCACCTGAACACTGTCATCCAACGTGACCGCCAACGAGGGCCGCAGGTAGATGTTGCGCATCTGCAGGTCCGAGACCACGCGGATGCCATGCGGCACGCCCGGCGGCAGCCACACCGCCCGTTGCGGCGGCACCACCAACGCCTCTTGGGGCGTTTCCACCCACATGACCCCGCTCATGGCGTACAGCAATTGGCCCCATTCATGCTCGTGGGGCTCGATGTACAAGCCACGCGAGTAAGTGCGTGCCAGCGGTTGCACGGGCACATCGGTGTCACTCAGGTCTGGCGGGGCGGCAAGGGCCATGGGCAATGATCATTGGGGTTTTCAGGTCTTGCATGGTAACGGGCCACTCACCTTGTCGCCACCGGCGGCAGCCGTCTGACAATCCGAATGAATTTTCCTTAACCCCAACGATCCTTGTATTACCACAGGGAGGAATACGGGCTTTATGAACAACGCAAAACTTTTCGTCATTGAATACACCCTTCATGGCGCGCCAAAGTCTTTCATTATCCGCCTGGACAAAATGGACAACGCGGAAGCTTGGCACTGGGCCAGTTGTGACGCAGGGGTTGGACGAATACCCCGCTTTGGCCGAGAGAAGGTGCAAAAAACCAGCAAGCCGCTGGCGGAGAAATTCGGCATCGAAAATGTGACGTGGCGACCGGCGGGCTGAGCATTACAGGGGGTAGTCATCCGACATTGAAAGTGGAGCCCGAGAGGCTCCACTTCATGTTGATGAGCTATTTGGCGTGTGCGCACTTGCAACCTTTGCTCGCACACTCCTCGCCATGTTCGTGGTGCTTGGCGCACGCTTCACAGCAATAGTGTTTGCCGTGGCGCGCTATCGGGTGCTCGCCCAGTTTGCAGGAGCATTTGGGGCAGTCGCAGGTACTTTCACTGTCGATCATGAGTCTGACTCCTTGGGTGTGGTCGTCGCGTGCGGCAAATGCGCACTTCACTCATCAGTGTAGGAGCTACAAAATGGCGCGCAGTTACTCGCTTCGGGTGCTGCTGCGATACATGAACAGCAACGCCAGCGCCAGGCACACCATCGCCAGCAACCGACTGCTCGACAACTCGATCGCCGGGTTACCCAGCCAGCCGAAGTTATCGATCAACATCCCCATGCCCAACTGCCCGACGATCACCGCCACGGTTGCCACCGCCGTGCCGACCCGCGGCACCGCGCCGACCATGACCATCATGTAGACGACGCCGAACAAGGCACCGCTGAGTTGCCATTTCGGCACGTCCAGCAGGCTCACGGCATGGGCCGGTTCAAAAAACAGGATCAGCAACCCGGTGACCACCGCGCCCACTGCGAAGGTCAGCAAACTGCTGCGCAACACGCCGACGGTTTCCCCCAGACGCCCGTTGATCGCCGCCTGGATACTCAACACCGCGCCGGCGGCCACCACCACGGCCAACAAAATAATCAGATTCATCATCAACCCCGAGCAATCAGAACAAGTGCCGCGACAATCAGCAGCAACGCTAGCCAACGCTCACCGTTGACCTTTTTGCGGGTGGCGCCGAACCATCCGAAGTGGTCGATCAACACGCTTTTGCCGACCTGCCCGGAGAGGATCGCGATCATCGTCATCGCGATCCCGATGTGCGGCGTGGCCAGGGTCAGCACCACCACGTAGATCGGCCCGAGGAAGCCGCCGATCAACTGCCAGCGCGGCAAGGTGTTCAACGCCGGACCTTGTTGCTTGCCGCTGAACAACAACAGCAGAAACAGAATCGCCGAGCCGACGCCGAAGATGCTCAACGTCGCCCATAAATGCCCGACCTGAACCCCGAGCGGCCCGAGCAGACCGGCCTCCACGGAAAGGCCCATGCCGGCGAGGATCACCAGAGGCAGCAGCAACAGCCGCAGCCCTGGTTTGGCCGCTGGCACTGAAGCGATGTCGATTGAAGAAGATTGCATAAGGAAAACCTGCTCGTCAGATGAATACGGCCCCGGTAGGAGCGAAGCTTGCTCGCGAAGGCGTCGTATCAGTCGACATTTCCGGCGTCTGACACGCCGCCTTCGCGAGCAAGCTTCGCTCCTGCCAAGGGGCTGTTGTGGCAGGCATTATCGGCTGGCGATCCTTTGCGATAAATGGGAGCATCCCGACAACACTTTTGCGCAACTCGCACAGCAGGATCGACCATGCATGGCCTCAACGAGCTTGGATTCAAGGCACTTCGGCTGTTTGTCGCTGTGCTCGACCATGGCAGCTTCTCCGAAGTCGCCCGCCGCGAGGGCCTGGCACCCTCGTCGATTTCCCGACAGATCCAGTTGATGGAACAAGCCTTGAACCAGCAATTGCTCTACCGCCACACGCGCGCCGTCACGCCCACCGAAGCCGGCCGCATGCTCGGTCATCATGCGCGGCTGGTGCTGGTGCAACTGGAGGAAGCCGAACAGGCCTTGCAGGAGCAGCAAAGCGAACCCAGCGGGCTGGTGCGGATCAATGCGCCGGTGGTCTTCGGGCAACGGCATCTGACGCCGTGGCTGGGGCTGTTGTGCGAGCGCTATCCGAAACTGCAACTGGATATCCAGCAAACCGACAGCTACGTCGACCCGTTGCACGAAGGCGCCGATTTGCTGTTTCGCATTGGCCCGCTGCACGATTCGAGCATGCAGGCGCGGATCCTGGCGCCCCATCGCTTTCAAGTGGCCGCCAGCCCGGCCTACCTCAAACGCCATGGCTCGCCGCACCATCCCGAAGAATTGGCGGCGCATCAGTGCCTGGCCTACAAGGGCGTGGCCGGGCAGCAACGCTGGTTTTTCCGCAAGGACGCGCAGGACTGGACGCCCTACTCCGTCAAAGGCCCGATCACCGGCAACCACGCCGACACGCTCACGCAAGCCGCCGAACGAGGCCTGGGGTTGGTGATGTTTCCGTCGTGGCTGATCGGCGAGGCGGTGCGCAACGGCACGCTGGTGCCGGTGCTGGGGGAATATCAGGTGTCCAACAGCCTCGAACCGCAGCAGATTGCGGTGCTGTGGCCAGGTAGCCGACGGTTGTCGGTGAAGGTGCGCACGGTGATTGATTTCTTCGTCGAGTGCTTCGGAACGGTGCCCTACTGGGACAGACCCTGACACCAAACAAACCCTGTGGGAGCGAGCCGGCTCGCGATGGGGCCGGCACATCCAACATTAATATTGGCTGACAGACCGCTATCGCGAGCAGGCTCGCGTCGCTTGTCAGATCCGGAACTGGCCGACCAGTTTGCCCAGGCGCTGGCCGAGGTCGGCGAGGCTGCGTGAGGTCTGGGCACCGAGTTGGGTTTCGTCGGCAACGCTGTCCACCGCCACGGCGATCTGATGCACGCTGCGGTTGATCTCTTCGGCCACGGCGGTCTGCTCTTCAGCCGCGCTGGCGATTTGCGCGTTCATCGAATTGATGGTGCCGATCAGTTGGGCCATGGTGTCCAGCGATGCACCGGCTTCATTGGCCTGGGCCGAGGTGCCATCACCCGCTTCGCTGGAACGACGCATCGCTTCCACCGCCGATTGGGTCCCGGCCTGCAAGCGGTCGATCATGCCCTGGATTTCCTGGGTGCTGATCTGCGTGCGGCTGGCCAGCGCCCGCACTTCGTCGGCCACCACCGCAAAACCACGACCGGCTTCACCGGCACGCGCGGCTTCAATGGCAGCGTTCAGTGCCAGCAAGTTGGTCTGTTCGGCAATCGAACGAATCACCCCCAGCACGCTGACAATCGACGAAACGTCTTTTTGCAGGCTGTCGAGGGACACGCCACTGCTGCGGATGTCGTTCACCAACGCATGAATTTTCACGATGCTACCGGCCACCACACGCTTGGCAGCCTGGCCTTCTTCGTCGGTCTGCTGAGCCGCCACCGCCGCGTTCTGCGCGCTCTTAGCGACTTCCTGAGCCGCCGCCGACATTTCGTTGATCGCCGTGGCGACCTGATCGGTCTCGTGGCGCTGACGCTCCATGGCCTGATCCGAGCGCTGGGCCTGGTCGGAGACCTGATTCACCAGGCCGGTCAGTTGCGACGTCATTTCGGTGATCTGACGCACCAGGCCGTGGATCTTGTCGACAAAGCGATTGAACGAGCCGGCCAGTTCGCCGAGTTCGTCCTGGCTGGTGATGGTCAGACGACGGGTCAGGTCGCCCTCGCCCGCCGCGATGTCATCGAGGTTGGCTTTCATCAGGTTCAGCGGACGCAGAATGGTATTGGCCAGCAGCATCCCGGCTGCCGCGATCACCAGCAGCATCACCACGGCGATACCGGCGATGGTCAGCACCACGCCTTCCATTCGCTCCTGCACCTTGGCCTGGACCAGCGCGACTTGCGCCTCGATACCATCAAGGTTCACCGACGTACCGACCGCCATGTCCCACTTCGGCAGGTATTCGGTGTAGCCCAGTTTCGGCACCAGCACTTGAGTGTTGCCGGGCAACGGCGAGCTGTATTGCAGGTAGTGGGTGCCGTCTTTGGCGACTTTGACCAGGTCGCGATTGACGTAGACGCCGTTCGGGTCGCGGTTGTCCTTGAAGCTCTGGCCCACGCCTTCCGGGCTGTTGGCCTTGAACAGGCGCACGGTGTTGGAGTCGTAGCCGAAGAAGTAGCCGTCCTTGCCGTAGGTGATGCTCGACAACAGCTTGATCACCTGCGCCCGCGCCGCGTCATCGCCAGGGGTGGCCGCGTCGTAAAGCGGTTTGATCGTGGTCATGGCCACGGCCACGTAACTTTGCAGGGTGGCCTTGGCATCGCTGAGCAGGCGCTGGCGGGTTTCCTCGACTTCCTTGCTGGCCTGCTCCTGCAGAATGAACAGCGTGGTCAGGCTGATGACTAGCGCAAAGAGCAACACCGGGAGGACAGCAAGGGACAGGACTTTAGCCTTCAGGCTCATGCGCATGACGGTTCACTCTTTTGATTTTGTTGGCGTGGTTAAAGGCTTTAACGGCACGCCAACGAAAAACTGTAGGAGCCAGCGGCATCGGATCGCCGAACCGCTGGCTCCTACGGAAGTGAAATCAGAGGACCATCGCGGCCACCCAGCCGAACGCCAGTAGCGGCAGGTTGTAATGCAGGAAGGTCGGGACCACGGTGTCCCAGATGTGGTGATGCTGGCCATCAATGTTCAGACCGGAGGTCGGGCCCAGCGTCGAGTCCGAGGCCGGCGAACCGGCGTCACCCAACGCGCCGGCCGTGCCGACGATGCACACGATCGCGATCGGGCTGAAACCCAGCTGCACGCACAACGGCACGAAAATCGCCGCCAGGATCGGCACGGTGGAAAACGACGAGCCGATGCCCATGGTCACCAGCAGGCCGACCAGCAACATCAACAGCGCGCCGACGCCTTTGCTGTGCCCGATCCACGACGCCGACGTTTGCACCAGCGTCTGCACCTGACCGGTGGCTTTCATCACTTCGGCGAAACCCGAGGCGGCGATCATGATGAAACCGATCATCGCCATCATTTTCATGCCTTCGGTGAACAGGTCGTCAGTGTCGCGCCACTTCACAATGCCCGACACCGAAAAGATCAGGAAACCCGCCAGCGCACCAATGATCATCGAGTCCAGCAGCAGCTGAATGATGAACGCCGCCGCGATGGCCACACCGGCGACGATCAGGCTCAGCGGGTTGTACTCCACCGCGACTTGCTCGACTTTCTCGATCTTTTCCAGGTCGTAGACGCGCTTCTTGCGATAGCTGATAAACGCCACCGCGAGGCCGACAACCATGCCCAAAGCCGGAATGCCCATGGCATGGGTGACGTTGATGCCGCTGATATCGACGCCGCTGCGCGCAACGTTGGCCAGCAGGATTTCATTCAGAAAGATGTTGCCGAAGCCCACCGGCAGGAACATGTACGGCGTGATCAGGCCGAAGGTCATGACGCAGGCGATCAAGCGGCGATCCAGTTGCAACTTGGTCAGCACATATAGAAGCGGCGGCACCAGCAGCGGAATAAAGGCGATATGTATCGGCAGAATGTTCTGCGAAGCGATGGCCACCACCCACAGCAAGCCGATCAGCAGCCACTTGACCTGGCCGCCACCGCTGGCGTGTTGGCGATCCACCATCAGCAGGGCCTTGTCCGCCAGGGCATGGGCCAGCCCGGACTTGGCAATCGCCACGGCGAACGCACCAAGCAAGGCGTAGGACAACGCCACCGTCGCCCCGCCGCCGAGGCCACTATTAAAGGCCTTCAGGGTGGCATCGATGCCCAGGCCACCGGTCAGCCCCCCCACCAGGGCGCCGACAATCAGCGCGATCACTACGTGCACGCGGGACAGGCTAAGGACCAGCATGACGCCGACCGCGGCAATTACAGCATTAATCATCGTTACCTCAGGGCAAGCGAAATGAGCTCAGCCGGCAGTCTGCGAAGCGCCGCCAGCAGATCAAGGAATGGGTTTTATTAGAGGGCGCGCACTGTGCCGCAGAGTCGGCCCGGTGTCAAAGCGCATGGGCCGACCTGTATGTAACGGGCCACGAAATACCTGTGGCGAGGGAGCTTGCTCCCGTTCGACTGCGCAGCAGGCGTAAAACCTGCCGATGCGTAGTGGCTGACGGAATGCCAGGGGGCGCTTCGCAACCCAACGGGAGCAAGCTCCCTCGCCACAGGAAGCGTTCTCGCCACAAAATCAGCGGCGAGCCTTATTCGGATGCAGGCATAAAGAAAGGTGAATCGTGGCCGTTACAGTGCAAAGTCTCAGATAAATATCGAATAAGGACGTCTCTCCATGTCGCTCAGACAACTTTCCATCCAATGGAAAATCACCCTGCTGGCCGGGCTTTGCCTGGCCGGCATCGTGACCCTGCTGGTGGGTCTTTCGCTGTATCGCATGGAGCACAGCTCCGAGATGGTGAAAGCCTCGAGCATGGAGATGCTCACCGAAGCCGCTCAGGCCCGGATCGAATCCCAGGGTGAAAACCAGGCGCTGGTGATTCGTCAGCAGTTCATGGACGCCTATCAATACGGCCACGGCTTTTCGCGCCAGGTGCTGTTCCTGCGCGACCAGGCGGAAAAGCGTTTTCTGGACGCCTTCGACCTGCGTGAAGACCTGACCCGCCAGGTCAAGTCGGCGCTGCAAGCCAACCCGGATTTGCTCGGCCTGTCCCTGGTATTCGAAGCCAACGCGCTGGACGGCAAGGACGATCTGTTCGCTGGCCAGGCTGAACTGGGCAGCAACGACAAGGGCCGTTTTGCCCTGTATTGGTCGCAACCTGTGCCTGGCAAAGTGACCTCCATGGCGCTGCCGGAAAGCGACATGGCCGACACCAAGGCCGGTCCCAGCGGCGAGCCGGCCAACGCCTGGTTCACCTGCCCGCGCACCACGCTCAAACCGTGCGTGATCGAACCGTATTTCTATGTGATCGACGGCCAGCAGGTGCTGATGACCAGCATCGTGTTCCCGCTGATGGTCAACGGCAAAGTCATCGCTTCGCTGTCGGTGGACATCAACCTCAACAGCTTGCAGGCCATGAGTCAGGGCGCGAGCAAAAAGCTCTACGACGGCCAGACCCGCGTCAGCATCATCAGCCCGGTCGGCTTGCTCGCCGGTTACAGCGCGGACGCCAGCAAACTCAGCCAGCGCCTGGACACCGTGGACACGTCCGACGGCACCGAGCTGATTCGCATGCTCGCGGCCAGCAGCACCACCGAAAGCCTGCACAGCAACCAGCAACTGAAAGTGCTGTCGCCGTTCCAGCCGATTCCCGGCGGGAAATCCTGGGGCGTGTTGCTCGACGTGCCGGAAAAAGTCCTGGTCGGCCCCGCCGAAACCCTGAAAAACCAACTCGATGACAGCAACCGCAGCGGCACCCTGATTGAGCTCGGCCTCGGTGTACTGGCCGCGCTGATTGGCTTGCTGTTGGTGTGGCTGATGGCGCGCAGCGTGACCAGACCGATCCTCGGCGTGGCGCACATGCTCGAAGACATCGCCAGCGGCGAAGGCGACCTGACCCGACGCCTGGCTTACGACAAGCAGGACGAACTGGGCCAGTTGGCTGGCTGGTTCAACCGCTTCCTCGACAAGCTGCAACCGATCATCGCCGAAGTGAAACGCTCGGTGCAGGACGCCCGCAGCACCGCGGATCAATCCTCCGCCATCGCCACGCAGACCAGCGCCGGCATGGAGCAGCAATACCGTCAGGTCGATCAGGTCGCCACCGCCTCCCACGAAATGAGCGCCACCGCCCAGGACGTCGCCCGCAGTGCCGCGCAAGCCGCCCAGGCCGCGAAGGATGCCGACCAAGCGACTCGCCGGGGCCTGACCGTCATCGACCAGACCACCACCAGCATCGGCAACCTCGCCGCCGACATGAGCGCGGCCATGGTGCAAGTGGAAGGCCTGGCGGCCAACAGCGAGAAAATCGGTTCGGTGCTGGAAGTGATTCGCGCCATTGCCGAACAAACCAATCTGCTGGCCCTCAACGCCGCGATCGAAGCGGCCCGCGCCGGTGAGGCCGGACGAGGTTTTGCGGTGGTCGCCGATGAAGTGCGCAACCTGGCGCGACGCACCCAGGAGTCGGTTGAAGAAACCCGCGTTGTGATCGAGCAATTGCAGTGCGGCACGCAGGACGTGGTTGGCTCGATGAACAACAGCCATCGCCAGGCGCAAGGCAGCGTCGAGCAAGTGGGCCAAGCGGTGACAGCGCTGCGCCAGATCGGCGAGGCGGTGACGGTGATCAGCGACATGAACCTGCAGATTGCGTCTGCGGCCGAAGAGCAGAGCGCGGTGGCCGAGGAGATCAACAGCAACGTGGCGACGATTCGCGATGTGACGGAGTCGCTGTCGGGACAGGCGAATGAATCGGCGCGGGTGAGCCAGTCACTCAATAGCCTGGCGAATCAGCAGCAGAGTCTGATGGATCAGTTTCGCGTTTAACGCCGTTATCGCGTCCACTGAAGATCAAAGTGTGGGAGTGAGCCTGCTCGCGATTGCGGTTTGTCAGCCAACAGAGATGTCGACTGACAAACCGCTATCGCGAGCAGGCTCGCTCCTACAGGGATACTCAGCGTTTGGAGAGTTTGATCAGCACTTTCAGGCCGCCCCACTCGCTTTCCTCCAACCGCATCACCGCGCCCCACGTGTCGACGATGTCGCGCACAATCCCAAGCCCCAACCCATGCCCATCCGTCTGTTCATCCAGCCGTGTCCCCCGGTTCAGCACCTGATCGCGCTGCGCCTCGGGAATCCCCGGCCCATCATCTTCCACGCTTAATTCAAACCCTTGCGCCGTCTCGACCACGCTCAACCGAACCTCGGCGTCCGCCCATTTGCAGGCGTTATCCAAGAGATTGCCTAGCAGTTCGAGCAAATCCTCGCGATCCCACGGCAGCTGCAAACCGGTTGGTGCGCGGTAACTCAGGTTCAGGTGTTCGCCGTGAATCATGTTCAACGTCGCCAACAACCCCGGCAGTTCCCCATCGCAATCAAACAGCGCTCCCGGCAGCGCATCGCCGGACAAGCGGGCGCGATTGAGTTCGCGACTGAGCCGCTGCTGGACCTGTTCCAGTTGAGCCTTGAGGAGTTTGCGCAGTTCGGGATAAGCGTCGAGCTTCTCGCTGGAAGCTACGCTCAGCAACACCGCCAACGGCGTTTTCAACGCATGCCCAAGGTTGCCCAGGGCATTGCGTGAACGTTTAAGGCTGTCTTCGGTGTGGGCCAGCAAATGGTTGATCTGCGCCACCAGCGGCTCCAGTTCCACCGGCACCTGGTCATCGAGTTGCGAGCGCTGGCCCTGCTGCAACTGGGCGATTTGCTCGCGGGCCTTTTCCAGTGGGCGCAAGGCGCGGCGCACGGTGATCCGTTGCAGCAGCAGAATCAGCAGCAACCCCGCCAGCCCGAGGCCCAGGCCGACTTGTTGCATGCGCCGAAAACTCTCGCGCACGGGCGTGTAGTCCTGCGCCACACTGATCGAAATCGATTGCCCGAGCCGGCGATAGTCCGAACGCAGCACCAGCAATTGCTGACCTTCCGGCCCCAGTTGCAGGTTGCTGTGCAGGCCGGGATGGTCGAGTGGCGGCAGTTCCTGATCCCACAACGAGCGGGAACGCCAATGCTTGTCGGCGAAATCGATACGGAAGTAGTGCCCGGAAAACGGCCGTTGATAGGCCGGCGACAGGTGCCGCTCATCCAGTTGCAACCCCGCCGGCCCGCGCACCAGCGCCACCAGCAGGTTTTCACTGTCGTTGCGCAAACCGTCTTCGAGGTAACGCTGCAGCCCCTTTTCGAACAACCACAGGCTGGTTTGCGCCAGCACCAGGCCGACGACCACCATCACGCTGATCAGCCCCAGACTCAAGCGGCGCTGAATTGACCTCACTGGGCTTGTCCGCCGAACAGGTAACCCTGGCCGCGACGGGTTTCGATCACACTTTTCCCAAGCTTGCGCCGCAGGTGGTTGACGTGGACTTCGAGCACGTTGGAATCGCGCTCGGTTTCACCGTCGTAGAGGTGTTCGGCGAGGTGGCTTTTGGAAAGGATCTGCTCGGGGTGCAGCATGAAATAGCGCAGCAGGCGAAACTCGGAGGCTGTCAGCTGGATATCGGCACCGTCACGCGTGACGCACTGACGACCTTCATCCAGGTGCAGCCCTGCCGATTTGAGCGTCGGCTGGTTGGCCTGACCGTGGGAGCGCCGCAATAACGCCTGGACCCGCAGGTGCAGCTCTTCGGGGTGGAACGGTTTGGTCAGGTAATCGTCGGCACCGGCCTTGAGGCCTTCGATCCGCTCGGCCCAGGAACCGCGCGCCGTGAGGATCAGCACCGGCGTGACCAGACCACCGGCCCGCCATTGCGCCAGCACCTCAAGCCCCGGCAAACCCGGCAGGCCCAGGTCGAGGATGATCAGGTCATACGGCTCGCTGCTGCCCTGATACACCGCGTCGCGGCCATCGGCCAGCCAGTCCACGGCATACCCCTGCCGGTTGAGGCCGGCCATCAATTCGTCGGCCAGCGGCACGTGGTCTTCCACCAGAAGCAAACGCATCGATCAATCTTCCTTGTCTTTCAGTAACTGGCCAGTGGTGGCGTCGAGGTCCAGTTCACGAACCACCCCTTCGGTAGTCAGCAACTCGACTTCGTAAATGTAGACGTCGTGTTTTTCTTCAAGCTCGGCTTCCAGCAGTTTGGAGCCGGGGTAGCGGTCCAACGCCTGTTTTAACAATTGCTCAAGCGGCAGGATCACGCCTTGCTGGCGCAAGCGCAGGGCTTCGTCCTGATCGAGGTCGCGGGCCATGACGACCGAGCAGAACGCCAGCAGCACCAGCGCCATGCGTGAAAATGAACACACCTTCATTACGTATCCTGATGATCCTTGAGAACCTGGCCGCTGACAGCGTCTAATTCCAGATCCCACTCAATGCCCTGTGGGTCGCGCAGCTCAACCTGGTAGATGTACTTGCCGTACTCTTCTTCCAGCTCGGTTTCGGTGATTTTGGCACCGGGATGTTTGGCCAGAGCGGTGGCGTTGAGCTTCTCGAAAGACACAATGGTACCAGCGTCGCGCAATCGCAGGGCTTCATCGGGGCCTAAATCACGGGCGTGGGCGAGGCTGGCGGTCAGGATAAGGATGGACGCGGTGAACAGGGCAGTCAGGGTTTTCATGGGTGTCTCCGTATTTTTTATGTGTTGCCTACGAGGAGCACCTTAGCGGGCTGAACTTAACTGAAACTGAATTGCCATCATTGGAGCAACCCATAAAACCTGGGCGAACACCGACCCTGTGGGCGCGAGCCTGCTCGCGATAGCGTCATGTCAGTCGACATCTTTAATGCCTGACAGACCGCAATCGCGAGCAGGCTCACGCCCACAGTGTGGATTGGTGGTGTTGCCTGAGCTGTTTATAATCCCCCGCTTGCCCGACATCGAGACCGGTATGACCGCCATCCACATCAAGTTCCCTTCCCTGACCCTCAAGGCCGGCCCGAGGGCCTTGGCACGCATCCGTGAAAACGGTTTGAGCGCCGCCGATGTCGGCACGTTGCCGGGGGCCGCCGGGGGGCCGAAAGCGTTGGGGATTCAAGGTCTGGACCTGGCGTTGTTTGGCGAATGGCTGCCGGCCGCACCGCGCGAGCGTGCGTTGATCGGAGCGTCGGTGGGCTCCTGGCGCTTCGCCAGCGCCTGTCTGCCGGACGCCGCCGAAGGCATCCGGCGCCTCGGTCACCTCTACACCGAGCAGAACTTCGACAAGGGTGTGACCATGGCGCAGATCAGCCAGAGCTCCCGGCGCATGCTCGATGAACTGCTCGACGGTCGCGATGCGTCGATTCTGGACAACGCCCACTACCGCCTGAACATCATGGTGGTCAAAAGCCACGGCTTGCTCGCGGACGATCATCGCGGCCGTCTCGGGCTGGGCCTGTCGTCGGTGATCGCCGACAACCTGCGGGGGCGCGCACGGCTGTCGCGGCATTTCGAACGGCTGATCATCCACGACCCGCGCCTGGCGCCGCCGGTCCATGCACTCAACGACTTCCCGTCACGCTTCGTCGCGCTGAATGCCGGCAACCTGCGTCAGGCGCTGCTTGCGTCGGGCTCGATCCCGATGGTGATGGAAGGCGTGCGTGACCTGCCGGGCGCAGGCGCGGGGACGTTTCGCGATGGCGGCCTGCTCGACTATCACCTCGACCTGCCCTACAGCGGCAAAGACATCGTGCTCTATCCGCATTTCACCGACCGGGTCATTCCCGGCTGGTTCGACAAGACCCTGCCGTGGCGCCGAGCCTGCCCGGCGCGGTTGCAGGATGTCCTGCTGCTGGCGCCATCGAAGGACTACCTGGCGCGCCTGCCCTACGGCAAACTGCCGGACCGCAACGACTTCAAGCGCTTCATGGGCGATGCCCCGAGCCGGCAGAAATACTGGCGTGCGACGATGGACGAAAGCCGTCGCCTGGGTGACGAGTTTCTCGAACTGGCCGCCAATGGTCGCCTCGGCGAGCGCTTGCTGACCCTTTAGTCAGTGTTTTGCCCGGCGCTCTGGTAAACTCGCCGCCTGCCCACATCGCCGCGGCGATCGCCACCTGACAGAGCTGAAATCACTGTGGAAATCTTCAAAGAGTTTACGTTCGAATCCGCCCACCGCCTGCCTCACGTACCGGAAGGCCACAAATGCGGCCGTTTGCACGGCCACTCGTTCAAAGTGGCGATCCACTTGAGCGGCGACCTCGATCCGCACACCGGCTGGATCCGCGACTTCTCGGAAATCAAGGCGATTTTCAAGCCGTTGTACGAGCGCCTCGACCACAACTACCTGAACGATATTCCCGGCCTGGAAAACCCGACCAGCGAAGTGCTGGCCAAGTTCATCTGGAAGGAACTCAAGCCCCTGCTGCCGGAACTCAGCGCGATCCGTATCCACGAGACGTGCACCAGCGGCTGCATCTATCACGGCGAGTAACCCGCTCTAAAAGACAACACAATTCCCCTGTGGGAGCGAGCCTGCTCGCGATAGCGCCCTGTCAGTCACATTGATGCCATGTGTGCCGACGCTATCGCGAGCAGGCTCGCTCCCACAAGGAGCAATGCGTTTCGTCAGTGATACAAAAAACAGCCTTCATTGGCTGTTTTTTTATGCCTATGCTTTTTGGCTCGAACATGCCAAGAGGACATCCCCATGAGGACTGACTGGCCGCTGGCTCAGACCTATCGCTTCAACGGGCATTCCGTTCGCTACGCCGTGCGCGGCGACGGCCCGCCACTGGTGTTTGTGCACGGCACGCCCTTTTCGTCTTACGTGTGGCACCGCATCGCTCCACATTTCATCACCACCCACCGGGTGCATTACTTCGACCTGCTGGGTTATGGGCAATCCGAGAAAATCACCGGCGACGTATCGCTGGGGGTGCAGAACGACCTGTTGGCGAGCTTGCTCGATCACTGGGGCCTGGCGCGGCCGGACGTGGTCGCCCACGACTTTGGCGGTGCCACCGCGCTGCGCGCGCACCTGCTCAACGGCAAGGATTACCGCAGCCTGACATTGATTGATCCGGTGGCGTTGACGCCCTGGGGTTCGCCGTTCGTGCAGCATGTACGCCAGCATGAAGCGGCGTTCAGCGGACTGCCCGATTACATTCAACAGGCGATTGTGCCGGCGTATATTCGCGGGGCGATCAAGCGCGACATCCCCGATGAAGAGCTCGACCCGTATGTACAACCGTGGCTGGGCGATCCCGGGCAAGCGGCGTTCTATCGGCAGATTGCGCAGATGGACGAGCGTTACACCCGCGAGGCTGAGGTGTTGTACCCAACGGTGCGTTGCCCGGTGCAGATTCTGTGGGGCGAGGAGGATCAGTGGATTCCCATCGAGCGTGGACGGGCACTGCATCAGATGATCGCCGGGTCGCAATTTCATGCGGTTCCCAATGCCGGGCACCTGGTTCAGGAGGATGCGCCCGAGGCCATCGTCGCGGCTTTACTGCGGTTCCTGCCCTTAATCCAGCCCTCCTGAAGAAACCGAATCCCTGTGGGAGCGAGCCTGCTCGCGAATGCGGTGTATCAGTCGACATCTACATTGCCTGACACACCGCATTCGTGAGCAGGCTCGCTCCCACATGGGCTCTATATTCCTTCAGGTGCACCGCATTTGTGCCCCTCCCGCGCCAAACTCTCCGCCTCGACTATAAGTAACTGCATATCCAGCCATTGGCACGACCACTGCAACCCCTCCCGCGTCACCCATTCAGCAAGGAACGCCACATGACGCAAAAAGATCCGGGCAACGATTACCCTCTCAGCGAAGTACCGATGCATGCCCGCAAAGGCCTCGCCTCCACCGCCATGGTGCTGCTGGGATTCACCTTCTTCACCGCCACCATGTTCGCCGGCGGCAAGCTCGGCGTGGCGTTCAGTTTTGGCGAGATGATGGCGGTGATTATCGTCGGCAATCTGCTGCTGGGCATCTACGCCGCAAGCCTGGGTTACATCGCCTTCAAGAGCGGCCTCAATTCGGTGCTGATGGGGCGTTTTTGCTTCGGCGAGGTCGGCAGCAAGCTCAGCGACTTGATCCTCGGCTTCACCCAGATCGGCTGGTACGCCTGGGGCACGGCCACGGCCGCCGTGGTGCTGGGCAAGTATTTCGAACTGAGCGAGGGCACCGTTCTGGGCCTGATGGTGCTGTTCGGCCTGGCATTTTGCGCCACCGCGTATGTCGGTTATCGCGGGCTGGAAATCCTTTCGTACATTGCGGTGCCCGCCATGATGTTGCTGCTGATGCTGTCGATGTGGGTCGCCACAGTGAAGGTCGGCGGGCTCGATGGGCTGCTCGCGGTGGTTCCGACGGGAACGCTTGACTGGTCGACCGCGATTACTTTGGTCTTTGGCACCTTTGTCAGCGGCGCCACCCAGGCGACCAACTGGACGCGCTTCTCCCGTTCCGCCCGGGTCGCGGTGCTGGCGAGCCTGATCGGCTTCTTTATCGGCAACGGCCTGATGGTGTTGATCGGGGCCTACGGGGCCATCGTCTACCAGCAACCGGACGTGGTCGAAGTGCTGCTGTTGCAAGGTTTCGCCATGGCCGCGATGGCCATGTTGCTGCTCAACATCTGGAGCACCCAGGACAACACCATCTACAACTTCGCCGTCGCCGGCTGCAACCTGTTGCGCACCGGCCGCCGCAAAACCGTGACCCTGGCCGGCGCGGTGATCGGCACCTTGCTCGCGCTGCTGGGCATGTACGACATGCTTGTGCCGTATCTGATCCTGCTGGGTACGGTCATCCCGCCGATAGGCGGCGTGATCATGGCGGATTTCTTCTACCGCTATCGTGGTCAATATCCTCGTCTGGCCGATGCTCGATTGCCGGCGTTCAACTGGCCCGGTTTGACCGCCTATGCCGTCGGCACCGTCGCCGCATTCAGCTCGCCCTGGATCGCGCCACTGGTAGGGATTGCCGCTGCCGCGCTAACGTATGTGCTATTGACCAGCGTACTGGGTGCCCGTGCCGCTGAAGCTCCCTTACAAGATCTATAAAAGGATTCGCCTGATGCACATCATCAACGCCCGCCTGCGCAACCAAGAAGGCCTGCATGAGTTGCACCTGGAAAACGGCCTGATCCGCACCATCGCCCGCCAGACCGAAGCCCCCACCCTGGGGCCCGACGACCTCGACGCCGGCGGCAACCTGGTGGTGCCGCCCTTTGTCGAGCCGCACATTCACCTCGACGCCACCCTCACCGCTGGCGAGCCACGCTGGAACATGAGTGGCACGCTGTTCGAGGGCATCGAGTGCTGGGGCGAACGCAAGGTCACCATCACCGAGGAAGACACCAAGGCCCGCGCCAAGAAAACCATCCAGACCCTCGCTGCCCACGGCATCCAGCATGTGCGCACCCACGTCGACGTCACCGACCCGCAACTGACTGCGCTCAAGGCAATGCTTGAAGTGCGCGAGGAAAGCCGGCACCTGATCGACCTGCAAATCGTCGCGTTCCCGCAGGAAGGCATCGAGTCCTACCGCAACGGCCGGGAGCTGATGGAAGAAGCGATCCGTATGGGCGCCGATGTGGTGGGGGGCATTCCGCATTTCGAATACACCCGCGATCAGGGCGTCAGCTCAGTGAAGTTTCTGATGGACCTCGCCGAGCGCACCGGCTGCCTGGTGGACGTGCATTGCGACGAAACCGACGACCCGCATTCACGCTTTCTGGAAGTGCTGGCCGAAGAAGCCCGCAGCCGTGGCATGGGTTCGCGGGTGACCGCCAGCCACACCACGGCCATGGGCTCTTACGACAACGCGTACTGCGCCAAACTCTTCCGTCTGCTCGGGCATTCGGGGATCAGTTTCGTCTCCTGCCCCACCGAAAGCATTCACCTGCAAGGGCGCTTCGACACCTTCCCGAAACGCCGCGGTGTGACCCGGGTCAATGAGTTGCTGGAAGCGGGGATGAACGTGTGCTTCGGCCAGGATTCGATCGTTGACCCGTGGTATCCGCTGGGCAACGGCAACATTCTGCGGGTGCTGGAAGCGGGGCTGCATATCTGCCACATGCTGGGGTATCGCAACCTGCAAAGTGCGCTGGACCTGGTCACCGACAACAGCGCCAAGGCCATGAACCTTGGGGACCGTTATGGGCTGGAGGCCGGGCGCCCGGCGAATTTGCTGATTCTGTCGGCGGACAGTGACTACGAGGTGATCCGTAGCCAGGGGTTGCCGTTGTATTCGGTACGCGACGGCAAGGTGTTGATGAAGCGGACGATGCCGGTGGTGGAATGGGCGGGTCAGCTCTGAAATTTCGCTGATTGGGCGTGCCTCTTCGCGAGCAGGCTCGCTCCCACAGGGGGTTTGAGCCGATCACAAAACCCCTGTGGGAGTGAGCCTGCTCGCGATGGCTATCTAATAATCAACCCATCAACCGCGCCGTGCCAAACAGCCTGACCCGACTCAATTTCCCCTCCGACTCTTCCAACAAAACCGGCGCCGTGCCGCCCGGCATGACGACTTTCACTTCACCCGCCGTCACCCAACCCACCCGCCACGCCGCACACGCCACCGCACTGGCGCTGGTGCCTGACGACGCCGTCGGCCCTTCCCCGCGCTCAAACACCCGCGCCACCACTCGCCCCTCTGACTCAAGCATCGCCCATTGCAAATTCACCCCCGCCGGACACGGCTGCCCAGCCCCGGTCGGCGCGGCATAGGCGATACGCATCAAGCCTTGGGCCAAGGGCGATTCTCGCATCTGCTCATTGCTGGGCAACGCGTCGGCATTCGTCAGCAGCGTCACGCAATGGGGATTGCCGATGCGCACAAACTGGCTGCGGTTCCAGGCAGGATCAAGCGCCGACAACGGCTGCACATGGCTGACTTCGCGCTCGTTCAGCGTCACGCGTTCAGCCTCGCGCGCACCCACCGCTTGCGGCCCGAACGAAGGCTTGCCCAAATCCAGCCAGAACCCTTGAACACCGTCGACCTCAGCGGCGTCCACAGTGGTTTCCACCGGTGAAACCGCATCGCGCTTGTCGTGATGAACCCGCAGCAGGCACGCCTGCTCCTCGGGCATCAATCCTTGCTCGCTGAGCGCCTGGGAAAAAATCGTCAGCCCATTGCCACTGCGCTCGGCCAGGGTGCCGTCGGTATTGACGATCAACAGATCAAAGGGTGGCGAGGATTGAAACGGCCCGACCAGCAGCCCGTCGCAGCGATGGTCTTTGCTGCCCGATGGCTGTGAACCGGGCGCCCAACTGCAAAATGCCTCGATAGCGGCCGATGCCCAGTGCTCGCGGATCTGCGCGGCGTCGCGAGCCTGGTCCGGCAAATCGATACCGCGACCGCGCACCTCGTCGGGCGTCACCACCGCGTAGATATTGCCTCGAGCATCGTAGAACGGCGTCATGGATCGGTCCTGAAAGTCAGCTTGAAAAGAGCCCGTACTGTAGGCGTCAACGGCCTACGATGAAATACCGCCCCGGCGTCACGCCAAACGTTCGCCGGAACATCGCAATGAACGCGCTGACATTGTCGTAGCCCAGTTCCAGGGCGATGGTGGTCACCGGTACGTCGGCGGCGAGTAACTCCAGCGCTCGCAGCAAGCGTGCGCGCTGGCGCCATTGGCTGAAGCTGAAGCCGGTTTCATCGACGAAGCGCCGGGCCAGGGTCCGGGCAGACAAACCGGCCCATTGCGCCCACTCGGTGAGCGAACGGTTGTCGGCGAGGTCGTCGGCCAGCGCCTGACTGATCCGCCGCAGACGCGGGTCGAGTGGCAGCGGCAGACCGAAGGGCTCGGCGGGCAGCGCCGCGACCTCATCCACAATCAATTGAGCGATCCGCGCCTGTCGCTGATCCAGCGGTCCCTCGCTCCAGGTCGCCGCCCGGTCGACGGCCTCACGAAGCAAACCCGAAGTCGCAATGATGCAGGGTTGTCCGGGCAATACGACACAGGCCGGCGCGACCACGTAGACACTCCAGCCGTGGAAGGGGCCGTGGGAGCGCAAGCCATGCACACAGTCGGGTGGAATCCACACCGCATGGGTCGCCGGCACCACCCAGTGATGATCTGCCGCCTCCACCGTCAACAGCCCGCGCCGCGCGCCCAACAGTTGCCCGCGCGCATGCCGGTGGGGAGTGCTGGTGCGCTCGATGGGACTGTTCAGGACCGAGGCAATTACCAGCGGCCCGGTGTTGGATCGCGCCTGTTCAACAGATATCAGTGGTTTAGCCATTGGCAGTTTCACGTTATCGAATGACCCGGATAGCGCAGTTTAGCCATGAGCAACGGATTAGTCTGGGCACTCATTCACCGGAGTCTCAACCATGCGCGCCGAAGACCTGCTTCCCGACGATCTGAACCAAGGCCAATTCAATGGATCTGTCGTGCGCAAAGGCACGGTCGGGGCCTTTCTGATCAATGCCCGGATGCTGATCGATTCCCAGACACCCGAGGATCAACGCACGGCCGCCACGCAAGACATTCTCCAGGCGTTGCCGGCGCTACGTGCCCTAGGCCTGTTCGAACTGATGCAGGTGCGCGATCCACTGGTTCGGGCGTTGTGTGAGCAAGAGCCGGGCGTTCCTCCAGTCACTCAGTTATAAATCCCTCGCCACTTATTGCGAACAAGTCTGCCAGATCTGTCAGTTATGACAGCAGACAAGCCTTCGCCTCCGAGCCAGAGTGAAGCTCCTGATGCACGTTCGGAGGAAGGTCATGAAACGGGCTTCCCTAGTGTCCCTGCTCATTGCCCTGGTACTCGGCGGAGTAACTGCAGGCGTCAAATTGGTCTACGACGTCGTACCCAACCCCATGGCCGAAAACAATCGCAATGAACCGCTGTTCCTCAGAGGCCGGAGCGAATGCCGCCATGATTGTGGCGCCTGCGATAAGGGCGACACCTTCCTCGATGGCAACGCCGATCTAAAGACCGACAACCCGCGCGTGTTCGAAACCTTCAACGCCGAATTCATCACGCTGCGCGACGATTATGCCGTGGGCTCGTCGCTGGAACTGGGGGCCTGGGATCCTCGTCATGCCGTGGCATTGGCCCACAGACCTGCGCAGAACCAATGGAACGGTTCGATTGATGTGCCGGCGGATCAAGACATCCTGTGGAAATGCATCGAGCGCAATAACGACGCGTCGCACGCCGTGCGTTGGCAGCCAGGACCAAACGTCAGCTTCACCAGCGGCACCGAGAGCGAGACAAGAGGCACCTTCTAGATTGGCGTTGCAGGTCTGAAAAGAGGGCACGACATGAGCAGCCGATACCCGATCTCTCCCATGGAAACGCTATACAGCGAGGGCCGGAAATCCTTCATCGACCTGGTTCCTGACGGCGCAACTCGCCTGGAAGCACTGTTCAGAACGGTTCCGGCCCTGGGCGAACTGGCGGTGGGTGTTGTTTACGGTTATTTGCATGACCGTTCTGACTTGGATCCTCGTCTGCGTGAAGCGGTGTCGTTTGCTGCGATTGTCGCGGCGGGCATGGTCGGGCCACCGTTGAGTGTGCATTTCAAGACGGGGCTGGCCTCGGGGCTCGCACCGGCAGAACTGACGGGAATATTGCTGCAGGCTTCAGCCTTCGCCGGTTTTCCGAGAGCGGTGGCTGCGGCCGATCAGCTCAATCGACTGTTTGACGAAGCCGCAATTGTTTCGCCGCCTCCCCCCACACCGCGCGAGGTAGCGCTGGCGTTTTGTGAGCAAGTGCGCAATGGCAAATCAGCCGTCCCCCTGAGTGCTGCGATCAAACGCCTGTTACGCCGCTCGCTGCGCCTTTCGATCCAGGCGACAACAGCCGGCACCGTCATTGTTGAATGTTTCGACGACGAGCCCTCCCTTCCTGCCGCGCTCTTGCACATTCAAGTGCAAGGAACGCAGATCGTCTCGGTGACACGTTTTATTGCTCGTTGATCGACAACCGTTCGTGACCACAGTCAGTGCGTCGGAAAATACCGCTGCAAACCTTCAGAATCCATACGTTGTCGCCTGCACAGGCGATTAACTCGCGGCCTGCGCTCGCGACAGAGGGTCAGGCTATGCAAGGATGTCGCCCTGCCTGACCGCAAACCGCTGTGGACGCTGACCGAACCCTATGGGTCAGTCACTGTCCCTTTGGGAGTGCGACGTTTTTTTGCCAAGGATCGATATGACCAGCCTCAATACCCAAGCCTCATTTGTTCCCGGACGCCTGGAGCAGATGTCCACCCGCATCGCCTTTTTCATTGCCGGTCTTGGCATCGCCGCCTGGGCGCCGCTGGTGCCTTATGCCAAGGCACGGGCCGGGCTCGACGAAGGGACGCTCGGGTTGTTGCTGTTGTGCCTGGGGGTGGGCTCGATTCTGGCGATGCCGATAGCTGGCCTGCTCGCCACGCGTTTCGGCTGCCGTCGGGTGGCAACCGGGGGGACGTTGTTGATTTGCGCGGCGTTGCCGTTGTTGGCCACCGTGTCGTCAATACCGGCATTGATCGCCACGCTGTTCATGTTCGGCGCGGGCCTGGGCACGGTGGACTCGACGGTGAACCTGCAAGCGGTGATCGTCGAGCGGGCCAGCGGCAAGAACATGATGTCGGGGTTTCACGGGATGTTCAGCCTCGGCGGGATTGTCGGCGCGGCGGGTGTCAGCGCCCTGCTCGGCTTGGGTCTGTCGCCGTTGGGGGCGATGGCGGTGGTGATCGTGGTTCTTGTGCTGGCCTTGCTCAAAGCCGCGCCGCACCTGTTGCCTTACGGCAGCGAAAGCTCGGGACCGGCGTTTGCCGTGCCCCATGGCATCGTGCTGTTTATTGGCGGCATGTGTTTCATCGTGTTCCTGGCCGAAGGCGCGGCGCTCGACTGGAGCGCGGTGTTCCTGGCGCAGGAACGCGGGATTGACACGGCGTATGCGGGGCTCGGTTACGCCGCGTTTGCGCTGACCATGACCGCCGGACGGCTGACCGGGGACCGGATTGTCCGACGCCTGGGCGCGACGCGGGTGATGGTGTTCGGCGGCCTGATGGCGGCGGCGGGTTTGGCATTGGCGACGTTTGCGCCGGCCTGGGAGGCGGCACTGGTCGGGTATGCGTTATTGGGTGCGGGCTGCTCGAACATCGTGCCGGTGCTGTACACCGCGGTCGGGAAACAGACGGTCATGCCTGAGCACATTGCAGTGCCGGCCATTACCACATTGGGCTACGCGGGAATTCTCGCGGGCCCGGCAGTGATCGGCTTTATCGCCCATGGCAGCAGCTTGAGTTTTGCCTTCGGGTTGATGGCGGTGTTGCTGGTGGCGGTAGCCATTGGCGGGAAAGTGTTGAAGGTTTGAAAGCTTCGCGGGCAAGCCTCGCTCCTACAGGTTCGGTGATCCCTGTAAGAGCGAGGCTTGCCCGCGAATGAAGGCGACTCGGGCTATCAGAACCCGACGCTGGCCTGCACAAAGAACGTGCGTGGTGCACCGACGTACATCCCCGAGTTGTTGTCGCTGGAGCGGGTGAAGTACTGCTTGTCGAAGATGTTTTTTACCCCGGCCCCGAGCTTCAGATTCGACAACTGCGCGCCGAAGTCATACCCACCGCGCACGTTCCAGGTTACGTAGCCCGGAATGTCGCCGTACTGACCATCAGCAGAGCCTTCGGTGATGTAGTTGTTGGTGAAGCTGCCATCGGCGTTCACCGCAACGCCCGGTGAGCGCTGCTTGGACTGGGCAAACGCGTCGAGGTTGTAGGTCCAGCGGTTGATGTCGTAACGCAGGCCGGCGGTCGCCACCTGGCGCGAATAGAACGGCAGGTCACGGCCCTTGAAGCCTGGAATTTCACCTTCATACACGGCGCGGGTGTAAGTGAACCCGGCGTTGGCGGTCAGGCCGTCGAGCCGTGGGTCCAGTGCCGCCATGTTGTAGTGCACCGACGCCTCGATGCCCTGGTGCGTGGTCGCGCCGAGGTTGGTCCAGCCCGCGTCATTGCTGATGTATTGCAACTCTTTATCGAAGTCGATGTAGAACGCCGTCAACTCACCGCCCCACACCTCATTGTTGTAGCGCGTGCCGACTTCATAAGTCTTGGCCTTTTCCGGCTCCAGGCCATTGGCGGGTTCATCCCCCGTGCCCCCCTGACCCAGCTGGAAATACTGCAGACTGCCGAACGAGGTTTCGTAGTTGGCGAACAGCTTCCACTCCTCCGACAGGTGATACATCACGCTCAGGGCAGGCAGTGGCTCGTTGCTTTCGATGCTGCGGTTTTTCTCCGGTACACGTCTGCCGGCGGTGTCGAGCACGGCGCGGTCGTGCCAGTCGGTGCTGATGTGTTCGAAGCGGATGCCGGGCGTAATCGTCCAGTTACCGACGTCGATCTTGTTGTCGACGTACACCGAGTTGGCTTCAGTGCCGCCGGTACGATCCTGGTACACATGGCCGTCCGAACCAGGACGAATCACTGGCTCGTTGTTGACCAGCGCCAGGCGGCTCGCCTGCTCGTGCATGCCCTCCTTGAGGTAGCGATAACCGACACTGACTTCCTGGGTGGTCGGGCCGACGTCAAACACACGGGACACCCGCGGTTCTATACCGAAGGTGTAATACGTGCGCGGGAACGAGCCCAGGGTTTGCTGATTGCGAGCCGCTATATTGCTGCCACGGAAGCTGTCGGTGTAGTACGTCAGCACTTCGGCCTGAGTGCGATCATCGAGCTGCCGCGTCCACTTGAACGAGACATCCTTGCGGCGCCCGCTGAAGTTGTCGTTATTGCGGTCGGACTGAAACGGATTGGCGTCGTACTGTGCCTGGGTCAGGCCGCCGGGCATGTCGGCGCTGGCGTCGTAGTAGTGAAAGTTGAGGCTGAAATCGTCGACATCGGTGGGCGCCCAGTGCGTCTTGAGCATCACGTCATCGATGTCATTGCCGTTGTTGCGCTCGCGATAACCGTTGCCGTTCACGCCGGAATACAACAGCGCCATGCCGATGCCATTGTCGGCGGTGCCGCCGAGGAATGCGGTGTCGATGTGCTTCCAGCCGCCGTGCCGGGAGGTTTCCAGGGTGGTGCCGATTTCACCGGTGGCTTTTTCCGGGATCGCGCGCGTCACGAAGTTGATCACGCCACCGACGTTCTGCGGTCCATACCGCACGGAACCGGCGCCGCGCACCACGTCGATGCTGTCGAGGTTGCCGGAGGAAATCGGCGCCATGGACAGTTGCGGCTGGCCGTAGGGCGCGAAGGCTGCCGGTATGCCGTCGATCAGCACGGTGGAGCGTGGCGACAGGCGCGAGGTCAGGCCGCGCACGCCGACGTTCAGGGAAATGTCGCTGCCGCCGGTGCCGTTGGCGTCCTGCACTTGCACGCCGGGCACGCGCTTCAATACGTCGCCGACGTTCATGGCGCCCTGCTCGACCATCGCTTCGCGGCGGATCACGGTACGTGCGCCGGGATGGTTCTGCACCACCGCAGCGTCGGCATCGCCGAGCCAGTCGCCGACCACTTTGATGTCGGTCATGCCCAGCTCGATCGGGCCGGCCGTTGCGGAAGTCGGCGCCGGCATCAGGGTCACCGAGCCTTGATCGATCTGGTATTGCAGGCCGCTGCCTTGCAGCAATTGGCGCAAGGCCTGTTCCGGCGAGAGGTCGCCGTCGACGGCGGGGGCCTGTTTGCCGGCCACCAGCTCAGGACTGAAGAAAACCTGCAACGACGTTTGCTGACCCAGCTCACTCAAGGCCTGGCCCAACGGTTGCGCGGGAATATGAATGCCGTCGGCGGCAAATGCCTGGGGAAGCGCGGCACTGACGGCCAGCGCGAGCGCAAGCCGCAGCCAAGGTGACTTATTGTTTTTAGCGGTGGTTTTCTTCACGTCGAACATTGTCCTGTAGATCGCAAGAGTGTGCGGCTGTTAATGCAAACCAGTTGCAGTTGGACAAGAAGACGAAGAACTCAAAAAAAACCTGAATCGGTTTGGAAATTAATTGGAAATTATTTCCTGACTGCCGTCATCGAGGGTCCGCACGCCCACCGGAAGGATGCTCGGCAAGGCCTTGAGCAGCGCGTCGGTGTTGTCTGCTTTGAACACGCTGGTAAGGCGCAGATTGCCCACTTTGTCGTTGCCGACCGTCAGCGGCTTCTCGCGGTAGCGCGAGACTTCTGCGGCGACATCGGCAAGGCTGGCGTTGTTGAACACCAGTTTGCCGCTGCGCCACGCGGTCAGTTCCGCCGGATTGACCGCATAAGCGGCGGCAACCACGCCTTTGGCATCGACACGAGTGCCGAGGCCGGCGGTGAGGCTGATCACATCAGGTCCCTGCCCCTGAACCTTGACCGTGCCCTGCTCCACCGCGACCCGGGTTTCGGTCAGGTCCCGGCGCACATCGAAACGCGTGCCGGTGACCGTCACCTTGCCGCTACCCGCCTCGACCACGAACGGCCGGCGGCTGTCATGCTCGACGCTGAACAGGGCTTCGCCTTCCATCAGCTCGATGCCGCGCCGGTCTTTTTCATAGCGCACCTGCACGCGGCTGCGACTGTTCAGGTCGATCACCGAACCGTCGGGCAACGCCACATGACGACGCTCGCCCAAGGCCGTGGAATAGTCGGCCGTGTAGGTCGTCGGGTGATTCAACCCGCTGAACAACCCCAAGCCGAGCGCCACGGCCAGCACACTGGCCGCCACCGCATAACGCACCAGCGGCTGACGCTTGCGACGTGCCGGCGGCGTTTCGCACAGGGCTTGCAGACGCTTGGCGGGCAGCAGATCGGCGGCCGTCCATAAGCCCTGCAGCACCTGGAATTCGTCGCGATGTTGGGGATGTTCAGCCAGCCAGGCTTCGAAACGCCGATACGCTTCGACGTCCACGGCCGGTTCCTGCAAACGCACAAACCAGCGCACCGCATCGTCGCGCACCGTTGTTTGCCCGCACGCACAATCACGAGTATCCATCATGGAAGTTCCTGTTTGGCTGGGGATGAGAAAGCGCGGCCGATCATGGGTGCAGTCCGTCGAGGCGGTCGCGCAGATGCCGCAAGGTGCGGATCATATACTTTTCCACCATGTTCTTGGACAGACCCAGGCGTTCGGCGATTTCCGCCTGGGTCAGGCCTTCGATCTTCTGCCAGACAAAAACTTTTCGGCAGTTGACCGGCAGCTCGCAGAGCGCCCGTTCGATGGAATCAGCCAACTGGATCGCCTGCATGAAATGCTCCGGGTCGCCGGACGAAGACCCACTGTGATCAACCGCCTCCGACTCCATGGCGCCCCGCCGGTCCTCACGCCGATAACCATCCACCGCGATATTGCGCGCGGTCTGGTGCAAATAGGCCCGAGGTTGTTCCACCGCCGACGAATCGGACTCAAGCACCCGCACGAAGGTGTCGTGCGCCAGGTCCTCGGCCTGCTGACGATTTCTCAGGCGACGGGTCCAGGTGCCAACCAACTCTTCGTAATGCTCGAAAAAGCCGTGTCTGCGGGGCAACTTGGGGGTCATTGCGGTGTGCTGTGGAGACGGGGCGTGAATAGTAATGCTTCCTATTAATGGGAAGCAATGGATTCCACATCGCCAGGTTTGCCGTTAGTCACCCAGGAATGATGTCGCCTGAAAGACTACTATGGCGAGCAGGCTCCCACCGTTGACCGAGTGGTCCGGACGGACGCGGTTTAATGTGGGAGCGAGCCTGCTCGCGAAGAACGATGACGCGACGCATCAATGAATACGCGGGTAGGTTAGTTTTAGGCTTTTGGCAGATCCATTCGATAACCAGCCCCCGGCGCTCCTTCATGCATCGCCGCCTGAATGTCCGCATACAAAGCGTTCGCCTCAGCAGTAGTGATCGATCGCGAACAATCACGCAGCACCACGCGCAATAGCACATTTTCCTGGCCCGGCAGCAGCCCGAGCCGTTCAATCGCCTGCGCGGGTAAATCCGAGAATGCCCAACGCCCCTTGATCTGCATCTCCTCGATCCAGTCAGAACAGTCACCCGCCGCCTGCAGCATTCTCTCGGTCAACACCTCCTCGCTCAGCCCGGGCGTAACCGCCAACGAAATGTCACGAGCAATCGATGGCAAACGTGATACCGGGGCCCATGGATTCAGATCATGCATCTGCGCCTGCACTCGCACGTTCTGATCTCGCAGCAAGCGAATATCCGGGATACCTTTGCGCAACATCGTCAGCCGATCCAGCCCCATCCCAAGCGCCAACCCTCCATGACGCTGCGGATCAATCTTCAAGCGCTCCAACAAAGACCTCGCTATACGGCCGCACTCCAGTACTTCAACCGGAGCACCGTCATTCACCACATTCACTTCGATTCCACCCTCCGTGTAGTGATGCGGACTGTCGCTGTAGACCCAGGATTTTTCAGGAACAGCAGACTTGAGGATGTCGCCGACCAGACGCAACAGCTGTTCATGCGTCGACAGCTCCGGATCACCCAATACCCAGACATCCATCTGATGTGGCTCCGCGCAATGCCAACGATCCCGGCTATCACGACGGAAAGTTATACCCGGCGCGGCCAGCAAGATCGTTTGCCCCGGTTGCCGCACTTGAGCCGCTCGCTGAAGCGCGGCCGGAATCTGGCTGGTGGTTTGTGTTCTCAACAGCGAGTATTCATCGACCCAACGGGTGTGCTCACTCCCTAGCGTGACCTCTGCCGGGTCATAGCCGAGTAATCCGTAATTTTCCTCGGCGGAGACAATTCGCGGCCCCGTTTGCAGTTGAGCCTGAGGCCAACCTTTTTCGGCAAGTCCTTGGAGTATTTCAGTTAGCAGGAGCCGGACGGAATGGTCGGGATTGTTTGATTCGGTTAGATCAACCATTAACAGGGCCTGTTCCAGAACGCTGTCCGTAACGGTTTTCCTTGAAGACGTTTCCATGCTGTTTCTCTCAAAATTGAGTCCTTGCCGACAAGGTACACAGCCGTTGGTGTGTATAGCCGACGAACAGGAAAAATCAGAAGGAGCTGACAGCACAGTCTTACTTCAAGGACGTGCAAACCCTGCATGAGTTGATGTGTAGATATCGGCTCACTTGAGACCGAGGTGATGCCACCGCGAGCAGGCTCACTCCCACAGTTGACCGAGTTGTCCGGGCGGACGCGGTTTAATGTGGGAGTGAGCCTGCTCGCGAAGAACGACGACGCGGTATTACGCTGCTTACTGGGGCACGTCGACGTTATCCATCATCCGGTTCACCGCCAGTTCCGCTTGCATGATGATCTGCTGGATCCCCAGCGCCGTATGCCGATGCGGTCCTTCCAGGAAGGCCGCGAAATCGGCGGTCATGACGCTGGCCGAGGCCAGTGATTCGCAGGTGTGCGCCAGCAGGTCTTCGTCTTTGATGTCCGGTGCAATCATGAACATGGTGCTCGGTTTTCGAATGACCGGGATTTTGAGGGCGGCGGGGTTGAGGTAATGGTCGAGGGCGCGTTCGGCGGCTTCGTGGAGTTTTTTGGAATCGAGTGATTCGTAGAGGGATGCCGGATCAGTGTCTGGCGGGTTTGGAGTCACTTTGCACCTATGCCTTTCTTCCTTAATGGGCAGCTACACCTCGCTACTAATACAAGGGGTGGCGGCTGTACGCAGGTTAGTAGACCGGGGAAAGAAGGCAAAGCCGGCGCGCCCGAGGGCGCCCTGCGCACAGCCACCATCAGGGACAGGCATTGGAACACCTGTCTGACAGACGCTTGTGCAGCCTTCAAACCTTCGGGCTACTAAACCCGATCACTGGGAATCAGTGACGGGGATCAAGTTACCGACGGGGTCAAAAGCGCACAAGCCGGCGGATTCTGGCGTAGTCGTAGGCAATGGCGCAAGGCGCTGTAGCTTTCAGGAAGTAACCTTAAACGCCTTTAAACATGTACTCCAAACAGGCAGCAGACTCACTCCCACAGTTGATCGAGTTGTCGGACGAACGCTGTTACCGGTGATGTCACCAGAAGCAGTAAACCAGCGTCACGGCAGCGGCAATACCAAACGCTCCCAGCGCCTTTGCCGGCAAGTATCCGGTCAATCGTTGCAAGGACGCGTCCGACAGCACTTTGTGGTCATCGCGGAGGGGCATGATCGCCCGGTAGGTGTATCGAAAGCCGATCAACAAAAACAGCAAGATCACGCCCAAGGCTAACCCGCGAGTAATAGCCGGCTTGATCAAAGGCGCAGGGGTGTCTTCCAGGCAGGCGGCACTGTCAACTTCCACCACGGTGATTCGCCCGAAATCCGTGGCGGGTCGCTGTTCGCCTTTAAGGATCGACGCCTGTTGCTCCAGATCGAGCGCCTGATACTTCCAGAGCGTTGATGACCCTTCCCGGCAGTAGGTGAACGCTGCAGGGTTGGAGGCGGCAATAATGCACGCGTCATTGATGCCGATTTTTTTCAGGGTCTCGACAGCCGGTCGTGTGAAGTCCAGGTCGAGGACAGGAATAATCCCGGTGGCAGACACCGCAGTCGAAACCAACAGGCTCCCGGTAGCGCAGAGGGCTGAAATTTTCAAGGTTGGATGCCCCTTGTTTTGCACTGTTTTTGTTGTTTGAGCGCGGCTGCAACCTGCCTTCCGACGTCTAAAATTCTAGTTGAACCTCGATGACTTGCGACCAATCGACCCTCAAATCTGGCCGAAAAAATCTGCTTCCCGGTCATACAAACGCCTGCAACGACTTTCAGAGTGCATGGATGACGATTGAGAAGTTCAACGAAGACCTGCGCCAGGCCCGCCTCGAACTGACCGCCGCAACGGCGGCGGTCATGGAGCTGGTCCGCTCGGGCAAAGCGTTCGGGGATGAATGGGACGCTGCGGTCGCGCGCGAGCGCAAAGCCTTTCAGAAAATGCATTGGGTGCTGGATAGCCCCTTGGCTCCCCAGGTAGATAAAAAGTCAGATCCGTAGTGGTTCGAAGACCCAGCTAATTGCTCATCCCGTCTTCTATGGTGATGCCTTGTGGGAGCGGCTGGCGGTTGGATCAGTGCTTGCGCAGCCACTCGATAAACAGCGCAAACAATTCCGACTGTGAACCGATGTTCAACTTCAGATAAAGGTTCTTGCGGTGCATGCGCACCGTCTCCGGCGAGATGCTCATCTGGCTGGCCGTGGATTTCACCGAGTGCCCCCGCAGCACCATGTGCGCCACTTCCCGCTCGCGCTCGGTCAGCAAGTCGCAGCCGAACTGCTCGAAGGCGGACTGCACACGTTGTTTGAGATCGTCACGCACGCCCTCATTGACGGCGCTGAGCTGCAAGCCCCGGCAGCTGAACTCGCGGATGAATTCGCGCACCAGCGGCTCAACCGCCCGCAGCAGGTTCAGCTGTTCAAGCCGCAGACTTTCCCCGCCGAAGCCTTGAAACAGGCTCACCGACACCTGGGTGTCATGGCCGGTATCGACAATGTAAAAACTGTCCTCCGAACTCCCGGCCTTCAAGTAGTAAGTCTTGTAGTACTCACTGTCGAAGAAGTTGTCCGGGGCAATGTCCTCCAGGTGATAAAACCCTTCGGCCAGCCCCTGCTCCACCGCCAGGCAAAACGGGTCGAGCAGGTAGCCCCCGGAAAAATAGCGGTCGATGATCGACTCCCGGTATTTTTCCGGGATGCCCCGCTGATACAACAATTGTGGCGGGCGGTCCTTGTGTTCCAGGCTGATCATCACCGATTCGATAGCCACCAGATGCCCGAAGGCCGACGCCAAAAAGCTCAGCGCGTCGGGCTCATCGATATGGGCGAAGGCCTGGCGCATTTCGCCGTGCCATTTATGCAAGGCGCCGAAGGGCAAGGCGATCAATGTGTCATCGTTTGGTTTGCTCATGCCCCGCAGTCTAGCGGGTGAACCGGCACCTGATAACCGCGGATTCGACGAACTCATTGGCCGAAATACAGGCCGTTCTGCTCAAGTTCGCCCGCCACTTCAAGAATGCACACCCGCAGGGTCTCGACGATTTCATCCACTTGAGCGCAAGACAGGATCAGCGGCGGCGACATGACATTGAGGTGCATGATCGGCCGCACCAGCAGCCCCCGGGCCTGCGCCCTGGAGTGAATCATCTCGCCGATGTTGATCTCGTCGGCGAACAACGCCTTGGTGCGTTTATCGGCCACGAACTCCACGCAGGCCATGAATTTCTGGCAGCGCACATCGCCCACCAGCGGCAAGTCGCTGAGTGTGGCCAGACGCTGTTCCAGATACGCGCCGACCACGTCGACATGCTCCAGCAGGTGTTCACGCTCGATGATCTCGATGTTTTTCAGTGCCGCCGTGCAGCAGACCGGGTGGCCGCTGTAGGTGAAGCCGTGGGTGAAGCAACGGCCCTTGCCGGGCTCGGCAATCACTTTCCAGATACGGTCGGAAAAAATGCACGCGCCCAACGGCAAGTAAGCCGACGTCAGCCCCTTGGCCGTGGTGATGATGTCCGGCTGAACATCGAACACCTCATACGAGGCGAAGAACTTGCCCAGGCGCCCGAACGACGTCACCACCTCGTCGGCGACAAACAGAATGTCGTAGCGCTGGCAGACTTCCCACATGCGTTTCAGGTAACCCTTGGGCGGAATGATCACGCCGCCGGAGCCCATGATCGGCTCGGCAAAAAAGCCCGCGACCTTGTCTGCGCCGATGGACAGGATCTTGTCTTCGAACTCCTTGATCAGAAACTCGAGAAACTGCGGCTCGTCCATGCCATCCGGCGCCCGGTAAGGATTTGGGTTGGAGACGTGGTGAATCTTGTCGTTGGCGTAATCGAATTCCGGCACACGGTCGGCGGCCTTGTTGCCGATCGACATGGTCAGTGTGGTCGAGCCGTGATACGCGTTGAAACGGGCGATGACGTGCTTCTTTTCCGGTTTGCCACGGCAGTTCTGATAGTACTGAATCAACCGGTAAGCGGTGTCCACGGCGGTGGAGCCGCCGGTGGTCAGGAACACGTGATCGAGGTCACCGGGGGCAAGGCTGGCGAGTTTCTCGCACAACTGGATGGCGACGTTATTCGACATGTCGGAAAACGGGTTCGAGTACGCCAGTTGCCGGACCTGGTCGGCAATCGCCAGCGCCATTTCCTCTCGGCCCAACCCAATGTTCGTGCACCACATGCCGCCCACCGCATCGAGAAAGCGGTTGCCCTGGGTGTCGTAAATATAAGCGCCGTCACCGGCCACAATGTTCAGCGCACCCTGTTCGGCGTGTTCGTCGAACATGTGATAGCCGTGCATGTAGTGGGCTTTATCAGCTTTGAGCAAATGGGCGTTATCAACGCTCGACAGCATTTTCTGAGTTGGAGTAGCCATACAAAAACCTCAAACCAAAATGGGTAAACGATCAAATCCCGCTCTTCACCGTGCTCCAGACGCGGGTCATGGCACGAATCTCTTTTGCATCCTGGGTTTTCTGCGGAAACAGCCGCTGGCGGGTTTCGTCATCGGGATAAATCGCCGGGTTGTTGCGCACATCGGCGTGCACTAACGGTGTGGCCGCCGCGTTGCTGTTGGCGTAGTGAATGAAGTCCGTCACGTCGGCCATGACTTGTGGCTGCATCAAGTAATCGAGGAACGTGTGGGCGTTGGCCACGTGGGGCGCATCGGCGGGGATGTACAAGTTGTCGAACCAGATCAGCGAACCTTCCTTGGGAATGAAATAGGCCAGCTTGATCTTCAGTTTGGCTTCTTCGGCGCGAGCCATGGCGGTCGCGTAATCGCCGGACCAGGTCATGGCCATGCACACATCGCCATTGGGCAGGCTGGTCAGGTAGTTGACCGAGTCGAACTTGCGGATGTACGGCCTGACCGACAGCAGCAAATCCTGGGCGGCCTTGAGGTCCTCCGGCGCGGCGCTTCGCGGGTCGCGCCCCAGGTACTTCAGCGCCAGTGGAATGACTTCAGTGGGCGCATCGACCAGGGTCACGCCGCAATCGGCGAAGCGCGAGACGATTTTAGGGTCGAAGATCATCGCCAACGAGCCAATCGGCGCGTCCGGCATGCGCTCCTTGATTTTGTCGACGTTGTACGTGATGCCATTGCTGCCCCAGGTATAGGGCGCCGAGTACAGCGTGCCGGCATCGAACCCCTGCAAGTCCTGCAAGACTTTCGGGTCCAGGTTGGCCCAGCCTGGCAGCAACTTTTTATCGAGCGGCTGGAACACTTTGGCTTTGATCAGCGGTGGTGCGAGGGAAGCGTTCAACACCACCAGGTCATAGCCGGAGTGACCGGTGAGCAACTTGGCCTGAACCGTTTCATAGGCATCAAAGGTGTCGTAGATCACCCGGATGCCGGTGGCTTTCTGAAAGTCGGCAATGGTTTTTTCGCCAATGTAATCCGCCCAGTTATACAGCCGCAGCGTGTGGCTATCGTCCACTTCGGCGCCGTGGACGGCTGCCGACAGCGGCACAATCAACGCACCAAGCATCACCAAGAAGGCCTTGCGCATAGCAAATTCACCTTATCAAGCGAGTTCCGATCTGGATGAGCGGATGAATCCACTATTGGTCGATTCAGCCAACCGCGCCATACCCCGAATGGGTGTGTGGGCCGGTTTGTGGCGCTCGCGACGGCCGACATGGCAAAAAGCGGCAGTTTCGTTGACTGGTTTTGTCATAGATCCGGCGCCGGTCCCGCGCTTAGAGTGCCGTTCATAGCGATCACCCAGGGTACGTACATGAACGACCTGATCAAACAAGAACGAAACGAAGGTGTACTGACGCTCACCTTTGACCGCCCCGACAAGCTCAACGCGCTGAATAATCGCATGTACACGCAGCTGGCCGATCTGTTGCTGGCCGCTGATGAAGACGCTGAAATCGGCGTGATCATTGTCACCGGTGGCGACACCTGCTTTACCAGTGGCAACGACCTGGCGGATTTTCTCCAGCATCCGCCGACCGATCTGGATAGCCCGGCGTTTCGCCTGATGCGCGTGGTGATCCACCTGCAAAAACCGTTGATCGCGGCGGTCTGCGGAGCGGCCATCGGCATCGGCACCACCCTGCTGCTGCATTGCGATCAGGTGCTGGTCACGCGCAATGCCCGGTTGCGCATGCCGTTCGTGAACCTGGGCCTGTGCCCGGAGTTCGGCGCCAGCCTGCTGCTGCCGCGCCTGCTCGGTCATGCCCGGGCGGCGCGCTTGCTGCTGTGGGGCGACAGCCTGGACGGTGCCGCCGCCGTCGCGTGTGGATTGGCCAACGAACTGTTCGACGACGGGCCACAGTGCCTGGCGGCCGCCGAGCGCATGGCTCGTCGCCTGCTGGCGCTCCCCCAGGAATCCCTGCGTCAGACCCGGCAACTGCTCAAGCAGACGTCCATGCCGGAACTGCAAGCCACCATTCGCCAGGAGAACTTGCTGTTCATCAAGCGCCTGACCACCCCTGAAGCGCAGGCAGCGTTGAACGCACTGGTTAATCGCAGCACTGAAAAGAACCCATCTACAGGAAAGCCTTCATGAACACCCCAGACGTATTTGTTGTCAGCGCCGCACGCACCGCCATCGGCTCCTTTGGTGGCTCGCTCAAAGATGTCCCGCTGGCCGATCTGGCGACCACGGCCGTCAAGGCCGCCCTGGAGCGCTCCGGCGTGGACCCGGCGCAAATCGGCCATCTGGTGATGGGCAACGTGATCCCGACCGAGACCCGCGACGCGTACATTTCCCGGGTCGCCGCGATGAACGCCGGTATCCCCAAGGAAACCCCCGCCTACAACGTCAACCGCCTCTGCGGTTCCGGCCTGCAAGCCATCATCAGCGCGGCCCAGACCTTGCTGCTGGGCGACGCCGAGATTGCCATCGGCGCCGGTGCCGAGTCCATGAGCCGCGGCCCGTACCTGATGCCGTCCGCTCGTTGGGGCGCGCGCATGGGCAACGTCCAGGCCATCGACTACATGCTGGGCATCCTGCATGACCCGTTCCATGGCATCCATATGGGCATCACCGCCGAAAACATCGCCGAGCGCAACGGCATCACCCGCGACATGCAAGACGCCCTAGCCCTGGAAGATCAAAAACGCGCGGCGTTCGCCATCGCCAATGGCTACTTCAGTGAGCAGATCGCAGCGGTCGAAATCCGTGGCCGCAAGGAAACGACGCTGTTCAGCATCGACGAACACCCGCGTTCCACTTCCCTGGAACAACTCGCGCAGATGAAGCCGGCGTTCAAGAAGGACGGTTCAGTCACGGCCGGCAATGCCTCGGGCCTGAACGACGGCGCTGCGGCACTGGTCATGGCCACCGGCAGCGCGGTGCAGGTCAACAACCTGCGCCCGCTCGCTCGCCTGGTCAGCTATGCCCACGCCGGTGTTGAGCCAGAACTGATGGGCCTGGGCCCGATTCCCGCTACACGCCTGGCACTCAAACGCGCAGGCCTGACCGTGGCTGACCTGGACGTGATCGAAGCCAACATCGCCTTCGCCGCCCAGGCCTGTGCGGTCAGCCAGGAACTGGACCTAGACCCGGCCAAGGTCAACCCGAATGGCTCGGGTATTTCCCTCGGTCACCCAGTGGGCGCGACCGGCGCAATGATTGCCACCAAAGCCATTCACGAACTGCAGCGCATCAACGGACGATATGCGTTGGTGACCATGTGCATTGGCGGTGGCCAGGGGATTGCGGCGATTTTTGAGCGAGTTTGAGTGTTAGCGCGATGTCCGGTGCAACGCCGGGCATCGCTGCTGCTTGATGATTTCCTTCGGCAACTGGTCGCAATCCATCAATCCCGCCCCTTCCCCACGCCCTGGATTAACTCCCAGAACACGTCGCCGTGCCGTGCGGCCAACATTCCCCAGGTCCGTATCGAGGAACTGGTGGGTTATCTACTTCAATCTCGGATTACTTGCCTTCGCTTTCGGTAATGAAGCCGATGATGCTGACACCACCGCGCATGATGTCTTCAGCAATGGCCTTGCGCGCCTTGGCCGGCTTTTTCTCGCGCAGGGCTTCGATCAGTACCAGATGCTCGTCGGCACCGATGTAGGTGTTATGCCCCTTGGTGTAAAACAGATTGAGGATCGGCCCCATGGAAACCCACAACCCTTCGATCTGGGCAGTCAGCATGTCCATTGCCGCCAACCGGTAGACCGTGAAGTGGAACTCACGGTTGAAATGCATTGCTTGCGGACCGTCGTTGGCTTGGTCGGCTTGTTGAAAACTGGCATGCAGTTCTTCCAGCCGAGTCAGGTCCTGCGGCGTAACGTTGCGCGTGGCGAGCTCAGCGGCCAGGCCTTCCAGTGCGATGCGGATCGTGCGCACCTCCAAATACCGGCTCATGGTCAGCTCCGGAACCATGGCAAAACGGCCCGAACGCAACTCGAGACCGCGCTCGCTGACCAGCCTCAGGCAGGCTTCGCGGACTGGGGTGACGCTGGTGCCAAGCTTGTCGGCCAGGTCTTGCATGACCAGCCGCTCGCCGGGCCGGAAGTTGCCGGCGATCAGTCCTTCGCGAATGGCGTAATAGGCGCGGGCGGACAGGTTGCCTTGTTCCAGCGGTTGAATCTGCACGGTCGAACTCCTGGATAATGCTTTTTATTGCGCAGCCTGTCGGGGTTGCGCCAAAAATCTGAAATACATTGTCTTATATCCTATAAGTAACACTCAACCTCGCTCTACAGCGGTTTGGGAATCATATGCAGAAAGAGCGGCACTGCGCGTGCCGCTCTCCGTTGCTCGGCCTAGCGAATCAGCGCCTTGAGGGCGTTTTCGATGACGTCGAGGCTTTCATCGAGAATCTTTGTGGTATGCGAGGTCGACAGGTACAGGCGCTTGAGGGGTAATGGCTGAAAAATCATCCGCTGCTCGATCAAACGCTTGCGAAACGCCAGGTCCAGCGCGTCATCGTTGCGCAACAAATCACGGTACTGGCTGTACGGCCCCTCGAAAAAGTACATCAGCCAGACCGACCCATATCCGGCACTTTGAGCGGGAATGCCCAGCCGCTGGATAATGCCGTCGAGCTGCCCGCGCAAATAGTCGCCCATGGCGAACAGGCGTTCGTAGACGCCTTCGCGAGAAAGCTCCTCGATGGTCGCCAGCACCGCCGCCAGCGTCGATGGCGTTCCATTGAACGTTCCGCCCATGAACACGCCCCGGTCGCCCGACTGCCCTACGCGCTCCAACAGATCCCGACGGCCGGCGACCAAGCCCACGGGATAACCTGATGAAGCCGCCTTGCCGAAGGTTGCCAGATCCGGTGTCACGCCGACGATCGACTGATAGCCGCCCAGCGCATGACGAAAGCCGGTGATGACCTCATCGAAAATCAGAATCACGCCGTGCTCGACGGTCAATTGCCGAAGCGCCCGCAGAAATGCCGTCGATGCCGTCACCGAGCCCATGTTGTGGGCAATCGGTTCGACGATGATCGCCGCGACCTCCCCCGGATTGGACTTGAGGTAACGCTCCACCGCCTCGGCATCGTTATACGGAAGGATGATCGTGTACTGCGCGGCATCCAGCAGAATACCGTCAGACATCGGGTCGAAACTGTCCATGCGCTCACGGGATGTCTGGCCGTTCATCGCCACATAGTCGTGCCAGCCGTGATATCCGCCCTGGAATTTTATGATCCGTTTGGCGCCGGTGACGGCCCGCGCCAGGCGCAAGGCGTGATAAGTCGCTTCGGAGCCGCTGTTGCAAAACGCGACCTGCTCGGCGCAGGGAATGCACTCGACCAGCGCTTGCGCCGTCTCGACTTCCAGATCGGTAATGCCGGCGCCGATCAGGTCAAGGCGTTCGCTGACGTGTGCAACCTTTTGACGAATCGCCTGATTGCCGTGCCCGAGCACATGCGCGCCGAAACCACAGTGGAAATCGGTATGACGGTCGCCGTTGGCGTCGTACAGATACGGACCTTCTGCACGAACAAACGCATAAGGCTGACCGAGTTTGCGGCTCGGGCTCAGATGGCCGCCCGGCAACACCTGCCGAGCCCGTTCATGCAAGGACTGATTGGCGTCAAGCAACATGATCGACTCCTGGGGCAAGTGCCTCCCGGGCAACGGCTTCAATACCCACGGCATCCAGCCGGTAATGGCGATAGAGATGGGTCGGCGGGGCAATGAGGCTGTATTCATCTTCGATCCCGTGACGCCGCAAACGCGTCCCTTGACCCGTGTCGGCCAGCACTTCCGCCACAGCACCGCCCAGCCCTCCCAGCACGTTGTGTTCTTCGACGGTCATCAACAACCCGCTTTCGCCCGCCGCATGCAGCACCGCATCACGATCCAGCGGTTTGATGGTGTGCATATCGATCACCCCGACCGATAAACCACTGGCGCGCAAGGCCTGCGCGGCTTCCAGCGTCGGGTGAAGCATGCTGCCGGTGGCGATCAGGGTCAGGTCACTACCCCGCTCATGAACGATGGCTTTGCCAAACTCGAACACCACGTCATCGGGGTAAACGTTAGGTTCCTGGCCCCGACCAATACGGAAGTAAATCGGTTGCGAATGGTTGATCGAGGCACGTATCGCCGCCGCCAACTGTGGGCCATCGGCGGGTGCGACGACCGTCAGATCAGCGATGCTGCGGGTGATTGCCAGGTCTTCGGTGGCGTGATGCGAGGTGCCATAGAAACCGAGGCTGATTCCCGAATGGTGTCCGATCAGCCGCACCGGAAGTGCGCTGTAGGCCACATCCATGCGAATCTGCTCGCAGCAGAGCAAGGCCAGGAATGAAGCGAATGTCGCCACAAACGGCATGCTCCCGGTGGTGGCAATGCCCGCCGCCGCGGTGACCATGTTTTGCTCGGAGATACCGAACTGGATAAACAGTTCGGGGTGGCGCTGAGCGAAGCGACTCAAGCCGTTGGAGTACTGGAGGTCAGCGGTGCCGACGGCGATCTTGTGACCGGCGTCAACCAGGTCGATCAACGCATCAGACAAATAGTTCAGGCCGGGGGCGCGAGCGTTGATCTGCCGGTACTGCCAGGTATCGGCGCTGACGGGCGAGCTCATTGCACACCTCCTTTGGATTTGATTTCTTCGATAGCGAGCAATTCGTCTTCCTCGGCCAACCAGCCAAGATGCCAGCCGGGCTCGGTTTCCATGTACTCGACGCCTTTGCCCTTGACGGTCAAGGCGATCACGCAGACTGGCTTTTCGCGTTGCGTATCGGCTTTCAGCTGGCGCAACAGACGAGCCACGGCGGCGACGTCATGCCCGTCGACCTCATGCACGTCCCAGCCGAAAGCGCGCCATTTGTCGCCCAGCGGTTCAATTCCGATGATGTCGTCGACCTTGCCGTCGAGCTGGTAACCGTTTCGGTCGATGATCGCGATCAGGTTCGATGTTTTGTAATGCGCAGCCGCCATTGCCGCTTCCCAGACCTGGCCTTCATGCATTTCGCCGTCGCCAAGCAGCACATATACATCGAACGGATTGTTCTGCAGCCGTCCACCCAACGCCATGCCCAGTCCGCCGGACAATGCATGACCAATGGAACCGGAACTGAAATCGACCCCCGCGACCTTGCGCATATCCGGGTGATCACCTAACGGATTACCCAGGCGCGTATAGCCGTCGAGCAGCGCCTTGTCGAAAAAGCCCCAGTCCGCCAGTAACGGATACAGCCCCACTGCGGCATGTCCCTTGCCCATCAAGAAGCGATCACGACCTGGCCACTTGGGCTCGCCGTGGCGCAAGCGCATGGCGTCGTAATACAGCGCCGAGAAAATTTCAGCACAGGAAAACACCGAGGTGTAGTGCCCCACCTTGGCGATGGAAATCAGGCGCACGGTTTCCAGGCGTACAAACAGCGCGCGCTCTTTGAGGTGGGCGATGTGCCCGGGACTCAGGTCCTCGACCGGAACGGGAATGGGGGGTGGAGCGGCTATCGACATGGCTGCATTTCCTGAATGGTTGTTAGAAAGGCGACCGCTCTCACGGCCTCCTTCTTACAACTTATAAGATATATATTGCAACAACAAGCCGTTGGCGTTATTTTTTCCAACAGGCAGGAATGCCCCGGCCAGACTAGGCCGAATTTTGCGATCTTATAAGTTATATTGATTTCAGCTCTCGGAGATGCCACTCGTGCCGCACGAAAACACCCCCGCAGCCAGCGTTCTGGCCCAGGCAGATCAACGCTTTCACCTGCACTCGCAGACCAACCTGCGGCGCCATCAACAACAAGGCCCGATGGTCATCGAACGCGGAGATGGCATCCACGTCATCGACGAACACGGACAGCGATACATTGAAGGAATGTCCGGTCTCTGGTGTGCCAGTCTGGGGTTTTCCAATCGTCGACTGGCCGACGCCGCACAACGCCAGTTCGACGTGCTGCCCTACTACCACACCTTCAATCATCGGGTTCCAGCGGTGACGGCACGCCTAGCCGAACGCATCGCCACCCTCGCGCCACTACCGGATGCGAGAGTGTTTTTTGCCTGTTCGGGCTCGGAAGCCAACGACTCGATGATCAAAATGGCCTGGGCCTGGCACCGGGCGCGGGGCAATACGCACAAGCGCAAAATCATCGCCCACCAGAAAGGTTTTCATGGCTCCACGGTGATGGGGGCGACGCTGTCCGGGTTGCCAAACATGCACGCTGCATTCGGCTTGCCGCTGGACCAGGTGATTCATGTCGAGTGCCCCCATTACTACCGTAATGGCTTGCCCGGTGAGTCTGAGGCCGCCTTCTGCGAACGCTTGGTCGCCGACTTGCAGCGACGCATCGAGGCTGAAGGAGCAGACACCATCGCTGCCTTCATCAGCGAACCTGTCATGGGAGCCGGCGGCGTGATCGTCCCGCCATCCGGCTATTTTTCCGCGGTACAGGCACTGCTGGCCCGTTACGACATTCTGATGCTGGCCGACGAAATCATTTGTGGCTTTGGTCGTACCGGTCAGTGGTTCGGCCATCAGACGATGGGCTTTGCACCCGACATGATGGCTTGCGCCAAAAGCCTTTCGGCGGGCTATCAGCCAATTTCCTGCACCGTGGTCAGCGGCCCGGTCTACCGAGTGCTTGAAGAACAGAGCCAGCAACTGAACGGCTTCGGACATGGCTTCACCTACTCCGGGCACCCGGTGGCCGCCGCCGTCGCCCTTGAGACGCTATCCATCTACCAGGAGCTGGACATCCCTGCCCGCACCCGCCAGTTGGGTGAGGTTCTGCACGGCGAACTGGCGCCACTGTTCGACCACCCTCTGGTTGGCGAAATCCGCGGCATCGGGCTGGTTGCGGGTCTGGAACTGGTGGCTGACAAGTCATCGCGACGCTCGTTTTCGGCGCAGGTGGCGATCGGCGCGCAGGTCGAACTGGCGGCACGCAAGCACGGCCTGATCGTGCGCAACATGGGCGATTCAATCGCCCTGGCGCCACCTTTCATTATTGAACCGACACAGCTGCGCGAACTGGTCAGCCGCCTGACGGACGCGCTGAACGACGTCAATCACGCCACGGGACACTGCTCATGAATAGCCTCGCCCATTCCCTCGACTCATCCGGTGCGTTGATCGACCTCAACCATGTGCAAAAGAGTTATGACGGCAAGACGCTGATCATCAAGGACCTGAATCTCTCCATCGCGCAAGGAGAATTCCTGACGCTGCTCGGTGCGTCCGGATCGGGCAAGACCACCACGCTGATGATGCTTGCCGGCTTCGAAACCCCGACCCGCGGCGAAATCCGCATGATGGGCAAACCGATCCAGAACGTCCCGGCACACCGACGCGGCATGGGCATGGTATTCCAGAACTACGCGCTGTTTCCGCACATGACCGTGGCCGAGAACCTGGCTTATCCATTGAAAATGCGCGGACTCAATCGCATCGAGGTGCAGAGCAAGGTCAAGCGTGCGATCGAGATGGTCCAGTTGCATGACATGCAGCAACGGCGCCCCACGGAGTTGTCCGGCGGCCAGCAGCAACGCGTCGCCCTTGCCCGCGCCATGGTATTCGAGCCACAGGTCATCCTGATGGACGAACCGCTCGGCGCTCTCGACAAGAACCTGCGCGAGCACATGCAGTACGAAATCAAACAGTTGCATCGAAGACTCGGCGTCACGGTGGTGTACGTGACCCACGATCAGGGCGAAGCCTTGACCATGTCCGACCGGGTAGCCGTGTTTCATCAAGGTGATATTGCCCAGATCGGCGATCCGGTTTCGCTGTACGAGCATCCTGAAAACGCTTACGTGGCCACGTTTATCGGTGAAAACAATGTATTGCGCGGGAGTCTCGTTGCACGCCATGGGCATGAGGTCGAGGTCGCACTTGACGCTGGTTTCGAGGCCCGTGGCATGGGCGTGACGATGCCAATCGGCGCCTCGAAAAAAGTCGAGCTGCTGATCCGTCCGGAGAACATCCGACTGTCCCCGATCAATCAGAACAGCTATCAGGCAACTCTGGCCGACCGTGTCTACCTGGGCGATCACCTGCGCATTCACTTGAAACTGGACAACGACGACACGCTGATTGTGAAAACCGCCAACGATGAGGCCATCAAGGGCTTGAACAACGGTCAGCGCATCGGTTTTAGCTGGCGCCCCGAAGACGCGCGGGTTTTCGCGCAGGGTTGAGCACCGCTCCGCGCCTGACCCAAAACCCTTGTCACCACCGAAACACACCACACCCACAACAATAAGAAGGTCATCACTATGCACAGTTTCGATCACTCGACCTGAGCCGCTTTCCTGCCGGTACACCCGCTAATCCCTATTTGCTTTTCCTTCAGCAGGAGAGTTGCACCATGCACTCACATTCAACACGCTTGGCCCTTGTACTCACGCTGGCACTGACCGGCCCCCTCGCCCAGGCCCGCGACCTGACGGTGGTCGGTTTCGGTGGCGCCACGCAGGAGGCTTTCGACAAGGCCTGGTTCAAACCGTTTGCCGCGCAAAGCGCCAAACCGGTGGTTCAAGACAGCTACGGCGGCGGCCTGGCGAAACAGAAAGCGATGGTCGAGTCAGGTAATCCCACGTGGGACCTGGTGCAGATGGACCAGAACGAAATGGAATTGGCCTGCGAACAGGGCCTGCTCGAAGACCTGGATCACAAACAATTGAAGAATGCGCCCGAGGTTAATCCCGAGGCCTTTTCGGAGTGCGGTGTGGGGGCGTTTGTTTGGTCCGAAGTGATGACCTACGACCCGAAAAAATTTGGCGCCGACGGCCCGAAAAGCTGGGCTGATTTCTGGAACGTCCAGAAATGGCCAGGCAAACGCGGCTTGCGTAAACAGGCACGCATGACCCTGGAAATTGCCTTGATGGCCGACGGTGTCGCACCGGCCGACGTCTATAAATTGCTGGCGACCCCGGCGGGACAGAACCGTGCATTTGCCAAACTGGACCAAATCAAACCCTACATCCAATGGTGGGAAACCGGCGCTCAGCCGCTGGAATGGCTGGCCGCCGGTAACATCGCCGTGAGTGCCGCCTACAACGGCCGGATCGCCATCGCCAATCAACAGGGAAACCATTTTCCACTGATCTGGCAGCAACAGCTGTACAGCATGGACTACTGGACCATCATCAAGAACACCCCGAACAAAACCGCCAGTTATCAACTCCTCGACTACATCCTCGGTGCCAAGGCCCAAAGCGATTTCGCCCACGCGATTCCTTACGGCATTGTCAACAGCAAGGCCATAGCGGCCATGGATGAGAAGACGGCCAGCGCGTTGCCCAACGCCCCGGCCAACATGAAAGATGCCCTGCTGCTCGATACACCGTTCTGGGTCAACTACGAGGAAGACCTGATGAACCGGTTTACCCGCTGGGTCGCACAGTAAACAGGCCTCAAGACCGCGCCGCCGATGACGGAGGCGCGGTTCGAGTATGGTTTTATCAAGGTGGGTTTCACTATGTCCGTTTCCTCAATAGATGCACCGGCTTGCGTCGACACGCTGGCCGTCGCCCATTATCAATCCAGTCGCCGCAAGCGCTGGGTTTCGATGCTGCTGCTCTTGCCGCTGCTGGCTTACACCTGTGTTTTCTTCGCTCTGCCGATCGGCATGATGTTCTACCGGGCCGTCAGCAATCCCGAACTGCTACAAGCGTTCCCCACGGCCATCAGGACGATGGTCGACGAGCCGGCGAAGGATTCAACGGCGCTGCCAACTGACCGGGTGTTCGATGCGCTCGAGCAAGACTTTATCAACGCCCCGAGCAATGCAGTCATTGGTGAGGCGGCACGACGCCTCAACTACGAGAACAGTGGTTATCGCTTCCTGGTCATGAACACCGCACGGACCTACAGAACGCCGCTGGCGAACCCGGAAAGCCAGAGCGCCCGAGAGCGTTTGGCCGCCATCGATGAACGCTGGATTTCACCACAGGTGTGGGAGGACTTTCGCCGCGCGTCCCCGGCCTATACGCCGTATTACCTGCTGGCCGCCCTGGACTTGAAGCAAACGGATCAAGGTGTCGCGCCGGTCGAAGAAAGCCAGCGGGTGTACCTGGACTTGACCTTCAAGACCCTGAAAATCGCCCTGATAGTCTCGCTGTTGTGTCTGTTGCTGGGCTTTCCGTTTGCCGCGTTGATGGTCAAGGCTTCACCGGCCCTGCAAGTCTTGCTGTTTCTGGCGGTCATGCTGCCGTTCTGGACCTCGTTGCTGGCACGAACCACGGCCTGGATCGTGGTACTGCAGGACAAAGGCATCGTCAACACGTTACTGCTGCGCTTCGGCCTGATCGATCACCCGCTGCCGATGATTTTCAACCTGTCGGGTGTGTACATCGTGATGGTGCACATCCTGCTGCCGTTCAGCGTGCTGCCGCTGTACAACGTGATGAAAAATATCCCGCCCCATTTCATGCGCGCCTCAGCCTCACTCGGCGCTCATCCCATACGCGGGTTCATGCAGGTCTACTTGCCCCTGACCTTGACGGGGATCGGTTCCGGCACCCTGCTCACGTTCATCGTCGCGGCGGGTTACTACGTGACGCCGACCCTGGTGGGCAGTGCCCGCGAACAGATGCTTGGCTATTTCATTGCGTTCTATACCAACACCACCGTCAATTGGGGCATGGCCTCGGCACTCGGGCTGGTGCTGATTTCCTGTGTCATGGTCATTTACCTGCTGGCCGCGCGCCTGGTGGGTATTCGCCAGATTGCCGGCCTGCGCTGAAGGAGCTCCCATGAACCATTTCATACAGGCTTACCTCGCCCGCAAGGCTCATGTGTTGTTCGGTCTATTGATGAGCATTTTCATGATCGCACCACTGTTGGCGGTGGTACCGATTTCATTCAGCAGTGGCACGTTCCTCTCCTACCCGCTCCCGGGACTCTCCCTGCAATGGTATGAACGGGTATTCACCAGCGGTCCCTGGATGCAAGCGCTGAGCAACAGCCTGTGGGTCGGCATCGCCTCGACACTGCTGGCGACATTGCTCGGAACGCTGGCCGCGCTGGCCTTTGCACGCCGCAACCTGCCAGCCGCCAGCGGAATGCTCGGCCTGCTGATTTCACCGATGATTTTCCCACCTGTGATCTCCGGGCTGGGCATGTATTTTCTCTTCGGCAAACTGGGCCTGACAGGTACTTTGTTCGGTCTGATTCTGGCCCACACCGTCCTGGCCACGCCTTTCGTCCTGATCAGTGTTGCCGCCAGCCTGCAGGGTTTCGACATGACCTTGCTCAAGGCCGCCGCCATGTCCGGCGCCTCACCTGTGCGGGCCTTCGCGGGTATTGCTTTGCCAATCATCGCACCTGGTGTGATATCGGGCGCACTCTTCGCCTTCATGACATCGTTCGACGAAATCGTCGTGGTGCTGTTCATCGGCGGCCCCAGCCAACGGACCTTGCCCCGGCAAATGTTCGATGGCATACGCGACACCATCGACCCCTCGATTCTCGCCATGTCGACATTGTTGCTACTGGTGGGCATTGTCGGGCTGATGACCACTACCTGGCTGACCTTGCGAGCACAACGCAACGCCCGCCAACTCAAGGAGCAATAACCTATGAGCATGTACATCGTGACCGGCGGCACCCAGGGCATCGGTGCCGTCACCGTAGAGCAGTTAATCGGCCAGGGCATGTCAGTGGTGTTCACTGGACGTGACGTCGATGCGGGAGAGCAGCTGTCCCAGCGCCTGCCGGGCAGCACGTTCGTGGCGGGCGACGTGCGGCAAGAGGCCGACTGTCAACGCGTCGTCTACCGCGCACTGGAACTGGGTAACGGCTCCTTGCAAGGTCTGGTCAACAACGCCGGCATGGCCGGGCGCAAGGCGCTCACACAGACCTCACAACTGGAATGGGACACGATGTTCGAGGTCAACACCCGCTCGGCATTTTTCTTCATCAAGCACGCCTTGCCCGGCTTGCAGGCGGGTCATGGAGCGGTGGTGAATGTGTCGTCGATCGCCGGCAAGACCGGCGAAGAGGGACTGGCCACTTACTGCGCCAGCAAGGCGGCCTTGATTGGCATGACGCAGGCGCTGGCCCTGGAATATGGCGCAAGCGTACGGTTCAACGCGGTGTGCCCCGGTCAGATCGCCACGCGCATGATGGACGCGATCATGAAGGACGCACCTCGTCTGGCTGCCCTGACCGCAAGGATTCCCGTAGGCCGCCTGGCCGCGCCCGAAGAAGTGGCCCAGGCGATTTGCTGGTTGCTGTCGCCAGCGTCCAGCTACGTCAACGGTACGGTGTTGACGGTGGACGGTGGTGAAACGGCAGGGCTGAGAACCCCTCCGAGTCACGCACCGCAAGTTTCCCGCTAACAATCAAATGGGGAAGCGAGCGTGCTCGCTCCCACAGGGAAGGCGGAGCCTAGATATTTTTCTCGTCGATCCCAGCTTGTAACGATTGGCTGTCGTAATGACCGCCCAGGGTGACCGGACCGAGTTTGATGCTGTGCTCACCCGGGGTTGTAACGACCGGTTTACCGGCTTCACCTTCTGCCTTTTCAGGCAAATCCAGACCGGCGTTGATCCCGTAATCACGGTTGCTCACGGTGGCAGTGGTGACTTTGGAACCACCGAGCCCCACGCGGCCGTCAGTCGATGCAATCCGTGCACCGCTCAGTTGCGTGGCGCCGCCCACCTTTAGACTTACACCCTGGCTGCCACTGATACCGGAAGCCTGGCCGACGCTGTCCTTATGCGCGTAACCGCCATCTAGTTTCAGTGTCGGCTTGTAGTCAGTCCCGCCCGGTTTGGTGTTCTCGGCCACTTTGTCCTTGTCGGCTGGTGCAACCTTCTTGCCTGTCAGGCCGAGGTCAACATCAACCTTGGCGCTAGTCTGGCTGTCCTGGCGACTTTCCACGCTCAGGTCACCGCCGACCTTGCCGCTGACGGTCGTCGCATCAATCCGCGCACCCGCCAGACGAGTATCACCCACGCTGTTCAACACCACGTTGTCAGCCTTGATCTGGCTGTTCTGCTGGATCGTGCCTTGCAGGTAATCCACGCCGACCTTGGCCCCGGCATTGAAGCCGTGATCACTTGTGGCGACGTGCTTTTCATCCGCGACGACCGGTGTGCTGTTGCTCAGGTTGCCGCCGGCATTCAGTGCCACATTCCAGTTTGTGCGGTTCTGTGTGGACTCGGCCGACGCCTGGAGGATGCCGCCGCTCTGCGCATCGAGGCTGACGCTCGGGGCGCTGACCTGGGTGCCTTGCAGGTGGATCGCGTCACCACCGAGGGCGATGTTGCCCTGGCTGTTGAGCTGTCCACCGGTCAAAGTCCGTGTCGTTTCGTTGACCCGACCGATGTTGAAATTGCCGCTCACGTTGCCGCCCTGGTCAGCACTTATCTCCGTGCTGGTTTTGCTGCCGCCCACCTTGAGGCCGCCGCCGAGGTTGCTGCCGGTCGCGGTGTGGGTGTCGGTTGCCGCTTGCAGATCGAGTTGGCCGCCAGCCTTCAGGTCAATGCCGCCCCGCGTGTCGACCTTCGTCCCTTGCAGGATCTGATCGCCACCGCTGCTCAACAGCACCGGACCTTTACCCTGAATACTCGACACCTGCGCCTGGCTGTCCCGGGTTTGTTTGCCGGTGTGATCGAGCTGGAAACCCGCACCCAGATCGACATTGGTGCCGTTGGTGCCCGGTGCAGTGCCGACGTTCAACGAGCCGTTGCCGCGTAGGCTGGAGGTGTCGTTGCTCTGGCGGTCAGTGGCCTGATTCAGCGCCAGGTCACCGCCGGTCTTGATCGAGACACCGCCCTGCCCGCCATCGAAATGGCTGCCTTCGAACTGGCCATCGCCACGCAGATTGATGGTCACCCCTTTGCTGCCGGCATAGCTGCCGACGACAGCAGTGGACGTGTCCTTGCGCGTCTGGCTGCTGCCACCCGCACCGCTGCCGGCGACGTTCACGTCCTCACCGGTCTTGGTGTAGACCCGCACATCAGCCTTGGCGTCCAGCGCCTGATCGGTCCTGCGGTGGGTGTTATTCGCGGCGGTCGCCACCAAGGTATCGGCGTTGATGTTGACCTTGCCCGTGCTCGCTTGGTACTGAGTGCCCTGGTCCTGCAACGTCCCGGCCACGTTCATCTCCACGGTGCCGCCCTTGAACTGGCTGACCACGGCGGTGCTGGTTTGCTCGGTATGGCTGGCGTTCTGATGACCGATCGCAACGCCGATGCCGACGTTGGGTTGACCGAGGTTGGCCAGCGCATCCTTGTCCGGCACCTTGCCGGCCAGCACATCCTTGACCGCTCCGGCGATCGGCCGGGCGATGTCCTTGTACTCGACGTTGGCGCCGATGTCCGCTGACCAGTTGCTGTCTTTGTGGGTGCTGCTGTCGGTGTTGTGCGCAGCGCGATTGTCTACCTCGACGGCAGCGACATTCAGGCCTTTGCCGGCATCCAGACGCGCGCCTTCGGTGGTCAGTTTGCCGGTGTTGATGTTCAGGTTGCCGCTGCTCTGCACGCTGCTGGTTTGCGCGGTGGTTGTGCCAGTGGTGTCTTGCGAGGAGGTGTGCGCGAAATCGATGCCACTGCCGGCGCGGTCGAGGCCGCCGGTGTAGTAGAAGCCGCCGCTGGTGCCGGTTTTATCCGTCGAGGTGCTGTGGCTGTTCTGCTCGGCCAGCAGCGAGACGTTCTTGCCGGTCAGCGTCGCGTCGCCGTGTGTGGCGTTGACCTCGGAGCCTTTGAGCGTCAGGTCGCCGCCCGCCGCCAGTTGCACAGTGCCGCCGCTGAGGCTTGAGCCCTGCTGCTTGATGTCGTTGCCGGTCACGGTTTTCTGCTTGCCTTCGTAATGCACACCGGCACGATACTGCCCGGCGTCCGGACTGTTTTCCCTGGCGTAGGCATCGAAGCCACGCGTCTCGGTGGTTGTGCTGCTGTCGCGAGTGTCTTGCGCGGAATGCACCTTCACATCCCCCGCCGCGTCAGCACTCAGGTTGCCGCCAGCCTTGACCGTGGAACCGGCCACCTCAATGTCCTTGGCGCTCTTGAGCCCAAGGTTGCTGTCCGAGGTCAGCTCGCTGCGCACCGTGCTGCTGTCCTTGGCGTTCTGCCGGGTTTCGTCCTTGGTGATGCCGAAGAACTTGCTGTCCTTGTCGTGGCTGTTGGTGTGAGAAGTGTCCTGTACGCCATCGATCACCAGCGAACCCTTGTCGCTGATGACGCTCGATTCGGTACCGCCGCGCACCTGGCTGCCGCTGATCCGCACGTCGTCCGCCTTGACGATCAACTTGCCGGCCGCGTTGATTTTGCTGCCCTGGTTCTGGGTCTTGCCCTGATCGGCGTCGCCGGTCTTGCCAAAGAAACCGCCGCCCACCAGATCGCCCGAGTAACGGTTGTCGCTGGTGCGCTGAGTGCGGCTCGCACTGGTGATTTCCACCTGTTTGCCCGCGAGGTGGATGTCAGCGGCGCTGCTCAACTCAGCCCCTTCGGAACGCAATAACGCGGCGGTCTGCAGGGCGATGTTGCCGCCCTCCAAGTGGCTGGTGATGCTGCGCTGCTCTTCGCTGCTGGTGTTCCAATCGGCTTTCCACAAGTGTTTGCGGTGGTTGCCCTGATCGGTCTGGGTGTGGCTTTCGGTGGCGGCGCTCAGGCGTAAATCGCCGCCGCTTTGCACGCTCAGATTGTTTGCCGCTTTGATCTTGGCCGCTTTCAGTTCAGTGTCACCCGCGGACGACAAGTGCGCGTCGCGGCTGGCGAGAATCTGGCTGCCGTGCTGGCGTGAATCGCTGTCGGTCTGCGTGCGATCGTAGGTTTCCCAGGTGATGCCGATGGTGCTGTTGTTCCAGTTTTCGCGCTTCTCCTGGAGACGGCGGCTTTCGACGGTGCTCAAGGTCAAGTTGCGTCCGGCGTCGAGTTTGACGTCGCGGCCACTGACGTCGGCGGCGGCCAGGGTCAGGTCCTTGCCGCTGTGCAAGCGGACGTCACCCTGGCTGCTGCGAACGCCTGCCCGGACCACTTCGAGGCTGTCGGGAACGGCTTGGCCACTGATGCTCAAATCCCCTGCCGAGCGAATCTGCACGCCCTCGCGACCCGCGACCTGCACCGGCCCGACCCGCACGCCGGCGCCCTCAGCGGTGCTGACGATGTTGATGCGCCCCGCTTGCATGGCGCCAAACAGGCTGGCGTCGATGCGGTGGTCGGTGGTGTTGCCGGCCGGGTCCACGGTTTTCACCTGGCCCGAGGCGTAATCCACCTGATTGCGGCCGACGGTGAGGTTCAGTTGATCCCGAGCGTTGAGGCTGCCCTGGCTGTCGATGCGCGGGGCGATCAGGTTGATCGAGCCCTCACGGTTTTGCAGGCCCGCGCCCTGAATCTGCAACGTCCCGGTGGCCTCACGGGTGCTCAGGGCTTGCAGCTTGCCGTCGTTCAATTCGGGACGGCCGACCACGAGATTGGCGTTCGGTGTGTTGATGAAACTGCCGCCGTTCACCGAGATGCCGTTGGGGTTGGCCAACACATAATCGGCGGCGCGGCCGAAGATTTCCTGGGCGCCGTTGATGGCCGAGGCGTTGCGGCTGACCACTTCGTTGAGGATCACGCTCGCGGCCTGGCCCTGGAGCTGCGGGTTGGCGGCCAGTTGCCCGGCGAGTTGGGATTGCCCGGCCTGCAAGGCGTTGTTCAACACCAGGCCCTGGCGATCGACGTTGTAATCGAGGAACTGGTTATGCGACAGGCCCGAGCCGTTGGGCGCAACGATGTTGACGATCGGCACGCCGCCCTGGGTTTGCAGTTGTGCGGTGCCGCCGGGGCCCGGTGCGACCACCACGCCACCCGCGAGGGCGTTTGGCAGATGGGCAATCAGGAACAGGCTGGCAATCGCCCAGCGCAGTTTTCCCCGAGGGGAAAGATGGAACGCAAATGTTTGTTCAGGCATAGGAACCTCTCAATAAAAGTGCGGCATCACGTTGCGCGTTGGGATGATTGCCGAGGCTGTCGCGCACAGGTCCGACGGCTGAATGTGTGTCGGGTGAGTCGGTGGTCATATCTGCACCCCCACGCGCATCAGCCAGGTTTCTGGCTCATGCCTTAAACCGCTGGGGGTGTTGAGGCTGCGTTGGTAATCGACGTCCACTTGCAGGTTTTTCCAGCTCAGGTTGACCCCGGCGCTGGCCCCGCTCAGGCGTTGCCCCTGGGTGCCGTGGTCGGCCTTGATCCAGCCGTTGTCCAGCCCCAGGCGCGGGGTGACTTGCACCGGCCAATCGCTGCGCAACGGCAGGCGCAAGGTGTTGCGCCAGATCGCGCCGCTGGCACCGGACGCACTGTTGACCCGGTAACCGCGCACGGCGGAATCATCGGTGCCGAGCAGTTGTTCGATGGCCGGCAGCGGATCGGGGCTGTACTGAATGTTCAACTGGCTTTGCCACTGCCATGTCTGCTGACCAAACTGGCCGTTTCGCCATTGGCTGAGACCGGCGCGGTACTTGCGAAACTGCGCCTTGGGCAGGTCGTTGACCTGGCGCTGGGCATCGTCATCGGCACCGAACCAGCGCAGGCCCTGGGCGTAATTGACGTCCAGGTTCCACACGGCGCTGTTGAGCCAGAACAGGTTCAAACCGGCTTCGACCACGGTCAGGGTCGGGCTCTGGATACCGAGGCGAATGTTCTCCAGATAACTGTCGACGTCCTTGTGGGCCAGTTGCAGGTTGGCGCTGAACTGATGGCTCTGATCGCGCCACAACACCCGGTCGGCGCGCACGCTGAGCTGGTCGGTGATGCCGCTGCTGTGGAATTTCAGGGTGCTGAGCTTGAACGGCGCGCGGTATTCGGCATGGCTGGCGAATACGCTGTAGGTCCAGTAACCGTAGGGAATGGCGTAGTAAACGCTGGCGTTGCGGCTGTAGCGATCACCGCGATTGAGGGTGTCACTGGCACTCACGTTGAGGGCGTCATTGAGCTCCAGCGGACTGTCGAGGCTCAGGCTCAGGGTGTCGCGATCACGCCCGGTGCTGGCGCTGCCGAGGTTGTCGACGCCCAACCCCAACGCCCAGCGAGACTGGCCGCTGGTGCGCGAACGCAGGATGATCCGCGAGGCGCCGGGCTGCGAGCCGGGGGCTATGTCGGCCGTCAGGTCAAGCGAACGCAAGCGGTTCAACTGATCCAGGCCTTGCTCAAGATCGCGCAGGTACAGCGGCTTGCCGAGCATTCCGGGGAACGCGCCACCGAGGGACACCGGCAGGCGCTGGTCGGCCAGTTCGATGGACTCGACGTAACCTTCATCGACCACGATATCCAGCGATTGCCCGGCGACCGGAGCGCTGCGCAGGTACGGCCGACTGGCGATGTACCCCGCGTCCACATACAGGCCGGTAATGGTCGCCAGCAGATGGTTGATCTGGCCGACGCCCATGCACGACGACAGTTGCGGCTTGATCCGCTCGCCGAGGGTCTTGCTGCTGATCAGGGTGACGCCACCGACACGCGTGCCACTTAGGGGCCAGCAGCGTTCATCGGCGGGCACACTGGCGGGGACGGCCGGCGCGACCGGCGCAGGACCAAAGCTGCCGCGCTCCAGTTGCCGGCGACGCTGCTCCAGTTGCAGCTGTTGCAGATCGCGCTGTTGCTGTTGTTGCTGGCGCAACACTTCCTGGCCTGGGGCGGAGGGCTCTGCCGCCTGGAGTGCAGAAGCACTCAGGCTCAACAACGAAGCCAACAACAGCGTGCAAGGCGAGCAACAACGGCGAGGCACAACGCGAAACGAATACGGCACTCAACATCCCTGTCATCATCAAATGGCTTAATGCCACCCCATCAATGCGAGTGATAGTCAGATCGTTCCTACGCAAATGCAAGACGCGTCCTACAACGCTTACATTTCTTAAACAATTGGTTTCCTTGTCGTTCCTGTTCGTTCCCGCTGTCATCGCCCTGACGACTGGCAACAGAAATCATTTGCCACAAAATATTACCTACGTCATATTACATGCGTAATAAAGACCCGCTTCCCATAGGTATTTACTCAATGACCAGCATGCCCAGCCTCGAACCCGACGTCGCTGTCCCGGTGAGCACACCCAAGTCTCCCCTGCTCAAACGGTTGATCTTGCTGACGGCGGCCATCGCTGCCCTGGTGTTTGCCGGGTTGTACGCGACGCATTGGTGGACCACCGGGCGTTTCATTGAAGAAACCGACGATGCCTATATCGGCGGCGACGTGACAGTGATCGGCCCGAAAGTCGCGGGGTACATCGAAGAAGTGCTGGTCACCGACAATCAGAAGGTCAAGGCCGGCGACGTGCTGATCCGCCTCGACGCCCGTGACTACCGCGCCAACCTGGCCAGGGCTGACGGCGCGGTGGCCGCCGAAGAAGCGTTGCTGGCCAACCTCGACGCCACCGAACAACTGCAACACGCGGTGATCGGCCAGGCCCGCGCCGGCATCGATGCCGCCGGCGCCGAAACCGCTCGCTCACGGGACGACAATGCGCGCTACAAAAAACTGGTTGGCAGTAATGCGGTCTCGGTGGAAAGCGCCCAACGCGCCGACGCGACGTTCAAAACGGCTCAGGCCCTCAGTTCGAGGGCCCAGGCCGAACTGCTGGCGGCGCAGCGGCAGCTCAACGTGATCGCAACGCAAAAGCAGCAGGCCCGTGCCGCGCTGATGCAGGCCCACGCCGAACGTGATCTGGCGCAACTGAACGTGGATTACACCGAACTGAAGGCCCCAGTGGACGGCGTAATCGGCAATCGTCGGGCGCGGGTCGGCGCTTATGCCCAGGCCGGTTCGCAACTGCTGTCGGTGGTACCGTCCAGTGGTCTGTGGGTCGATGCCAACTTCAAGGAAGATCAACTGGCGCGCATGAATCCGGGGCAGCGGGTGATCATTCATGCCGACGTGCTTTCCGGGCAGGCGTTTCATGGTCATCTGGACAGCCTCGCGCCGGCCAGTGGCTCACAGTTCAGCGTGCTGCCGCCGGAAAACGCCACCGGCAACTTCACTAAAATCGTTCAGCGGGTGCCGGTGCGCATCGTGCTTGATCCAGCCGATGGCGTGCTCGGCCACCTGCGTCCGGGCCTGTCGGTCACCGCCGAAGTGGACACTCGCAAGGAACCTGCAACCCCGGCCGTGGCCCGCGCGCCATGAGCCGCGCCCTCGCCGCCCCCGCGCAACCGTTCAATGCCGCGAACATGGCGACGGCGACGGCGACCAAGGTTTTCGCCTTTGCCTCCATGTGTATCGGCATGTTCATCGCGCTGCTGGATATCCAGATCGTCTCCGCTTCGCTGCGTGACATCGGCGGCGGACTCTCGGCCGGCACCGATGAAACGGCGTGGGTGCAAACCAGTTACCTGATTGCCGAAATCATCGTGATCCCGCTGTCGGGCTGGCTGTCGCGTGTGTTCTCGACGCGCTGGCTGTTTTGCGCTTCTGCGGTGGGATTCACCTTGGCCAGCCTGCTCTGCGGCGCGGCCTGGAACATCCAGAGCATGATCGCCTTCCGTGCCCTGCAAGGCTTTCTCGGTGGTTCGATGATCCCGCTGGTATTCACCACCGCGTTCTTTTTCTTCACCGGCAAACAACGGGTGATCGCGGCCGCGACCATCGGCGCAGTGGCTTCGCTGGCACCGACCCTGGGGCCGGTGATTGGTGGCTGGATCACCGACATTTCATCCTGGCACTGGCTGTTCTACATCAACCTGGTGCCGGGGATTTTCGTCGCGGTGGCGGTGCCGATGCTGGTGAAAATCGACCAGCCGGAACTGTCGCTGCTCAAGGGCGCCGACTACTTGAGCATGGTGTTCATGGCGCTGTTTCTCGGTTGCCTGGAATACACCCTCGAAGAAGGTCCGCGCTGGAACTGGTTCAGCGACAGCACAATTTTGACCACGGCATGGATCAGTGGCCTGGCCGGCCTGGCTTTCATCGGGCGAACCTTGCATGTGGCGAACCCGATCGTCGATTTGCGCGCCTTGAAGGACCGCAACTTCGCCCTCGGTTGTTTCTTCTCGTTCGTCACCGGGATCGGTCTGTTTGCCACCATTTACCTGACGCCGCTGTTCCTCGGCCGGGTGCGCGGCTACGGTGCGCTGGACATTGGTCTGGCAGTTTTCTCCACCGGAGTGTTCCAGATCATGGCGATTCCGCTGTACGCCTTTCTGGCCAATCGCATCGACCTGCGCTGGATCATGATGAGCGGCCTTGGTCTGTTCGCGCTGTCGATGTGGGATTTCAGCCCGATCACCCATGACTGGGGGGCCAAAGAACTGATGCTGCCGCAAGCCTTGCGCGGAATCGCCCAGCAACTGGCCGTGCCGCCAGCGGTGACATTAACCCTCGGCGGACTGGCGCCGGCACGGCTCAAACATGCCTCGGGGCTGTTCAACCTGATGCGAAACCTGGGGGGCGCCATCGGCATTGCCGCGTGTGCGACCATCCTCAACGACCGCACCAACCTGCACTTCACCCGGTTGGCGGAAAACCTCAACAGCACCAACGAAGCGCTGAACCAATGGCTGTCCCAGGTCGGCAATAACTTCGCAGCCCTCGGCCAGAGCGGCGACGCCGGCGTCACCGCCAGCCTGCATCAACTCTGGCTGCTGACCTACCGCGAAGCCCAGACCCAGACCTACGGCGACGCCTTTCTGATGATTATGGTGTGCTTCATCATTGCCACGGCGATGGTGCCCTTGATGCGCAAGGTGCAGCCACCGGCCGCGCCGTCAGCAGACGCTCATTGATCAGGCTTGAGGCATTTTGCGGAAACCCACCGCCAGGCGATTCCAGGCGTTGATGGTGGTAATGGCCACGGTCAGGTCGACCAATTCCTTCGGGCTGAACTCGGACGCCGCCAGTTCGTAGTCCTCATCCGGCGCGTGAGTCTGGCTCAGCAGCGTCAGGGACTCGGTCCACGCCAGCGCCGCACGTTCACGCGGGGTGAAGAACGGCGTTTCACGCCAGGCCGACAATGTGTACAGACGGCGCTCGTCTTCACCGCCCTTGCGCGCATCGGCGCTGTGCATGTCCAGGCAGAAGGCGCAGCCGTTGATTTGCGAGGTGCGCAGCTTGACCAGTTCGATCAGGGTCTTTTCCAGCGGCAGCTTCGAAACCGCGCCTTCCAGCGCGATCATGGCTTTGAGTGCGTCAGGGGACGCGGTGTAGAAATCGAGGCGAGGTTTCATGGTGGACTCCAATAGCAAATGGGGGTGGAGCCAAGTTAATCCCCCACACCCCTCTCACAAATAACCAATATCACCAAAGTCAAGGAGGCCATTGGATGTGCCGATGATGGATTGGCGAGCTGAAACGCGGTTTGCCTGCTCACGAACCGCGCAGTGCTCATCCCCGAAGATCCCTACGCCCGACTGCGTAACCAGCGCAAAAACCCTTTCTTCTCCACCACCTTCGGCACTTCCTGGGTCAGGGCCTGCGCCTTGTGCAAGCGGAAATCCAGCAACGCCGTCATCGCTTCGCTGATGTCATGACGCGCATCCAGGCACGGTTTGAGGTAGTCCTTCTCGATGCGATACAAGCTGCAGGCGGTCTTGGCGCTGAACTCCGCCGGCAGCGCGGTATCGGACAAAATCCCGCCCTCGCCGATCACCTCGCCCGGGCCCATGCGCCCGGATTCGAACTTGACCCCGCCCCGGCTCAACTGCACCGAGACCACACCCGATTCGATGATGAACAGGTGATCGCTGACCTCACCCGCCGGCAGGATCATGTCACCGGCGCGGAAGGTTTGCAGGGTCATGTTCTGGCTGAAGGTGTCTTTCTCTTCCTGACGCAGGGTCGAGAAAATGTTCGAACTGTCCAGCAACGCCCGTGGCCGTGACAGGACGGCAGGCGCGTTGGACTCGACGCTCGACAACAGGCTGACACCAGATGCCTGCAAGTGCCGGTACGCCAGGTCGAACAGCAGATTGCGCACCATGCGTTTCTGATCCATGGAGACCACGAAGCCACTGATTTCGTACTCCACGCCACTGGCGCTGGAGCCTTTCAACGCCACACTTGGCGCCGGTTTGCTCAGCAGATAACGGCAACCCTGCATCGCCCGCTCCAACGCGTCGAGCACCGTTTGCGGGCGCGCGTGCGGGCTCAGTTGCAGGCTGATCGAGACGCCGAACATATCGCTCGGCCGGCTGAAATTGATGATCTTGGCCTTGGCCGCCAGCGAGTTGGGAATCACCACCATGCTGCCCTGGGACGTTTGCAGGCGCGTGGCGCGCCAATCGATGTCGGTGACCCGGCCTTCGGTGCCGTCGATGGAGATCCAGTCATCCAGTTGATAGGGTTTGGTGGTGTTGAGGACGATCCCGGAGAACACGTCGCTGAGGGTGCTTTGCAAGGCCAGGCCGACGATGATCGCCAACGCACCGGAGGTCGCGAGCACGCCTTTGACCGGCAGTTCGAGCACATAGGCCAGGGCGGCGATGACGGCGATCATAAAGATCACCGCACCGAGCAGATCCTGCAGCAACCGCCCCGTGTGCCCGACCCGTTGCATCATCACTGCACCGATCAACACCGTCAGGGTGCGCGCGCCGAACAGCCACCAGCCGATCTGCAACCCCGTGGCCGCCAGGTGCAGCGGTACGTTATCGGCCCAGGGTGCCGGCTCCAGCGGGTTCATGCCTTCGTTGAACAACAAGACGCTGAACAGCGCAAAAATCACCAGCCGCACGACCAGTTTCCAGTTGCTGCCGTTGGCACTGATCAAGCGCCACAAGCCGAGATCAATCAGGATCAGGACCAGCGCGCTGATCAAGGGGTGATTGGTAAGCAGTGACAGCATCAAACAACTCCAGCCATGTACGGATGGGCACAGTGTAGGAGTAAATGCGGATCTGATAACACCTCAAAAAACTGTGGAAGCGAGCCTGCTCGCGATGGCGGTCAGACAGTCACTGAGTCGGTGGCTGTCCTACCGCATTCGCGAGCAAGCTCGCTCCCACAGGGATGAGTGTTGGCACAGCCCAGCGTCAAGACAATGAGCTCAACCGCTCATCTGGCCGAAACGGCCCGACTGGAAGTCAGCAAAGGCCTGATGAATCTCTTGCTCGCTGTTCATCACGAACGGGCCATGACCGACAATCGGTTCGTCGATCGGGTCGCCGCTGAGCAGCAACACCACGGCGTCATCATTGGCTTCCAGGCTGAGCTGATGGCCATCGCGTTCGAACAACGCCAACTGCCCTTCGCGCATAAGTTCCAGGCCGTTGACCTCAACCGTGCCGCGCAACACCACCAGCGCGGTGTTACGGCCTTCATGCAGGTCGAGGGTCAACAACTTGCCGCCGTTGAGGCGCAGGTCCCAGACGTCGATCGGCGTGAACGTGCGCGCCGGACCGGTGTGCCCCTCAAACTCGCCCGCGATCAAGCGCAAGCTGCCAGCCTTGTCCTTGAGCGGGAGGTTCGGGATGTCGCCATCGAGAATCGTCTGGTAACCGGCATCGGCCATTTTGTCCCTGGCCGGCAGGTTGACCCACAGCTGCACCATTTCCAGGGTGCCGCCGGTCCTGGCGAACTCTTCGGAGTGAAATTCCTCGTGGAGAATCCCCGACGCCGCGGTCATCCATTGCACATCGCCGGGGCCAATCCTGCCGCCGCTGCCGGTGGAGTCGCGGTGCTCCACTTCGCCCTTGTAAACGATGGTCACGGTTTCGAAACCGCGGTGCGGATGCTGACCCACGCCACGACGCTCGGTGGTCGGGGTGAATTCGGCGGGGCCAGCATGATCGAGCAGCAAAAATGGGCTGATGTGTTTGGCCAGGTTGTCATAGGAAAACAGTGTGCGAACCGGGAAACCGTCGCCGACCCAGTGGGTGTGCGGGCTGGTGTAAATACCGATGATGTTTTTCATCCTGCCTCCAAATTCGTTGTTTGACGCAATGGACTCAGCTTAAGACCGAACGCTTCAATCCACTAGACGGCAAAAATCAGCCTGAGCGTTCTATCTGGAGAACGATGGCAAAGGTTTCAACAGGGCCGGTAATCGGCGAGGAATTGCGCCTGGGCGATAGCGTGTGACGACTCGACACGCGGGGCTGGCGGAGTTTTTATTTCAGACATAATATCGATCGAGATTACAACCATAATATCCGCTCTCGTTCGAGGAACTCATCATGCAAAGCCCCACCCGCGACGCCACCCTCGCCCAATGGATCGCCCAGGAACAGGTCATGCGCTCGCGTCTGGCCGGACCGGGCAGCCTGTCCATGGCTGAGGTCAGCGCGCTGTCACCCGCCGAGTTTTTCCAGGGTATCGGCGACGGAGCACTGCCTTCACCGCCCATCGGCGCCTTGATGGATTTCATCCCCATCGAATGGTCGGCCGGGCTGTTCATTTTCCAGGGCACGCCGGATTCGCGGCACTACAACCCGCTGGGCAGCGTGCATGGCGGCTACGCGGCGACCTTGCTGGATTCGTGCATGGGCTGCGCGATTCATACACAGCTCAAGAAAGGCCACGGGTATACGACGCTGGACTTGCGCATCAGCTACGTCCGGGCGTTGACCGGCGCCAGCGGACCGGTCCGGGCCGAAGGGAAAATTGTGCATCTGGGCCGCTCCACCGCCCTGGCCGAGGGGCGGATTTATGATGTGGATGGGCGGTTGTATGCGACGGGGTCGACGACTTGCATGATTCTTGAGGCTCGGGGGTAAATTCCGAGACCGAGTTGTGGCCATCGCGAGCAGGCTCGCGCCTACAAACGCAACGCCGCCCTGTAGGAGCGAGGCTTGCCCGCGAAGACGGCAGACCAGACACCCTCAATCCTCCAGGCGGCCCCCCGATTCATGACTTGCGGTAAACATTGCTTTGCCCATCCAGCGGTTTTTCCCAGGGAGGCAGCCGGGGATACTCCTGTCCATTCCCACTGCAACCCTTGGAGTCATTGATGTCTATTCCCGCCTTCGGTCTTGGTACCTTTCGTTTGCAAGGCCAAGTAGTCATCGATTCGGTGAGCACCGGCCTCGCGCTGGGTTACCGAGTAATCGACACCGCGCAAATCTACGAAAACGAAGCCGAGGTCGGCGAGGCCATTGCCGCCAGCGGTATCGCCCGTGAAGAATTGTTCATCACCAGTAAAATCTGGATCGCCAATTTCGCCAAAGACCGGTTGATCGACAGCCTCAAAGAGAGCCTGCGCAAACTGCAGACCGATTACCTGGACCTGACGCTGATCCACTGGCCGTCCCCGGACGATCAAGTGCCGGTCGAAGAGTTCATGGGCGCCTTGCTCGAAGCCAAGCGACTGGGCCTGACCCGGCAGATCGGCGTCTCCAACTTCACCGTCGAGCTGATGCAAAAAGCGATTGCAGCGGTCGGTGCCGAGAACATCGCGACCAACCAGATCGAGCTGCACCCGTACCTGCAGAACCGCAAGGTCGTTGAGTTTGCCCGGCGCCAGGGCATCCAGATCACGTCCTACATGACCCTGGCCTACGGCGAAGTGTTGAAAGACCCGGTCATCCAGCAGATCGCCGCTCGTCTTCAGGCTACCCCGGCCCAAGTCACGCTGGCCTGGGCCATGCAGTCGGGGTACGCGGTTATCCCCTCTTCCACCAAACGCGCCAACCTGCAAAGCAATCTGAAAGCCTATGACCTGCAGTTGAGCGAAACCGACATGGCGTTGATCGCCAGCCTGGATCGCGGCCATCGATTGACCAGCCCCAAAGGTATCGCGCCGCACTGGGATTAAGTGTCAGCCTGTCTCAAGGCTCTGATCGAGACTTCGCATGGCGTCCTGCAATTGATCGACGGCTTCGTCGATCGATGCCGCACGACCTTCGGCGCAGGCGCGTTCCAGCGCCTTGCACCTTTCGATCAACCGTTGGGCCCGGACCATGCGCGCACCGCCCTTGATACGGTGCGCCAGGTCTCGCAGCCCCGGGAGATTGTTGTCGGCGTGTGCTTGAAGCAGATGTTCGCGGTCGTTGCGATTGGTTATTGCCAGTTCACGCAGCAATTGATTGATCAACGTCCGGTCTTCCCCGACGTATTGCTCCAGCTCGCTCAAATCGATCTCGGATGATGGGGGTTGTTCGTTCGTCGTCTCTGCAAACCGGTCGGCCAACCAACTACTCAGATCCGCCAGCCGAATCGGCTTGAACAGACAATCGTCCATGCCCGCTTCCAGGCACCGGACCTTTTCCTCAGGCTGCGCATTGGCGGTAAAACCCAGGATCAGCGTCGGCAGCAGGCCATATGCGCGCTCTTCATCGCGTATCTCACCGGTCAATTCATAACCGCTGAGCTTCGGCATATTGCAGTCAGTGATGACCACATCAAACTCGTGTGTACGCCACAGTTCCAGCCCTCGCTCGCCCTCTTCGGCCTCCATCACGCGATGCCCCAGGTAGCTCAGCTGGCTTGAGAGCAACAGGCGATTGGCCGGGTAATCGTCAACCACCAGAATGGTCAGTGGCCGCGTGGGTATCGGTGATCCGCTGTCGACTGATGCACAGGGTGGTAACGGCTTCAACGCCATCAGCGAAAGGCTGATGTCGACTTGCGAGCCTTGGCCAAGGACGCTGCGCAGCACCAGCCGCCCCCCCATCATTTCGCACAACGCCTGACTGATCACCAACCCCAGCCCGGACCCCATGCTCGCGGATTGCTGGCTGTTTCCGGCCTGAACGAACGGACTGAACAAGCGTTTCTGGTCAGCTGCGCTGATGCCGATGCCGGTGTCTTCAATGCGCACATTGACCCCCAGATGCCCTGACAATCCGGACACCACACTTAACGTCAAACTCACCTCACCCTCACGGGTGAACTTGATCGCGTTGCTCAACAGGTTGGACAGCACCTGCTTGAAGCGCGTGGGGTCGATCAGCACCTCACGGTCGCTGCGCGGGTCCAGATCGACGCGCCACGCCAAGTGCCTTTCCCGGGCAAGTCCTTCAAAGACCCGGCAGATCGACGCCACCAGATCACGCAGATTGGCACGTTCGGGCGTCAGCGATAAACGCCCTGACTCAATGCGCGCGATATCCAGAATGTCGCCGATCAACGCCAGCAACTGCTGAGCAGCCGTAGCGGCGACCTCAAGGGATCGGCGATCGGCAACGCCCTCTTCTGCCCGCTTCCAGGCCATTTCCAAAAACCCGATCAGGGCACTCATCGGTGTGCGGATTTCATGGCTCATGGTTGCCAAAAAAGTGGTTTTGGCACGGTTGGCATCGTCCGCAACGTCCTTGGCCTGCTGCAACTGCTGCAGCCACTGCTGGCGTTGGCGAATTTGCCGACGCTGCCAGGCGATCCATCCCAAGGCCAGCAACAACAACGCCCCGGCCGCCGCAAACCCCTGCAAAATAGCTTGCCGATGGCGCAGCCAATAACTGTCATCGACCACCGCATCACTGCTCCAGCGGGCGACCAGATCGTCCATTTCCTCGGGCGAAATGCTCAGCAAGGCCTTGTTCAAAATCGAGTTCAACACCGATTCATCACGGCCGGTTGCCATCGAGATGCGCGCCGGTTCATCGCCCACGGTACTGCTGATGCGTAAACGTCCCTGGTAATACCGGTCAATCAGGTAACGGGTCATGAACAACGAACTGAGCGCGGCATCGGCCTGTCCCTTCGCCACCGACTCCAGACCTTCGGCCGGGTTTTGTACGTCCACCATCTGCACTTGCGGTGACCGTGCCTGAATGAACGCGCGCATGGGGTGACGGGGATAAATCGCCAGGCGCTTACCGGCCAGATCGCCCAGCGTCTGTGGACTACCGGAGGTGGTCGCACTGACCAGCGTGTAGGGATTGACTGCATAGGACCGGGTAAAGTGCAGCCCGGATACGCCTTCGGTCGTGGGAATGATGGCGGGCAAGATGTCAATCTCGCCGGCCTTGAGTCGCTGGATCTGCTGGTCCAGGGATTGGCCTCGCAACACGTTGAAATTCAAACCGCTGCGCTGGCTGATGAGCGTCAGCATTTGCGCCGCCAACCCGCTGAATCGGCCCTCGGGATCGTAGAACGTCAAGGGCGCAAAATTCTCCACAACCCCCACATTGACCGTCGGATGCTGATCCAGCCAGCGCTGTTCACTCTCACTCAGATCCACGCGTTGCTGTCCCGCCACTTTCGCCCTGCCGGCGCTCCAGCGCTGCTCGATGATCAAGCGCTGCTCCATGGGGATCGCCACCAGCGCCTTGTCGATGAGGTCCTTCAGCGCCAGGTTGTCCCGAGCCAGCGCGAAGCCGAACGGGTTAGCGTCGAGGCTGGCCGGCCCCATCAGTTGAATGTCATTGAGGTAGTTATTGTTGATCAGGTAATTGGCGCTGAAGATGTCTACGAGGGATACGTCAACCTGCCCATACGCCACCGCCCCGAGCGCATCGAGCGTCGAAGGATAACGTTGCAGGCTGGCCTGGGGATAGAACGATTCAACGGTCTGCGCCGGCAGGTAATCATCGGCCATGGCAATGCGCTTACCCGCCAGATCCACGGGCATGTGCTCGTCCCGTCGGGTGACCAGCATCGGCTGGTCTTCAGCATAAGCGCTGGACAGGATCAGCTCGGGGTCGGCCAGTTCAAAGTTGTTCGAAGTGCCCAGCAGATCCAGTTCGCCGAATCTAAGCGCCTCCATGGCCGCTTCTCGGGTGACATAACGCAGCACTTCGATCTGTATGTTCAGCAGTTGCGCAACGAGTATGGCGTAATCGGCGGTGATGCCTTCCAGCTCGTCGTGATTGCGCGTCACTTCGAACGGCGGGTAGTCCGGCCCGCTCACCCCGAGGCGCAACACACGCTTGTTGCGCAGCCATTGCCGGTCTTGTTCATCCAGATCGACCGCGTAGCCCTCCACCGTGGAACGCCCCAGCAACTGCAAGCGCTCAGGCTCGCCGGCGGAAGCCGATACCGCCGGCACGAGACACAACATGAGGCGCAGCAGCCATACACGCACGGTCAGGCGCACTCAGATCAGGTTATTGCGTATGGCGAAGTCCCGCAGATGCACTGCCGCCACAACCCCCAGTTTTATGACCAAGCGTGTTTTGTAGGTGCTGACGGTTTTGTGGCTCAGGTTCATGGCTTCGGCGATCGCTTTGTTGGAAAAGCCTCGGGCAAGGTATTGCAAGATGGTCAACTCGCGGTTGGACAGTGTATCGATCAACTTTTTTTCGCTGTGTTGCAGCGGGTTCATCGGTCTGGACAGCAACTGCGAAAAGTAGGTGTAGCCCGCCATCAACGCGTGCACAGCCTTTTGCAATTGCTCCAGGCTGTTGTTTTTTGAGACATACGCCAACGCGCCGCCGCGCATGCACCGCTCCTGGAAAAACAGTGGATCGAGCGAGGTGAACACCAGCACTACGCATTTCCAGTCGCAGGCCTTGATTCGCTCCAGCAGGTCCAGGCCGTTGCCGCCGGGCATCACCAGATCCAGGATCAGCAGATCCACTTGTTGCTCACGGAGTGTGGTCAACGCTTCCCCAACGCTGGCCGCCTCATGAATCTGCTTGAAGCCTTCCCGCCCAAGTACAAGTTTCACTGCGGCGCGAACCACCGGATGATCGTCCACAATCATCGCTCTCTTCATGGCAACTCCCTGTGCAAAAACTCAACGAATGCCCGTCGGATAACGCCGGGGCAGACGCAACGGCTGCGCCAGGACTGTTGCATGGGAGAAAGGCAGAATCTACCTGTCAGAAATGACAGTACCGACGAACGGTATGCGGCAATCACCCGGCGTACCGCTGATTACGCTCCTGCGACGATGGATCAATGATCGCCAGCAACGTCTGAATACAACGCAGATCAGGCAGCGCCGCGTGACTCACCTGAACCCTGGGTTGCGAGTGGGCCGGGATCGTCGGCAACTGTGCCCGTTGGCCGTCGAAAATCAGTGCGTGGCGAACCTGCCGGTTATCGAGAAAATAGCTGAGCAAATCCAGTTCGCCTGCCGCCAGCGCGGCATTGACGACCACCAGGTCGAACGGCTCGCAACCGTACTCGACCAGGGTCAGCATTGAAGCAAGGTCCTGCACCGGCGCCACGCGGTAATAATCGAGCTGATTGAACAGCCGCTCGATCAGCATCCGGTGAAAGTGTTGCTCGTCGGCGATCAAGATGCGCAAGGCTTTATTCGGCATCGTAGCCTCATGTGTGAATAGCTGATTTTTGAAGCGGCGAGGCTACGGGAGGCGCACAGATGTTTCTGTAGGACTTTTCCTAAAAAACCGCAGTTTCCGGCCATTACTGCCATCCAAACCGCCGAATGTAGAAACCCTTCACCGCCTGAGTCAGCCCCATGTACGCCAGCAGAATCAGCGGCAGGAATATCCCCACGGACATGATGATCCCGGTCATGACCATCAACGGCATGGCTGCGCGGCTTTGCAGGAACGGGATTTTCGGCGTGCGGATCATGTGCACGATCAAGGTCTGGGTCAGCAGCCCGACCACGAACCAGCCAGACTGGAAGAGCGTTTGATGGACCGGGGTATTGGCGTCGAATACGTACCAGGTCCAGGGCTGGCCGCGATCGGGATTTCCGCTGCTCGCTTATCGGCGAGACAACGGCAACAGGCTGCGCGTTATCTTGCCGGGAAGGTGCCGGTTATCGAAACCGGCCGACTACTGTCACTCGAACAAGTCCCCACTGAGGGTCTCCGCTATTGATGAAAACGCGCGATGCTTACGCCCCGATTTCTGGAGAGTAAACGAAGGAACGGCGGCGGGTGGGGGAATTGCGGGGTTCTTCAGGAAGGGTTCAGCTTTCAATATTTGTGGTGTTCTTCAGGGCCCATCGCGAGCAGGCTCGCTCCCGCATCAGGCCTGCAGACACAGGTCCATTGTGGGAGCGAGCCTGCTCGCGATGACGGGTCAACAGACACAGAAAATTTAACTGGCAGTGGCCAACAACAAATCCACCACCGACCGGCTATGCCCACGGTGCTTGCCATGGTCATACAACGACCCGGCAATCTCATCCGCGCGTATCGGCAGGATCGACAACAGCGTGTCGCTCAAACCGTGGCTCGCCTGGCAGAAGCCCTGCATATAGATGCCGGCCTTGCAGCGCTCGTCGGTGATCAGCTTGTAGTTGCGATCCACCTCGAAATCACCCAGGTATTGCTCCAGCGGCGCCAGCAGTTTGCGGTGCATCTGGCGCTCGTAGCCGGTGGCCAATACCACGGCATCGTACAGACGAACCGAGACTTCACCGGTGGCATTGTTGCGCACCGCCAGCTCGATGCCGCGCTCGGTGGCGGTGGCTTTTTCGATGGTGGTCAGCGTACGGAAGGTGTGACGCGCGATACCCGAGACTTTCTGGCGATAGAAGATGCCATAGATGCGTTCGATCAGGTCAATGTCCACCACCGAATAGTTGGTGTTGTGGTACTCGTTGACCAGACGCTCACGCTCGCTGCTCGCCTGCTGGAACACCAGGTCGGTGAACTCCGGCGAGAACACTTCGTTGACGAACGGGCTGTCATCCGCCGGCTTCAGCGCCGAGCCACGCAGGATCATGTCGACCTGCACCGACGGGAAGCTGTCGTTCAAATCGATAAAGGCTTCCGCCGCGCTCTGGCCGCCGCCGATGATTGCGATGCTCATCGGTTGATTGTTCACGCAAGGCTGTTTGGCCATCTGCGCCAGGTACTGCGAGTGGTGGAACACGCGGCCGTCATCCTTGAGCGCCTTGAACGCTTCGGGAATGCGCGGCGTACCGCCAGCACTGACCACCACCGAACGGGTGGTGCGCACGTGTTGCTGCCCTTGGGTATCGCGAGAGATCACCCGCAGCGCCTCGACCTGCTGGTTGTGCAGCACCGGCTCGATGGTCAGCACTTCTTCGCCATAGCGGCTCTGGGCTTCAAACTGGCCGGCGACCCAGCGCAGGTAGTCGTTGTACTCCATGCGGCACGGGTAGAAGGTGCCGAGGTTGATGAAGTCCACCAGACGTCCGTGATGCTTAAGGTAGTTAACGAACGAATACGGGCTGGTCGGGTTGCGCAGGGTCACCAGGTCCTTGAGGAAGGAGATCTGCAACTCGCTCTGGGTCACCAGGGTGTTGCCGTGCCAGCGATAGTCCGCCTGCTTGTCGAGAAACAGAACATCCAGCTCGCCCTGGCTCGGCCCGCGCTCTTGCAGAGCGATGGCCAGCGCCAGGTTCGAAGGGCCGAAACCGACGCCGATCAGGTCGTGAACGATGGGCGATGCAATTGCCTGTGTCATTTCCAGTGTCCTCTGGATGAACCCCTCAACAAGGGGAATAAGCCTAAGTGACCTGATGCAGGACAGCAGGTCGTCTGTTGAGTAGGAACGAGGACAATGAAAAAAAATTTAGAGAGAAGGGATCAATGGGCGTCCCACTGTCGCATCCGCACGCGGCAATGCTTCATGGCATTGACGATGTGCTTCTCCACCAGCGCGCGCGAGATACCGAGGTGCTCTGCAATTTCCGGGTGCGACAGGCCGTCGATCTTGCGCAGCAGAAAACTTTCGCGACACAGCCGCGGCAATTCCGCCAGGGCACGCTGGAGCATTTCCAGGCGCTGGCCATGATCGAGGCAGTTGTGCGGGGACGGGGTGAAGTAGCGCTCTTCGTTGTCGAGCACGTCCAGCGATTCAACCTGGCGCAAGGCATTGCGGCGATGATCGTCGATCACCAGGTTCAGCGCGGTGCGATAAAGGAAGGCCCGGGGCTGCTCGATCGGCGTGTCACTGGAACGCTCCAGCACCCGCAGATAAGCGTCATGCACCACATCTTCGGCCACCTGACGGTTGCCTAGCCTGGCGTTCAGGAAACACACCAGCTCGCGATAGTAGTTTTCCAACATGACTCCCGGCCGCACAGGATGCGGTTTCTATCCTTGAGCCACTTCCGCGACCGCACAAATGGGCAGTGGCAAGATAGTGGCAGTTCGAGTCGCGTAATTTATAGTAATTCTCATATAGATTTAAAGTGTTGCTTTGACTTACCTGATAAATAGTCATGCGCTACACCTGTAACGGTATGTGTCCGCACCTAAATTCCCCGCGACATTCCTCGTTTACAGGACAGCTCCCCGTGTCTGTCGGCCCCCCGACAGCGTTCGCCTGCCGCCGCTTTTCGTGCGCAGGATGAACGACGGGCCGATACCCATTGGCCGGAACCCTGCATGAAACGTCCCCGACAGACCCGACGCGCCCTGCTTGTAGCACTTTGTCTGATCCCCGTTATCGCCATCGCCGCCTGGCAAGTGATCCCCCCGGGCCGGGATAAATTCGCCACCGTGCAAGTCAGTCGTGGCGACATTGAAAGCAGCGTCACCGCGTTGGGCACCCTGCAGCCCCGGCGTTATGTCGACGTGGGTGCGCAGGCGTCCGGGCAGATCCAGAAGATTCATGTGGAGGTCGGCGACGTGGTCAAGGAAGGCCAGCTGCTGGTGGAGATCGATCCGTCCACCCAGCAGGCCAAGCTCGACGCCGGCCGGTTCTCCATCGAGAACCTCAAGGCGCAGCTCCAGGAACAACGAGCCCAGCATGAACTGGCCCGGCAGAAATTCCAGCGCCAGCAGAACCTCAAGGCCGGCGGCGCGACCCGCGAAGAAGACGTGCAAACCGCCCAGGCCGAACTGCATGCCACCCAGGCGCGCATCGACATGTTCCAGGCGCAGATCCGTCAGGCCCAGGCCAGCCTGCGCAGCGATCAGGCCGAACTCGGTTACACGCGGATTTACGCACCGATGGCCGGCACCGTGGTCGCCCTCGACGCCCGGGTCGGCCAGACCCTCAACGCCCAGCAGCAAACACCCTTGATTCTGCGCATCGCCAAGTTGTCGCCAATGACGGTGTGGGCCGAAGTTTCGGAAGCCGACATCGGCCACGTCAAACCCGGCATGACCGCCTGGTTCACCACCCTCAGCAGCGGCAACCGGCGTTGGAGCAGCACCGTGCGGCAGATTCTGCCGGTGCCGCCCAAGCCACTGGACCAGACTAGCCAGGGCGGCGGCAGCCCGGCCAGTTCGAGCAAAAGCGGCAGCGCGCGCGTGGTGCTGTATACGGTGTTGCTGGACGTCGATAACGCCGACAACGCGCTGATGGCGGAAATGACCACCCAGGTGTTCTTCGTTTCGGATCAGGCAAAAAACACCCTGACCGCGCCGGTCGCGGCGCTGCAGGCCGGCACTGAAGCGAATAGGCAAATTGCCCAGGTCGTCGCTGAAAACGGCAGTATCCAGCAGCGCGACGTGCGCACCGGCATCAGCGATCGTCTGCGGGTGCAGATCCTCGACGGTTTGCAGGAAGGCGATCACCTGCTGATCGGCACGGCCGACGGGAGTGGCGGCTGAATGCAGACGCCTCTGATCGACCTGCAGGACATCCGCAAAGCCTACGGCGGCGGCGATTCACCGCAAGTTCACGTGTTGCGCGGCATCGACCTGTCGATTCATGCCGGGGAATTCGTGGCGATTGTCGGCGCGTCCGGCTCCGGCAAATCGACGCTGATGAACATCCTCGGTTGCCTCGACCGCCCGACCTCGGGCGAATACCGTTTCGCCGGGCAAAACGTCGCCGCCCTCGACAGCGACGAGCTGGCCTGGCTGCGCCGCGAAGCCTTTGGCTTTGTGTTCCAGGGTTATCACCTGATCCCGTCCGGCTCGGCCCAGGAAAACGTCGAGATGCCGGCCATCTACGCAGGCCTGCCCGCCGCCGAACGCCATGCCCGCGCCGCCGCCCTGCTCGACCGCCTCGGCTTGGCGTCGCGCACCGGCAACCGCCCGCACCAGCTCTCCGGCGGCCAGCAACAACGGGTGTCGATTGCCCGCGCCTTGATGAACGGCGGCCACATCATCCTCGCCGACGAACCCACCGGCGCCCTCGACAGCCACAGCGGCGCCGAGGTCATGACCCTGCTCGACGAACTGGCGAGCCAGGGCCACGTGGTCATCCTCATCACCCACGACCGCGAAGTCGCGGCCCGGGCCAAGCGCATCATCGAAATCCGCGACGGGCTGATCATCAGCGACAGCGCGGTGGACAACCCTCAAGCACAAACCTCGGCCAACCCCGGTGCGCTGCAAGCGGTGGATCTGCGCAAGCGCCTGACCGAAGGCGCCGAAGCGACCGGGGCCTGGAAAGGCGAACTGATCGACGCCGTACAAGCGGCGTGGCGGGTGATGTGGATCAACCGCTTTCGCACCGCGCTGACGCTGCTCGGCATCATCATCGGCGTGGCGTCGGTGGTGGTCATGCTGGCCGTCGGCGAAGGCAGCAAACGCCAGGTCATGGCGCAAATGGGCGCCTTCGGCTCAAACATCATTTACCTCAGTGGCTCATCACCCAACCCGCGAACGCCGCGGGGTATCGTCACCCTGGATGACGTCGCGGCGGTGGGAAGCCTGCCGCAGGTGACGCGGATCATGCCGGTCAACGGGCAGGAGGCCGGGGTACGTTTCGGCAACCTCGACCACTTGAGCTACGTCGGCGGCAACGACACCAATTTCCCGGCCATCTTCAACTGGCCGGTGGTGCAAGGCAGCTATTTCACCCAGGACGATGAACGTAACGCCGCCGCGGTGGCAGTGATTGGCCACAAGGTGCGGACCAAGTTGCTCAAGGACGTGGCCAACCCGATCGGCCGGTACATCCTGATCGAAAACGTGCCGTTCCAGGTGGTCGGCGTGCTCGCCGAAAAAGGCGCCAGCTCCGGCGACTCCGACAGCGACGACCGCATCGCCATCCCCTACTCCGCCGCCAGTGTGCGGCTGTTCGGCACGCATAATCCCGAATACGTGGCTATCGCCGCTGCCGACGCACGCAAGGTCAAGGAGACCGAAATCGCCATCGAGCAATTGATGCTGCGCCTGCACAACGGCAAGAAGGATTTCGAACTGACCAACAACGCCGCGATGATCCAGGCCGAAGCGCGCACGCAAAACACCTTGTCATTGATGCTGGGCTCGATTGCCGCCATCTCGCTGCTGGTCGGCGGCATCGGGGTGATGAACATCATGCTGATGACCGTGCGCGAGCGCACGCGGGAGATCGGTATCCGCATGGCCACCGGCGCCCGCCAGCGCGACATCCTGCGCCAGTTCCTGACGGAAGCGGTGATGCTTTCGGTGGTCGGCGGTCTCGCCGGGATTGCCCTGGCGCTGATCGTCGGCGGCGTGCTGATTCTCAGCGAAGTCGCGGTCGCGTTCTCTTTGATAGCGGTGCTCGGCGCCTTCGCCTGCGCCCTGGTCACCGGTGTTGTCTTCGGCTTCATGCCGGCCCGCAAAGCTGCCCGACTCGACCCGGTCACGGCCCTTACCAGTGAATGATCTCTCCATGAAGCCGCAACTGAGTTTACTGACCCTCTGCCTGTTGCTCGGCGCCTGCGGCACGCCCGCCCAGCGCCCGGACAGCGGCCTCCAGCCACCCGACGCATGGCAATCGCCGCACATGCAAGACGCCACCCGCAACAACCTGCAATGGTGGACGCAGTTTGGCAGCCCACAGCTGGATCAACTGATCGAACAGGCGCGGGTCGGCAGTTACGACCTGGCCGCTGCCATCGCGCGGGTGCGCCAGGCGCAGGCCGAGACGGTGGTTGCCGGTGGCTCGCTGCTGCCGGAGGTCAAGGCTGGCCTCAACGCCAATCGGCAAAAACTGCTGCGCGGCAACGGTTACAGCCAGCTCGACGCCGACAGCGAAAACAAGGCCGTCGATTACTTCAACGCCAGCCTCAGCGCCACTTACGAAATCGATTTCTGGGGCGGTCAACGTGCCTCCCGTGACAGCGCGCAATTCGCTTTGCAGGCCAGCGAGTTTGATCAGGCCACCGTGGAATTGACGCTGCTCAGCGGCGTCGCCAACACCTACGCGCAGGCCTTGTCGCTGCGCGAGCAAAGCCGCATCGCCGAGCTGAACCTGGCCAACGCGCAGAACGTATTGAGACTGGTGCAGACGCGATTCGATTCAGGGTCCGCAACGGCACTTGAGCTGGCGCAGCAGAAGAGCCTGGTGGCCGCGCAACAACGGCAGTTGCCGCTGGTGCAGCAACAGGCTCAAGACGCGCTGATCGGTCTGGCCGCCCTGCTCGGCCGGCCGGTTCAGCAACTGGCGCTGGGTCAGGAGCGCTTTGATCAGCTGTCATGGCCGACCATCGCGGCCGGCGCCCCCAGCGAACTGCTCACCCGCCGCCCGGACATCGCCCGCGCCGAAGCGCAACTGGCCGCCGCGCAAGCCGACGTCACCGTCGCCCGCGCGGCGATGCTGCCGAAGGTGACGTTGAGTGCCGAACTGGGGTCGGGGGCGAACCGGGCGGCAGATATTCTGCGCAGTCCTTTCTACAACCTCACCGCCGGATTGCTTGCGCCGATCTTCAACAATGGTCGCTTGGGCGCCGAGCGCGACAAGGCCACGGCCCGCCAGGAAGAACTGCTGGAAACCTATCGCGGGGCGATCATCAACGGCTTCGCCGACGTGGAAAAAGCCCTCAACAGCATTCGCGGGCTGGATGCACAGCGACAGTGGCAAAGCGAGGAACTGAGCCAGGCGCAGACCGCCTTCAATATCGCGCAAAGCCGTTATCAGGCCGGGGCCGAGGATTTGCTGACCGTGCTGGAGACCCAGCGCACGCTGTATGCGGCGCAGGATCTGAATGTGCAGCTGCGGTTGTCGCGGTTGCAGGCGAGTATTGCGCTGTACAAGGCGCTGGGTGGCGGGTGGCAGGTTCTGTGATTTGAGTTGCCAGTGAGGGCCGCTTCGCGGGCAAGCCTCGCTCCTACATGATGCCCTTGTAGGAGCGAGGCTTGCCCGCGAAGAACGATAACCCGGTCTATCGATTTAGCTGGTAATCGGCCTGGCCTTCAAATGCCGCGCATACCAAGGCCGCTGCGGCACTTTGCGGAACAGGTCCGCCAGCTTTTTATCGTCTTCACCAAAGGTGATGCGCAACGCCAGTTTCATGGTTTCCGGGTCCATCTCGACCGACTTGCCCATCTGCAACCCCGGCGTCGTGCTGCAACCATGGGTGCTCGGCCCCAGCCACGGATCAGCCACCTCGACCCAGCGCCCCGGCGCAAACCACGCCACACCGTTGACCTCCAGCCGACTCACCTCCCCCGGATGAAAACGCTCGTGGGCGCGAAACCAGTCTTCCAGGCGATCGTCGATCCAGCCGTGAAAATGCCAGAACACCGGGTTCACGTGGGATGAAAACGGGTCGCCAAGGAAGTCGTTTTCCGGCGCATACCAGCGCGCGGAAAAGTCCGCCGGATCCCTCGCGAACGGCACCGGCTGGCCATTGGACGGATCACGCGGCACCGACGCCCAGCGCATGTGCAGCCAGTCGTGCAGCCCCAGTTCGACCTCTGAACCGAACTGCCCAAGGGTGAGTTTCGACAGATAACGCGGATCCCGATAGCGCGACTCCCAGACCTGGAAGTTGCTGTGATACGTCTCAGCGGTCTTGATGTCGCTGACCCATTGCGAATATTCGGCATCGTCGTCGGCCTGCCAGGTCGGTGGCAATGCGGTGCCGTCATGGTTGTCGCAGTAATTGGCGAAACCGATGCGATCCCGGGCCAGTTCCGGCTGCGGCAGTGGAAAATGCTGCCATGACGGCAAATCCTGCATCGAACGCGCCGTGCCCAGCATGTGCCGGTGCATGAAGAAGAAGTCCACGCCTGAACCGTTGCGATCCTTTCGCGCGCCACGGGCATCACGCTCCTTGTCCCGCGGGCCGGGCTGCCAGCCGATACCGCGCAGGGCGTTGCGCTTGTCTTCGGAGAGGGTGTGCCACTTGTCCCGGGAGGCATGCCAGAGCTGGTGAAACAGCCGATGTTCGGCGGACACCAGCCACGCCAGCAGTGGCGCGTTGAGACCGGTTCGCTCGCGAGCTTCGGGAAACACCCGCTTGACCGCGATGAAGCGATTGTCTTGCGCGGTCATCATCAACGGGCGATCGAGGTTCAACACCCGGCCACTGAGGGTGCCGCTGCCGGCGTTGCCGAAACCGGCCCAGACTTCGTCCAGCGACATGCTGAATTCGTAATCTGGCGTGCCACTGGCGGCGGTGGCACTGACCAGCCGCCAGCTCAGCTCGGCCGGTTTGGCTTCTGCCAGATCGCCCAGCACCCGGTAGCGCGGCTCATCGCTGGAGCGTAAACGCTGGGCGGTGTCGAGGAATCCGATCAGGCCGCGACCTTTATGGCCGACGTCGAGAAACACTTCCAGCCCGTCCCGTGGCAAGCCTTCGATACCGGCGTCACGCCCTTCGAAACGAATCTGCCAGACGCCACGCAAGGTGTTCGCCAATTGCTGGCCGGCGACATCCGCCACATCGAATGAAGCTTCGCCGGGGGTGATCGTCGGATCTGGTTTCGTCCATTCGCGATGCCCATAAAAAGCCGCAGGCACGGCGGCGCCGGTGAGCGCCAGGCCTGCCATGAACCATCGTCGAGAAATCGTCATTGCCCTACCTGTGTCAGCCATGAAGCAGGCTTTATCCAAGCTAGAACGTTTGTTGCCTGCAAAAATTTAAAAGCTTCGCGGGCGAGCCTCGTTCCTACAGGTCCTGCATTAACCCGTAGGAGCGAGGCTTGCCCGCGAAGAGGCCATGAGTCCCACTAAATTTCCAACCGGGCCACTCGTTCTTCCCAGATAGCAAAGGCCCCTGCGCCCGCACCGGGGCGACGAACCTGACTGAGATGGCAATGACAAAACCACGTTCGAAAAAGGCTCTCTACATCGGCCTGCCGCTGGCCCTGGCGATCAGTGCCGGGGCAGGCTATGCGGCCTGGGATTACTGGTTCAAGGACAATCCAGGCTACCCGGCCAAGGTGATGAAACAAGCCGATGAGTTGCAAGAGCGCATCCTCTCGTTCGACAGCCACGTCACCGTACCGCTGGACTTCGGCACCGCCGGCAATGAAGCGGACAAGGACGGCACCGGGCAATTCGACCTGGTCAAGACCGGCCGCGGTCGCTTGTCCGGCGCGGCCCTGACGATTTTCGGCTGGCCGGAAATCTGGAACGGCGCCAACGCCCCGCATCGCCCCACCGCCGGCTTCGTCGACGAAGCCCGGTTCGAGCAGGAAACCCGCTACAAAATCATCAGCACGATGGTTCGCGACTTCCCCAACCAGGTTGCCATTGCCTACACCCCGGACGATTTCCGTCGCCTGCACGGCGAAGGCAAGTTCGCGATCTTCATGAGCATGCTCAACGCCTACCCGCTGGGCAACGACCTGACCGCGCTGGACACGTGGGCCGCTCGTGGCATGCGCATGTTCGGTTTCAGTTACGTGGGCAACAACGCCTGGGCGGATTCGTCCCGACCGCTGCCGTTCTTCAATGATTCGCGCGACGCCCTTGGGGGCCTGTCGGAGATCGGCAAACAAGCGGTGCATCGTCTCAACGATCTGGGCGTGATCATCGACGTGTCGCAGATGTCGACCAAAGCCCTGGAGCAAGTCGCCCAGTTGAGCCGCACGCCGATGGTCGCCTCGCACTCGGCACCGCGCGCCCTGGTGGACATCCCGCGCAACCTCAGCGACCAGGAAATGCAGCTGATCAAGAACAGCGGCGGCGTGGTGCAGATTGTCGGCTTCCCGACCTACATCCGCCCGCTGAGCCAGGCCACCCAAGACAAACTCAACGCCCTGCGCGCACGCTTCGACCTGCAACCGCTGCAAGGCCTGGAGATGGCGCTGATGCCGGGCGACCCGGTGATCACCGTCTGGTCCGAACAACGTTTCGGCGAGTACGCCAGCCAGCTCTACGCCATCGTCGACGAAGAACCGAAAGCCACCCTCAAGGACTACGGCGACGCGATTGATTACGCGGTGAAAAAAATCGGTATCGACCACGTCGGCATCAGTTCCGATTTCAACGACGGCGGCGGTCTGGAGGGCTGGAAGGATGTCAGCGAAGCTCGCAACGTGACGGCCGAGCTGATCAGTCGCGGCTACAGCGAGGCCGATATCGCCAAGCTTTGGGGCGGGAATTTCCTGCGGGTCTGGGACCAGGTGCAGAAGTCGTCCAGACCGGTGGCAAAAAACTGATGTCTTCTTTTGCAAAAGCGAACCGAGCTCATGACTAACCGCCGTTCATTCCTCAAGCAGGCCGGTATTCTCGCGGCTGGCCTGCCCCTGAGTGCTGCCGTGAATCTGCCGGCACTGGCTGCCAATCCACCGCCGCTGCCCAAGGACAAATGGGCGCAATTGCGTTCATTGTTCGACCAGGATCCGGACTACCTGCACTTCGCCAATTTCCTGGTGACGTCCCACCCACGTCCGGTGCGTGAGGCGATTGAACGCCACCGCGCCAACCTCGACCGCAACCCGGGGCTGGCAATGGATTGGGACCTGGGCGAAACCGAAAAACGCGAGCACGCGGTGCGCGTCTGGGCCGGTCATTACCTCAAGGCCAAGCCTGAGCAAATCGCACTGACCGGCAGCACCACGCAAGGCCTGTCGCTGATCTACGGCGGCATCCATGTGCGCCCGGATCAGGAAATCCTCACCAGCGAGCACGAACACTACGCCACCAATTACGCTCTGGGCTATCGCCAGCAAAAGGACGGGGTCAAGGTGCGCAAGCTCAAGCTGTTCGAGAACAGCCAAACCGTGTCGGCGGATGAGGTGCTGGGTTCGATTGCCAAAGGCATTCGCCCTGAGACCCGCGTGCTGGGAATGACCTGGGTGCAGTCCGGCAGCGGCGTGAAGCTGCCGATTGGTGAGATCGGCAAGCTGGTGGCGGAGCGCAATCGCAATCGTGAGGAAAAGGACCGCATCCTGTATGTGGTCGATGGCGTGCACGGTTTCGGCGTCGAAGAGCTCGACTTCCCAGACATGCACTGCGACTTTTTCATCGCCGGCACCCACAAATGGATGTTCGGCCCGCGCGGCACCGGGATCATCTGCGCCCGTTCGGCCGAGCTCAAGGATGTGACGCCGACGATTCCGACCTTCTCCGAAGCGACCACGTTCTCGACGATCATGACCCCCGGCGGTTATCACAGCTTCGAACATCGCTGGGCCCTGGACGAGGCGTTCAAGCTGCACCTGGAACTGGGCAAGGCCGAGGTCCAGGCGCGCATTCACGCCCTCAATACCTATGCGAAAAACCGGCTGTTGGAACACCCGCAGATTGAATTGGTCACGCCCAGGAGCCCGGACCTGTCGGCCGGGTTCACCTTCTTCCGGGTCAAGGACCGCGACTGCGAAAAAATCGCCGTCCAGTTGATGAAAAACCGCGTGGTTTGCGACTCGGTGGACCGCGACGTCGGCCCGGTGATCCGCATCGCGCCCGGCCTGCTCAACACCGAGAACCATATCGACCGCGTCATGGCCTTGCTGAGCAAAACCGTCTGATGCGGCCCCTTGTGGCGAGGGAGCTTGCTCCCGCTGGACTGCGCAGCAGTCCCTTTCTTTGGGGCCGCTTCGCTGCCAAGCGGGAGCAAAGCTCCCTCGCCACAGAGACGCCAGTTTTCTTTGAATCGAGACGACAAATGAACCGAGATCTATTAACCGTGCCTCTCAAGGCCCTCGCCTTGTCCGCCCTCCTCGCCGGTCTGCTGCCAACCACCGCCCAGGCGGCCACCACCCCGCAACCCGGCAAAGTATTCAAGGACTGCCGCGATTGCCCGGAAATGGTCGTGCTGCCCGCCGGTACGTTCACCATGGGTACGCCGGACGATGAAGTCGGTCGCGAGCCCGACGAAAGCCCGATGCACGAGGTGACCTTCGCCAAACCCTTCGCCATGAGCCGCTTCCAGGTCACCGCAGGTGAATGGGACAGCTACGTGCGCGAGAGTGGCGTGACCATCGCAAATGGCGATACCCGACCGGGTCGCGAGTGCGTCGCCAGCAAACCGCGTTACCCGCAAGGCCCGCGTCAGCCGGCGGTGTGCATGAATTTCGATGACGTGAAGAACTACGTTGCCTGGCTCTCGAAGAAGACCGGGCAGAAGTACCACATGGTCAGCGAAGCTCAACGCGAATACGCCGCGCGCGGCGGCACCAAGGGTCCGTTCCCCTTCCCGTTCGATGAAGGCAAGGAATACAGCATCAGCCAACACGCCAACACCTACGGCCCGGCGGACGGTTACAGCTACAGCTCGCCGGTCGGCAGCTATGCACCGAATGCGTTCGGCCTGTACGACATGCACGGCAATGTCTACGAATGGGTCGAAGACTGCGAACACCCCAACTACGTCGGCGCGCCCACCGATGGCAGTGCCTGGGTAGAACCCAACTGCGAAGCGGTGCGCATTCGCGGCAACGACTGGGGTGAAGCGCCAGTGTTCTCCCGCTCCGGCAACCGCAACAGCCAGTACCCGCAAGAGCGTGGCGACTGGATAGGTTTCCGTATCGTGCGTGATCTCTAAACCATAATCCCGATCCTGTGGGAGCGAGCCTGCTCGCGAAGGCTGTTTAACAGTCGACATGGATGTCGGCTGACTCACCGCTTTCGCGAGCAGGCTCGCTCCCACAAGGTTTAGTGTGGTGTCAGGTATTTTCGCTATGCCCGGCGAACGCCGCCAGTCGGCGACCCTGTAAATTAACCCCTCGATCAGACGTTCTACTGGGTATCTGCCTTTATACCCAAGGAACTGTCTTCCATGACCCAGCCTCCCCGTGGCGCCATCGGCGAGTTGTTCGCCCTGTTGAAACCGTTTCGACTCATCGTCGCCGCGTCCATTTTCCTGGGCATGGTCGGCGGCTTGAGTGTCACGGTACTGCTGGCGACCATCAATAACGCCCTGCATTCGGACACCGGCCTGACCCAAGGCGTAGTCGCCTTGTTTGCCGGCCTGTGCCTGCTGGCGCTGTTGAGCTCGATCTGCTCGGACATCGGCACCAACTACGTCGGCCAGCACATCATTGCCAGGCTGCGCAAACAGCTCGGTGAAAAAGTCCTGTCGGCACCCATCGAGCAGATCGAACGCTATCGCAGCCACCGCTTGATTCCGGTCCTGACCCACGACGTCGATACCATCAGCGACTTCGCCTTCGCCTTCGCCCCCCTGGCGATTTCCCTCACCGTGACCCTCGGTTGCATGGGTTACCTGGCCATCCTGTCGTGGCCGATGTTCCTGATCATGGTCGCCGCGATCCTGATCGGCACCGCGATCCAGGCTTATGCCCAGAGCAAGGGTGTGCAGGGTTTCATGGCCGCCCGTGACGCTGAAGACGAGCTGCAAAAGCACTACAACGCGATTGCCGATGGCGCCAAGGAACTACGAATCCACCGTCCGCGTCGCCAACGCATGTTCGTGTCGGGGATCAAGGCGACAGCCGATTTCATCTGCAAGACCCAGGTGCGCTCGGTCAACACCTTCGTGATCGCCAAGACCTTCGGCTCGATGCTGTTCTTCGTGGTCATCGGCCTGGTGCTGGCGCTGCAATCCTTCTGGCCAAGCGCCGACAAGACCGTGATGAGCGGCTTCGTGCTGGTGCTGTTGTATATGAAAGGCCCGCTGGAGCATTTGATCAGCACGTTGCCGATTGTCAGCCGTGCGCAGATCGCCTTCCGCCGGATCGCCGAGTTGTCCGAGCAGTTTTCCACCCCTGAGCCGCACTTGCTGCTCAGCGATCAGGGCAACGTCAAGCAAGCCGTGCACGAACTGAAACTGGCCGATGTGCGTTTCGCCTTCCCGGCTGTCGAAGGCGCTGCACCCTTCCAGTTGGGCCCGGTCAACCTGACGATCAAGCAAGGCGACATCACGTTTATTGTCGGTGAGAACGGTTGCGGCAAGACCACGCTGATCAAGTTACTGCTGGGTTTGTACACGCCGCAACAGGGCGAGATCCGGGTCAACGGCGAGGCGATTGATGCGCAAAATCGTGATGACTATCGCCAGTTGTTCACCACGATCTTCGCTGATTATTACCTGTTCGATGACGTGGTCCAGGGCGACACGCACATCCCCGAAGACGCCAACAAATACCTGCAACGCCTGGAAATCGCGCACAAGGTCAGCGTCAAGGACGGCAATTTCACCACCACCGACCTTTCCACCGGCCAGCGCAAGCGCCTGGCGCTGGTCAATGCCTGGCTCGAAGAACGCCCGGTGCTAGTGTTCGATGAATGGGCGGCCGACCAGGACCCGACCTTCCGCCGGATTTTCTACACCGAGCTGCTGCCGGACCTCAAGCGCCTGGGCAAAACCATCATCGTGATCTCCCACGATGACCGTTACTTCGACGTGGCCGACCAGTTGGTGCGCATGGAGAGCGGTCGGGTCGTCACCGAGCTGGCACCGGCCTGAGCCTGTGGGAGCGGGGCTGCTCGCGATAGCGGTGGATCAGTCACCTTCAATGGTGAATGAAATACCGCTATCGCGAGCAGGCTCGCCCCCACCGTTGTTTCTCTTAACGGGCCGACATTTGGGCGAACCCCTCGCCACGGTTTCTTCTTTCTGAAAATTAATTGACGTCTTTCTTTCCGGTTTTTGCTTCGCGCCGCGTCTAATAATCATTCTTATTAACAAAAACTCTGCACCCCACTTTTCAGGAGCTCAGGTAAGTAATGCGACCTCTACCACGCCGCACACCTCTCGCGCTGGCCGTACAGCGCCCGACATTGCATCGCACCCTGTTTACCAGCGTGCTGCTGACCGCCACCTTGCTGGGGAGCTCGATGGCCAATGCTGCACCTGTAAAAGTGAACATTGCCGTCCAGCCGCTTTCCAACGCGCTGACCGAGCTGGGCATGCAGACCAACCTGCAGATCCTCTACAGCCCGGATCAGGTGGCGGGTATCAAGTCCCGTGCAGTGTCAGGTTCGCTGGAGCCGTCCGAAGCCCTGAGTACCCTGCTCAAAGGCACCGGCATTTCGTTCCAGATCAACGGCAACAGCGTCACGCTGGTCTCCGGCGGCGGTTCGGGCCTGCAACTGGGCGCGACCACGATTTCCGGCCAGGCCCTGGGCCTGACCACTGAAGACACCGGCTCCTACACCACCGGCGCCACCACCACCGCGACCAAGTTGCCGCTGACCCTTCGCGAAACACCGCAATCGGTAACCGTGGTCACCCGCCAGCAGATGGACGATCGCGGCGTCACCAGCGTTGCCGACGCACTGCGCAACACCCCCGGCATCACGTCACAGAAGTACGACAGTGACCGTACCGAGTTTTCCGCCCGTGGCCAGGCCATCACCAACTTCCAGTACGATGGCGTCAACACTATCTACGACGGTGTGTACGGTGAAAACCCGAACAACAGCGACGACTCGGCCAGCCTCGACCACATCGAAGTCATCAAAGGCGCTACCGGCCTGATGACCGGCACCGGCGATCCGTCCGCCACGGTCAACCTGATCCGCAAGAAGCCGACCAAGGAATTCAAGGCCTCGGTCAGCGCCACCGCCGGCCGCTGGGACAAGTACCGTGCTGAAGGTGATATTTCCGGTTCGCTGACCGATTCCGGCAACGTCCGCGGTCGCTTCGTCACCACATACCAGGACGCCAACTCCTACCTGGATCACTACAGCCAGAAGAAAGACCTGTTTTACGGCGTACTCGAAGCCGACCTGACCGACGACACCCTGCTGACCTTCGGCATCGACAAATCCAGCGCCACCCCGCGCGGTTCGTCGTGGACCGGTAACCCGACGTACTTCGCCGATGGCGGCCGTACCGAGTTCCCGCGTCACTTCAACCCGGCGGCCGACTGGAGCCGTCGTGATTTCGACAGCACCACCTACTTCGCATCGCTGGAGCAAGCGCTGGCCAATGACTGGAAACTCAAAGTCAGCCTGGACCAGAAAACCACCGACCATGACACCCAACTGGCCTCGGCCAGCGGCGGCAACCCGGATCGCGCCACCGGTGAAGGCATGTTCCTTTACTGGGGTCGCTGGGAAGGTCATCGCGTGCAGAACACCGCTGACGTGAACGTCTCCGGCCCCTTCAGCCTGGGCGGTCGCGAGCACGAACTGGTCGCTGGTGTCATGGCGTCCCACTCGCGCCAGACCGGTTCGACTTACGACACCAGTGCGTTCTCCCAAGTGCCCGGCAGCATCTATGACTGGAACGGCGAACTGCCGAAACAGGAATTCCCGAAAAACGGCAAATACGAACGCACCCAGAGCCAGAACGGCGTTTACCTGGCCACGCGCCTGCGCCCGACCGATGACCTGTCGTTCATCCTCGGCACCCGCCTGAGCACCTTCAAGTACAACGAAGACTACAACTACAACCCGGGCGCCAACCAGACCGACACCCACGCCAGCTACAAGGAACACGGCGTCGTCACCCCGTATGCCGGTGTGGTTTACGACCTCAACGACACGTACTCCGCGTACGCCAGCTACACCAATATCTACCAGCCGCAAATCTACAAGGACGCCAACGGCTCGACCCTGCAGCCGGTTGAAGGCAACGCCTACGAGACCGGTCTGAAAGCGGCCTACTTCGAAGGCAAGCTGAACGCCAGCCTGGCCTTCTTCCGCATCGAACAGGACAACGTCGCTGAATCGATCGGCACCAACCCGGTCACCAACGAAGGTATCTACAAAGCCATCGACGGCGCGACCACCAAGGGTGTGGAGCTGGAAATGGCCGGTGAACTGGCCGAGGGCTGGAACCTGTCCGCGGGCTACACCTACGCCCGGACCCGTGACCAGGACGAGCAACGGATCTTCGGCTACCCGCTGTCCACCACCCGTCCTGAACACGTCGTTCGTACCTTCACCACCTACCGTCTGCCGGGCGTGATGAACCAGTTCACCGTCGGTGGCGGCGTGAGCTGGCAGAGCGCGTTCTACGGCAAGATCTACAGCGCCAGCGCGGGCGACTACACCCAGATCAAGCAAGGTGGCTACACCCTCGTGGACCTGATGACCCGTTACCAGTACGACGACCATCTGAGCTTCACCGTCAATGCCAACAACGTCTTCGACAAGAACTACCTGACGGGCCTGGGCAACTTCGACACCACGTTCTACGGCGAGCCGCGTAACGTGCAGGTCACCGCGAAGTATGATTTCTGAGTCGTGAGCTGAAATGAAAAATGCCCGTGTCGTCAGATGCGGGCATTTTTTTGGCCAGGGATTTTGTGGTGAATGGGAGTCCGCCTTCGCGGGCAAGCCTCGCTCCTACAGGTTGGCACCATGCCACAACTCGACGCCAATCTGTAGGAGCGAGGCTTGCCCGCGAAGGCAATTGTCGCCCCACCAGAAATCCCCTGGACCGGACACAAAAAAACCGCCACCCCTGATCCAGGCATGGCGGTTTTTTTCATGGCAATTCAGATCCGCGAACGCACCCACCCCGCCACTTCCGAGTGAATCCCTTCCACTTCCCCCAGCAACCCGGCCATGCGCATGAAGTCATGGGTCATCCCCGGCTGTTCCAGCAATGTCACTTCATTCCCCGCCGCACGCAACCGCTCGGCATACGCCAGCCCTTCATCATGCAGCGGATCATGCCCGGCCAAGTACACCAGCGCCGGTGCCACGCCTGATAAATCCGCCGCCAGCAACGGCGAGCAACGCCAATCCGCCAGGTCATCCGGCGTGCGCCCGTAATGCGCGTAGAACCAGTCCAGCGTCGGCGTCTCCAGCAAATAGCCCTCGGCAAAATCCCGGTGCGAGGCGCGTTTCGTCGTCGCATCCGTCACCGGATACAGCAACACCTGGGCCTTGGGTTTCAACGCCAGTTCCTCTGGTTCACGCACTGCCATGATCGACAACACCGTGGCCAATGTTGCACCCACGCTGTCACCGACCAGCGCCACCCGGTTCGCATCCAGCCCACGCGCAGCGCCCTCGCGCACCAGCCAGTTGCCCGCATCGCAAGCGTCCTGCACCGGCGTCGGGAAACGCCATTGCGGCGCCAGTCGGTAATCCACGGTCAACAACGCAAACCCGCCTTGCGAGGCCAGTCGCCGGCACAGCGCATCATGGGAATCGAGGCTGCCGACCACATAGCCGCCACCATGAAAATACAGCAACACCGGCTGCAAGCCGTCGACCGCTTGCCCATCGCGATACACCCTTGCCGACAGACTGTGGCCATCCCGCGCGGCAATGGTGAAGTCCTCGCAGGCCACGCTGTCCAGCGGCACATCGAGAAACCCCGAGGAGGCTTCAAAATCGATCCGTGCCTGTTGCGGAGTCTGTTCATGCATCGCGCGACTTTTACCGGTCATCCGGCCCAACTCGGCGAGTTCGAGAAATGCTTCAAGTTCTGGCAATACGGCCATGGGACGAATCCTTTAAATAAACAAGTACAAAAATGCGAGAAAAACCGTGATCTGTAGGAGCGAGGCTTGCCCGCGAAGGCGTCCTTGAGATCGCGTTCGCGGGCAAGCCTCGCTCCTACGAAAATGAGTTACGCAATGGCCAAACGGCGTTCCAGTAAGTCCTCAAGCTCATCAAGCAACTCATCACCACGCAACAGCTCGTAGTGCCCGCCGGCCAACAGGCGATCAACGCCATGACTGCCGACCTGGCCCTCGAACACCCGACGTTCGTCGTCGCGCCCGGCCACCCACCAACGATGGGCCGAGGCCTTGATCGTCGGCAGTTGCCGATGCGCCAGCGCCAGTTGCTTGAGGCGTGAGCCGGTGGCAAAGATCTGCGTGAGCTCCCCCGCGCCCAATGCGGCTTGTTCATTGGAACCGTGCAAGGCGGCTTCAATCACGGCGGTGGAGCCCTCGCGTTCACTCAAGCCAGCGGCTTTGCGCGCAATCAACGCCTGAGCCTCATCGGCGGGCAAACCGAGCACAAACTTCAGGAAATCACCGAGGTCCTCGCGCCAGTCCCCCGCCTCTGCGGTGCCGGCCACGTAGCTGTCGACCAACCCGGCAAACGCCACGGTTTCACCTTGGCCTTCCAATTCGTGGGCAACCAACTGCGTCAACGCGCCGCCCAACGACCAGCCCATCAAGTAATACGGTCCTTTGGCCTGTTGACTGCGAATCCGCTGCGCATAGGCTTGCGCCATGGCGAGCAGCGATTCGTCCTGCCAGTGCGGGTCAAGCAGCATGCGGCATTGCACGCCGTACACCGTGCGCCGTCCTTCCAGACGCCGCGCCAACGGTTCGTAGTCGAACACCGTGCCGAAACCGGCGTGCAGGCAAAACAGCGCCGGCACATTCGGGATCCGCGCATTCAGCGCCAGCAAAGGGTCCGGCGCAGACGTGGGCTCGGTCACCTGATAACCACTGAGTTCGGCAATGCACGGTTTCTGCATCAGATCCCGCAGCTTCAACTCGAAGCCCAGTTGCGGCTGACTGCGCACCCGCGAGATGACTTTGAGCACCTGCAACGAGTCGCCGCCCAGTTCGAAGAAGTTGTCGTCGATGCCCACTTGCGGCACACCGAGCACCTCTTGCCAGATCGCGGTCAGCGCCTTTTCCAGATCGTTGCGTGGCGCGCGATAACCGCCGAGCGCCCATTCAGGCATTGGCAGTGCGCGACGGTCGAGCTTGCCGTTGGCCGACAGCGGAAAACGTTCCAGCACCAGGATCCGTGGCGGCACCATGTAGTCCGGCAGTTGCGCTTGCAGCTCAGATTTCAAGCGACGATCCAGCCCGACAGCACCGGCCGCCACCACATAACCGACCAATTGCTTGCCGGTCGGCGTGTCGTGTACCACCACGGCGGCATCCTGCACCCCAACACATTCGCGCAGACGCGCTTCGATCTCGCCCGGCTCGATGCGGAAACCACGGATCTTCACTTGCTGGTCAAGACGCCCCAGATAGTCGATCAACCCGCATTCGCGCTGGCGCACCAGGTCGCCGGTGCGGTACATGCGGCCACCGGCCTCGAACGGATCGGGGATGAAACGCTCGGCGCTCATGCCGGGATGCTGGTGGTAACCGCGCGCCAGGCATTCGCCGCCCAGGTACAACTCGCCGCTGACACCGACCGGCAGCGGATTGAGGTCGGCGTCCAGCACATACACACCACGCCCGGCCACGCCACGCCCAATCGGCGCATAGGCCGCGTCGCAGGTTTCGCTGGCCTCGGCACGCCACAACAGCGGCGTGACCACGATTTCGGTCGGGCCATAACCGTTGACCAGACGCTGCGGACGCAAGGCGCGCTTGACCTGCTCGAAGCTCGCCTCCGGCACCGCATCACCGCCAAAGCAATACACCTCGACCGCCGGTGGATTGCCAAGGCGTTCGGCCACTTCGGCCATCTGTTGCAAGTAGGCCGGCGGGAAGCAGGCGACGGTGACGCCATGACGCTGCATCACTTCGAGGGTTTGCTCCGGGGTCCATAAACTGTCCTCGCGGATCACCAGGCTGCCACCGGCCAACATCACACTCAGCCAACGCTCCTGCGCACCGTCGAAGGCGAACGACATGAAGTGCAGCTCACGGCTGCGCGGTGCCAGTTCGTAGAGCTCGATGATGCCGCGGCAATGCCGGGCAATCGGCCCACGTGCCACCGCCACGCCTTTGGGCTGGCCCGTGGAACCGGAGGTGTAAATCAAATACGCCAAGTGCCCAGGCAACGGCTGGGAAACCGGGCATTCAGTGTGGTCGGTAACGCTCAACTGGTCGAGCAGCAGACGCGGCGGGCTGTCGGCCAGGGTCAGTCGATCCCCCAGATTGCTGTCACAGAGCAACAGGCTGGCCGCCGAATCGCTCAACATATATGCCAGCCGCTCGGCCGGGTACGCGAGGTCCAAAGGCAGATACGCCGCCCCTGCTTTAAGCACCGCGAGGAACGCAACGATGGTGCGCTCGGAACGCGGCAACGCCACCGCCACCAGACTTTCCGGGCCGATGCCGCGACCGATCAGTTGCTGCGCCAACCCATTGGCCTGCGCCTCAAGCTGTGCATAACTGACGTGCCGACCTTCGCAGATCAAGGCGATTTTCTGCGGCTGCGCTTTGACGTGTTGATTAAACGCGTGAAGCAAATCAGCGCTGTCATCTGACACCTGCGGCAGACTCAAACGCGCCTCAGGCAAGCCAATATTGCCAAGCAGACGCGTAGCATCCTCCGGCAACGCACGCAGCAATCCTTCCAACTGCGCACGAATCCGCTCGACTTCCACGTCACTGAAGCGATCACGCAGGAACAGGTACTCAACTTCCAGGCCTTCTTCGTTGGCGCTGACCATCAAGTCCATCGGGAAGTTGGTCACCCCGCCACTGCCGACTTCGGCAAAGCGCAGCTCGCCTTCCTCACCGCCTTTCAGGGCGCGGTCCACCGGATGGTTTTCGAACACGATGATGCTGTCGAACAAACCCTGGCCACCCTGCCCGGCCCAGCGCTGAATGTCCGACAACGGCGTGTGTTCGTAGTCACGCACCATCAGGTTGTAATCCTGCAAGTCGCGCAGCCACTCGCCCACCGGCTGTTGCGGATCAAGGGTCTGAATCACCGGCAAGGTGTTGATGAACAGACCGAGCATGTCCTGCGCACCGGCCAACCCGGTCGGGCGCCCCGCCACCGTGGCGCCGAACGCGACACTGCGCTGGCCGCTGTGGCGTTGCAGCAGCAACAGCCACGCGCCTTGCACCAGCGTGTTCAGTGTCACGCGTTGACGCTTGGCGAAGCTGTGCAGTTTGCGCGTCGCCTCGGCGTCGAGGTGGCTGTACATCACGCCGTGGCCGGAACCAGCGGCACCGGAAGCTTTGGCCAGAATGGTCGGTTCTTCGAGCAGCGCCAGGCGCTCACGCCAGAAGCCTTCGGCTTGCGCGCCGTCCTGGCGTTGCAGCCAGGCGATGTAGTCGGCGTAGCGCCCGGTCAGGGTCGGCAGGCTGTCGTTGTGGTACAGGCGCAGCATGTCGCCCAGCAGACGCGAAGCGCTCCAGCCGTCGAGCAAGAGGTGATGGTAGATCCAGATCATCTGGTAACGGTCATCACCCAGGCGCACCAGGATGAAACGCATCAACGGCGGGCAGCTCAGGTCGAAGCCCTTGGCCTGTTCCGCTGCGGCCAGTTCGCCCAGCGCCTGCTCGGTGTCGGAGCGGTCGCGCCAGTCGAGTTCTTCGATCGGCAACTCGACGTCGGCGAACACCGCTTGCAGCGGATCGGCCAAGCCATCGCGCCAGCGGAACGCGGCGCGCAGCACTTCATGCCGCTCGACCAGCGTCTGCCAGGCCGCGCGGAAACGCGGCACCTGCAAGCCGTCGACCGCCACGCTCAACTGGTTGACGTAGGGGTTGAGCTCCGGTGAATCCAGGCAATGGAACAGCATGCCTTGCTGCATCGGCGACAGCGGATACAAGTCTTGCAGACCTTCACGGGCAGCGATGTCGATGTGCGGCACCAGTGAGAAAGCTTCGACGTTTGGCGCTTCGATCAATCTTGCTTCACGGCTGCTGGCCACGGAGGCCAAAGCACGAATGGTCTGCTGCTCGAACAGCTGCTTCGGACTGAACACCAGCCCACGCTGCCCGGCACGGCTCACCGCTTGCAGCGAAATGATCGAATCACCGCCCAGCTCAAAGAAGTTCTCGGTGACGCCCACCGACTCCAGCCCCAGCAGTTCCTGCCAGATCTCAACCAGCAACACTTCGGCCGGTGTTGCGGCGGCCACGTGATCGTGGTTCTGCCGAGTGGCTTCCGGCGCCGGCAGGCCTTGGCGATCAAGCTTACCGTTCGGCGTCAGCGGCAACGCGGCCAGGCACATCAAGTGTGCCGGCAACATGTGCGCCGGCAATCGGCTGCGCAGATGAGCCGTCAGCGCTTCACGCAGAGCCTGCTCATCGGCAAGCGGATCGCGGGGCACCACGTAACCGACCAACTGGCGGCTCACCGGACCTTCACGGTCAATCACGAACGATTCACGCACGCCTTCGTGTTCCAGCAGGCAGGCTTCGATTTCGCCGAGTTCGATACGGAACCCGCGAATCTTCACTTGCTGGTCGATACGGCCGAGGTATTCAACGACGCCATCGGCGCGGAACCGTGCGAGGTCGCCGCTGCGGTACAAACGCGCACCCGGCACGAATGGATCCGGCACGAAGCGTTCAGCGGTCAGGTCCGGACGTTGATGGTAACCCCGGGCGACGCCCTCGCCGCCCAGGTACAACTCGCCCGCGACGCCAACTGGCAACGGCTGCAAGCCGCCGTCCAGAATGTAGGCGCTGCGGTTGCCCACCGGCCGGCCAATCGGCATGAACGCCGAGTCGAACTCGGTATCCGGGTACGCCAGCCAGATCAGTGGCGTGATCACCGTCTCGGTCGGGCCGTAGCCGTTGATCAAGCGCTTGGGTTGCAGCACTTGCTGGACTTCATCGAACGCGTGCTTGGCCATGCCCTCGCCGCACGGGGTGTACGAACGGATCGGCAAATCACGCCCCGCTTCGCCCATGAAGTCGGCGATCTGCGACAGATAAGTCGGGGTAAAACAGGCAATGGTGATGCCGTGTTTTTCGATCTCGGCGCAGGTGCGCTCCACGCTCCACAACTCGTCATCGCGGGGCATGACTGCCGAACCGAACACCAGCGGCGTCAGCCAGCGTTCGTGGGCGCCGTCGAAACTGATCGAGGCGAATTGCAACTCGCGGTCGTCCGGGGTCATGCCGTACAACTCACCGATCGACAGGCAATGCATGGCCAGCGGACCGTGGGCCACACTGACGCCTTTGGGCCGCCCGGTGGAGCCTGAGGTGTAAATCAGGTACGCGAGATTTTCGCCGCAGGTCAGGTTGACCGGGTTGGTGTCCGCCATGGACGCCAGCGGCTCGCGGTCGATTTCCAGCACCGGCAGGCCTTCGGGCAACGGCAGTTTTTCCCGCAGCCACGACTGGCTGATCATCAGCGAAATGCCGCTGTCTTCCATCAGGTAACGCAGGCGTTCCGTCGGGTAAGCCGGGTCCAGCGGCACGTAGGCGCCGCCGGCCTTGAGGATCGCCAGCAGACCGACGATCATTTCCGGTGAGCGCTGCATCGCCAGGCCAACCCGCACTTCAGGACCAATGCCCAGTGCGCGAAGACGATGGGCCAATTGGTTGGCGCGACGGTTGAGCTGATCGAAGCTCAATTGCAGATCGTTGAAGATCAGCGCGGTGGCGTCCGGGCGGATGACCGCTTGGGCCTCGATCAACTGATGCACACAGAGCGGGTTTTGCGCGGCCGTGAATGCCGGGTTCCATTCGACCAACTGTTGCGCGCGTTCCGGCGCGGTCAGCAGGTCCAGTTCACTCAATGCCGCGTTTGGCGCGGCGACCATCGCCGCCAGCAGCGCGGCCAGATGCTCGCTCATCCGAACAATCGCTTCGCCGCTGAAATGGGCGCACTGGTAACTCCAGTTCAGGCTCAACTGGCTTTCGGCGGTGGCCGCCAGGGTCAGCGGGAAGTTAGTGCGTTCATGGTTCTGCGGAACCGAGAAGCTCAAACCGGCCGGCGCGCCTTGTTGCAGCGCTTCGGCCACCGGGAAGTTTTCGAACACCAGCAGGCTGTCGAACAGCGGCTCACCGGCACGCCCGGCCCAGCGCTGAATGTCGCCCAATGCGGTGAATTCATGCTCACGCAGTTCGAGGTTTTGTGCCTGCAAACGGGTCAGCCACTGGCCGACGCTTTCCACCGCGTCCGGGCTGCTGATCACCGGCAAGGTGTTGATGAAGAGGCCGAGCTGGCTTTCGGCACCCGGCAAATCCACCGGCCGCCCCGCCACAGTCGCGCCGAACGCAACACTGCGCTGGCCGCTGTAGCGTTGCAGCAGCAGAGCCCAGGCGCCTTGCACCAAGGTATTGAGGGTGACTTTTTGCTGACGGGCAAACTCGCTGAAACGCTGGCTGGTGGCGACATCGAAGGTCTGGCGATGGTCGGCAAACTCTACGGCCAACTGATTTTTACCGTCGCCATGGGCCAGGCTCTGCGCCAGTAACGTCGGGTTGTCGAGGGTCGCCAGCTGCTCGCGCCAGAAGACCTCGTCGGCGTGGGCATCCTGACGTTGCAGCCAGCCGATGTAATCGGCGAAACGCCCGGTCGGCGCCTGCACATCCTGCCCGGCATAACGCTGCAAGACTTCGCTCAGCAGCAGCGAATTACTCCAGCCATCCAGCAACAGGTGATGGTGGGTGTAGATCAATTGCTGACGCTCATCGTCCAGCCGCACCAGGGTCAGGCGCATCAATGGCGCCCGGGTCGAATCGAGTTGCAGGCGCTCGTTGTCGATCAGTTCAATCAATGCGTCGGCCTGATCGCTGCGGCCACGCCAGTCGAGACACGTCATCGGCAGTTGCAGATGACGATGGACCACTTGCACCGGCGCTTCGAAACCGTCGGGGAAGTGGAAGCTGCTGCGCAGGATCGGATGGGTGTCGAGCACCGTTTGCCAGGCGCGGCCAAGACGCTCAGCGTCGAGGCCACGGGCTTGGACGCTAAGCTGATTGACGTAGGCGCCAGACGCCGATTCATAGAGGCTGTGAAACAACAGACCGGCCTGCATCGGCGACAGCGGATACAGGTCTTCGATCTGCGCCGGCGGCACCGGCAAGCCATCGAGTTGCGCCTGGGTCAGGCGCGCCAGCGGGAAGTCCGCCGGGGTCACGCCACCCGCACCGTCGCTCAGGCAATGGGCGATCAGCGCCAGCAATTCACGTTGGTAATCGGCGGCCAGCGCTTCGATTTCACGTTTGTCGAAGCATTCGCGGCTGAAGGTCCAGTCGAGTTTCAGTTCGCCGCCATACACCTGGCCGTCCACCGACAGCCAGTTCGGCAACGGTGCGTCCGCCGATTGCGCGGCGCCGCTGGACTCCTTGGCCGGGGTGAACAGGGCGTCTTCGGCGAAGCTCTGGTCGAACTGCCCGAGGTAGTTGAACGTCACGCGTGCTTGCGGCAAACCGGCCAACGCCGCTTGGGTCGAGGCATCGCCCAGGTAGCGCAGCAGGCCGTAGCCCAGGCCTTTTCCGGGGATTTCGCGCAGTTGCTGCTTGATGGCCTTGATCGAGCCCGCCAGGTCGGCGGTCGGCGTCAGGCGCACCGGAAACAGACTGGAGAACCAGCCGACGGTGCGGGTCAGGTCGATGTCGTCGAACAGCTCTTCGCGACCATGACCTTCGAGTTGAATCAGCGCCGAAGCGTCACCGGTCCAGCGGCTGAGGGTTCGGGCCAGCGCGGTCAGCAGCAGGTCGTTGACCTGTGTGCGGTAAATCGCTGGCGCCTGTTGCAGCAGCCTGGTGGTTTGATCGCGGTCCAGGCCGATGCTCACGCCTTGGCGCAGATGCCCGGCCTGACTGGCTTGGGCATTGGCGGCGGGCAGCGAATCATTGGCGACGCTCAGCTGCGCTTGCCACCAGTCCAGTTCGCTGGCAGCGGCTTCGGAGCGGGCGTAGGCGTCAAGTTTGTCGGCCCAGGCCTGGAAAGCGCTGGTCTTCGGTGGCAGGTCTTGCCCTTGATAAGCCGCTTGCAAATCTTCCAGCAACACCCGCCACGACACCCCGTCCACCGCCAGGTGATGGATCACCAACAGCAACCGCTGCGAACCATCCGCCTGAGCGATCAACGCGATGCGCAGCAGCGGACCGTCTTGCAGACTGAGGCTGCGCTGCGCCTCGTCGCACACCGATTCCAGCGAAGCATCGTTGGCCACGCGGGCGGTCCAGAGCATGTCGATCACATCGCAGCTGTCGGCCCCGACATAACGCGCCGACCATTGGCCATCGACCTGACTGAAGCGCAGACGCAGGGCATCATGCTGCTTGAGCAAACGTTGCAGCGCGGCTTGCAGGCGTGGCAATTCAAGGGTTTCGCGTGGCGTCAGCAGCACCGCCTGGTTCCAGTGCGCGCGTTGCGGGATCGGCTCGTCGAAGAACCAGCGCTGGATCGGCGTGAGGGTTTGCACACCTTCCACCGGCCCTTGCTGCGCCAGCGGGGCGGCCTGTTCCTTGACCACGGCGGCCAGGGCTTGCAAGGTTTGCTGCTGGAACAGGTCGCGGGGTTGCAGGCTCAGGCCGGCGCGGCGCGCACGGCTGACCACCTGGATCGAAATGATCGAGTCGCCGCCCAGTTCAAAGAAATTGTCCTGACGCCCGACCTGCTCCACCCCCAGCACGTCCTGCCAGATCTGCGCCAGCACCTGTTCATGTTCGCTGCGTGGCGCTTCGAAGGCGCGTTGGCTGACCTGTGCGGTCGGCGCGGGCAGGCGTTTGCGCTCGAGTTTGCCGTTGGGGCTCACGGGCATTTGCTCGATCAGCACGGTCTGCGCCGGCACCATGTAATCCGGCAGGCTCGCCAGCAAATGGCTTTTCAGGGTTTCACGCCACGCGCCTTGTTGCTCGGCATCGGCGCTGACCAAGGCTCGGTCCTGCGGCACGATGTACGCGACCAACTGCTTGCCGCCCGGGCCATCGAGGGCCAACACTACGGCTTCCTGCACGTCTGCATGCTCTTGCAGGCGCGCTTCGATTTCGCCCAGTTCGATGCGCAAACCGCGAATCTTCACTTGGTGGTCGATGCGCCCGCAGTAGTCGATGGCACCATCAGCGCGATAGCGCGCCAGGTCACCGGTGCGGTACAGACGCTCGCCGCTGCCAAACGGGTCGACCACGAAACGCTCGGCGGTCAGCGCGCCACGACGGTGGTAACCGCGTGCCAGGCCGACGCCGCCCAGGTACAACTCGCCCACCGCGCCCAGTGGCAACGGTTGCAGTTCGCTATCGAGGATGCAGGTGCGCAAGTTGGCAATCGGCCGGCCAATCGGCACGCTGTCACGCCCTTCTTCCACGCAGGTCCAGTGGGTCACGTCGATGGCCGCTTCGGTCGGACCATAGAGGTTGTAGAGATTGGCTTGCGGCAGGCTGCGCAAGGTCTGGCGTTGCAGTTCCATCGGCAGCGCTTCACCGCTGCAAATGATCCGCTGCAACGAGGTGCAGGCCAGCGCTTCGTCGGCAGCGATGAACGCCGAGAGCATCGACGGCACGAAGTGCAGCGTGGTGATCGCCTGCTCGACGATCAACGCGGCCAGGCGTTGCGGATCACGGTGCTCGCCCGGCGCGGCGATCACCAGGGTGGCGCCCTTCATCAGCGGCCAGAAAAACTCCCACACCGACACGTCGAAACTGAACGGCGTCTTTTGCAGCACGCGGTCGCTCGGCTGCAAGTTGTAGGCTTGCTGCATCCACGCCAGACGGTTATGCAGCGCCACATGGCGGTTACCGGCCCCCTTGGGTTTGCCGGTGGAGCCGGAGGTGTAAATCACATAAGCGAAGTTTTCCGCGACCGCAAGGTTGGGCAGATCAGTGCCCGGCAAGTCGTTCAGCCAATCGGTGTCGGCGTGCAGGCACAAGGTGCGCACGTTGTCCGGGGTCGGCAGTTGTGCCAGCAGATATTCCTGGGTCAGCAACAACGCAATGCCGCTGTCTTCGATCATGTAGCTCAGGCGATCAACCGGGTACTCCGGGTCCAGCGGCACATACGCACCGCCCGCCTTGAGAATCGCCAGCAGGCCGACAACCATTTCAAACGAACGGTCGCAGGCAATCCCCACCAGTACTTCCGGGCCGACACCCTGGGCACGCAAGTGGTGGGCCAAACGGTTGGCGCGCCGGTTCAGCTCGGCGTAACTCAGGGACTGGCCCTGGAACACCAGCGCGGTCGCCTCTGGGTTTTCAACTACGCGTTCTTCGAAATGGCGCTGCACGCAGACTTCGCCCGGATAGGCCTGAGCGGTGTCGTTGAGCTCGTCGAGGATGCGCAGACGCTCATCGGCGTCCAGCAACGGCAATTCGGCGAGCGGGCATTGCGGGTTGGCCAGAACACCGGCCAACAAATTGCGCCAGTGCCGCGCGAGGTGCTCGATGCGTTCAGCGTCGAACAGATCGGTGGCGTAAGTCAGGCTGGCGAACAGTTTGTCGCCCTCCTCCTGGGTGTCCAGTTGCAGGTCGAACTGGGTGGTGTGCGCCGTGGCGTTCAATGCCTCGACGCGCAGGCCGGCGAGCAAGCCGCTGACCGCCGCGGGTTTGGCTTGCTGGTGGTTGAACATCACCTGGAACAGCGGGCTGTGACTGAGGCTGCGTTCACCTTGCAGCGCCTGCACCAGACGCTCGAACGGCAAGTCCTGATAATCCTGGGCGTCCAGCGAGGCGGCGCGGGTCTGGTCGAGCAATTGGCTGAACGGCAGACGTCCGTCCAGTTCCGCACGCATCACCTGGGTGTTGACGAAGAACCCGATCAAGCCACGGGTTTCCGCGCGATTACGGTTGGCAATCGGCACACCGACACGCACGTCGGCCTGGCCGCTGTAGCGATAGAGCAAGGCCTGGAAGCTCGCCAGTAACAGCATGAACGGCGTGACACCGCGCTGTTTGGCCAGGCTCATCAGACCGCTGGCCAACGTGGTATCGAGGGCGAAATCCAGACGCGCACCGCGCTGGCTCGGTTGCGCCGGGCGCGGACGGTCGGTCGGTAATTCGAGCAGCGGTTGTTCGCTGCCCAGGCGGTCGCGCCACCAGTTGAGTTGACGTTCCAGCTCGCCCGCCTCCATCCAGCGGCGTTGCCACATCGCATAGTCTGAATACTGGATCGGCAGTGCCTCCAGCACCGTGTTCTGACCTTGGCAATGCGCGGCGTAGAGCCGGGAAAACTCTTCCACCAGCACGCCCATCGACCAGCCATCGGTGACGATATGGTGCAAGGTCAGCAACAGCACGTGGTCTTCGGCATCGAGTTGCAACAGGCTGACCCGCAACAGCGGACCGTGTTGCAGATCGAACGGCCGGGCGATGTCCTGTTCGACGCTGTTCATCGCCTGATCGAAGCGCTGATCCTGGGGTTCGCCACGCAGGTCGATCTGCTCGATGGGCAGCGAGGTGAACTCGGCCAGCGTCTGTACCACTTGCCCGTCATCCTCGACGAACCGGCTGCGCAAACTCTGATGCCGCTCCAGCAGCCCATCGAAACTCTGCTGCAACGCAGCAACGTTCAGCGGCCCGTGCAAACGCAGCGCGGCCGGAATGTTGTACGCCGAACTGTGTGGATCAAGTTGCCAGAGGAACCATTGACGCTGCTGCGCGTATGACAATTCGAACGTTGCTTGCGGCTCGGCAGCCGGCGGAATCGGCAACTGGCCGAAGCTCACGCCCTGCTCTTGCATGCGTTGCAGAAACTCGCGGCGCTTATCAGCCGGCAGGCCGGCGAAGCGGCTGGCGATACGCTGGGCAGTGGTGTGTTCCATCAGTTGATCTCCATCTCGTCGAGAAGCGACTCAAGCGCATCAAGACGTGCATCGTTGTCAGCCGGGGCGTGTTGCCCGGCCATGGCGGCATAAGCCTGAAGGTCGGTGGATTCGAACAGCGCGCGCAGCGGCAGCTCGATGCCCAGTTCCAGTTCCACACGGGCACTGGCTTGGGCCGCGAGCAATGAATGCCCGCCCAATTCAAAGAAGTTGTCGCGTCGGCCTATCTGCACCACGCCCAGCACGTCGGCCCAGATCGCGGCCAGTTGCTGTTCGAGGTCGCCCTCGGGGGCTTCGAACGGCCGTTGCCATTCCTGGGCATCGGGCACCGGCAGCGCCTTGCGGTCGAGCTTGCCGTTGCCGGTCAATGGCAAGGCATCCAGCAGCAACCAGTGGCTCGGCACCATGTAGTCCGGCAGATCCACCTTGAGCGCGGTGCGCAGGTTGTCGCGCCAGGCGATCGGGTCATGCGGGGTTTGCTCGGCCACGACGTAGGCGCACAGCTGCGGTCCGCCGTCGCCGGCATGCACGCTCAGCACCGCTTGGCACACGCCCGGTTGGGCCAGCAGCGCGGCTTCGATTTCACCCAATTCGATGCGGAAACCGCGAATTTTTACTTGCTGGTCGATACGGCCGAGGTAGTCGATGCTGCCATCGGCACGCTGACGCGCCAGGTCGCCGCTGCGATAAAGACGCTGCGAAGCCTCGAACGGGCTCGGCACAAAACGCTCGGCGGTCAGGCCGAAACGGCCGTGATAACCCCGCGCCAGACCGGCGCCGGCGATGTACAACTCGCCCGCCACACCCACCGGCACCGGATGCAGCTGACTGTCGAGCAAGTACCAGCGCAGGTCGCGGATCGGCAGGCCGATCGGGCTTTGGGCCTTGCCGTCGAGGTCGGCCAGGCGGATCGCACGGTAGGTCACGTGCACCGTGGTTTCGGTGATGCCGTACATGTTGACCAGGGCTGGCTGTTGGTCGCCGAAGCGTTCGAACCAGGGACGCAGGCTCGCGACTTCGAGGGCTTCGCCACCGAAAATCACCTGACGCAACGCCATGCTTCGTGGGCTGGCACAGGCAATCGGCAACAACTGGCGGAACGCGCTCGGCGTCTGGTTCAACACCGTCACGCCCTCATCACAGAGCAAGCGATGGAATTGCTGCGGCTCGCGGCTGATGTCATACGGCACGATCACCAGACGCCCGCCGGTGCACAGCGAACCAAACAGCTCCCACACCGAGAAGTCGAAGGCGTAGGAATGGAACAGCGTCCAGACATCGTCCGGACCGAAGCCAAACTCGCCAGCCGTGGCCGTGAGCAGACGCCCGACGTTGCCATGGCTGAGCAATGCGCCTTTAGGACGACCGGTGGATCCGGAGGTGTAGATCACGTAGGCGAGGTTGTCCGGGGTCGCCAGCGCTGGCAGGTTGGCGTCACTGACCCCATCCAGCTGCAACGATTCCAGGCTCAGCATCTGCACGCCGTCTCGGGCCGACAGACTGTCGATCAAGTGTTGCTGGGTCAGTAGCAGCGTGATGCCGCTGTCTTCGATCATGTAGCTCAGGCGTTCGGCCGGGTAGTGCGGGTCGAGGGGCACGTAGGCGCCGCCGGCCTTGAGAATCGCCAGCAAGCCGATCACCAATGGCATCGCCCGCTCGGTGGCGATGCCCACGCGCACTTCTGGCCCTATGCCTTGTTCGCGCAGTGTGCGCGCCAAGCGGTTGGCCTGGGCGTTGAGCGCGGCGTAGGTCAATTGCTCGCCATCGTAGACCAGCGCGACGGCATTCGGCCGTTGTGCGGCTTGCGCTTCGAACAACTGATGCAAGGTCGGCGACGTCGGTTGCGCCTGGAATGCGGGGTTCCAGTGCTGCACCAAAGCCTCTTGCTGCGACCCGTCAATCAGGGGCAGTTCGGCGACGCGTTGCTGCGGATCGCTGACTACCGCGCGCAGCAGGTTCAGCCACTGCTCGCCAAGGCGCTGCATCGACGCTTCGTCATACACATCCGTGGCGTAGGTCAGGCTGGCATCCAGTGCTTCGCCCTGCTCCTGAGTATCGAGGACCAGATCGAATTGCGTGGTGTGTTGCTGCCAGTGCAGACGCTCGACGTTCAGGTCGGCAACCGTGCGTTCGACACTCGCGCCCAACGGCTGCTGATGGTTGTAGAGCACCTGGAACAACGGGCTGTGATTGAGGCTGCGGTCCGGTTGCAAGGCGTCGACCAGCTGCTCGAACGGCAAGTCCTGATTCGCTTGCGCGCCCAATGCAACCTGTTTGACCTGTTGCAACAAGGTGCTGAACGGCTGCTGCCCATCGATCTCGGCACGCAGCACCTGGGTGTTGATGAAGAAGCCGATCAGGCCTTCGGTTTCGAGACGCGAACGACCGGCGCTCGGCACGCCAACGCTGATACGCGACTGCCCGCTCTGGCGATGCAGCAAGGTCTGGAAACTCGCCAGCAACAGCATGAACAACGTCACTTGCTGTTCCTGGGCACGTTGACGTAAACCGGCGAGCAACTCGCGATCCACGTTGAGCATCAGGCTGGCACCGCGCTCGCTGCGACGGGCCGGACGGGTCAGTTCGCTGGGCAATTCCAGCGGCGCCTGGCTGCCGGCCAGTTGCTCACGCCACCACGTCAGTTGGCGTGCACCCTCGCCCGCTTCCAGCCAGTCGCGCTGCCAGCGGGCGTAGTCGCTGTAGTTCACCGGCAAGTCAGCCAAACCGGCGGCGCGCCCGCAGGCAGCCGCCTGATACAAGGAGCTGAACTCATCGACCATGACCTGCATCGACCAGCCGTCGGCAGCGATGTGATGGACGATGAGGACCAGCACGTGTTCGTCGGTGTTCACTTGCAGCAGCAACATGCGCCATAGCGGACCGTTGCGCAGGTCGAACGGACGGGCGATTTCTTCGGCCACGGCCGTGTCGACCGACACCTGATCGAGTGTGCGTTCCTCCAGTTGCAACGCCAGATTGTCGTGCAGCACCGGACGTGCCTGCAGACCATCTTGTTCGAAGGTCGTGCGCAGGGTTTGGTGACGGTCCTGCAACCGGGCGAAGGCTTCGCGCAGGGCTTCGCGGTTCAGCGGGCCTATGAGGCGCAGTGCGGCAGGAATGTTGTAGGCCGGGCTTTGCGGGTCCAGTTGCCAGAGAATCCATTGGCGCTGTTGGGCATAAGACAAAACCTGCGGCTGATCGATCACGGCACGTTGTAGCAAAGGTTGACCGCTGATATTTGCCAGCGCGGCACGCCCGGCAAATTCCGCCAGGTTCGCGGCGGAGAACAGGCTGTTCACCGACAGTTCGAGCTGCAACTGCTGCCGCACCCGCGAGATCACCTGAAGCACCAGCAACGAGTGCCCGCCCAGTTCGAAGAAGTTGTCGTTGCGGCCAACTTGCCCGACCTGCAACACGTCCTGCCAGATCAGCGCGAGTTGCGTTTCCAGCCCTTCGACCGGGGCCACGAAGTCACGCTGGGCATCGCCAGCTTCAACACGCGGCAAGGCTCGGCGATCCAGTTTGCCGTTGTTGTTGAGCGGTAGCTTCGGCAGCAAGACCAAGTGATTCGGCACCATGTATTCCGGCAGCGATTGATGCAGAGCAGCTTTCAGGCCTTCCAGATAATCAACTTCGGACGACACCGAATCGCCGGCCACGATGTACGCCACCAGTAGCATGCCGTCCTGGGCGATGACCGCCGCTTCACGCACGTCTTCACGGGCTTGCAGGCAGGCTTCGATCTCGCCCATTTCGATGCGGAAACCGCGGATCTTCACTTGATGGTCGATGCGGCCGACGTATTCCAGCTGCCCTTGGGCGTTGTAGCGCGCCAGATCGCCGCTGCGGTATAGACGCGCGCCCGGTTCACGGGCAAACGGGTCCGGCAGGAAACGTTCAGCGGTCAGCGCCGGACGATTGAAGTAGCTTTGCGCGAGGCAGGCTGGAGCGCCGATGCACAGTTCGCCGACACCGCCGGACGGCAGCAACTGACCCGCCGCATCCAGCACATACAGCGCACGGCCGGCGATGGCACGACCAATCGGAATGCCAAACGCATCGCTGGCATCGTCGAGACTGCACTCATGCACGCTGGACACCACGGTCGCTTCGGTCGGGCCGTAGGTGTTGAGCAGTCGCATGTGGCTCAATCCGGCCTGATGCCACAGGCGCAAACCTTCGACCGACATCGCTTCGCCACCGACGTGGACCTGGCGCAAAGCACCGAGACCGCTGACCACGCCGCTCGCGCATTCGCGAGCGAGCAAGTACCAGTAAGCGGCCGGCAAGTCCGCCACGGTCACGCCGTGCCGGACGATTTCGGCGGCGAGGCGACCGGCGTCCCACACGTCATCGCCGCGCATGATCAACGCCGCGCCGACACACAACGCCGGGAAACATTGCTCGACGAAACCGTCGAAGCTGAAGGTCGCGAATTGCAACACCCGGTCCGACGCCGACAGCACCGAATAGTCGGCGGCGCTCTGGCAGAACTCGCGCAACGCGGCATGGGCGATGGCCACGCCTTTGGGTTGGCCGGTGGAGCCGGAGGTATAGATGATGTAGGCCAGATCGCCGGCGACCGCGTGGTGGTGCGGATTGCTGTCGGGGTAGTCGGTGCCGTCCTCAAGGCTGAGACGGCGCACGCCCGGCACCTCCTCCAGCAGACCGGATTCGCACAGCAGCACGTCGAGACGGCTGTCATCGATCATGTAGGCCAGACGTTCGTTCGGGTATTTCGGATCGAGCGGCACGTAGGCGGCGCCACTTTTGAGCACCGCCAGCAGGCTGACGATCAGCTGCGGACCACGGTGCAGCGCCAGGCCGACACGCTTGCCCGGACCGGCACCGTTGGCCATCAGACGATGGGCCAGACGGTTGGCCTGGGTGTTCAATTGCGCGTAGCTCAGGGACTGGCCGTCAACCTGCAACGCCAGCGCGTCCGGGGTCGCGGCGGCCTGCGCGGCGATCTGCTCGTGGGCCAGAAGTGTTGTGGACAACTCGATTGTCGGCGGTTGGCTGATCGCGAGCAGCGCGTTTTTGCCGTCGACGTCGAGCAGTTCCAGCGCGCCAAGTGCGGCGTCCGGCTGGGTGACAAGCTGCATCAGCAGGTGCTGCAAATTGGCCGACAACCCGGCAACTTGCGCCGCGCTGAAACGCGCGGCGTCGTAGCTGAAGTCCAGGCTCAGGCCTTCGCCCAGCTCGATGCCCAACGTCAGCGGATAGTGGGTGCGCTCGTGATTGTGCAAATTGCCGAACGACAACCCGGCCGGTGCGCCCTGTTTCAACGCTTCGGCCACCGGGAAGTTTTCGAACACCAGCAGGCTGTCGAACAGCGCCGCCCCCTGCTGCCCCGCCCAGCCCTGAATGTCGTAAAGCGGCACGTGCTCGAACTCGCGCATGGCCAGGTTCAGCCCTTGCAGCTCGTCCAGCCATTGGCTGACGGTGCAATCCGGCTTCATCGCACAGATCAGCGGCAGCGTATTGATAAACAACCCGAGTTGCGCTTCGATCCCCGGCAACGGCGCCGAACGCCCGGCAACCGTGGCCCCAAACACCACGCAATCCTGGCCGGTGCAACGATGCAGCAACAGGCTCCACGCCCCTTGCAGCACGGTGTTGAGCGTGATTTTTTGCTGGCGGGCGAACTCGATCAGACGCTGGGTGGCGCGGCTATCAAGGGCGACGCGGTATTCCTCGCTGCCCTCGGCGCCCACTGGCGGGCGCAAGGCTTCGGCCAGCAAGGTCGGCGCTTCCAGCGGTGCCAAAACGGCTTTCCAGAACTGCTCGCCTTCGGCAGCCGATTGCTGCTGCAACCAGCCCATATAATCACGGTATTGCCCGGTCGGTGCCGGCAGCGCCTGGCCAGCGGCGTAATGCTGGATCACTTCGGCGAGCAACTGCGCGTTGCTCCAGCCGTCCATCAAAATATGGTGGCTGGTGTAGATCAGGTGCCAGTCATTGGCGCCCATGCGCACCAGCTTCAAGCGAAACAGCGGCGCACTGCCCAATTCAAAACCTTGGGTACGTTCGGCGTCGGCCAGCGCATCGGTGTCGGTGGCGTCCAGCACTTCAAGCGGCAACGCGACGTGGCGGACAATCGCCTGATGCGCGGTGTCGAGGCCTTGCCAGTGGAAGCGGCTGCGCAGGATGTCGTGACGCTCCAGCGCGGTTTGCCAGGCCTGAGCGAATCGCTGCGGATCGAGGCCCTGGATGTCCAGACGTAACTGACTGATGTAGGCGCCGACTTGCGGTTCGTACAGCGTGTGGAACAGCATGCCCTGCTGCATTGGCGACAGGGGATACAGGTCTTTAAGGGTCGCGACCGACAATTCGTCGAGTTGCACCTGACTGATGCGTGCCAACGGGAAATCCGACGGCGTGACCTGAGGCACTTCAACGCCGCAGCAGTGTTCGATCAGCGCGTTGAGTTCTTGGGCGTAATCGTCCGCCAGACGCTGGATGGTCGCGGTGTTGAACATCTCGCGACTGAAACCCCAGCTCAGCGCCAACTCGCCACCGTAGACCTGGCCTTCGACCGTCAGCCAGTTGCCCAGCGGCGCCGACGGATCCTGGGCCACGCCGTTGCCTTCGGTGGACGGCACGAACAGCGCGGCGTCGTCGAACTGGCGGTCGAACTGCCCGAGGTAGTTAAAGGTGATGCGCGGTTGCGGCAACGCGGCCAGTTCGGCGCGCATCGCCGGGTCGCCGAGGTAACGCAGCGCGCCGTAGCCGAGGCCTTTGTCCGGCACGGCACGCAGTTGCTCCTTGATGGTCTTGATCGACGCACCGAGGTCACTCGACGGCATCAGGTTGACCGGGAACAGGCTGGTGAACCAGCCGACGGTGCGGGTCAGGTCGATGTCGTCAAACAGGTCTTCACGACCATGGCCTTCGAGCTGAATCAGCGTGCTGCCCTGCCCGCTCCAGCGGCACACCACCCGCGCCAGTGCGGTCAGCAGCAGGTCGTTGACCTGGGTGCGATACGCCGCCGGGGCGTGTTGCAGCAGTTTGCGGGTTTGCTCGGCGTCGAGTTTGATTTCGAGTTTGTGCTCGAAGCGGTTTTGCAGCGCGCCGTTCGGACGGTCACACGGCAAATCGGTCGGCGCGTCGCGCAGCTGGGCCTGCCAGTGACCGAGGCTGTTTTCAAACGCTGGCAAATGATCTTGCAGACGGGCGACCCAGCGTTGATACGTGCTGGTTTTCACCCTCTTCACGGCGCTGCCGCTGTAGAACTGCTGCAGATCGTCCAGCAACACGCGCCAGGAAACACCGTCCACCGCCAGGTGATGGATGACCAGCAGCAAACGCTGAGAACCGTCCGCCATCGCCACCAGCAGCGCCCGGATCAACGGGCCATTTTGCAGATCAAGACTGCGCTGGGCTTCGTCGCACAAGGCGTTGAGGTCTTCCACCGATTGCGCTTGACGCTGCCACAACACTGACTCGGTGGTCGGCGCCGCATAGACCTGTTGCCAGCCTTCAGCGGTCTGCTCGTAACGCAGGCGCAAGCTGTCGTGATGGGTCAGCAACTGCTCAAGCGCGCGGTCCAGCGCCTCGACGTTCAACGCCTCGCGCGGCACCAGCAACAGCGATTGGTTCCAGTGCTGACGCTCGGGAATTGCTTGCTCGAAGAACCCCTGTTGCACCGGCGCCAGCGCGACCGCGCCAGTCGCCGGACCTTGATCGATCAACGCGTGCTCGCCGCTGCGGGCAGCCTGGGCCAGGCTGCGGACGGTCTGGTGCTGGAACAGGTCCTTGGGGCTCAACACGATCCCGGCCTGGCGCGCACGGCTGACCACTTGCATCGAGACGATGGAGTCGCCGCCCAGTTCGAAGAAGTTGTCTTCAAGGCCGACGTTGTCGATGGCCAGCACGTCCTGCCAGATCGCGGCGAGGGCTTTTTCCATCGTTGTGCGCGGTGCGACGTGCTCGCGCTGTTGCTGCGCGCCGTCAATCGCCGGCAAGGCCTTGCGATCGAGTTTGCCGTTGGGGGTCAGCGGCAGCTGCGCGAGGAACAGCAGGAACGCCGGGACCATGTAGTCCGGCAGGTGTTGGCGCAATGCCGCTTTCAGGTTTTCACGCAGGGTGGCTTGCGCATCGGCGTCATCGACCAACGCCGGATCGGTCGGCACGATGTAGGCCACCAGTTGCTGCCCGTTGACGCCGTCCTGCGCCAACACAGCCAGTTCGCGCACGTCCGCTTGCTGCAACAGCCGTGCTTCGATTTCGCCCAGCTCGATACGGAAGCCACGGACCTTGACCTGATGGTCGATGCGCCCGACGTATTGCAGCGAACCGTCGACCTGATAACGGGTCAAGTCGCCGGTGCGGTACAAGCGCTCGCCGTTGCTGGCGAACGGGTTCGGCACGTATTTTTCGGCAGTCATGCCTGGGCGTGCGAGGTAACCGCGGGTGATGCCGGCGCCCGCCAGGTATAGCTCGGCGGACACGCCTTGGGGCACCGGCTGCAGGTCGGCGTCCAGCAAATAGCTGGCGGTGTGCTTGAGGGGACGGCCGATGTTCGCGCGACCGCCCGCTGCACGGCGGGTCCAGGTCGAATAGGTGGTGTCCTCCGACGGCCCGTACAGATCGTAGACGTGTGCGACGGTCGACTGCTCATACAACGCGTCCACCAGGCTCTGCTTCAGCGGCTCGCCGGCGAGGTTGATGATGCGCACGCTCGGCGGGATCTGTCCGTCGCGCTGCAAGGCGTTGATTGCCGACGGCACGGTGTTGATCAGGCGCACCTGATCCCGGGCCGGCAGCTGCGGCAACTCCAGGGCGTTGCGGGCGATGATCACCGAGCCGCCGTTGGCCAGGGTCACAAACAATTCCCATACCGACAGGTCGAAGCACACCGAGGTCGAGGCCAGCACGCCCTGGATGTCTTCGCGGCTGTACACCGATTTAGACCAGTCGATCAGCGCCAGCACGTTGCGATGGGCGATGGCCACGCCCTTGGGTTTTCCGGTGGAGCCGGAGGTGTAAATCACGTAGGCCAGGTTGTCCGGCGTGACGCGGGTGACCGGCGCGCTGCTCGGGTAAGCGGCCCAGGTCATATCGTCCATCAGCAACACCTGGGTATCGGCTGCCACGGCCAATGTCGCGGCGACCGAATGCTCGGTCAGCAGCACCAGGGCGCGGCTGTCTTCGAGCATGTAGGCGACGCGTTCGGCCGGGTAATCCGGGTCCAGTGGCACGTAGGCGCCACCGGCCTTGAGGACGGCAAGCAGCGCGACCAGCAAGTTGTCGGAACGCTGCATCGCCACGCCGACCCGGACTTCCGGGCCGACACCCAGTTCGATCAGCCGGTGGGCCAGGCGATTGGCCTGAGCGTCGAGTTCGGCGTAGGTCAGATGCTGGGTGGTGAAGGTCACCGCCAACGCGTCCGGGCTAGCCGCGACTTGCTGGCTGATCAGTTCATGAATGCACAAATCCTGCGCGAAGCTTTCGTCAGCGCGATTCCAGTCATGCACGATGCGCTGGTATTCAGTGCTTTCCAGCAGCGGCAAATCGCTGATGCGCTGCTGTGAATCGCTGACGATGCCCTGCAGCAGGTGCGTCCAGTGCTGCGCCATGCGCGCGATGGTCGCGGCGTCGAACAGGTCGTTGGCGTAGGTCAGCGCCGCGTGCAGCTTGCCACCCTTTTCGTAAGTATCGAGGGTCAGGTCGAACTGCGTGGTGCGCCCTTCCCACTCGATTACGCCCAGCGCCAGGCCGGAGGCGGTGCTGACCGTGGAAATGTCCGCGACCTGCGGCTGGTGGTTGTACATCACCTGGAACAGCGGCGTGTGGCTGAGGCTGCGTTCCAGTTTCAGCGCCTCGACCAGGCGCTCGAATGGCAGGTCCTGATGGGCCTGGGCGCCAAGGGCGGTTTCCTTGATGGCGCGCAGCAACTCGTCGACGCGGGTCTGACCATCGAGCTTCGTGCGCAACACCTGGGTGTTGACGAAGAAGCCGATCAGGCCTTCGATCTCGGCGCGGTTACGGTTGGCAATCGGCACGCCGACGCGGATGTCGGTCTGCCCGGTATAGCGATGCAGCAGCGCGTTGAAGGCGCCGAGCAACAGCATGAACAGGGTGACGCTGTGTTTCTGCGCCGTGGCCCGCAGTTGCTCGGCCAGTTGCGGGTCGACCGCAAACTCGTAACGGGTGCCGCGATAGCTCGGCATCGCCGGGCGCGGGTGATCGGTGGGCAACTCCAGCACCGGGTGCTCATCACCCAGTTGCGCTTGCCAGTAGTCGAGTTGACGCGCCTGTTCGCCCGCCTCGAGCCAGCGGCGTTGCCACAATGCGTAGTCGCTGTACTGGATCGGCAATGGCGCGACTTGCGGTTGCGTGCCCGCCTCAAAGGCGTCGTAGCAGCGGATGAATTCGTCGATCAGCACGTTCATCGACCAGCCATCGGACACGATGTGGTGCAGGGTCAGCAGCAGGACGTGTTCCTGCTCGGCGAGCTTGAGCAAGGTGACGCGCAGCAGCGGGCCGACTGACAGATCAAACGGCAACACCGATTGCTGCTCGGCTGCCTTGGCAACTGCCACTTCGCGCTCCGTGGCTGGCAAGGCGCTGAAATCCACATGATCGATGACCAGCGGCGCGCTGGCCGGCACTTGCAGCAACGTGTCGTCAGCCTGGCGCTGGAACACCGTGCGCAGGGTTTCGTGACGCGCCACCAGGCTGGCGAAGGCTTGCTCCAGCGCCGGCAGGCTCAAACGCCCGGTCAGGCGCACCGCACCGGGCAGGTTGTAGGCGCCGCTTTGTGGGTCCAGTTGCCAGAGAAACCACATGCGTTGCTGGGCATACGACAGCGCCTGGCGATCTTCGGCGTCGACGCCGGCTGGAATGGGGAACCGGGCGAAATCAACGCCTTCCTTTTGCAAGGCCGCAAGGAACATCTGGCGCTTTTCCAGGGGCAACCCGATAAACCGGCGAGCAAGTTTCAAGGAGTCTTCAGCATTCATTTCTAAGCATCCGGATCAGTGGCGGGAAGCACAAAGGCACGTCGTCCCTATAAAACGAATGCAGACCGGAAAAATTAGCGAATGAGAACAAGTATCAGGCAGGAGGTAAAACACGGGGTGTCAGAGGGATAAGAATCATTGTGGGAGCGAGCTTGCTCCCACAGGGATTGAGTGACGCCCGGGATTGCGTCAGGCGCTGGCAGCCATGGCGTGCCGCCGATGGTGAACCTCAAGCTGATCCTTGATCACCCGCAACACCTTGGCTTCGTGCTCATGGATAAAGAAGTGCCCGCCCGCGAGCATGTCCACCGAAAAACTACCGTGGGTTTCCTTGCTCCAGCCGATCAACTGCTCGGTGGTGGCCCGATCATCCTTGCCACCGAGCACATGCACCGGGCACTTGAGCAAGGGACGCTGCTGCGGTTCGAAGCGCCCGCACAGCAGGAAGTCCGCGCGCAGGACCGGCAGTGTCAGGCTCATCAGCTCTTTATTGGCCAGCACTTCTTCGCTGGTGCCATTGAGGGCGCGCAGTTGATCGATCAATTCGGCATCGGTCCTGGGCTGGGCGAAGCCGCGATCGTAGTCGGCCCGCATGGTGGGTGCAGCCGTGCCCGAGGCGAACAGCGCCACTGGCTCCGGGCACCCCAGCGAGCGAAACGCATGGGCCATTTCACAGGCCAGCAACGCGCCCAGGCTATGACCGAACAATGCGTATGGCGCCTTGAGCGTGGCTTTTTGTTCCTGGGCGAGTTGCAGCGCCAGGCGTCGCATGTCGGTGTGCAACGGCTCGCCATACCGTGCGCCACGCCCCGGCAGTTCCACCGGCTGCAGCGTGAGCCATTCCGGCAGCTTGCGCCGCCAGCGGCTATAGACCATGGCGCTCGCGCCTGAATAGGGCAGGCACAGCAATGTCAGCTGGGTCACCGGGCTTACCTCGAAAAGTTGTCTATCAAGGGAACGGATGAGGCCGACCTTGAATTAGTCCCAAGGTTGTAGAAGTGCCGAACACTGACATCGTGGCGAGGGCGCTTGCTCCCGCTCGGCTGCGCAGCAGTCGTAAAACGGGTTTTTTGGGGCCGCTTCACGACCCAGCGGGAGCGAGCTCCCTCGCCACAGGTTCTGTGTTTCGCTTATCTCAGGTGGCGATAGCTTTGGACTGCGGAACCGAGAATCACCGCACCGGCAGCAATTGCCAGCCAGAATCCACTACGGGCCCCAAATGCATCGATCAGCCAACCCGAACCGGCCGCACCGATTGCCACGCCAATACTCAACCCGGTGACCAGCCAGGTCAGGCCTTCAGTCAGTTTGGCTGGCGGCACGATGCGCTCCACCAACGCCATTGCCACAATCAGCGTCGGCGCAAAGAACAGACCGGCGACAAACACCGCCAGCGACAGCCCGAGAATGTTCGTCGCCAGCAGCAACGGCAGCGTGGTAACCGCCGTCGCCACCCCGCCATACAAGAACAATCGCGGCAGCGGCACTTTCGAGCGCAACACCCCGAACGCCAATCCCGCCAGGCAGGAACCAATGGCATACACCGACAACACAATGCTCGCTGCTGCCGGCTGGCCCTGCTGCTGGGCGAAGGCCACGCTGACCACATCCACCACGCCAACGATGGTGCCCATGGCGACCATCAACAGCATCAGCAATTGAATGTCGAGCGAACGGATAATCGAGCCCTGATGGTGTTCTTCATGGGGATGCACCGCCGGCTCGGTGTCCCGTTGCAGGACAAACGCCGTCACCCCGATCGCCAGCATCAGCAACGCCGCCAACGGACCGGCCTCGGGAAACGCCACCACGCACAACCCCACCGACAGCGGCGGCCCGACAATGAAGCAGACTTCGTCCAGCACTGATTCCAGCGCATAAGCGGTTTGCAGCTCCGGCTGGCCGCGATACACCTCGGTCCAGCGCGCACGGACCATCGCCGACATGCTCGGCATGCAACCGGCCAGCGCGGCGAACACAAACAACGTCCAGATCGGCGCCTGCAAGCGGGTGCAAAGCAACACCAGCAACAACGCCCCACCACCGATCAACGCCGAAACCGGCAGAACCCGGCCTTGACCAAAGCGATCCACCAGCCGCGAGACTTGCGGCGCACAAAACGCCGTGGCCAGAGCAAACGTCGCCGCCACCGCACCGGCCAGACCGTAGCCGCCTTGCAGTTGCGAGAGCATGGTGATCAGGCCGATGCCGGTCATGGAAATGGGCATGCGCGCGATCATCCCGGCCAGCACGAACGCTCGGCTGCCAGGGGCTTTGAACAGGTCGCGGTAGGGGTTGGTCATGGGGTGCGAGTCTCAGTCAGGGCGAGCAAGTTGCCATAAGGCGAACCGAGGGGAAAGCAGGCAATTGTTGGTTGAATGTGAAGGCCTCACACGTTGATCGTTCCCGCCGCTCGGCGTGGGAACGATCAGGTGTCATGCGGTCAGGTGACGAAACTTTCATGGTTCGACGTGAACTCTCGCCAGCCCCCGTCAGTCAGCTAATTAAGCCCTCACACTCAAGGCGCTCACACTGATGCAGATTTCCCTCGACCAACAAGTCGCCCTCATCACCGGTGCCAGCTCAGGCATCGGCGCAGGCGCCGCCAAGGCATTGGCCGCCGCCGGGGCCACGGTGGTGATCAACTACCATTCCCAGGCTGAACCCGCCGAAGAACTGGCCCGGCAGATCAACGCTGAAGGCGGTCGGGCTATCGCCATCGGTGCCGACGTTTCCAAAGAAGAAGACGTCGAACGGCTGTTCGCGCAAACCCTGGAGGCATTCGGTTCGCTGGACATCCTGGTGGCCAATTCGGGTATGCAAAAAGACGCCAAGGCGGTGGACATGACCCTCGCCGACTGGAACCAGGTGATCGGCGTCAACCTCACCGGACAGTTCCTCTGCGCCCGCGCCGCCCTGCGTATTTTCAACCGTCAGGGTATTCGCGAAGGCGTGTCCCGGGCCGCCGGCAAGATTATTCATATGAGCTCGGTGCACCAGCGCATTCCCTGGGCCGGCCACGTCAATTACGCCGCGTCCAAGGGCGGCGTCGACATGCTGATGCAAACCCTCGCCCAGGAAGTCAGCCACCAGCGCATCCGCATCAATGGCATCGCACCGGGGGCGATTCGTACAGACATCAATCGCGATGCCAACGAGGAGCAACTGCTCAAACTCATCCCTTACGGCCGGGTCGGTGAAGTCGAGGACATCGCCAACGCGGTGGTCTTCCTCGCCTCCGATGCGTCGGACTACATCGTCGGCACCACTCTGTTCATCGACGGCGGCATGAGCCTCTATCCGGAGTTTCGCGGCAATGGCTGATCATCATCCCGAGCGACAAAGCAACATCGACGCCCACGGCATCATCGGCGACATGCGCAGCGCGGCGCTGGTCAATGACAAGGGCAGCGTCGACTTTTTCTGCTGGCCGGAATTCGACAGCCCGTCGATCTTCTGCTCGCTGCTGGACACGCCCGAGGCAGGCATTTTCCAGCTATCGCCGGACTTGCCTGATGCGCGCCGCGAACAGATTTACCTGCCCGACACCAACGTGCTGCAAACCCGCTGGCTGAGCGAGTGCGCCGTGGTCGAAGTCACCGACCTGCTGCCCATCGGCGACAGCGAAGATGATCTGCCGGTGCTGATGCGCCGGGTCCGGGTGGTCAGCGGCCAGGCAACGTTTCACATGCGCTGCGCCGTGCGGCATGACTACGCTCGCGCCAGGACCCACGCACGCATGGATGCCAAAGACGTGGCATTCGAGGCCGATGATCAGCCCTCTCTGCGCCTGGCATCGGATCAGACCTTGCGTATCGACGGCAACGCGGCCGTCGCTGAATTCACCCTCAAACAGGATCAGAGCGCGGAATTCCTGCTCGGCGGCATCGACGACCCGCGTTTCAACAAAGGCGCGGCCGGGTTGTGCCTGGAACGCACGCTGAAGTTCTGGCGCGACTGGAGCGGTCAGTCCAACTACCGTGGTCGCTGGCGGGAAATGGTCAACCGCTCAGCCCTGGCCCTGAAGCTGCTGACCTCGCGCAAACACGGCGCGATCCTCGCTGCCGCCACGTTCGGCCTGCCGGAAACACCCGGCGGCGAACGCAACTGGGACTACCGCTACACCTGGATCCGCGACGCCTCGTTCACCGTCTACGCGTTCATGCGCCTGGGCTTTGTTCAGGAAGCCAACGACTACATGCGCTGGCTGCGCGGGCGGGTCAGCGATTGCCACGGCAAACCGATGAAACTCAACATCCTCTACGCCATCGACGGGCGCCAGGAACTGCCGGAAACCGAGCTCTCGCATCTGTCCGGCCATGGCGGCGCGACGCCGGTGCGCATTGGCAATCAAGCGTATGACCAGGTCCAGCTCGACATCTTCGGCGAGCTGATGGACGCGGTGTACCTGGTCAACAAATACGGCGACGCGATCTCCCATGAAGGCTGGAAACACGCCGTGGGCGTCGTGGATCAAGTCTGTGAAACCTGGCAGCAAGAGGATGTGGGCATCTGGGAAATGCGCGGCGAACAGCATCACTTCCTGCACTCGCGACTGATGTGCTGGGTGGCCCTGGACCGGGCCATTCGACTCGCCTCCAAACGCTCCCTGCCCGCGCCTTTTTCCCGTTGGGACCAGACCCGTCAAGCGATCTACGCCGACATCTGGGACAACTTCTGGAACGAAGAACGCGGGCATTTCGTGCAGCACATCGGCGGCACCACGCTGGATGGTTCGATGTTGCTGATGCCGCTGGTGCGCTTCGTCAGCGCCAAGGATCCGCGCTGGTTATCGACCCTCGAAGCCATTCAGAAAACCCTGGTGCGCGACGGCATGGTCTACCGCTATCGCAACGAAGACAGCCAGATCGACGGCCTCAGCGGCACCGAAGGCGCCTTTGCTGCGTGTTCATTCTGGTACGTCGAATGCCTGGCCCGGGCAGGCCAGGTGGAAAAGGCGCACCTGGAGTTTGAACAATTGCTCAGGTACGCCAACCCGCTGGGCTTATACGCCGAAGAGTTCGACAGCCATGGGCGACACCTGGGCAACACGCCGCAAGCGTTGACGCACCTGGCGCTGATCAGCGCGGCCAGCTTTCTGGATCGGAAATTGAGTGGGGAGAAAAATTACTGGCAGCCTTGAGTTCGCGTTGCCCCTATCGCGAGCAGGCTCGCTCCCACAGAATTTGTGTCAAACACGCTATTTGTGAACGACACCAAACCTGTGGGAGCGAGCCTGCTCGCGAAGAAGTCATCAGCCATCGCTCGGGACTGGCTGAATACCGGCGAAAAAAGTGAGCGGTAGGGTCCAGGCTCCTACAACCATTAAACGAACCTGCCCAATCACCCGAAACCGCTCATTCCGCCACCCCGAAAACGTTTGTTGCCAGCCGTTACATCCCCCCCTACCATCGACCGTCAACGGGTGCAGCGGAGCTGCCCGATAAAACCCGAATTCAAGGAACCAGAATGAGCCAGCGTATCCACCGCCCCATCGACACCCCTCTGCGTTCAGGCCTGAACCGCGATGAACTGTGGGAGGCCCCCGACAAAGGCCTCATCAAATGCTGGGAAATCGGCCGCCAACGCGCCGCCCGTTTCCCCGAACTCGCCCAACGCTGCCTTGCCGGCGAACTGCCGGTGCTGGGCTGGAAAGGTGGCGTCAGCCGCAGCCTGAAGAAACTCGAAAAGTACGGATCCCTCAAATACCTGGCCCAGTGGCAGGGTTTGCGTGGGGAGGATCTGGATGTTGATCTGAGTGAAGAGCGGCCTCTGACGTGTTCGCGGACGAGGATGGTGGTGACGTTTACGCCGGACCGGTCGAAGTACTTCAATCAGGTCGCGGAAGTCGAAGTCTGAGTTGGCGGAACCTGGTCTCTTTGCATCCTCCGTCTGACAAACACCTCTGGAGTGTCCGATGAACACTGAAGCGTTGATCCAGAACATCAAGACCCCGACGTTGACGGTCGCCTACGAAGAACACGGCCCTGCCGCCGGCGACCCGATCCTCCTCCTTCACGGCTTCCCTTATTCCCCACGCGGCTACGACGAAATCGCCCCGGCCCTCGCCGCTCGGGGCTACCGCGTTATCGTTCCGTACCTGCGCGGCTACGGCCCGACCCGCTTCAACAGCCCCGACACCCTGCGCTCCGGCCAGCAAGCCGCCCTCGCCCAGGATCTGCTGGACTTGATGGACGCGCTGGCCATCCCGAAGGCCGCCCTTTGCGGCTACGACTGGGGCGGTCGGGCGGCGTGCATCGTCGCGGCGCTTTGGCCGGAGCGGGTTCGCTGTCTGGTGACGGGCGATGGCTACAACCTGCAGAATATTCCCGGCTCCACCCAGCCACAGGCCCCGGAAACCGAGCATCGCCTCTGGTATCAGTATTACTTTCACACCCCGCGCGGTGTCGAGGGCCTGACGAAAAATCGCCGGGACTTGTGCGAATTGCTCTGGAAATTATGGTCACCAACCTGGGCCAGAGGCCCTGAGCGCTACCCACTGAGCGCGCCGGCCTTCGACAACCCGGATTTCGTCGAGGTGGTGATTCACTCGTACCGTCACCGCTTCATGTACGCGCCAGGGGACCCGGCACTGGCGTGGATGGAAGAAGCGCTGACCCGGCAACCGTCGATCAGCGTCCCGACGATTTCCCTGTGTGGTGCCGACGATGGCGTCGGACCGGCCGAGGAGATTGATGAGGACATTGAACATTTCTCTGGGTTTTATGAGCGGCGAGTGCTGGCGGGCGTCGGCCACAACATTCCCGAAGAAGCACCCGAAGCGACGCTCAAGGCATTACTGGATCTGCTTCAGCGCTGACAGAAAACCGCTCGCGATAGGCTTGCGGCGTTACGCCCATGGCCCGCAGAAAACTGCGACGAAGCGTTTCTTCACTGCCGAACCCGCACTGCACCGCCACCCGTTTGATCGGCAGACCGGTATCACTGAGCAAGCGTCGCGCGGTCTCGACCCGGATCAGCTCGATGGCCCGCGCCGGCGTCTGGCCGGTGTCGGCGCGGTAATGGCGAACGAAGCTGCGTTCGCTCATGCCGGCCTGCAAGGCGAGTGTCGGAATGCCCAGGTCCATGGTGAGATTTTCGCTGATCCAGGCATGAAGTTCGTCGAACCGGCTGCCTTCCTTTTGCAGAGACAAGGTCACACTGAACTGCGACTGACCGCCCGGGCGCTTGAGGAACACCACTAGTTGCCGAGCGACGTCCAGGGCCATGGTGCGACCGAGATCCTCTTCGACCATCGCCAATGATAGATCGATGCCGGCCGTAACGCCGGCCGAGGTCCAGACCGGGCCGTCATTGATAAAGATCGGGTTGGGCTCGACCCGTAACCGGGGATGTTTCTGCGCCAATTGCTCGCAACGGGTCCAGTGAGTCACCACACGCCGACCGTCAAGCCAACCACTGGCCGCCAGCAAGAACGCCCCGGTACACACCGATGAAACCCGCCGACACGCCGTCGCCTGTTCACGCACCCAGGCCACCAGCGATTCATCCTCCGCCGCCGCGTAGACACCCCAACCACCGGCGATGATCAAGGTGTCGCTGCCTTGCTCGGGCAACGGCTCGGCTAACAGCGCCAGCCCCGCCGACGACATCACCACCCCGCCACCGTTGGCAATTACCGTCGGCGCGTAGGGCGCCGGCAAGCCTTGTTGACGGGCGATGTCGTTGGCCGACGCAAACACCTGCAACGGCCCGGTGACGTCGAGCAATTGCACATTGGCGAACGCGAGCACATGAATGGTTTTTGGCATATTGGCGTAATTCGTGGGGTTATTGGCGTATACGCCAGATCCTACGAGCCTAAAGTGAAGCCGTCCACCCACCTCATGAGAAAACACCATGACGTTGCAGATCGGTTTTCTGTTGTTTCCACAGGTTCAACAACTGGACCTCACCGGCCCTTACGACGTGCTGGCCTCGCTGCCGGACGTGAAGGTGCATCTGATCTGGAAGGACCTGGTGCCGGTTACTTCGAGCACCGGGCTGGTGCTGAAGCCGACCACGACCTTCGATGATTGCCCGCCACTCGATGTGATCTGCATTCCCGGGGGCAGCGGCGTCGGGCCGTTGATGGAGGATGAGCAGACATTGGCGTTTATCAAGGCCCAAGCGGCTAACGCGCGTTATGTCACGTCGGTGTGCACCGGCGCGCTGGTGCTCGGCGCGGCCGGTCTGCTGAAAGGCAAACGCGCGACCACGCACTGGGCTTATCACGAATTGCTGGGGCCTTTGGGGGCAATACCGGTGAAGGATCGCGTCGTGCGTGACGGCAATCTGCTGACCGGTGGCGGGATTACCGCAGGGATCGATTTTGCCCTGACCCTGGCGGCCGAGTTGTTCGATAAGGACACGGCCGAGCTGGTGCAGTTGCAGCTGGAATACGCCCCGGCACCGCCGTTCCAGTCCGGCAGCCCTGAAACAGCGCCGCCGAGCGTATTGGCAGAAGCGCATCGGCGGGCGGCGCCATCCCTGCAGCAAAGGGCGCAGATCACTGGACGGGCGGCGGCCAGGCTGTAGCAGTACTTTTCGACAGGCGAAAAAAAACCCGCTTCGGCGGGTTTCTCAAGACCATTTTCGACATCCTGTCGGCAGCCATCCTGGCCAATGGTCGATCATCCCTGATCCTGAGCACTCCCTGTGCTTCAGTTGATGGATCCAGAATAAGCGCAATGGTGAAGCACCAAAAGACGACATACCCGTCAGCAGGTGTAAGCCTTTGACCATAAGATCAAAAATCCACACGAACACTACAGTTTTCAAAAGGCGAAAAAAAACCCGCCGAAGCGGGTTTTCCCAAGACCATATCGACTCCCTGTCGGCAGCGAATCCTTGCTAATGGTCGATCATCCGTGATCCTGGAGCACTTCCTGTGCTTCAGTTGATGAGGCTAGATTACGCTTCGGATCCAATGTGCAATAGACGACATAGCTACCATCGCGTGTAAGACATTCGCTATACCCGCCCTTCCGAAAACCCTTAGACGCGTCAGCCAATCAGCATGAAAGCCGCGAGTTCAGCGGCCTGCAGCTGTCCTTGCGCCGCAAGATCATCCTTATCCTCGAGAAACCAGGCCGCCGACAACCCGGCAAACGCCAACACCCATTGCAGCAGCCGTTGACGCTCCAGCCCCGCGGCCTGGGCCACGACCTCGATCTGTTTTTTGAAGCGCTGCGGATCATTAGCCGTCGGCAAATCGGGATTGCAGATCAAGTTGGCGTAGTCGAACCCGCGCTCGCCGATCACCCGCTTCGGATCGATAGCGAGCCAGCCTCGCGGGCCGAAATCCAGAACATTGTCGTGATGCATATCGCCGTGCAAAACCACCACATCCTGCGGCTCGGCGAGCAGCGCTTCGGCGGCTTTCAGACTGAGCAAGTAAGTGCCGCCCTGCTGTTCGGCGGCCATGCGCAAGGAAGCGAACCATGACCATAAGGGAATCAGGGGCGGCGGCGATGATGAACGCGGGGCGTGTAAACGAGCCAGCGTTGTGCACAGTATCCGGCTGGCCTCGTCATCCTGGCCGTTGAGCGCCATGTGCATCAGCGATCGATCGCCCTCGGCACGTTCCAGCACCAACGCATCGCCATGATGAGCGTAAACCCGTGCGGCGCCCTCGCCGTTCCACCAGGTCATCAGCAGATTGCCGAACTTTTCCTCGGCATCGACGGCGACCTTCAACATGGCCGGCAAATCACCCATCCGTACCGGCAGCAAACGACTGCCGGGCGTGATGATCGGTTCGCCGTCCGGCACCAGGGCCCAGCGTTTCAACCAGGTTTCAAACATGCAGCCTTTACTCTTCCTGACGCTCGCGAGCCTTGGCGCCGGTTTTCAGAAATTCTTCGATATTGCTCATCTGCTCATCCCAGCCACGGCTGTCCATACGGAACGCCTTGAGCCTGCGCGTCTGCGGGATGTGATCAAAACCGGACTCGGTGACCTTCAGCAACGTGCCCTCATCCATGTCTTCGAGCTCGAACTTCACCAGCGTGGTGGGTTCCTGGGAATAATCGGTGTCCGGCTCCACCGCATAGGGATGCCAGCGAAACGAAAACACCCGCTCCGGCTCGACCCGCTCCACCAGCACATTCCACAGCAGGTACTCATAACCCGGGTAAGTAATCTGCCCCTGCGTCCATTCACCGGCGACAAAGCGCTTGCCCTCCAGCGCCACGCCAAACCACTGCCCGAAGGCCTCGGCATTGGCCAGCACGCGCCACACCTGCGAGCGCGGTACTTTGAGCAGGATTTTCCTTTCGATGCGATCTGATGCTGGGTTCATAAGTCACCTCCTGTACTGAACAGTAGGCCTGTAAGACCACAAGACCAACCTTAAAGTTGTATCAAGGGGGCGTTGTTATCAAGCATGTCTGAAATATTCGGCTGCATTTCCAGTGGGAAGTTCTGGCTCGCAGACGAATGCCTGGCACAGTACGCGGACCGTTGACGCAGGCAAGCCCCTTGGCTAAAGAGGTTACACCTGACTTCGTTATTGGTTGACCACCCTCTTCGCTACACTGCATCTCAACGTTTACCCATCACAGCGAGAATCACTATGCACCCACGCTTCCTCCTGGCCCTGACCCCTTTGCTGTTCACCACCGTCGCCCACGCGGCGGACTGTGACAACGCCACCGACCAGGCCACGATGAATCAATGCGCGGCGCAGCAGCACAAGGCGGCGGACAAAGAGTTGAATGCGCTTTACCAGCAGATCACCCAGCGCTTGAAGAGCAACCCGGACAGCAAAAAGCTGCTGCTCGGGGCACAGCGTTCGTGGATTGCGTTTCGGGATGCCGAGTGCAAGTTCGCGAGTGCCGGGGTGGAAGGCGGGAGTGTGTATCCGCTGATCTACAGCAACTGCGTGACTGAATTGACCAAGGCGCGGGTGGAGACTTTCAAGAATTATCTGAAGTGTCAGGAAGGGGATATGGGTTGCCCGGTACCTGGGGTGTAACACTTCGGTGACGCTGAGGGCCTCTTCGCGGGCAAGCCTCACGCCTACAGGTTCGCAGTGATCGCACTATTGGGTGCGAGGCGACCGTGTAGGAGCGAGGCTTGCCCGCGAAGGTGTCAGTTCAGACGCCACACGTTACCGGACAAATATCTGCGCCGTCGTGATCGCCATATCCCCCCCCGGCAACTTGATGTTGCCGATCTGTTTCATGCTTTCCGGATCAAAGATCGCCACATCATTAAACGTCCCCGCCAGGTAGATCTTGCTGCCGTCCTTGTTGAAGGAAATGCAGTAGTAGGAATGATCCAGCGTTGCCGCCTGGAGCATTTTCTTCTCCTTGATGTCGTACTTGGCCAGGCGGTTGAGCACGCCGAACATCAGGTTCGGATCCTTGGGCGAACGCATGCCGCTGAAGTAGATTTCCGTCAGAGGGCCGAAGTCGGTGGTTTCGGTCTTGCCGGTTTTCAGGTCGATGCTGAACAGCCCGTAGAGGTATTCAGCGGTGGCCGGATCCTGTTTCTTATCCTTGAATTTCGCGGCGGTGTAGAGCAGCGAGAAATCATGGCGATAGGTCTGCTGGTTCCACACGTAAAGCACGTCCGGCGCGCTGTAGTTCGCCCGTTTCCAGTGACGGCTGGGGATCAGCACGTCGAACTTGCCGGTCTTCACGTCGACCTTGTAGACATCCGCCCCCGCCACGTACAGCGTGCCGTCGTCACCGCTCTGCATGATGGTCAGCTGCCGTGGCGCCGGGAAACTGCGCAGGGGTTTGGCGTCCAGGCCGGCGTCGGTGGCATAGACATCGAGCCGCGGCTGTTGCACTTCGTAGCGGTCGTTGAGCATCAACGTCGGGTTGGCGATGGCAAACAGTTCCTTGCCGTCGTGGCTGAGGGTAAAGGCGAACATCGACTTCGCTTTCTCCCCAGGTTTCTGGGTGATGCTGGCGTGGAACACTTGCTTGCAGCTGTCCAGCTCGACGCCATAGACATCCGCGTAGTGATTGTTCAGCACGTAAGCGGTCTTGCGATCCGGCGATAACTGCACAGTGCCCGGACCGAAGGCGTCCGGCATCTTGCAGGTCTTGAACAAGGTGTCCGTCGCCAGGTCGAGCACGTGCAGGTTGTTCGGGTAATTGGTGGTCACCATGTACTCGTGACCCGCTTGTAGTGCAGTGTTTTCATCGGCCAGAACGTTGATTGAACAGACGCTCAGGACGGCGAACGCGGCCAGGCCGCAGGCTTTAATGCGATGCATGCTGGAATCCTTCTTCATGTCCGATCACTTGTCTTTCGGGAAGACAGTGCCGAGGTTGCGCCAGTTGTCGTTGGACGCCTGGGCATCCTTGTTCCAGTCCGGGTAGGTGCTCATCATGTCGGGCACCTGGGCCGGCCACCAGCAAGGGTCGGAGCAGCCATACAGGTCGGCTTCCATCGGCTGGCACAGCGACGACACCCCGCCAAACGCATCGATTTCCCAACCCGGGTCAGTGGTCGAGGCACAGCCCGCGACAGAGCTCATCGCCACCACTTCTTCGATACGGTTTTCGGCCGCGGCCTCATCCAGTTTCAACGCTTTGTTATTGATTGCCTTGAGATGTTTCATATCAGTGAGCCTTGCGCGGAGTGATGTAGCTGCTGATAAACGCAGGGTTGTGGGCCATGATCCGGGTGTAGACCTCGATGCCGAAGTCGACCCAGTCACGCATCAGTTCGCAGTAGTGATAGGTCGGGTGGGTCGGGTCGCCGTACCGGGCGTAACTCTCGTGGTAGCAGCCGCCGGAGCACAGGTTGCGGATCTGGCAGTCTTCGCAGCCGGTGTTGGTACGGTCCAGGCGCTGGGACAGGAAGTCATTCAACTCCACCTGTTTCACACCGCTGTGGACGTTGCCGAAGGTCGGCAGGCTCGACCCGGTAAAGCGATGACACAGGTTCAGTTCGCCCTTGTGATCCACTGCCAGCATCTTCAGGCCCGCGCCGCAAGGCAGGGCTTTTTTGTGACCTTCGTGGATGTCGGTGATCAGCTGGTGCAGATTGGAGAAACCGATGTTGCGGTGTTCCAGAGCCGCTTCCAGGTAACGCCGACCAAGTCTCTTCATGCTGGCGAAGACTTCGATCAGCTCGTCGCTGGACAGGTTGAAGGTGCTGATGTCGCCGGAGGTCACCGGGGCAAAGCCGACCTCGGCAAAACCCAGTTCGTTGAACAGGTGATCCCAGATGGTTTCGACGTCGGTGACGCCGGTGGTCAACGTGACCCGGGCACCCACCGGACGGCTGTTGTAGCGCGACAACAGCATCTCGGCCTTGCGCCGTACCACGTCGTAAGTGCCCTGCCCGCCCACGGTGATGCGGTTGCGGTCGTGCACGGTTTTCGGTCCGTCGATACTGACTGACAAGCCGAAACGGTGGGCATTCAGGTAGTCCACGGTCTCTTCAGTGAGCAGCGTCGCGTTGGTGGTCATGACGAACTCGACGAACTTGCCGGCCTCGCGGAAGCGCTTCTCGCAATAGTCGACCATGTACTCGATCAGCTTGCGATTACTCAGCGGCTCGCCACCGAAAAACACCACGGTGAAGCGCTCTTCATCCGGCGATTCGCGCAGCAGCATTTCCACCGACGCGACGGCTGTTTCGACGTCCATTTTCTTGCCGGCCGAGGGCTTGTCGAGGTCTTCCTTGTAGCAGTAGGTGCAGCTCAGATTGCAGCCGGTGTTGACGTTGAGCACCACGGTATTGATCGCCGTGCGCTCGACCCGTTTGGTGCCGATGTCCGGGGTCAGCGGCGAGCCGTCGCTGACCAGTTCCAGGGACATCAGCTCGCGCAGGGTCTCAGTGATTTCCTCGCCGTTGAAACGCGAGGCCAGGAGCTGGATCAGGTCCTCCGACGAACAGCCGGGACCGCGCAAGGTATCGATGATGGTGCCCGTCAGCTCATCGCTGGCGAACAGCGAACTGCTGGGGATATGAAACAGCATGCGGTCGGCATCGACGTGCACTTCGTGCAGGTTCCGTTCGACCAGATTCAAAATAGCGCCCATTGCAACCTCCTGTGCAAACCCCGGTTGACGGGGCCTGCGGTCATTCCGAAAAAGTGTCTGAAGCCTTAGGGATCAGCGAACTCATGGAATGGGTGGATTGTTCCAGCGTTGCACGGTGACGATCATGTGGCCTTCGCCGGTCAGGGATTTCCCTGCGTCGTCGACGGCGGCGATCACCTTGAGGTTGCCGGCATTGTTGGTGGACATCTTGCGTTGCGGGTTCGGCCCGGCATCGCCCGGTGTGAACACGCCGCTGTCGGCCTGCATGGTGCCGGCGAACTTGACGTCTTCGTCTTCCTTGGCGCGATCGTCGAAGGCTTCGACCGACCACTGCGCCGGGAACACGCCGATGCGATACGGCTTGCCATCTGCACCCTTGCCCCAGGCTTCGGCATCGAACCGGCCCTGGACTTTCGGCGTCGAACCACCGCCCTCGCCGATCCGTGCCACCGAGAACTCGGGCACGACTTTGACTTGGTTGATCTTGCTGTAGACCGACAGGGTCGGGCCTTTCAGCGTGCCAACGGTGACGTTGCGCAGCCCCGGCTGGGCGTTGCCGGCCGCCTTGAGTTTGACCTTGATGCGATCAGGGCTTTGCTCGACGACTTCCACCACGTCCACGCCTTTGCCGAAGTTCGGTTTACCGGTGAGACCGCTGCCGATCAGGGTCACTTCAGTTTCGGTACCTGCCTTCAGATAACCCGGCTGCACCGCCAGCAAACGACTGCTGCCGTGTTTGGTGGCGACGAAGTCCAGACCGCGCTCATCGTGCTCGGCCTCGAACATCCGCCCCTGCATGGCATTGCCCTGGGCCGCGAACACCTGGCGCATGGTCACGCCGTCGATGGTCACGTTGCCGCGCCATTCGTAACCGGTGTAGAGAATCGCGCTGCCCTCGCCATTGAACGGGCTGCCGTCGGCGTATTGGCCTTTGACGCCGACCTTGAAGGTGTCGCTGCCATCGGCGGTGACGCTCATCATGCCGGCCAGTTCGCCTTTACCCGGCAAGTGGCCGCTGAAGCTCCAGTCGCCGACCAGCGCTTCGGCTTTCGGTGCGCTGCTCAGCCATTTTTTCCAGGCCGGGTTGTCCAGCGGGTAGCGCTTGGCCAACAGCGGCACCATGTCTTTTCGAGCCAGGTCGAACCAGTCGCGGTCACGAGACAGCGCCTGGTATTCCAGTGACGGCCATTGGCCGAGGTGGAAGTTCACCAGGCGCTCCCATTCCTGGGCCGGACGCCGTTGCAGGGCAACCCGCGCACCGGAGTGGCAGCGGCCGCACATCTGGCTGGTCTGGTCGTCGAACTTCTCGACGGTATTGAGTCGGCGCTCCAGCGCATAGCGCACGCCATCGGTTTCACTCGGCGCCAGGCCTTGGGTGTCGGCCAGGTATTTGACCAGAGTGCGGCGGTCGTCATCGCTGATCTGCAAACCGTGCATGGTCTGCATCCGGGCGATGCTCATCAGCCAGCCTTCCGGGGTTTTTCGCTGGTGGCTGATGCGGCTCAGGGCATTGTCAGCTTCGGGGGTGTGACAGCCCTGACAGGTTTCCTTGAGGATGGTCTGGGCGTCGCGGGCTGCCAGGCTGTATGGCGAATGCAGCGCCACACACGCGGCCACGGCCAGCAGACTGGCGCTCAGGCCTGATCGGAGTCTTCTCTTCATCAACGTCGAACCTCGCACAGTGCTTTCTTATTTTTGTGGCTTATCGTTTTTATGGTTTCTGCCGCCGGCGGCGCACCGCTGACGGAGGCAAGAGAAACGTCTGCAATGAGCAATACACGGAGCGTGCCAGCTTGACGACAGCCTTTCTTATCAAGCACTTACACGAAGACAAGGCCCGCGAATCGAGGCTGGGCGGGTTCGCCTGCGTCTAATATCGCGACAGGTGTTGCAACCTGAGACAAGCATAGATGCCCCGGCCGGAACAGTTCATCGCCCGACGATTGACGGCCATTGCAGGCGGGTGCGAAATGGTGATTCACCGATTGCCAGTCAGGGGAAAACAAAATGGCAAGCATCACTGTCCTGGCGGGGGACTTTCTGCAGGGTGATGGAGAGTACAGAGACGGCGTTTTTACCCTTAGAACGTCGCTTCACCCGTGGCCCGGCATCACCCTCCCGCTCTCAGCGTTCAAGCGTGTGGAAGTCGCTAACCAGGAATCGATCAACAACATCAAGGACGCCATCGGCTTCGGCGTGGCGGGCGCGATGTTGCTGGGCCCTATCGGCGCCCTCGCCGGGTTCATGTTGGCCGGCAAGGAGACCGAAGTGACCTTTCTGGCGACGCTCAATGATGACAAAAAGCTGTTGGCTGCCGTAGATGGCGCCACGTTTGAAGAGATTTCTCGGAAGATCCATTCCTGATCTCCCATTTCCCCGCAGCACTTGCGTGTTGCGGGGGGACGCCGGCTCAACTGGCCAATGTCGAGGAAATGTTTTTGTGAGCCTCGATTTTTTGCTGAATATCCGCCACAAGTACAGCAATGTCATGGGGACTGTTCAAGTTCCATATGGGGACGTTAGTGGCGATCAGTTCCACTTTTCCTGTCATGCAGTCACAGACCCGGATCGTCAGGGACTGGTCTGCCTCCATGACGCATGTGCACACAGCGGGCAACATACTGTGTTCAATGATGTTTTGAATTTCCAGGGTTGAAAGGAACATCGTTACCTCCCTCACGCCAGATGGTTGGCCGGATGAACGGACCATCGCTTCATCCACCGAGCCAGAAAATTCTAGTCTCCTAAAGTGGGTGTCTCAAGGTCGCAGCAGGTCGCTCGTCGTCTCATAGTTGTCGCAATTTGCAACAACCCCCTCTGTGTCCGCTGTTCCCATGAGCCGCCAAAACCCCGCCGACCAAGGGCGTACCTGCCTTTCTTGGCACTTGGCACAGCCATTGCGAAAGCCTCCGTTCTCACGAACAACAAGAGGTCTCGCCATGCCCCTCCCTTATTTGCTTCCCGCCACCTCGGCGTTCATCCAGCGCGCCCCGCGCATGCTTATCGGCGGTGACTGGGTCGAGGCCGCCGACGGCAAGACCATGCCCCTGCACAACCCGGCCACCGGTGAAGTGCTGTGCGTCGTGCCAAGGGCAACGCCCGAGGACGTCGACCGCGCCGTGCTGGCCGCTCGTCAGGCCTTCGATGATTCGCCCTGGACCCGCACCCGCCCACGGGAGCGGCAGAACCTGTTGTGGAAACTCGCCGACCTGATGGAACGCGACGCCGAACTGCTGGCGCAACTGGAATGCCTGAACAACGGCAAAAGCGCAGCGGTGGCCCAGGTGATGGACGTGCAGTTATCCATCGACTTCCTGCGCTACATGGCGGGCTGGGCGACCAAGATCGAAGGCTCGAGCGTTGAAGTGTCGTTGCCGCTGATGCCCAACGATCAGTTCCACAGTTTCATCCGCCGCGAAGCGGTAGGTGTAGTGGGCGCCATCGTTGCCTGGAACTTCCCGCTGCTGCTGGCCTGCTGGAAACTCGGCCCGGCCCTGGCCACCGGCTGCACCGTGGTGCTCAAACCCGCCGACGAAACCCCGCTGACCGCGCTGAAACTGGCCGAACTGGTGCTGGAAGCCGGGTACCCCGAGGGCGTGTTCAACGTGGTCACCGGCACCGGCATCACCGCTGGCTCCGCGCTGACCCACAACCCTCTGGTGGACAAGCTGACCTTCACCGGCTCCACCGCCGTGGGCAAGCAGATCGGCAAGATCGCCATGGAGTCCATGACCCGTGTCACGCTTGAACTGGGCGGCAAATCACCGACCATCGTCATGGCCGACGCCGACCTGAAAACCGCCGCAGCCGGGGCCGCCAGCGCAATTTTCTTCAATCAGGGCCAGGTGTGCTGCGCCGGTTCCAGGCTGTATGTGCAGCGCAAGCATTTCGACAATGTGGTGGCGGACATCGCCGACATCGCCAACGCCATGAAACTCGGCAACGGTCTGGACCCAAGCGTCGAGATGGGGCCGCTGATTTCCGCTCGCCAGCAGGAACGGGTGTACGGGTACATCGAAAAAGGCCGGGAAAGTGGCGCGACCATCGCCTGCGGCGGCGAGCAGTTCGGGCCAGGTTTTTTCGTCAAGCCGACGGTGATTGTCGATGTCGATCAGAAGCACTCGCTGGTGCAGGAGGAGATCTTCGGCCCGGTGCTGGTGGCGATTCCGTTCGATGATGAAGCCGATGCGTTGCGCATGGCCAATGACAGTCCTTATGGGCTGGGCGCGAGTATCTGGTCGAACGACCTGGCGGCGGTACACCGGATGATTCCGCGAATCAAATCGGGGTCGGTGTGGGTCAACTGCCACAGCGCGCTCGATCCAGCGCTGCCGTTTGGCGGGTACAAAATGTCCGGGGTCGGGCGGGAGATGGGGTATGCGGCGATTGAGCATTACACCGAGTTGAAGTCGGTGTTGATCAAGTTGTAATAGCGCCGTTCTTCGCTGATCGTTCTCACGCTCTGCGCGGGAACGGTCGGTTAGGGTTTGAAGCCTTGCGACAGTAACCAACTCCGAACCATCCGCCCCTGCTCCACCGTCAACCCCGCCAGCACCTGCTCGGCCGGTTCGGTCCGCAACCGCCGCACCAACGGCGCCAGTTCAACCCCCTGCACATGCCAGATCCCCAGCGGCTGATCCGCCGTGATCACCACCTCGGCTTCATCGACAAACCCATCTTTCAACACCGGCGCCCGCTCAATCCTCAACGCCGCAAAATCCGCCTCGGCATGGGCAACTTCAGCATCCGGCCACTGCCGCCGTGCCTGCCAGAACGGCTGCTCCAGCCACCTCTGCTCATCGGCGTAAAAGTCGCGACCGATCCGCGCAAAGCGCAAAAACAGCTGCTCCACCCGCTGCTGATGAAACCGTTGGGCCAGCGCCGCCCGTTCCGGTTTACGCACTAACGTGTTGATCACCGTGGGCGCCTGTAACGCTGAAGACAAGGACTGGAAAATGCCATTGCCCGACAGCGGATCCACCGCCATCGCGGCATCGCCGACCCGGATCCAGTGATCACCACAGACCTGCGGACTCAAAATCGCCGTGCTGCTGCGCGCATGCAGTTGGAGATCGGTCTCAGGCCCGACACCGAAAAACTCACGCGCCCATGCCGAACCCTGACGCCGTGCGCGGCAGTAATCCGGCAACGTCGCCTTGCCTGGCAATTGCGCGCTGGCCACGTCCACCGTCCATTGCCAATAACACTGACCGTCGGCCCGCCGCGCCATCCACGCCCAGCCGTCCTCAAGGCTTTCCACCGCGCTGGCGGTGCTGCCCGGCGTGCCTTGCCAACGATTGAGCAGGCTGACCGTCTCCGGCCCGCGCAGGCCTTTGCCCAGTGCGGGCGCCTGGCGTCCGCGGGCCTCTACCAGAAAATCCGCAAACAGCGCCTCGCGCCCTTCAATCTCGACCCGATGCCCCACCCCCGAGGCCTGAACGCTCAGCACCCGCCCTTCGATCAGCTCAACACCTGCCAGACGCAGGTCTTCGCGCAAACCTCGGTCGAAACTCGGGCGATCCAACAGAAATTCGATGTTCTGCGCATGTTGCTGACCGTTCCACGACACCTGCCGCTGGGAGGGCAACGCCGCATCCGCCAACGCCTGCTGCAGGCCCGCGCCGCGCAAGGCCTCCAGTACCCGAAGCGAAACGCCTTCCAGTGCCGCAAACCGGCGCCACTCGCTGACCAGGGTCACCGCATAACCGAGTCGCCGCAAACCCAGGGCGACTGCCGCCCCGGCGGGTCCAGCGCCAAGAATCACAATCATGCGCCGAAGCGCCGTTCAGGGCCGCGATAGCGGGCGTTCTCGCGCAGCCACTCGATGACGTGCTCGTTACTCGCATCGGGATGGGCAACCAGGAAACTCGCAATATGTCCGCTCAACGCCGCACACCCAAGGCTCGCACCGGACTGTCCCGGATAGGTCCCATGCACGCACGCCGCGAAATCGGCCTGGGCACTGTTGAGCCACGACCATTCATGCTCGGCACAACGCGCATCGCCGGTGACGCGCAGCACCTGTGGATAATTCGCCGGATACACACCCTCGCCCTGGGCCGGGCTGGAGGCACACAACAAAATGCCCCGCGCCACCGCCGCTGCGCAGGCTTCGCGCAACAGGCTGCGATCCTGGCGTAATCCAAGGCTCAAATTAATCAAGCGAACATCCTGCGCCACCAGCCAGTCGATAGCGCTGGCAATCTGCAAGGCGCTGGTGACGCCGCGCTGGTCGAACACCTGCCCCACGCAAAACACCGCCGCAGGGGCTCGCCGCCCGATGGCTTCGATCACCGCGCTGCCGTGGCCCAGCGGGTCGTCACGCAAGTCGCTTTCGGCCAGGCCATCCTCCAGCAGTGAAAAACGCCGTCCGGCGATCACCTGCACCCGTTGCGCCGCCGAATGTCCGCTGTCGACCACGCCAATCCTTAGCTCAGGCTTCATGCAGCACCGCTTTTGAAATGAGTACGCCGTCGAGCAATTCAAAACGCACATCAGCATCAGCCAGCGTGGAAGGACGATGGCTGATCAGGATCCGCGTGCGCCCGGCAAACAGTCGGTCGATGGCCTCGATGACTTCGCGCTCGGTGGCTTCATCCACCGCCGAGGTCGCTTCATCCAACACCAGAATCAGCGGATCCTGCAACAACGCCCGGGCGATGGCGATCCGCTGTTTCTGCCCGCCGGACAACTGCTGGCCGCGTTCGCCCAACGGACTGTCGAGACCTTCGGGCAACGATTCGATCAGGCTGTCGAGTTGCGCCAGCCTTGCGACTTCGGCAATCGCTTCACGGCTGGCGTCCGGCACCGCGTAAGCGAGGTTGTCGGCCAGGCTGCCGCGAAACAGTACGATGTCCTGACTGACCACGGCTATCCGCCGACGCAGCTGGAACAGGTCCAGTTCACGCAGATCGACCTCGCCCAGCAGCACCCGGCCAGCTTGCGGATCGTGATGGCGTTGCAGCAGATCGATCAGCGTTGATTTACCGACGCCGGAGCCGCCGCTCAGGGCGACTTTCAAGCCATAGGGAATTCGCGCTTCGATGCCGCGCAAGGTCGTCGGACGACCGGGATGGCTGAAGTGCACGTCGTCGAAACGCAACTCGCCAGAGGTCGGCATCGGCTTGGGTTCAACCGGTGTTAGCACGGTCGGTTCTTCACCGCGCAGTTCCATGACCCGGCCGAGGCTGACGGTCATCCGCTGAATCGCGACATAGAGCCCGAGCAGGCTCTGAACCGGTCCGACCGCCATCCCCAGGTACGTGGAAAACGCGATCAGCGCGCCCAGTTGCCAGGTCCCCTGCACCACCCAATAACCGCCAATCAAAAACGCACAGGCCCGGGACAATGACGTCAGCGTGCCGGGCACCGCCTGGGTAAAAAACTCGGTGACTTGCAGGCGCAGCAGCTGGCTCATATAGCCTTGACCAAGCGACTCCAGACGGCGCGATTCGCGTTGTTGCTGGCCGGCAGACTGGATGAATTTCATCACCGGCAAGGTCTCGACCATGAACGAGGACATGTCCGCCGAGCGCTCGCGCAACTGCCGTACATCGCGCTCGACTTTGCGCCGCATCCAGCGCAGCCAGAGGATGTCGAGGGGAATCAGCACCAATGCCAGCAGTGAAAGTTTCCACGACAGGGTCAGCAGCATCGCCACCGCCACCACCAGGCCAACCACGCTCGATACCGCCGAGAACAGCGAATCCACAGCGAAGCGCTGGATCTCCGCGACGTCGCCATCCAGGCGCGACATCAGATCACCGATACGCCGCTGTCCATAGAAGCTCGGTGACAGGGTTTGCAGATGTCGATAAAGGTCGTCGCGCAGCGAGAACAGAATCCGCCCGGACAGTCGCGTGTGCAGGTAGCGATTGATCCCCGACAGCGCCGTGCCAAGCAGCCCGGCGAGAATCATCAATCCGGCAATCAACACCAGCATCGGGAAGTTTTTCGCCAGCAAGCCATCGTCGATCAATAGTTTGGTCAGCCACGGCTGCACCAGCACCAGCGACGAAGCGCAGACCGACAAGCCGAGCAGCCCGGCAATCGCCAATCGATGCGGGCGCACAAAACTGTAGAGCCAACGCAACGCCGCTTGCAGGGCTTCGGGGTTCTGGCTGTCGATCAGCCGAACGATCAAGCGCTGCATCACGAACGCAACTGTTTGAGCTTGCGATACAGGGTCGCGCGGCTGATGCCCAAGGCGTCGGCGGCGGCCGAGACGTTGCCCTGATGGCTGTCCAGGGCCTGGCGGATCAGCTCCAGTTCGTTTTCGCGAATGCTGCCCGATGCCGGGCGTTCAGTCGCGGTCAGTTCGTCGAGCATGCTGTCGGGCAGGTGGTCGAGGGTGAGCACCGTGTCCCCGGGTTCGCGCATGGCCAGCGCGGTGCGCAGGACCATTTCCAGTTGGCGAATGTTGCCCGGCCAATGGTAGCCGTCGAGCAAGCGGCTCAGATCGTCATGCAGGACCATCGTCGGGGCATCAAGTTTGGCCAGCAGACGAGCAACCAAACTGCTGAAATCCTCGCGCTCGCGCAGGGCCGGGAGCATCACGCTGATGCCGTTGACCCGGTAGAACAGGTCTTCACGGAAGTGCTTTTCTTCGACCAGACGCTTGAGGTCTCGGTGGGTGGCGCAGATCAGCGCGACATCGATGTCTTGTTCTTCGCCCGCGCCCAGCGGCGCCACTTTACGGTCCTGCAACACCCGCAGCAGACGGGCCTGCAAGGCCAGCGGCATGTCACCGATTTCGTCGAGGAACAAGGTGCCGCCGTGGGCCTGTTGCAGTCGTCCGATCATGCCGCCACGACGGGAGCCGGTGAAGGCGCCTTCGCGGTAGCCGAACAGTTCCGACTCGATCAGGCCTTCAGGGATTGCCGCGCAGTTCACCGCAACGAAAGGTTTGTCACAGCGGGTTCCGGCCATGTGCAGCGCACGGGCGATGACTTCTTTACCGGTGCCGGTTTCACCGAGCAGCAACACCGGCAATTCATTAGCCAGCCCTTGACGGGCCATGCGCAAGGCCCGGGCATAACGCACGTTACTGCCGGCCAGGGATTCGAGATCCGGTTGTGGCTTGGCGGTTTTCGCGGGGCTGCGCGGCGGTGTGCTGACGTTGATGGAACGTTGCGGCGCCCGCAGGGTTTTGTAGAAGAACTCGCCTTTGGCGGTCTGCAAACTGCCGACGCCACCTTGATGTAGACGGGACAGCAATTGCAGGCCATCGACACCGAGAAACTCTTCGCAACGCCGACCGACCAGGGCCGAACGCTCGGCACGCAGCAACTGACAGGCTTGCGCGCTGACCGCCAGGATCTGTCCGCCGAGACTCACCGCCAGCAGGCCCTGCCAAGGGGATTCAAGGTATTGCCGACGGCTGTGGAACGCGAGGACGATTTCGTCCGGGTAACTGGCGTTGAACACGCGGCTTTCGATCTGGCTGACGGCCATGGCCAGCAACGCGGTGCTGTCATGAACGCGGCCGAGGGGGCCTTCGCGGGTCAGGTCAAGGACGCCGAGGATGTCGCCTTGGGGGCAATGGATCGGCACCGATGTGCAGGAGAAATCGCTTAGACGATCGAGGTAATGCTCGCCGCAATCAATCATCGTCGGCCGGGCTTCCACCAGTGCGGTGCCCAGTGCGTTGGTACCACGAGCGGCTTCGCTCCAGCAGGCGCCCAGGGTGATGTCTTGCAGGCCGCTGCCCTTGAGGCGGTCGGCGCGTCCTTCGACGGCGAGGATGGTGGCGTCGGAGTTGGCGAGGATGATCAGGCCTTCCTTGCCTTGGCGTTCAGCCAGGTAGTCGATGGCCGGTAATGCGGCGTCGATCAGCAGGCGATTGCTTGCCAACAGCACGTCGAGGCTGGCGCTCGATTCCAGCGCCAGTTCGTGCTTGGCGTTGAAATGCACGCCATGGCTGAGGCTGCGCCGCCACGACGCATCGATTTCTGCCCGCAGAACACCATCGGGGACTTCGCCCTCCAGATGGAGTTTTTCCCGGGCCAGCCGGGCTTCGAGGTGCAGCTTGGGAGAAGGTGTTTTTATTAGCGTCATCAAGCGCTCCGGATCGGTCCGCTTTGCGCCTTTCAAGTTCAGCGCCCTGCCGCAATCTTTACGTTAACGTCAGGGCGATGGCAAGTGCCTTACAGCACTTGCGTTCTGTCAGGTGGACCGAGTCATCGTTCTTCGCGGGCAAGCCTCGCTCCTACAGGGTTGAGGCGAACCAAAATTTCCCCCCAGGCAAATAACCTGTAGGAGCGAGGCTTGCCCGCGAAGGCGACGTACCTGGCCCCAATGATCTCAGAGCTGCCACACCTCGGCATTCACAAAAAACGCCCGGGCATTGTCCTCAAGACTCTCCAGGTGATACCCGCCCTCCTGCACAATCAGACACGGCAACCCAAGGCTACGAATCCGTTCGCCCAACACCGCGAACCCTTCACGGGTCACTGCCACTTTGCTCTGCGGGTCCAGTTCGAAAATATCGAACCCCAGGGACAGCACCAGATGGCCGCCGGAGGATGGGATGGTGGGTTTCGATATTCAGCTGTTGTGGACCCGCGAGCAGAAGATGAGTCAGGCCGAAACGGTCTTCCTCGAAAGCTTCCAGCACATGCTCAGTATTCGTGAGCCTGTGCTGTGAAGCTTTGAGCGCTTAGACGTGAGGGTCGCCCGGAGCTTTGCTCGGCGTGGCGTATTGCGGCTTTAGATGGCCGTCCTGATCGAGTAACCAGGCGTCCATGATCTGCCGCACCACAGGGCCGGCGACGCGACCACCGGCCTCACCGTTTTCAATCATCACCGAGATGACGATCTTCGGGTGCTCGGCCGGGGCGAAGCCGACGAACAAGGCATTGTCGCGGTTGCGCTCCAGGGTTTTCGCCCGGTTGTAGCGCTCGCCTTGCTTGATCGCGACGACTTGCGCGGTACCACTCTTGCCGGCAATGCGGTACTGAGCGCCCTGCGCGGCGGCTCTGGCAATCCCGCGGGCGTCGTGCATCACCATCTGCATGCCATGGTTGACCTGCTCCCAGTCACGCGGATCCTTGAGCAGGATGTTCGGCATAGGGTGCTCGTCCACCGGCGCTACGCCATCCACGGTCTTTGCCAAGTGCGGTCGGTTCCACACACCTTTGTTGGCAATCAGCGCGGTGGCCTGGGCCAGCTGTAGCGGCGTGACCTGCATATAACCCTGGCCGATGCCAAGGATCACGGTTTCGCCCGGAAACCAGGCCTGACGGCGCGTAGCGCGCTTCCACGCTTGCGACGGCATCAAGCCGGCAGACTCTTCGAACATGTCCAGCGAGACTTTTTCGCCGAGGCCGAACATGGCCATGTAGTCGTGCAGGCGATCGATGCCCAGCTTGTGGGCCAGGTCATAGAAGTAGGTGTCGTTGGAGCGCATGATCGCCGCGTCCATGTCGACCCAGCCGTCGCCGCTGTGGTTCCAGTTACGGTATTTGTGATCAAAGTCCGGGAGCTGGTAATAACCGGGGTCAAAGACACGGGTCTGAGGGGTGACGACGCCAGCATCGAGGCCGGCAATGGCCACCTCGGGTTTGATGGTCGAACCTGGCGCGTAGAGGCCGCGCAGAACGCGGTTGAACAGCGGCCGATCGATGGAGTCGTGCAGCGCCGCGTATTCCTTGAAGCTGATGCCGGTGACGAACAGGTTCGGGTCGAAACTGGGCTTGCTGACCATGGCCAGCACTTCACCGGTCGATGGATCGAGCGCCACCACCGAACCACGACGATCACCCAAGGCTTCCTCGGCCGCTTCTTGAAGTTTGACGTCCAGGCTCAGGACAATGTTTTTGCCGGGGATCGGATCGGTGTGCTTGAGCACTCGCAGTACGCGGCCCTGGGCATTGGTTTCGACTTCTTCGTAACCCACCTGGCCGTGCAATTGCGACTCGTAGAATTTTTCAATGCCGGTCTTGCCGATGGATTGGGTGCCGCGATACTCCACCGTGTCGAGGGCTTTGGATTCTTTTTCGTTGATACGACCAACGTAACCGATCGAGTGCGCAAAGTGTGCGCCAAACGGGTAATGGCGCACGAACTGGGGCTCGACATCGATCCCCGGCAGACGGAACTCATTGACCGCGAGAACCGCGATTTGCTGTTCACTGAGTTCGTAGAACAGAGTAACCGGCACGAACGGGTGGCGCGCCTGTTTCATGGCCTTGTCGAACAGTGTCCGGTCTTCGGCTGGCAAGTGCAGGAGGTTGACCACCTCATCGAGCTCCCCTTTGACATCGGAGGCGCGTTCGCGGGTGATGGTGAGGTTGAAACTGGGACGGTTATCCGCGAGGACTACGCCGTTGCGGTCGTAGATCAGCCCGCGGGTCGGGGTGATCGGCAGGACATGGACGCGGTTGTTTTCGGAGATTGTCGAGTGATAGTCGTATTCGACCACTTGCAGGACATACATGCGCACCACAAGTGCGCAGGAAATGGCGGCGACGAATAAGGCGCAGGCGATCAGCCGCTTGTTGACCAGACGCGTCTCTTTTTCGTGGTCCTTGATGGGTATCGGTTCGGGCATTTCTGTAGCGGCTCTATGACTAAAAAAGGAGGGCGATCCTTAGGCCTGCAAATCAATCCGTTAAAAAACGAGCTGCACCATACCAAAAACTGTGCAGTCACTTTAGTGGGATTTTCTCGAATGGTTGTCCTTGAGGGTCAAAACGACGGTCGGCTTTTTCTTTGACTCGTGCGTTTTGCTCAAGATTGATATTCCGATTCATGCATTTTTCTTGTAGATGAGCCTGTAGATACTGGGTGCATGTCATTCCATTTTGTTGTTTTGGAGTCTTTTCATGCATCCACGATTTCAACGATTACTCGGCTCGAATGGATTTTCCATCGGACTGGAACTGCCGCTGGATAACGATTGGTCCAATGATGGACAGCGGCTGCGGATCGCTCAGGATCGGCCTTTTGGTGTCCCCGACTTGAAGCAGCACGCGGCGATGGCACGTTTGGCTGACAACGCCGGTTTTCGCGCACTTTGGGTACGTGATGTGCCGGTTTACGACCCCAACTTTGGCGACGCTGCACAGGTCTTTGAGACCTTTTCTTACCTTGGGTATTTGGCCGGGATTACGGAGAACATCATGCTCGGTACAGCAGCGGTTGTGCTGCCATTGCGTCAGCCTTGGCTAACGCTCAAGGCCGCCAACAGTGTTGATGAACTGAGTGACGGGCGTCTGCTCCTTGGGGTGGCCAGTGGTGACCGGCCGATGGAGTATCCGTTGTTTGGGGTGGATTACGATCAGCGCGGGGAGATCTTTCGCGATACGGTTGAATTGATCCGCAGCCAGGGAGAAGGTCGTTTACCTGAGGGCGCTCGCCTGTTGCCGGAGCGAGATCAGCCTATGCCACTGCTGGTTGCAGGTCTTGGTCAACAATCACCGGCCTGGATTGGTGAGCACATGGATGGTTGGCTCGCCTACCCTGGTACGCCGGATGAGCACCGACGTCGAGTGGGGCTGTGGCGGGAAGTTGGAGGCGATAAGCCTTATATCAGCTTCGTACACTTGGACCTGACTGCTAATCCTCATACCCCCATGCGACGTGTGCGCTTCGGTGGCAGTTGTGGACGGCTGGCCTTGATTGATGAGCTTCAGGCGTTACGTGAGGCTGGTGTGCAGCATGTCGGCTTGCACATGCGTCGTAGCGAACGCCCTGTGGCAGAGGTTATTGAAGAGATAGCTGAATACGTTCTGCCGAAGTTTCACTAACGATGCTGAAAGCTGGGATAGCCCGTCGGCTATCCTTTTTTGTCACGCCACTTTCCTGCGGACAAAACAAAACCCCTACCTGCATACGCAGATAGGGGTTTCGGAATTTAATCTTGACGATGACCTACTCTCACATGGGGAAACCCCACACTACCATCGGCGATGCATCGTTTCACTGCTGAGTTCGGGATGGGATCAGGTGGTTCCAATGCTCTATGGTCGTCAAGAAATTCGGTAGCCAGGTCGCTTGCCTTACGGCGCACGCTCCAGCGAATGGGTATGTGATAGATCTCGGTGTTTGTGAACAATCGAACTTTCGGTTCATTTCGTCTTCACACACCGCAATCTGGTGCCCTTTCAGGTCAGCAAATTGCTTGGGTGTTATATGGTCAAGCCTCACGGGCAATTAGTATTGGTTAGCTCAACGCCTCA